>CACZCR010000003.1 GCA_902779705.1 uncultured Bacteroidales bacterium | reverse complement strand
TTGCAGCAAACCGGAAAAGGCTATCTGACCTTTTGTTTCGAAAAGCCGATACGTAGCCAACGGTATCCCTGCCTTCTGCGCCAATTCTACTTGGGTGAGTCGTAACGCCAACCGGCGCTGTTTTACGCGACTTGCTACTGCCTGAGCCACAGATAAAGGGGTTTCAAAAGCGTCTATCATACTACATACGTTAAAATCCGCTGCAAAGGTACAACTTTTTTTTGACATATGCAAATTTAAGTGATAAAATATTAGCAGTTAGTGCATTTTTTTGCTATAAGTGCTAAAATATTAGCAGTTATACAATTATTCTGCGCATAGAAAAACGCACCCGAAGATGCGTTTTTTCTATAACCGGTAACCGATAACCGGTAACCGTAATCACCACTGTTCTGGGTTGATTGTAGAACCTTGATCTATGGTTATATTGGCACTTCCGGCCAAAATCATAGATTCCAAAACGATATGTGCTACTTGCACTTCGGGTTGATTATAAAGTTTCTTTGTCATAGTTGTTTCCTCCATTTAATCATTTTACAATCTGGCCTTGTACATTGTAGCGTACGCCATTCTTGATGATGATGAGTTGACCATTCTCAAGTACCTTGGTACTTTGTACATTGTCACCTTGTACATCCTCTATGCCTGTTGCCACCTGCTCTTGGTTGAAGACAAAACGCAGACGACGCGGAGCGTTATTAGCACCACCGGGCAGGTTGTCGAGGTCGATATATGCCTTGTGTGCCGTGAGTGTATACGGAGCTGACAACGGATAGAAACCAACGAATCCGTCTGCGCCACTCAATACGTAGCAATGATCGGATGGAACGCCCATATTCACATCGGTACCGCGCAAAGCGTTGTTCTCTACAGAAACCGGACTTGCTGCACTCGGGGTGAGGGTGAAGTCAGCCTGCGATGCTCTGAGAACCACAGCCGTTGCTGCAGGCAGGATATCGCCCGGAACAGCCACTTTCTTGAGCAGCATCTTGTCACCGCTTACGGTAGCCGTATATGCCTCTACATTAGCCGGCAGCTCCAGCTGACGCGAACCGTCATAGAATGTGCTGTAGTAAACATCATCGTTCACCGGATCCAGTTTGGCTGTGATATCGACATTCAATGAAGCATATGCATCTTCGGCATCGGTAAGCTTCTGAAGTGTACTTGCATCGATGAGATCTTTCTGAGCCTGCGTCAAGTTGTTATAAGCCTCACGTGCATCCAGTATTTCTTGGTGGCATGCGTCTGTATATGCAACCGGGTCGTCAATAGCGTTGATCAGAGCGATTACAGCATTAGCCGCATTGTGATCAGCCTCTGATGCGTCATAATCAGCCTCGGCATCAGTAAGCTTTTGAAGCGTGGTTGCATCTACGAGATCTTTTTGAGCCTGTGTCAAGTTGTTATACGCCGCACGTGCGTCCAGTATTTCCTGATGGCACTCGTTGGTATAAACAACCGGGTCGTCGATAGCATTGATGAGATTTACTACTGCGAGTGCATCTTCGGCATCAGTCAATTCGCTATAGTTGGTTACATAACCCTTTTGCGTATCGGTCAGCGCGTTGTAAGCCGGCCGCACGTGCATCTTCGATAGCCGTTTGGTCGGCTGCGGTAATCGGCGAACTGATGGCATTAATCTTATCAATCACTGCATCAGCAGCCGCGTGATCAGTCACTAATGTATTGTAAGCGGCTTCCGCATCGGTCAGTGTGCTATAGTTACCCACCAATGCTTGCTGGTCGCCGGTCAGCGCGTTGTAAGCTGTACGGACGTTAGCAATAGTAGAACCGCTACTTAAAGTTACCTCTCCGATGGCAGCAATCTGATTGACTACTGCGAGTGCAGCTTCGGCATCGGTCAGTGCGCTTAAGTTACCTACCAATGCTTTCTGATCGTTACTCAGCGCTTCGTAAGCGTTATGAGCGGCATCGATAGCCGTTTGGCTGGCTGCGGTAATCGGCGAACCGATGGCCGCAATCTGATTGACTACTGCGAGTGCAGCTTCGGCATTGGTCAGGGTGGTGTAGTTGGTAACCAGTGCTTTCTGTTCTGCGGTTAGCGCATTATATGCCGTACGAGCGGAAGTGATAGCACTCTGGCTTGCTGCAGTAATCGGCGAACCGATAGCGTTAATCTGAGCGATAACGGCATCCGCTTTCTGCTGATCACTCTGGGCGATGGTCACTTGGAAGTTGGAACCGTTGTTACCGTTATAATTGTCGTTACCTACTACTTGATAATACACGGTATAGGTGCCCACGTCCGTTCCGGTAGGAATAGATGTGCCCCACGAACCGCTGCCTACCTTATATTGCATCGTACCACCGGTAGTTGAACCGGCATTGACCAATGCTTGTGCCGAACCGGTGTATTTCAATCCTGATTTAGCCGTCGGAGCGGTAACTGTAGGATTGGCTTTGGCGATTGTAACTTGTACACTTCCTGTTCCACTATTTGAAGCGCCACCGGTTCCTTGTGCATAGTATTGAACGGTATAAGAGCCGGCATTGGTAGCTGTAGGAATAGAGGTGCTCCAACTACCTGAAGTACCTATTCTATAATTCATCGTACCATTCAAAGCTGCACCGGCGTTGACCAATGCTTTCGCGGAACCGTTATAAGTAAGACCGGTCTTAGCTGTCGGAGCAGTCGTCACCGAAGCTGGATTGATTGTCCACTTGGCATAGAGGGTCTTATTGCTTGTCTGGTCCCAGTTTTTAGCACTGCCACCATTGGCATTGTAATACTGGGTACCGCTGCCGTTCGTACCGGTGTAATATCCGCCGAAGGTATAACCTGTACGTGACGGCTTTGTCATACTTGGCATTGCCGAACCGTAGGTAGCGGTGACGGAATTTGAGCCGCCTGAACCGCTCTGCTTGTCGAAATTTACGGTGTACGTCGCACCCGTGTAAGTAACCTGTATCTGGTCGATAGAGTAGTCACCTTGTTTGGATTGCAAGGTAGTTTGCGTGTAGTTGACATTGCTGACGGTAACGGTGGTATTCGCAGTAGGGTTGGTGTTACTTAGCTTTCCATTATTAACTTTGATAGCGTTCGTACTGTAGGCACCATAAACTCTAAATTTAACTTCGGTAATAGTATACCCCGCCGATACGATAATTGATATATCCCCATAACTACACAGCTTAGCTCTGTTAGAAGAAACAGAAGAGCAATGCACAGTAACCGGACTTTGTGTATTTTGGCCCTCACTAAAGCTGGTGAACGTCTTGGTGTCCGCCCAGGCATTCGTCACGCCGAACATCGCCAACGCAACGATTAGAAAATGTTTGAAAATCTTTTTTCTCATAACTTAGATTATTTTAGTTAATATTATTGTTCATTTGATTTTGCCATGTTCAAAATTCGCGCAAAATTATAAATAATAATGCACGTACGCAATACGCACATGCAAAAATTTACGCAAACTACCCTTTTTAGGTCATTTTTTTACGCAAACTGCCCTTAGGGTGTCAATTTTTACACATAAATAAAAAAAACGCACCCGAAGATGCGCTTTTTGGCTTTCAGATTGTACGTGTCATCGATTTAGAGTTTAAAATAATTCGCCACTCCAAAGCATACGTAGGAAGTCGAAGAGATAGATCACCTCCACATTGCCTACGCGGCGTGTGATAGGGTCGCGTGATACGATGATACAACGACTACTCGGAAACTCTTCACCATACTCTTTAAAATTACTCATATGCTTGCTTTGCACCTCTTCGGTTGATTTGATCTCGATACCGATTTCAGCATCTCCAATAACGGCATCTACTTCTTTTCCATTATAGGTATGCCAATAACTCAGTTTTTTGCGGTTATGCGAATAACCTATATACGCTATCAGTTCTTGTATCACGAAGTGCTCAAAGCAATGTCCGTATTCCGATGTACCGGGAGCCAAAGATGTACGGTTTAGCAGATGGTTATAGACTCCCACGTCGAAGTAATAGAACTTCGGTGCTTGTACCACCTTGCGTTTTACGACCTTCGTATAGGCAGGAATAGTGTAGCCGATTAATGTATCTGCTAAAATAGAAAAGTATTCCTTCACTGTCTTGGCTGAGACTTGACAATCATTGGCGATTTTTTCGTAGTTCACGATGTCTCCGTCGCAGGTGGCCGCCACTTCCATAAATCGCTCGAAAGCGTCTAAATTGCGCACCAGCGACTCCTCTTTGATCTCTTCGCGCAGATAGACGTCAATATATCCGTCCAAAAGTCGTTCCGGCTTCTTTGCCAAATAATGAGGCGGCAATAGACCATACAACAAGGCCTTGTCCAAATCCAAGTCCGCGATCTCGGCACTGACAAAAGGATAGAAATAACATGGAAGAGCTCTCCCTCCTAAGGTATTATGCCCCTTTCGTTTGAGCTTGCGTGCACTACTTCCGCATAACACAAACCGCAATCCTTTCTTCTGGATAAGACGATGTACCTCATTCAATAACTCCGGCACAAATGGTATCTCATCTATCACCACAATACTGCCTTCCGGCTTATCTTGCAGCATCTCATACAGCAATTCATGCTTCGCGCTAAAACGACGTCGCAACTTGGCATCCAACAAGTCGATATACACGGCATCAGAAAACTGCGCCTCAAGGAACGTACTTTTGCCTGTCTGACGCGCACCGAACAGGAATACGCTTCCATCTAACTCGTTGTTTAACTGACAAATACGATTAATCATATTATATGTTTTGCAATAAAAATCCGCAGTTCTACTCCCGATATTTCATAAAAATCCGAAGTACTACTTCCGATATTTCTTTAAAATCCGCTGCAAAGGTACAACAAATATTTGGAATATACAAGGATTTGACGTAAAAAGTTAAATTTATTTAAAGTTTTTGCGGGAAAGACTTGTTATTCGCACAAACGTGCGAACGTAATTTCGAGGTGGGACGCGCAGCGTGTCGGTGCCCTCGAAGTTACAACAAATATTTGTTTGCTTTTTTTCCATATATGCAAGGATTTGGCACAAAAAAAAGCGCCGAAGCGCTCTTTTTCTATTGTTCATGAATCAATACTGCCCTTACGAAGTTGCCGAACTGGCAGATACGTTTCTTGCCGAGGACGGGATCGGGCTTGCCGCGGAGTTGGGCGGCGTGGCGAGAAACGTAGCGCGGATGGTTCGGATCTTTCGCGATGCGCGATACCTCCTGACAAACGGCTTTCCAGCGTTCGTACTGAGCCTGTTCGGCAGGCGTTCGCGGATCGCGTTTGTAGTCCCGTTTCTCATACGCATACACTTCCTTCGGACCGCATCCGAAGACACGTCCATCCGGATAATGCCATTCTTTCTGTCGCATCACCAGACGCGAGTGTTTTGAAAACTGGCCGGTTAATCCATCGATTCCGGCTTCTGTGGTAAATCTTGCCATAGCTTATAAATTTTTGCATTGCACTTTCTGCACTTTCTGCACTTTCGACCATCAAAGTGCAAATAGTGCAAATAGTGCAAAGCGATTTTTTAATTAAAAGTTTTTGTTTTTTTTGATCATTTTGGGTCGTTTTTGACTAACAATAACGTTCATAGAACGTTAAAAACGTTAGAGATAGGTTGATGATAAGTTAACTATTAGTTAGTCATTGCCGTACCTATTCCCTACCCGGAGCCTATACAACAGCAAGTTGTTTCTTGAATACTCCATGTCTGATTTTTAATATCACACCATGTTCTTGCCATTCTTCGCTCCAATTGAAAGCTGTTCGACGACTTATTCCTTGTAATTGTGCTTCATCTACAAGCATCTTACTCTCAAACTCCTCCGGCAACAAACTCAGCAGTATCTGTTTCTGATCCAGCGGCTTCACTTTCGGTGCCTCTATCTTCTCTGTTCCTTTTACCAACTGATACGCCTGCGCCATATGCAGTATCAGCTTATTCCCGATCATCTCCGCCGTCTGATAATCCGCGTCCGCGCATTCAATCATAAATTTGAAATTTGAAATCATACATGGCTCTTCGGTCAATCGAAGAGCCGATAGTATCATCGCTATGCGCTCGATGTGGACAGCCATACGCAGTACAACAGAGTGGAAGTCTTCGCCGAGCATTCGGATGAGTGTCGGATAGGCGGTCTCGAGGTGATGGCCGAGACGGGTGCGCTGGTCGGGCGTGAGGCAGAACTCACGAGGTTTGGCAAAAAGCAGTTTCTCGTAAAGGTGATAGAGTTGTTCGGCTGCTGCTTTGATGACATCGCCGGAGTTCTCGGAGGGTTGTACATACTGACTGTTGAAGGCTTGGTGTTCATCGACGATAAGGGTGAGCAAGCGAGAGAAGTAACCGTTTTCGATAGAGGGCACGAGGGCGTGGTACTGGCTGAAGGTACCGGTGAGAACCATCGAGAGTTGGGGGTTCTCGATGACAGACGCTTCTTTGCAGCGGGCACGGGAGATAGTCTCGTGCTCAGCCGCTTTACGGAGCGCGGTGTTGTAGTTAGCGGTGGACGAACGCCAGATGTCGGTGATGACCGAACCTTCGGACTCATGGATATAGCCGCGGCCTTTCTGTTTGGCGAGCGTCTGATAGAAAGCCGGGTACGTAGCATCGCCCGGGATGATGAGCGGCATCTTCTCATGAATAGGTTTGACGAGTTCGAGAGCAAGGTTGGCGATACCCTTTCCGCAAGCGGCAGAGCCGACGATGAAGAGCTGGAGGTTCGGGTAATAGCGTTTGGCACCGACACCGTACTTGAAATAAAGGTTCGGGAGCACGCCCGAGCACGCGGTAAGTGCGGACATTAATAACATGTCTTTCTCGGCAGGCGTGTGAGCAAGCGAGAGGACGGATTGCATTAGTTCAGGCAGGTTGTTTACATCCATGTTTTGGACGATGTGGAGGTTAGCCTGCTCCTCCGAAGAATTTAAGTTTTGAATCATAATAATTAAGTTTTTTGTTTAACAATAATCATGACGTGAACCAACGAAGTGAAACAATCGTGCCCTTGCGGCTAAGAAGTCGTTGATCACCGTTTCCGACGACAAAGATACTATGAAAAACGTCCTTTTTCAAGGACGCATAAAAAAAAGGACGTCACGTGACGTCACTTTTTCGATTTTTTTCTCATTCTTTTCCCTAGTGCGTTAGGATCTATAAACCAACCAAATAGGAGTGTTAATTGGTCGCAGAAATCTGTCCTTTTATGTGCTTCGAAATATTTGTTTGATTTTTTTTGATATACGCAAGGATTTGCACAAAAAAACGCACCCGAAGATGCGTTTTTTCTTTAACTAGGTAGTACTAGGTATGACTAGGGGACCACTTTATTCTAGATCACGTACAAGACGAACGGACTGGCCGTTAATCAATGTCATTGTCGCATTTCCGGCAGATATGAAATCATTATCTACTGTGCATACCAATATATATGCATTTTTTAAGTAGTCTACACCATCTTCACCAATACGCGTAGATGTCCAATAAGCGACTTTTTGTCCTAAATAAAAGACATATATAGCATCATATATATATTCTCCTCCTTGGTCTTCAGAGAGTCCGCCTTCAGAATGTGAATATATAACTCGTTCTCCTGCGGCAGGCAAGAACACAGCGCCTGCCGCTTCTAATTTACTCCAATCATCAAGCGTATAATGGTTCTGATTAAACACATAATCATCCGAAGCAAAGTATGCAGCATCCACGTTATTATGGGGCCTCCACTCCTTATATGTGTATTGCCATCCTGATGTGTACGAATGCGTCTGATTTACACCCCTGAAACTCAATCCGTTAGAAAAATCCCAATCATCCGGTAGTATAATGATACCCTTAATAGGTCCGTTAGGATGGTCATCTATCGATGCCGTGCCAACTAACTTACTGGCATTGGGACGAAGGAAGAGCAGATGTTGATACTCTTTCAACGACAAAGTACGCCACGTGTCGGCAGAATAGGTTGTGTCCGCCTTTGGGTCATAAATAGGATTGTGTCCCCAATCTACAAAATCGGTTTGTGCGCTGGCATAATCTCTTCTATATGCACTGTGATTGAGAGGTTTATTCCATGTATTCCAACCAAATAAATCAATCCAACCGGTATATGAACCATCTACCATTATAATTTTTTCTCCATCATCTGTCAAGTTATCGCACTTCACGCTATTCTCGTATACCGTGCCAAGATTTGTAGAAGGATCCGGAGCAGCGCTACCGTTCGAATAAAAAGCATTCTCATAACCTACAAAGTCATATTGCTCTCTTGCGATGCGCCATGTCCCGGTGGACGGTTGGTACTGCAAGTTACCATGTGCGAACTCGATTTGCTTGGTTGGGCTGATGGAGAAACCATGCACGTTTGCTGCTTGGGATAGACCAACGGTGATGGAATAGTACTTGCCATCCTCGAAAGAGATGGTAGGAGAGGTGAAGGTATAGGTATCAGAACCAACAGTTGCGGTCAGCTTGACCGTTTGGTTGGTGAAACCGGGGATTGCCACGAAGAGTTCGCTGGTTGCAGAAGCAGGGGTGACGGTATAGGTTGTACCGTCTACCTCTACCTCCAGTTTGCTGGCATTGAGCGCTGCGTCTTTGGCTTCGTTCATCAGCGTGAACTTCACAATGGCCTGTCGGTTCTCAAAGTCGGCGATATGCTCTTGGAAGGTGATACTTCCCCATGTAACACTTTCCACATGAATGGTAGCCACAGCATAATCGCAATGCGAGGCTATATAATCCAAGGTTCCTTCCTGAGAGGTATAGGCCGGTGACAGGAATGTGAGCTCCAACACATCGCCTGCGTTGATAGTTCCTGTCAGATCGCCGGAGATAGTAGTTTGCACTCCAGCCGAATCTGCCACCAGATAGCCATCCAGGTCTGCATTCTTCGTCAGGTTGCGTACACTTACTTTCTCACCTGTTTCCCAACTGGCAGTCAGCGTTGTACCGTCCAGTCCAAGCGCTTTGCGTGGACCATTCTGTTGGTTCGCGTCACCCTTTCCGGCTTGGAGAGTGACGTGATACGTCTGTACTTTTGCGGGTTGATCCGGTTCGTCGTTTTTGCAACCAGTCAAGATAAGTGACAAGGAAGCGATGTACAATGTACAAAGGAATAATACTTTCTTTCTCATTTTTTCTTCCTCCATTTTACCAATCAATAATGTTTTCATCCCCATACCCGTTACGTTGTGCATTGACAGGCGCACCAGAGGGGTAACTCTGACTTCCTGCTAATAGCTGTTTTTCCATTTTCATTCGAACAACTTCCGTTTTTGGCATTTGATAGTTTTTTTTACACATAATCCTATATAATATATAATATTAATATACTATTTGCTTTTATGCAAGCTAAACGATTACACAAAAAATCATGCAAAGATACAAAAGTACCCGCACATGTACAACACGTGCGGGTACTTTTTAACGGAGTGTCACCCTGAAAAGGCTATTTTTTACGAACTGTCCTGAAAGACGGGCTGTATTTTTACGAATTGTCCCTAATTGTACGAATTGTCCTATGGTTCATCCATTCCTTAGGAGTCATCTCCACCTCGCGGTCGAAAGCGCGATAGAACGTGCGGGTGGAGGAAAAACCACTTTGAATAGCAACATCCTCCATCGTCATCTCCGGATGCTCGGTCATGAGGCGCTTCGCTTCTTCGATGCGGTAGTTGGTGACGAACTGGTAGAAATTGCAGCCATACTCGGCATTGATGAGTTGGCTCAAGTAGGTTCGGTTGAGCGGCAGCACTTGGCGCAAATCCAGCAAACGGAACTCCGGATTCAGATACGGTTTGTCCGTCTTCATCCACAGCTCTAACTTCGCACGGTAACCCGCATTGGATTCGGTTGTCGCCTCTTCTTCTTCTTCTTCTTCTGCATTTTCTATCCAAGGTTTGGAATGGAAGATGATCTGGTCATTGGTATAGATGATGACGAAGAACATCAGCCATTGTTGGGTAAAAAATCGCGTGGGTTCGTTGGAGAAACAAATATAGGTATACGATATGCCTAATACCAACACCATCGTCAGGTAGCGAATGATCCATCGCTCATCGGTTTGCTCCACCGAGCCGTAGTTCTCCTCGGCGTATCGACGGTAGTAATGCACGTGCCTGAACAACAGCGCCACCCATACCACCGGAACAAGCGCCAAGAGCCACCTCAGGTCCCAAGGAACCAGCATGTCAATAGCTCCGAGCACGACCACCGGCAGAATACGTTTCAGACTGTTCTTCATCGTCAACCATCCGGGACGCATCAGTTCAGACGGATAAGCGAGTATAAGCCACGCGAGCAGATCACCGCCCACCATCTCCCAGCACTCAAAAGCAAAAGTGCCCTCTGCCGGCAGCAATTCGGCGTTAACGAACATATGATAACTGAAACCTGCAAACATTATGGCCGAAATCGTACCCATAATCCATGCTTGTACATACCGCACGCGGATGCCATCCAAATGACGTATCATCGCCCAAGTACTAAGCAGCGTCACCGTAATGATGGCGGTGTTCTGTATGGGAGAAATGATCTCGTAAAACAGTTTGTGCGGGATAAGCGGCGCAAGCCCATAACTCAACACAACCAGTGCAAGCAGTACCAACCCAAACGAGTACTCTTCTTTGTATTCTACAAGGAATTTACGAATCGTAGATAGTGTGTTTTTATCACCTTTCATGATCACAATCATCAAAAAACTTACAAAATTACTGCCCTTTTTTGCTCCACTCTCTGGGTGTCACCTCTGTCTCACGGGCGAAGATCTGCGTGAACAAACGGCGGGAAGAGAAGCCGCAATGTTTGGATACTTCTTCCAAAGTCATATCCGGATGTTCGGCTATTAATCGTTTCGCTTCTGCAACCCGCAGACCGTTCACCCAATGGTAGAACGAGCAACCGTATTCGGCATTGATGAATTGGCTGAGATAGGTTCGGTTCATTGGCAGCACTTGACGCAAGTCCTGCAACTGAAAATCGGGATTACGATAGGGTTTCTCCTTTTCGAGCCATGCATCCAAGATCTCACGGTACGCAGCATTGGCAGAATTCGGTTCTTCCTTCTCATCCTCCACCACCGTACTACGCAGGCGTTCCCAGGGATCGGGACGATAGAGCACTTGTTCCGTAGTATAACTCATGACGAACATGAGGTACCATTGTTGGGTGAAGGCACGCGCCGGATCGTCGCTTAGACAGAGGTAATAGAACACCAAGCCGGAAAGCACAACCATGACCAAATACCGCACAATCCACTGCGCGTCTATATCGTCCAAGGTGGAGAAGTTCTCCTCACACCATTGGCGGTACTTGCGTATGTTCTTAGCAACGACTGTCATCAACCAAATCGGATACAAGGCGATAAGGATACGCAAGTCTACAGGCAGCAGATAGTCGATCACTCCGAGCACCGCCAGCGGCAACAAAGACAGCGCACTACGTCCCCAATTGAACCTACCCGGGCGGATGGATATACTGGGGTAGATAAGCAGCATCCATGCAAACACACAGGCTATCTGCATCGGGACGCTCTCCATGAGTTCATTGCCGACCTGGAAAGGATTATAGGCGGTCTTAAACAACGCCACCATCACAAATTCCCAGAACCCCCAAAGGAGCAGGATGATGGCCCAGGTTTTACGGATGCGGTTATGCTCCAGATGCTTGAGGCACAGCGTGGCACCGAAGACACAGACGATGCCGAAAGCAAAACTGAGTGCAGGGTTGAGGAAAGAGTCAAAGAACTCCTCCGGAATCAACCGCGAGAGGAACGTGCTGGCAATGAGCAAGACGGACATTATAAGTCCAAAAAAGATCTCGGACTTATAATTATCCCATAGATAGCAAACTGCCTTTCTCATAGTGAGTGCAAAGGTACTGCTTTTTTTTGAAATATGCAAATATTTTAGTCGAATGTAGAAAGAAAAAAGATGAAAAACACAAAAAAAAGTGCCCCGAAGAGCACTTTTTATCTGACAGTGTAGCGGTTTTTTAACGCACTTCTGTGCCGGTCACAGTATACGCCTTGCCGTCACGGATGATGAACAATAGACCGTTACGAATGACCTTTGTACATTGTACATCGTCACTTTGTACATCCTCCATGCCCGTCGGCACATCGGCAGACAGCGTGATGGATTTCATCTTAGGTTGTCCCCATTCGGTGGCATTTTGAATGCGCAAGGTATAAGTACCTGCCGGAACAGCACTCAAGTCCCATTTGGTGCTTTGTGTATAGCTCTGGTCGCCGGCTCCCCAATGATCATCCGTAGTAGTGTATGATGCCACTTCGGTCGTACCATCCATCAGTTTCAACGAGAACGTGTGACCATTCGTACAGTAACTAACCTCCGATACATCATACGCCTTCGGGTATTTGAGATAGACGGTCCATTCTGCCCAGCGATCGGTATTAGTTGCATCGGTCGGACCAAAATCAAAGTAGTCGGTGTTATACCAGGTCATGTCGCTGCTATAAGCTGTCACATTAGCTTTGTTGAGCGTAGCAGGCAATTGGACAGTTCCCTCTTGCGGTTGAGGATCGGGATCCGGGTCCGGATCGGGATCCACCTGACCGCCTTGCGATGAACCGGGGCGCACAACTTTGATAGCCGTCAGACCGGAACCGCTGCTTACGGCACGCTCGATGTTCAAGGAAGCACTGGAGACGCCTTCGCCTATCACAGCATACGTAACAGCATAATTGCCCTTGTCTGCACCTCCTACCATACTGCTTGCCACATCACCGGAGTGCGAATCTGCCGTAGAGGCTTTGAACGTGTTGTAGGCACAGATATAGATGGTATCGCCGGTCTTGAAGCCGCCTGCTTCTGCTATCGGCTCGATGGTGTAATACAGTGCGTTGGCACCAAACTTAATACCTTTACCGTTGGTCGCTTTCATATCATCCGGCACGGCCGAAGTATAAGCGGCACTCTCCACGGTGAAGTTCTTGGCAGCATCCGTCTTATGGCAGGTCAGCGTACCGGCATTGGTTGTCAGAACGGTTCCCTCCGTAGGCACGGTCGTCGTATTGTTCTGCCAATGGAAGATAACGGAACTGCCGGTAGTCGGTTGAGGATCGGGATCCGGGTCTGGATCTGGATCTGGGTCAGGATCAGGAGTGACGGCGCTGCCGGAGACAACGACCGAAGCATTCAGTTTGTTCATACCCGTGGACGAATCCCACAGGTTGCCTTGGTTAGCAAAACGGATGGCGAACTTCGGATTGGAAGCCAACGTGGCGTACTTGTCCGGCATATGCAGGTAGAGCTGGTAGGTGCCTGCCGGTATATTGGACGGAATGGTCAACTGCTCATTGATCGTCGTCACCGCATCGTTAGGCAACCACCGACGGGGGTCGGAGTTGAGTTGCAAGGAATAGACTTGATTGCCGTTCTTGAGTACGATATACGCGTGGCGCTCGTTATACAAAGGCGCATAACCCGTGTTGCGAATCTGCAGGTTGACGGACAGCTTACCGCCCGGTGCTACCTGGTCACTGAAACTGCCGCTCACCAGTTGGTAACGGTAACCCATCTTACGATCCAAGTTATCATAGATACCGCTGCTGCGCCATTTATTCGTCACGGCTTCTGCATACGTTGAACCGCAGAACGACCAGTGATAGGTACTCATCTCACTCTCCGCCTGGGTATAGACGCTATTGGCTTTAGAACTACTCTCCACGTTGGTCTCACCGCCGTTAGGCAAATATAGTGTTTCATCAGCGATATATTGTCTTACGGCAGGATCATCGCTTTTATTGGTGCTGGCATACGTGCCGTCATTACCGTAGGAATTGAGAAAGGCATCGTTATGATGACCGATGCGTGCACGGGTAGCCGTTGTGAAAGCCTGCGATGACGTAAGCGCGATTTCGTCTCCAAGATACTGCGTCTTGATCATCGGATAGCGAACCAACAGGAAACGGTCCGAAGGACACGCATCAATCATCGCTTCCAGAATCTGACGACGGTTAGCCGTCAAGCTCTGGGTCTCGTTGCCGTGATGCGAGGAGTAATACCACTCACCCCATTGCCCGACAAAACCCGTCTGTAACACGTAGATCACATCGGCATTGGCTGCCAAGTGCGGTTTCAACTGCTCGATATGCCGCTTGGTCCATGCAACAGTTGCATCGTTGTTGCTGTTCCAATCGTAGGCAAAGCGCAAGACGCACTTGAAGCCCTTGTCACGCAAGATCTGCATGTCTTCGTCGAAGCCCTGCAGGATCTGCGACGAGAGGTCTTGGGAACGATAGTTTCCCAAGTAATAGATCACAACCACCAGCGACTGACTCGCACGGTCTCCGCTGGATTCGAAGTACCAATCCGCTTCCGGCTGAATAACATGGTTGTTGGAGTTGGTCAACATCGTTTCTCCACCTAACTCCTCTGTGAAACCACGCTCCGGATTCGGGAAGATAGACGTGTTGTCGGCGGTATAAGTCACATTGGTAGCACTGGCGTACATCAGACTCATACTGATCATTAAAACTGAGAATAACTTTTTCATAATTATGTTGTTTTTATGGTAATCAGTTGCAAAGATAGTGTGATTTTTTGAAATACACAAACATATCCAACAAAAGTTTCATTGCTTGTTCGAGCCGCAGCGTACTACCAAACCATAATATATAAATATATTAGTCTCCCCTACTCATCCCCCCCCGCATAGTTTCGTAACATTACGAAAAAAAGTGCCCCTAAGGACACTTTTTTTTGATTATTTGGTTAGATATTGGTGCATCGCCGCGGCTGCCTTACGGCCGTCTGACATAGCCAAGATCACCGTTGCTCCACCACGGACTATATCGCCTCCGGCGAAGATGGTCGGTATGGCCGATTGCATCGCATCGTTAACCACGATAGTGCCCTTACGACCAATCTCCAGTCCTTCTACACTGGACGGAATCAGCGGATTGGGACTCACACCCACCGCCACAATCACCAGATCAACCGGTATAGTGACTGTCTTGCCCTCTACAGGCACCGGACTACGGCGGCCCGACTCATCGGGTTCGCCCAGCTCCATGACTTGCAGCACAGCCTCACACACGCGCCCGTTCGCGTCTGCGTGATATTCAATAGGATTGTGGAGAGTGAGGAACTCGATACCTTCTTGTTTGGCATGGTGCACCTCTTCTACACGTGCCGGCATCTCCTCTTCGCTACGGCGATAGATGATCATCGCGCGCTCAGCACCAAGACGCTTAGCAGTACGTACAGCATCCATAGCGGTGTTACCACCACCGATGATAGCTACGTTCTTGCCATAGAGCAGCGGCGTATCAGTAGCCGGATTGGAAGCGTCCATAAGGTTAACACGGGTCAGATACTCGTTGGAGGACATCACACCGTTGAGGTTCTCACCGGGTATGTTCATAAAGCGCGGCAGACCGGCTCCCGAACCCACAAAAATACCTTGAAAGCCCTGCTCCTCGAGTTCTTTAACCGAGACAGTCTTACCAATGATCGTATCGGTATGAAACTGTACGCCCAACGCACGCAAGCCATCGATCTCGATATCTACGATGCGGTTAGGCAGACGGAACTCAGGAATACCGTATTTGAGCACACCACCTATCTCGTGCAGTGCTTCAAAGACATGTACCTCATAGCCGAACTTAGCCATATCACCGGCAAACGTCAAACCGGCAGGACCGGAACCAACGACTGCAATCTTCGTTGCATTCGTTGGATTTGTGATTTGTGATTTGTGATTTGTGATTTGACTATTTGCATAGTCGGCACAGAAGCGCTCGAGATAGCCAATCGCAACAGCCGGCTTACCCATCTTGAGGTGGATACACTGGCTCTCACACTGTTTCTCCTGCGGGCACACACGACCGCATACAGCAGGCAGCGACGAACTCTGTTTGATCACTTCGGCTGCGCCGAGCACATCTCCTGTCTCCAGTGTCTTGATAAAGCCCGGGATGTTGATATTGACCGGACAGCCTTGCACACAAGTCGGGTTCTTACAGTTGAGACAACGGTGAGACTCAGTGATAGCTTGCTCGAAGCTCAGTCCCTGATTCACCTCCTCATGCAAGGATTTGATGCGCACCTCGGGACGCAACTCCGGCATCTGTACACGTGGAATAGCGACGCGATCTTTAGGTTTGCCCTCAAATGGTTCAACGTGTATCGGGGATGCCGAAACCTCCGACAAGCCCTCGTTTCGTTGGTCTGTCGTTAGTGTCTCGTTAGTCTGATTTTGATCAATACCGTGCGCATTATATGCTTCGAGTGCTTCGGTCTCTTCGGCCTTATAGGAACGCATACGGCTGAGCATCTCGTCCCAATCTACGCCGTGGGCATCAAACTCAGGACCATCGACACAGACAAACTTGGTCTTGCCGCCGACGGTGACACGGCATGCGCCGCACATACCTGTTCCATCCACCATGATGGTATTAAGGCTGGCCTCTGTAGGGATGTTATACTTAGCCGTGGTCAGCGCCACAAACTTCATCATGATAGCCGGACCGATAGTGACACACTTGTCCACTTTCTCGCGTTGGATGACTTGCTCTACACCAACTGTGACCACGCCTTGTTGGCCCATTGAGCCATCGTCGGTCATAATGATCACCTCGTCCGACCACTCGGAGAGTTGTTCACGCAAGATGATCAGGTCCTTGTTGCGTGCTGCAAGGACGGTAATAACGCGGTTGCCGGCTTTTTTGAGCGCCTCTGCGATAGGTAGCATCGGAGCAGCACCCACACCACCGCAGGCACAGACTACTGTACCGTAGTTCTCTATGCGTGTAGCTTTACCCAGTGGCCCCACCACATCGTGGATCATATCACCGGGGTTGAGCGCCAGCAGTTTGCGGGTAGACACACCTATCTGCTGTACCACCAAGGTGATGGTTCCCTGCTCTATATCCGCTCCGGCGATAGTCAATGGCACACGCTCAGACTGGGCGTCCACACGGATGATAACAAAGTGTCCGGCTCTGCGGCTACGGGCAATAAGCGGAGCCTCTACTACCAGCTCAGCCACGTTCTCAGAGAAAAATCGTTTGCTAATGATTCGATTCATATGGTTGTGTTATTTAGTTTCGTTTTCTTCATAGGCTTTGACAATGCGTCCCACAAGCGGATGGCGCACGATATCTTTCTCGTTGAAACGGATGATAGAAATTCCCTCGATTCCATCGAAGCGTTCCATCGCATCGCGTAGGCCTGATTTCTGGTTAGCAGCCAGGTCTATTTGGGTCATATCGCCGGTAACGATCATCTTGCTGCCAAAACCGAGGCGAGTAAGGAACATCTTGAGTTGTGGGATAGTGGTGTTCTGCGCCTCGTCCAGTATGACCACTGCATCAGACAGGGTACGTCCGCGCATAAAGGCCAGTGGGGCTATCTGGATAGTACCTTTCTCCATATACTCAGCCAGTTTGACCGGCGGGATCATATCTTGCAGCGCATCATAGAGCGGTTGGAGATACGGATCAATCTTCTCGCGCATATCACCTGGTAGAAAACCCAGTTTCTCACCAGCCTCCACCGCAGGACGGGAGAGGATGATACGCTTGACCTCGCGATTCTTGAGCGCCCTGACTGCCAAAGCAATAGCCGTATAGGTCTTACCACTACCGGCACAGCCGACAGCAAAGAGCAGGTCGTTCTGTTCGTAGGCATCCACCAGGCGCTGCTGATTCTTAGAACGTGCCAGAATACTCTTGCCGTTCACTCCGTGAACGATCAGGTGGTCATGCACCGCCTCGTGCGGCTTGTCGCCATGCAGAAGCATGAGTATATCCTGCTCGGCAAGGCGGTTGTTGCGTATACAGAACTCCTCACAGCGGTGGAGCGACTGTTCGAATCGCTCAACGGCCGCTTCGGCACCGGTCGCTTTGACTTGGTAGCCGCGCGCTACGACACGCACCTCGGGATGCTGGTTCTTAAGACACAGTATATTGGCATTATTCACCCCGTAAAAGGTCGGCGTATCGAGGGAGTCCTGTAATAATATGATTTTTTCCATGTACACAAATTGTTTGTGGTCCGTTATGCAAAATGAGATAAGGCACCTCCAGTTGACGATTATATACAATAGCTTGGTCCAACGTCTTCTGGGTGAGTGGTACCGTCTCGGCCTTGAACTCGATGAGCACCAGCGGTTGCATCTGCCGGTCATAGACCACGGCATCGCAGCGTTTCTGCACCTCTCCCACCCGGATAGGCATCTCTACAGCTATCAGCGCTGCGGGATAGTCCAGTTGTTCCACCAAGCGGTGTAGGAACTGCTGACGCACCCACTCCTCCGGTGTTAGACGCACCCAGCGGTGACGCCATGGGCAGAAGACCTGCTCCTTATTGTTTTGGAGACGGGTCTTCAAAACAGACCCAGACGAGGGTCCTGCTGTTAGACCGCTATCGCTGTTAGACCGTTTCACTGTAAGACCGCTTCGCTGTATGATTATTTCAGGTAATTATCCTTGAGCGAGCAGGTACGGTTGAGCACCAGTTTGTGCTCTGTCGTATCCTCATCCACTACAAAGTAGCCTTGTTTGAGCAGCTGGTAGTGGTTTACTTGTGCTACACCGTTCTTATACTCAGGTTGATGCATCTCTTTGGCCAGCGATCCTTCTACCAAACAGGTCACCACCTTGAGGCTGTCAGGGTTGAGCAGGTCACGGAAGTCACCTTCTTCTGCACTCGGGTTCTCGCAAGCAAACAAGCGGTCATAAAGACGTGCTTCGGCCTCAATAGCCGACTGGCACTCTACCCAGTTGATAGTAGCCTTGGTCTTGCGGTTACCACCTTCGGTGCCCGACTTGCTATTCGGGTCATAGGTAGCGTAGACGGTGGTGATCTTGCCGTCCGCGTCTTTCTCACATCCGGTAGCCTGGATGATATACGATGCTTTGAGACGCACCTCACGGCCGCCCGGGCTGAGACGATAGAACTTGTTGTCTGCCTGCTCAAGGAAGTCACCACGCTCGATCCACAGTTCGCGGCCGAACTTCATCTCGCGAGTACCGAGTTCCTCATGTCCGTCGATGTTCTCTGCGATGATGGTCTCGCCTTCGCCTTCATAGTTGGTGATCACCAGTTTGACAGGATCAAAGATTGCACACACACGCGGAGCAGTCTCCTTGAGGTCCTCACGGATAGTATGTTCAAGCAAGCCTTGGTCGATCATTCCTTCGACCTTGGTATAACCGATGCGGTCCATAAAATTGCGGATAGCTCGTGCCGTATAGCCGCGACGACGCAGACCGCAGACAGTCGGCATACGCGGATCATCCCAACCGGCTACCAGGCCCTCTTGAACCAGCTGGAGCATCTTGCGCTTAGACATAACGGTATAGGTGATATTGAGACGGTTGAACTCACGCTGTTTGGGGCGATAGTCCGGTCCGTATGGTGACAGACCTGCAAAGTTCTCACCCGAGAACTGGTCGATGAACCAATCATACAGCGGACGGTGTACCACAAACTCAAGCGTACAGATCGAATGGGTCACGCCCTCGAAATAGTCGCTTTGACCATGTGCAAAATCGTACATCGGGTACACATTCCACTTGCGTCCCGTACGATGGTGAGGGTGAGAAGTGATGATACGATAGATGATCGGATCGCGGAAGTGCATGTTCGGATTAGCCATATCGATCTTGGCGCGCAGCACCATCTTGCCTTCTTCAATCTCACCATTCTGCATCGCTTGGAACAGGCGCAGGTTCTCCTCCACCGGACGGTCGCGATAAGGCGAGTTGACACCCGGCTCGGTAGGTGTACCTTTCTGCTCAGCAATCTGCTCGGCAGTTTGTTCGTCTACATACGCCTTACCTTCTTTGATAAAGCGGATAGCCAAGTCATAGAGTTTGTCAAAATAGTCGGACGCGTAATAGATTTGTCCCCACTTGAATCCCAACCAAGCGATATCACGCTCGATGGAATCGACATATTCGGTGTCCTCTTTGGCAGGGTTGGTGTCATCAAAACGGAGGTTACATACACCATTGTAACGCTCTGCAATACCAAAGTCCATACAGATGGCCTTGACATGACCAATGTGCAGATAGCCATTAGGCTCTGGCGGGAAACGGGTCTGAATACGTCCGTCGTTCTTACCTTCTGCTAAATCTTGCTCTACAATCTGCTCAATGAAATTGAGACTTTTTTCTTCGTTTTCCATATTCTGAGTTTTCTAATTATTCTAAGTATGTCGGGTTATGCTTTTACAATGCCCCTTGTGGAAGCCTTGACAAACGCCACGATGAGATCTCTATCCGCACTCACGGGGATGGTAGCCTCTATCTGGTCAAGCGCTTGGGTGGTGTTCAAACCGTTTTGATACAGCAGACGATACACATCCTGGATGACATGAACGCGCTCGATGGTGAATCCGCGTCGGTTCAATCCCACGGAGTTGATACCACAGTAAGCTATCGGTTCGCGTGCTACGATGACAAACGGGGGCACATCTTTGTTCACACGCGATCCACCTTGTATCATCACGTGTCCACCGATATGGGTAAACTGATGCACCAGTGTGCCTCCCCCTATGATGGCATAGTCATCCACTTCGACCTCACCGGCCAATTGGGTAGCATTGGACATGATGATATGATCATGCAAAATACAATCGTGCGCCACATGGCAATACGCCATGATGAGGTTGTCGTTACCAATTAGGGTCTGCCCTTTGGAAGCCGTGCCGCGATGGATAGTACAGCATTCGCGCATCACATTACGGTCACCGATAATGGTCCATGTCACCTCACCTTGAAACTTAAGGTCTTGGGGTATAGCCCCTATCACAGCCGAAGGGAACACATGACAGTCTTTGCCAATCTTAGTATAGCGGCATATGGTAGCATTGGCATCAATACACGTACCGTCGCCTATCTCCACATCGCGGTCGATGAAGACAAACGGCCCAATCTCCACATTCTGGCCAATCTTGGCCTCGGGATGAACACTTGCTAAAGGACTAATCATATTATTCGCTCAATATTTGGTTTCTAAATCGGCGGACACACTGGGTGTTGAACGTATGGCCGGGTTTGTAGGCAATAACACGTCCTTGCAGACGAAGTCCTAACAGCGACAAATCGCCGATGACATCGAGCAGTTTGTGTCGTGCCGGTTCATTAGGATAATTCAGAGGCGAGAGGTATCCCAGTTTCTTGGCATCCAAGTGCGGTTGTCCTAACTTATCACAAAAATAGTCCATACCCGACTGCGACAACTCGGTCTCGTAGATGACCAATGCATTCTTAAGATCGCCTCCTTTGATCAAGCCCACCCGTAGTAGCGGTTCTATCTCACGCACAAAACAGAATGTCCGCGCAGCTGCCACGTCGGTAGGATAGTCCTTGAGATTGCTCAACGAAGCATGCTGCTCACGCAACAGCTCGGACTGGAAAGCAATGGTCACATCCACCTCGTAATGATCGCACGGCTCTATACGCATCCTATGTCCATGCTCAGAGATATACTCAATAGGTTCTTTGACTACATAGACTTGCTGTTCGGCATCTTGCTCTTGCAGTCCTACACGTGCTATCTCGCTGACAATCAAGCGTGCACTACCGTCCAATATAGGCATCTCCGGAGCATCAATATCGATGATACAGTTGTCCACCCCCATAGCATAGAGCGCACTGAGGGCATGCTCTACCGTAGAGACTTTCCATTTGCCTCGCTCTAGCACCGTACCACGCTCTGTTGCTGACACATAGTCTGCCAAGGCTTGGTAACAGGGTTGGCCGGGTAAATCTACGCGACGCAAGCACACGCCCGTATTAGCTTCGGCAGGATGGAAGGTAGCTGTCACAAACAGGCCTGTATGCAAACCCACCGAACTGAGTGTAAAATCAGATTTTATTGTATGTTGTTTCATTGTTGTCCTGATTGTTTGAATCGTACTACGGCTCTACGCCATATACCGGCATCAATAGCCGGCGAGCCCATATAAGTGCCGGCTTTGCGGATATTACCGGCCACACCACTCTGGGCACCAAACACACTATTGTCGGCTATTTGAATATGGCCCGCCACACCCACTTGGCCTGCTAGCACGCAATGTTTGCCAATCCTTGTACTACCGGCCACACCGGTCTGCGCACACATAAATGTAGACTCTCCTACCTCGACGTTATGGCCTACCTGTACCAGATTGTCTATCTTGACGTTGCGACGAACGATGGTATTGCCCATCATAGCACGATCCACTGTCGTGTTGGCACCTATCTCCACATCATCCTCTATGATGACTGCGCCTATCTGTGGCAACTTGCGATTTACGCCGTTTTCATCGGACTCAAAGCCAAAGCCGTCTGCTCCGATCACCACACCCGAATGCAAGATGCAATCCTGGCCGATACGGCAGTTATAGTAGACACGCACGCCGGCATAAAGAACCGTATTGTCACCTATCACCACATTGTCGCCAATGTATGTATGCGGATAGATCTGCACTCCTTTGCCCAAACGCACATTCTTGCCTATGTATGCAAATGCACCTATATACGCATCAGTGGGTATCTGAACACCTTCTGCTACAAAACACGGTTGCTCCACACCTTGACGGCGAGGATTGAGGGTAGTGGCCACAGCAGTCATCAACTGCCCCATGGCTCCGCGGGCGTTGTCTACTAGAATGACCGCCCCGCCGGACTTGCCTTCTCCATCCGGGAAGGCGATTTTGCCTTCTACCAAGCTGCGGGTAATCAACACCACGCCGGCTTGAGTATGCTGCAGATATGGCAGATATTTCTCCTCTGTAATGAAGGACAAGTGCTGCGACCCAGCTTGCTCTATCGGCGCCACATCGCTCACTTGTGCATTAGCATTGCCATACAACGCTCCGCCTAACAAAACGGCTATTTGTTGTGCTGTAAAAGTCATAGACGATATTGAAATAAGTATAGTTTTTTTGGTTTGCGGGTTAGAGCGGCCAAATCAAGTATCTCACTAGCTTCCGCGATATCCTTGACCGTGCCGTCATTGGAGAGTATGTCGATGGAAACATCCTTCTCGCTATAGGTATTGCTGGTGGAGACATGCTCAACGAACATATAATGTTCAGCATCTTGCTCGCTGATACCCAGCGTTTGGGCATACTGTTGACGCAATGCCATGCGCTCCTGATCACTCAAAGGCTCAGAGAGCAGTCGTCCACGGAATAGCTGGCGTTGATTGAACGCACGGCATAACAGAGACAGCACCCGATCATCACTCGACATCCACACCTTGATCGCACTCAGCACATCGGTATCGTCCAAAAGCGAGTACATCTCCAATGCCTCGGTGTGCGGACCAAAATCGGCAGCATGGCGTTGGGTATAGAGAAAATAGCGCAAGGCCGGCGAGCAGAACAGCTGCTTGCCGCTACGCGCCAGTTCTTTAGCACGGGTAAGGATCATAATCAGCTGTTGTTCTGCAGCTACGCTGGTCTTGTGCAGATACACCTGCCAATACATCAGGCGGCGAGCCACTAGGAACTTCTCCACCGAGTAGATGCCTTTCTGCTCCACCACCAGACGATCATTGACCACATCGAGCATCTTGAGCAGACGCTCGGCAGCCACTCTACCCTCCTGCACGCCCGTGAAGAATGAGTCGCGGCACAGATAGTCGATACGATCCACATCCAACTGGCTGCTGATCAACTGATGCAAGAAATGTTTGGGGTACTCGTTACGGAAGATAGCTATAGCCGTATCCAAAGGACCTCCAAGATCATCGTTGATACGCTCCATCATCATTAGTGATATCTCCTCGTGCGTAATGTTATCTACCAATGTATGCTCCAGTACGTGCGAGAAAGGACCGTGCCCAATATCGTGCAACAAGATAGCCACTTGCGCACTGATAGCTTCCTGTTCAGTAATAGACACACCTTTCTGTCTAAGACAACGCAACGCCTCGCTCATCAGGTGCATTGCGCCTATACTATGCAGAAAACGACTGTGCATCGCACCGGGGTAAACCATATTGCTCAGCCCCAACTGGCGAATACGACTCAAGCGCTGTACATAGGGGTGTTGTACAACGTCATATTGGAGATCCGACTCCAGCTGAATAAACCCAAAAACAGGGTCATTTATTATCTTATGTTTGTTCGCCATAAGCCGTTTATACCATTTTAGCGTGCAAAGTTAAGAAAAATTTTGCAAAACAGCAAATAAATTTGCATATTTCAAAAAAATAGTGTACCTTTGCACCCGATTTTGATAAATCTACCGCATTTTAGTGCGCCGTGATGGTGGAATAGGTAGACACGAGGGACTTAAAATCCCTTGGCCAGTGATGGCTGTGCGGGTTCGATTCCCGCTCGCGGTACAACACAAGAGAGGACGCCTTTTGGGCGCCCTCTCATTTTCGAAATATCTGAAGACATCAATACTCGTAGTCCACTGCAGAACGAGCCTCTTTGCAGCGAAGGATATAATCGACTACTTTGAGGTGTTCAGGATGGGTAGCGTAGGTATTAAGATCCTCCCAAGTATCGAACGTGCATTCCAAGCAGATATCAAAATCCGTATTCTTGGCATTAGGGATATTAATCCCCACTTCCTCCGAGCGCAAACATGGCACTATATCACGCAGTGCCAAGAGACGTTCTTGGATGATGGCTGCGTTTTGCGCTTTGCTACAGCCTTCCGCCTCGTCTTTGAGACGGAAGAACACGACGTGTTTTACCATATAGAAACGCGTTTTTCGGGTACAACATACATAGGCGATGCAGGCGTTATGCCCCAAGCCTCATACCATGCATTGATATGCGGCAGTGCGCCATTCACACGCCAACGGCCCAATGAGTGAGGGTCGGATTTGGTGCGCTGGAGAATCTCTTCAGGACGAATATTACCTGCCCACACGTTAGCATAAGCTAAGAAGAAACGCTGTGCAGGGGTAAAACCATTCTTGGTAGTGAGACGTTCCTTAGCGGGTTTGGCAGCCTCGTTATTACAGAATGCCTGGTAGCTGATTTGCAATCCGCCATGGTCAGCAATATTCTCACCCAGCGTGAACGCGCCATTAGCATGCACACCTTCAGAAACCTCGATTCCATCGAAATAATCCACCATTACTTTGGTACGCTCGTCGAAGCGCTTCTTGTCTTCGTCTGTCCACCAGTTGAGCATATTACCATCCTTATCAAACTGACATCCTTGATCGTCAAATCCGTGGGTCATCTCATGTCCGATAACCACACCGATAGCACCATAGTTGAACGCATCGTCAGCCGACATATCGAAGAACGGATACTGCAGTATTCCGGCAGGGAAGCAGATCTCATTGGACGAAGGATTGTAATAAGCGTTGACTGTTTGCGGGGTCATATACCATTTCTCTTTGTCCACAGGCTTATCCAGGTAGCTCATGCTGTAGTCCTGCTCAAATTTAGCAGCACGCATAAGGTTGGCATAATACGTATCCTTGTTATTGATGGCTAAAGAGGTATAGTCACGCCACTTGTCAGGATAGCCTATTTTGATGGTAAAGGCATCCAGTTTCTCCAGTGCTTTTTGCTTGGTTTCATCGGACATCCATGCCAATGCTTGAATACGCTCACCGAGTGATTTCTGCAGATTCTTAACCAACTTAAGCATGCGTTCCTTGTTCTCTTCCGGGAAATAGCGCTTGACATACATTTGTCCTACAGCTTCTCCTAAAGTTCCATTGACGATACCTACAGCACGTTTCCATAGCGGTGAGGGTTCTTTCTTACCGCTCAATATTTCTCCGTAGAAATGGAAGTTTTGCATATAGATCTCATCGCTCAAATAGCTAGCAGCGCCATCAATTGCCTGCCATGCAAACAAAGTCTTCAGGTCTTCCAGTGGTTCATCAGCCAGCATCTTACCGCACTCCTGCAGATGGCGAACTTGACCAACAGAGATGCAAGATGGGTTGATACCTAAAGCTTGGAAATAGACTTTCCAGTCTACTTCGGGCACCAATTGTTGCAACTCATCGATCGACATCTTGTTGTAGTTGGTTTGCGGGTCACGCAGTTCTACATTATTGAGTGCAGCGGTAGCCAATCGAGTCTCGAGACGCAGCACTGTCTGTGCGCGATTGGCACTAGCCGAGAAGCCGAACAAGTCAAACATTTTCTCCACATGCTTGAGATACTCGTTACGAATCATTGTCGTATGTTCGTCCTGGTCAAGATAGTACTCTTTCTCGCCCAAGGCAAAACCGGCTTGATACTCGTTGAGGATGTTCATTGACGAGTTCATAGCATCGGCATCCACATAGAGCGCCCATAAGCCATACTCCATTGCCTCTCCCAGATGTTTAGAAAGTTGACCACGCGAGGAGATTCCTGCGATTTTATCGAGCGTAGCACGCAATGGTGCATCACCCTCGCGATTACGACGAGCCGTATCCATGGCGAGGTTATAGAGATCGCCAATTTTCTGCTCCACCGACCCTTGGGCATGGGAGTGTTCAGCCAATTCTTGAATGAGACCATTAACCTGCTTGAGGTTGTTTAGTCCCAGTTGATCGAATGATCCAAAACGGCTGTATTCATCGGTCAAAGGATTGTTTTGCATCCATCCTCCACAGGCATACTGATAGAAATCCTCCTGCGGATTAGCCTTTGGGTCTAAATTTTCAGTCCTGACACCTATACCTCGTTGGGTATGGCAGGCTGTCATGATAGTTGCCATAAGCAATAAAGGAAAATAAATCTTTTTCATCATATGATAGTTGATAATTCTTTCGGTTTTATCGAATAAAATGCATAGGTTGCGGCGTTTCACGTTCCGGTATAGGTATCGCATTGTCAGCATGTATATTGCGAAGCATCCATGCCATGTTGTCCGCCAAGGTTCGCATGGTCTGCATACCTTCGGTATCCAGTGCTGCTTGACCTTGCTCACGCCCATAGACTATGTTCCAATATTGGGACGTGACGATAGGCATATTCATAATCTGGAAGGGCATATTGAGCGTCTGGAGTGTGGCCGTAGCTCCTCCGCGACGGCAGACAGCAACAGCCGCAGCCGGTTTGTTGCGATACAACTCCCCTGCCGAATAGAACATACGTTGCATCAAAGAAAGTACTGTGCCGTTAGGTTGCCCATAATAGACCGGAGAACCCACTATCAGGGCATCTGCATCGGCCATCTTGGCATTAATAACATTGCACAGATCGTCATCAAACACACAACGGAAGCCACCTTTGGTACGGCATTGTGAGCATGCTATACATCCACGCGCAGGCTTGGTACCCAGAGACACTATCTCCGACTCAACGCCTTGAGCAGCAAGGCGTTTGGCTATTTCAGTCAAGGCGAGAAAGGTATTCCCTTCTCGCCTTGGCGAACCATTGATTAATAGTACTTTCATATTACAAAAGATGACATGTAACCGTTAAGCCGGCCATGACGATACTAACCATAGACATAAGTTTGATAAGGATATTGAGCGATGGGCCGGATGTATCCTTGAACGGATCACCTACGGTATCACCTACCACGGTAGCTTTGTGGCAGTCTGAGCCTTTGCCACCGAAGTTTCCTTCTTCTACATACTTCTTAGCGTTATCCCATGCGCCACCGGCATTGGCCATAAACACAGCCAGCACAAATCCGGTAGCCAAACCGCCTATCAACAAACCGAGCACTCCAGCTACGCCGAGGACCAGGCCAGTGATAATAGGCACGATGATAGCCAAAATAGACGGCAACAACATCTCGTGCTGAGCCCCCTTGGTCGATATCTCTACGCAGCGCGCATAGTCAGGATCTGCTTTGCCATCCAGGATCCCTTTGATCGTTTGGAACTGGCGGCGCACTTCTTCTACCATCTTCTGTGCAGCGCGTCCCACTGCATTCATGGTCAGACCGCAGAAAAGGAAGGCCATCATAGAACCGATAAAGATACCTACGAGCACGATTGGGTTCATCAAATTGACGTTATAAGCAGCCATAAAGTCCACTAAGGTTGCTTTGGCAGCTTCCACACCATTAGGCAAGTCTTGACCTACACGTATAAGAGCAATCTTAATCTCTTCTACATAGGATGCCAACAAGGCCAATGCGGTCAAAGCTGCAGAACCGATAGCAAAACCTTTGCCGGTAGCAGCGGTGGTGTTACCAAGTGCATCCAAAGCATCGGTGCGTTGACGCACCTCAGCCGGCAAGCCTGACATCTCAGCATTACCGCCAGCATTATCAGCAATAGGACCGTAGGCATCGGTAGCCAAAGTGATACCCAATGTGGAGAGCATACCTACCGCAGCAATACCTATTCCATAGAGGCCCATCGAAAGGTTCTGTGCATTCAGTTCGATAGCAAATCCATTGGCGCAGAGATAAGCCAATATGATTGCCACACCTACAGTGATAACCGGGATAGCGGTAGAGAGCATACCTAGGCCGAGGCCGCTGATGATCACTGTTGCAGGACCAGTCTGCGAGCTCTCACTCACTTTTTGTGTCGGTTTATAGGACTGGGAGGTGTAATATTCGGTCGATTGTCCAATAATAACGCCAGCCAACAAGCCTACCACTACAGAAAGTGACACTTGCCACCATTGGCTTGTTTCAGTGCCAAACAACCATGCAAAAATACCAAACGTTGCCACAGCAATAAGACATGCAGCCGTGTTGGTACCAATAGCCAGTGCGCGAAGCAGTTCTTTCATACCGGCTCCCTCTTTGGTCTTAACCAAATAGATACCGATAATGGAGAGCAGTACGCCGCATGCAGCAATCAGAGAAGGAGCCAACACAGCTTTCATCTGCATACCCTCTACAGCCGATGTAGCAAAGGCAGAAGCGCCCAATGCCATAGTAGCCAATATCGAACCGGCATATGACTCGTAGAGGTCAGCGCCCATTCCGGCCACGTCACCCACGTTGTCACCTACGTTGTCTGCAATGGTAGCAGGGTTACGCGGATCGTCTTCGGGAATATTATACTCAGTCTTACCGACGAGATCAGCGCCCACATCAGCAGCCTTGGTATAGATACCACCACCTACGCGGGCGAACAATGCCTGCGTAGAAGCACCCATACCGAAGGTTAGCATAGTGGTAGTGATAGTGATCAAGTCACCGTCTGCACCTACCATAGCGAGCAGTCCTGTCTTCTGCAGTACCAGAAACCAGCCGGCTATATCCAACAAGGCCAGACCTACCACCGTCAGACCCATTACGGCACCTGAACGAAATGCTACTTGCAAACCGGCATTCAAACTCTGGCGCGCAGCATTGGCAGTACGAGCGGAAGCATAGGTGGCTGTCTTCATACCGAAGAAACCTGCCAAACCGGAGAAGAATCCTCCGGTAAGGAAAGCGAACCACACGATACCGTTTTGCAGCTGGAAATATGCCATCACAGCAAACACGGCAGCCAAGATGACGAACACAATGGTCACCACCTTGTACTGCTGTTTGAGATATGCCATTGCACCTTTGCGAACATGGGAAGCGATGGTTTTCATCAGATCTGTCCCCTCATCCTTGCTCAGCATTGAGCGGTAGAAATAGTAGGCAAAAGACAATGCCAACAACGATGCCGCCAAAACGACATACATCATTATGGTAATATCCATAGTTATTATTCTACTACTACAGGTTTGTACTTAGGCACGAGCGTCTTCATTACGCTCCAACCAATCAGGTAGGCAACAGCACAGATACAGAAGATGATCATATAGCCTGCGGGTTTACCGCTGAAGCCCATGAACTGGAAAGCTTCGCCCATCTCGTCCGCGTGGGTAAAGAGCATACCTGAACCTTTGTTGATCAGGAACGAACCTACACCACCTGCCATCGCACCGATACCAGTGATCGTAGCAACAGCCGATTTTGGGAACATATCACCTGTGGTAGAGAAAATGTTTGCAGACCAAGACTGGTGCGCAGCTCCTACTATACCGATGATGATAGCTACTGCCCACGGACCGTAGATACCACCCAGCGGCTGTGCAAAGAGTGCGAACAAGGGGAAGAAGGCGAAAATCAACATCGCACGCATACGTCCGGCATACGGCTCCATACCATGTTTCTCAACAAAGATCTTGGGCAGGTAACCGCCAAACAAGGACACTACTGTCACAATTGCATAAAGTGTGAAGATCAGCGCGATACCCTGCGGGTCGGAAGCCTTGATGCCATATTGGTCTTGGAAATATGCCGGTGCCCAGAAGAGGAAGAACCACCATACACCGTCGGTCATGAACTTACCAAACGCAAACGACCAGGTCTGTTTGTGCTTGAAAGCCTCAAGGAACGACATCTGTTTTTCTTCTTTGGTTTCTGCTTTAGGAGCATCTGCCTCATCAGAGTTGATGTATGCTAATTCTGCTTCGTTCACATGCTTGGACTCAGTCGGTTTGTCATAGACAAAGATCCAGATACCTGCCCAGATGAAGCCCAGCGCACCGATGATGATGAATGCCCATTCCCAGCCGAGGCTCTTTGCCAACAGAGGAATCGTAGCCGGAGCTGCGAGCGCACCTACAGACGCGCCTGCGTTGAACAGAGCCGTTGCAAATGCACGGTCCTTCTTCGGAAAATACTCTGCGGTCACCTTGATGGCAGCAGGGAAGTTACCAGCCTCACCAAGTCCGAGAATCAAACGGCAAGCGAGGAACAACCATACACTCACCATCGAAATACTGCTCACTATCGCACCGGTCGCTTCCAACAAAGCCTGCTTGTCCGCTACACCAACGATATGCTCAGTTACAAAGCCGCAGCCTGCATGCATAACAGCACCCAATGACCAGATAACGATTGCCCAGAGGTAGCCTTTCTTCGTGCCCATCCAGTCGATGAACTTACCGGCGAAGAGGCAGAAGATAGCATACGCGATAGAGAACACACCGGTGATCGTTCCGTAGTCGGAGTCGGTCCAGTGGAACTCGGGTTGAATAAACTCTTTGAAGGTCAGGGACAGCACTTGGCGGTCCATATAGTTGACCGTAGTGGCGAAGAAGAGCATCGCACACATGACCCAACGCCAGTTGGTCATAATTTCTTTTTTACTCATAAAAAACAAATTTAAGTACAAAGTGACAAAGTACAATGTACAATTTATTATTTGCGGCAAGCAGCTATGATGTCAAAGCATTCTTTGCACTTGTCAGTCACGTATTTCCAGTCACCGGCTTTTACTTTGTCGGACGGGAACAGTTTGGAGCCCATACCTACGCAGTAAACGCCAGCAGCGAACCATTTCTCGAGGTTCTCTTTCTCCGGAGCCACACCGCCGGTAACCATGATCTTCGACCATGGCATCGGAGCCATGAGACCCTTCACGAGGTTCGGACCTACAACATCGCCCGGGAAGACCTTCGTAAAGTCACAACCTACTTCCTGCGCCAGACCGATCTCACTCGGTGTGAGACAACCCGGACAATAGGTCACACAACGACGGTTGCAGACAACTGCGATATCCTTGTTGAACAAGGGACCTACTACGAAGTTAGCGCCCAACTGCAAGTACAGCGCTGCTGTCGGAGCGTCAACTACGCTACCTATACCGAGTGCCAATTCCGGGCACTCTACAGCTACCCACTTGCTCAGTTCACCGAATACCTCGTGTGCAAAATCGCCACGGTTGGTGAACTCAAAAGCGCGTACGCCACCTTCATAACAAGCCTTTATCACATTCTTGCAAACCTCCACATCTTTGTGGTAGAACACAGGAACCATCGGAGCGGCCTTAATCTTGGCCATCACCTCAAACTTATCAAACTTTGCCATAATTTAAAGTACCAAGGGACAAAGTACCAAGTACTAAGTTTTTGGGGACAAAGTACCAAGTACTATTTTGTCTCTTTGGGTTCATTAATAGATTTTCTTGTTGATACTATTGAACTTATAGTGATTTTAAGTAACTCAGTACACTCGTTAATTATATCCTGCATCCTCTCAGAAGGCAACATTTCACACTCTTCTATCAAGGTTAACCAGTGTAATGTTTCATCCAATTCTTCCTCTACCATTTTTAATTTATTGATAAAGTCTTTTTCGGATTTAGCAATGCAGGCAGCCCTATAATTAGCCGAAGGAGATGTGCCGGAACGGACGATTTGACGAGCGATAGCCATAGCCGAAATGGTGTGTGGCATCGCATCTACCATCTTTATTATACGGATGGCAAATTGTTTGTGTCTTTTTTGTAATTCAGTTTCCTGCATAGTATCCTTGGTACTTGGTACTTAGTCACTTAGTCACTTAACTTTATCTTTGAACTCGTCCGTTAGCGTTACCACCTGCGAGGCTGAGTACTTCGTCCTCAGAAACGAGGTTGTAGTCACCGTTGATGGTGTGCTTCAGAGCCGATGCAGCTACTGCGAACTCAAGCGCTGCACCTTGGTTGTCCGGGTACTTGAGCATACCGTGGATCAGACCGCCGGAGAACGAGTCACCACCGCCTACGCGGTCGATGATCGGGTTGATCTCATAGCGCTTGCTCTGATAGAACTCCTTGCCGTTGTAGATCATCGCCTTCCAGCCGTTGAACGTAGCGCTGAAGCTCTCGCGGAGCGTCGAAACAACATACTTGAAGCCGAACTCTTTCATCATCTGCTCGAAGATGCCCTTGTAGCCCTCAGCGTTGGTCTCGCCGCCTTCTACATCTGCATCCGGCTTGAAGCCCAGACACAGCTCTGCGTCCTCTTCGTTACCGATGCAAACATCCACGTACTTCATCAACGGACGCATGATCGAGATAGCTTTCTCGCTGGTCCACAGTTTCTTACGGAAGTTCAGGTCAACCGATACGGTGACGCCGTGACGTTTTGCAGCCTCGCAAGCGAGTTTGGTGATCTCAGCAGCCTTGTCCGAGATAGCCGGAGTGATTCCGCTCCAGTGGAACCATGCTGCACCTTCCATGATCTTGTCGAAGTCAAAATCCTTCGGATCAGCCTCAGCGATAGCGCTGTGAGCACGATCGTAGATAACCTTCGACGGACGCATCGAAGCACCGGTCTCGCAGTAATACAGACCCACGCGGTCACCGCCACGAACGATGTAATCGTCCTTCACGCCATAACGACGCAGCGAGTTAACGGCAATCTGACCGATCTCATGTTTCGGCAACTTAGTCACCAAGTAAGCCTCGTGACCATAGTTAGCGCACGAGATAGCTACGTTAGCCTCACCACCACCGGGGATGATACGGAAATGATCAGACTGAATGAAACGATCTTGTCCTTCGGGACTCAGGCGAAGCATGATCTCGCCCAAAGTAATAATTTTAGCCATAGATCTAAAAATTAAATGATTTATATTTGTGTTAATTATTAATTGCTTTATTGTTTTTTGCAGTTTGTCGGAAATCCCGACATGCTGAGTTTCTCTTTATTTCCTCCTATCTTCTACCTGTCTTCCACCTTATTCCATCGGATGCTGATCGGGTGCTCATCGGATGCTCATCGGGTGCTCACTACGACGTCACCCTGATTCCGCTCCGGATTATGCATGATTGCCTTTGTCTCTGCCATCAGTTCCGCAAAGGCTTTTGCCGTCGAGTGCTCCGCCTTTGCTTTTTTCACCTTCTTGCTCAACTCCGGCTTCGCACACACAGCAGCCCATTCCCTGTTTCCCGGAATCCGCCGTGCATAGTGCCTCTGATCCACATTCCCCTGCAAGCTATCCACTATATTCACCCACTTCGCTTTCATTTTGTTTGCCGTATTTTTGTTTACTTCATATTTTGTTCTATATATTCTTTTTGCATTTTTTTGATGTAAGCGGATACTATTTTATCTGTATTGATAAGTTTGGACAATAAGGATTCAATAGTCTCGGTATTTTTTTGTATTCTATCACTACTTAATGGAATAATTTCTTTATTATCGAAATGAATTCTGCCTTTTTCATCCACTGACATTGGAGGAAGTACACCTATTCCATTTTTGTTCCGATAATTTCGGGGCATTAAATTTAATCTTCTATGTTTAACATTATTCCCTCCTTCGATAGTATTTAATTTATTGCACATTTGTTCATATTCTTTCAAGTCCTTAGAAGGAATACTTTGTTTCCGTATGAAGTTGTTCCTTTTTTTACCATCCTTCAATATTTGTGCATAATTGCCATCATTTATATCCGGAGCATTGCTAATCAGATAATAAAACTGCAATATATAATCAATAATACTATTATACCATATATTTGCTGTATATAAATGCATCATGCGAGTAGAGTATATCGAATTACATACTTTCTTCTTATATGTATCACATGTTGCTTCTCGCATATAATTCCGAGCTATATCCAGTACGCATATAATCTCATTCCATCGCTCCGCTATAAATAACAACTGTTTATAATCCTTTTGACTTTTTTGCTGTTTAAATTCAATTTGGTTGGTTGATTTAAAAATGTTACGAATTAATAGATTGTTAGAACTAATTAGACGGAATTTTGGGAAACCATCTATCTGCTTTCTATATGATATAAATTTATTATCCACCGCTTTAACTTTTCAGTTCTCTATAAATATTTCAATAATAGATGATCCTTTTACAAGTTCTCTTATCATCTTCACTTAAACTCAAGTTTTTCGGCATTGTCAACTCTATATTATTACAATCTTCAAACACAGAATTCCCTATCTTTTTTACACTTTTTGGAATGGTCAATGTCTTTAGATTTACACAATGTGCAAAAGCATCGTCTTTTATTTCCACAACAGAATCTGGAATATTAATATCTATTAGATTCTTGCAATGCCTGAAAGCACTATATCCTATAATTTCTAGTCCGTATTCAATGTGCACAGACTCTAGATTTTCGCATCCACAAAAAGCATCATCTACAAGTTTAACGCTTGAAGGAATATTAATAGACGTTAGTTTATTACATTCAAAAAATGAAGACGATTCAATACAAGTTACACTATCGGGTATAGTTATTGATGTTAATTTATGGCATCCCCAGAAAGTTTGATTTTTTATACAAGTTATAGTGTTGGGAATATCTATACAGGTTAACGAGGAACAATTATCAAATGCTGCTTCCCCAATAGAAATTAAGTTTTGGGGTAGTTTAATTAAATCCATTTTCTCACATCCGGAAAATGCTAAAACATCAATCCTTTGTACACTATTTGGTATATTAATTGATGATAATTCTGTACATCCAGCAAATGCACAAACTCCTATATTTTCAAGGCAGTCCGGAAGGGTGATAGATGTTAATCTGTTGCATAAACAGAAAGCATGGACTCCAATGTCTTTAGTTCCTGAAGGAATAGAATATGAGATACTATCTTTGCCTATAGGATAGCGAATAAGTTTTGATTTGTCTTTGGCAAATAGAACACCATCAATAGATGTGTAATTTGGATTATTACGCACATAAATAGCTTTTAAATTTATACTAAAATCGAAAGCAAAAGCGTCAATTTCCCGAATGCTATCTAAAAGATTGTATTCCGTCCCTCCACTTGGATACAGTATTAGTTTTGTTTTATTTTTATTGTATAACACTCCGTCGACAGAACTAAATACTGGATGTTCTGAAGCAACATTTAATGATTTTAAGTTCGTACATCCTCTAAATGTTTCGCTAAATATAGAAATTATGCTATTAGGGATGTCAAAAGACGTTATATTTGCGCAATTTAAGAACGCGGAGTCAATTATCTCTGTGACACCATTAGGAATTTTTATAAAAGAAAGAGATTTACAATCCGCAAAAGCTCTACAGCCAATTTTGATTAAACTATTAGGCAATTGGACATTTTTTAAATTGATGCATCCACGGAATGTATCATCTTCTATAATAGTAATACCTTCCGGAATCACGATTGATTCCAAGCCTGCGCATCCCTCAAAAGTACCTTCTTTTATTCTTTTTACAGAATTAGGAATATTATACTCCCCCTTAAATTTCTTCGGGAAATGCAAAAGTATTCTCCCATTTTTTGAAAATTTCACTTTCGAGAGATAATCAATTTGAGTTGTAATATTTTTAGTTCTTTTCTTCAAAATATTTGCGTATATCAAAAATTTGTAGTACTTTTGCACCGGAATTCCCGGTAGTCCCTGACGCAAGTCAAACTATCGGGTGTCGTTTTTATAGTACCCTTTAGTTCTTCTGGTTTATCAAGTTTACTACCACTTTGGCCATAGTGTCTTTTTCTTCTGTGCGGCTTTCGGCAATCATAAGAGTTAGTGCAACAAGCGTGTTGTCAGCCAGACGTTTGGTACCATCTTCGCGATAGAGGATGCCGTTGTTGTTAAGGAACCATAGGAACAACGTAGCCGCTATACGTTTATTACCATCCGAAAAAGAGTGGTTCTTGGTAACCAAATACAGCAACATCGCCGCTTTCTCTTCCACACTCGGGTAGAGATCTTTGCCTCCAAAGGTCTGATAAATCTGGCCTATACTGCTTTTGAACGAATCATCTTTCTCATTTCCGAACAACGTACTACCGCCGAATTTCTCACGCAACGCGCTAATCGTTTGCATCGCGTTCTCATACGTCGCATGGAATCGCTCTTCGGGCGTCGTCTCTTTGACCGTCAAACGCTCGTAATCATAGTTATCGAGCGTGTCCAACGCGTATGTATAATCCAAAACCACATCAAAAATAGCCTGTGTCTCATCCTCACTCTCCACCGCCTTGCTTTGCACCGTTCGTCCTACAATCTGAACCAACTGCCGCAGATCTGACAACTGTTCACGACGCAATTTCTCATTGATAGCGTAGCCTTTGACGAGGTAGTCTTTGAGTATCTTAGTTGACCATTGACGGAATGCCACAGCACGCTTAGAGTTAACACGATAGCCGACGGAAATTATCATGTCAAGGTTATAGAATGGCACTTCACGAGATACCATCCTGTTCCCTTCTTGCTGAACCTGTCGGAATTTCCGACAAGTTGCTCCCTCCATTAATTCACCATCTTCGTAAATGTGCTTTATATGTTCTACTATATTAGTACGCGAAGACTGAAATAATACTACCATCTGTTGTTGTGTTAGCCACACGGTTTCGTTCTCCATGCGTACATCGAGTTGTACCGTGTTGTCTTCCGCACGATAGATAATTATCTCGCCTCTATTTTCAATGGTTTTCTCGTTCACTCCTATTCGAATTTTGTGGTAGACGCATTTTTTGCGACAACCACCTCCCGCTCACCCCTCGTTTTGAGAGGCAAGCGGGGTGTGTGAGAGGGATTAGAACTTGAAGTAATTCTTTGCATTGTTATAGCAGATGTCTTCGACCATCTGTTGAACGCGGGCTTTCTCGTAGCCGGTGTAGGGGATCATACCATTCTCGATGTCGTTGCCGAGGATGTTACAGAGCGTACGACGGAAGTACTCGTGACGCGGATAACTGAGGAACGAACGGCTGTCGGTAAGCATGCCGACCAAGCGAGAGAGAAGACCGAGGTTACTCAAAGCCATCATTTGTTTTTCCATACCGTCTTTCTGATCAAGGAACCACCAGCCGGAACCGAACTGAATCTTACCCGGTACAGAACCATCCTGGAAGTTACCCAGCATGGTAGCGATCACTTCGTTGGCGCATGGGTTGAGGTTATAGAGAATGGTCTTAGCCAGATGTCCTTCGCTATTCATCTCATCGAGGAAATGGCTCATGGCTTTTGCGGTCGTGAATTCACCGATGGAGTCGAAACCGGTGTCTGCGCCAAGTTGCGCGAACATCTTGGAGTTGTTGTTACGGATTGCACCGTAGTGGTACTGCTGCGTCCATCCGGAAGCATAGTCCATCTCAGCCTGAGCATGGAGATAAGCGTGCTTGTACTGACGAATCTCATATGCGCTCAGCTCTTTGCCTGCGAGAGCTTTCTCGAATATTGCATTGATCTCGGCGTCGGTGTACGGCTCATCGTAGAACTCCTCGATTCCATGATCGGACAGACGGCAACCCATCGACTCAAAGAAGTCATGGCGTTTCTGGAGGGCATCTACCATGTCCGCGAAATTACGTATCTCTACACCGGCCACCTTAGCCAGTTTCTCGATGTATGCTTTCCAGGTAGCGGCTTCGATGTTCATACCTGCGTCCGGACGCCAAGTCGGTAACATGCGTACCTCTGCGGTCGGATCTTCCTTCACCATCTTGTGCCATTCGAGGCTGTCAGCCGGATCATCGGTCGTACAAACGAGCTCTACGTGATAGTGCTTCATCAGTCCGCGCGGACAGAACTTCGGATCGTTGGCAATCAGGTCGTTGCACTTATCGTAGATCGCACGTGCGGTCTCCGGATTCAGACGCTCCTCGATACCGAAGGCGGTCTTGAGTTCCAGATGGGTCCAGTGATAGAGCGGGTTGCGGAAAGTATAAGGAACGGTCTCTGCCCATTTCTCGAATCTCTCCCAATCGCTGGTGTCCTTACCGGTGCAGTAACGCTCATCCACGCCGTTCGAACGCATAGCGCGCCATTTGTAGTGGTCGCCCATGAGCCAGATCTGAGCGATCGACTCAAAACGTTTGTTCTCTGCAACCATCTGCGGGATGAGATGACAATGGTAATCGATGATCGGCATCTTTGCCGCATGATTGTGATACAACTCCTGTGCGGTCTCGGTCTGCAGCAGGAAATCTTTGTCCATGAATGCTTTCATAATAGAAAATTATAGTGTTAATTAATTTGCGCGTTTTATCACGTTGCAAAGGTACGAAAAAAAAATGACATATACAAAAGTATATGCCACTTAATTCGTTTTTTACATCTTTTTGTCAATTTTTCCACATATTAAGATGTAAAAATCACCGCAGTACTTGCACCAGCTTCGCCAAAGCGCGACCTCTATGGCTAATACTATTCTTGATGTTGGCAGGGAGCTCAGCAAAGGTTTTGTTGTATCCGTCAGGTATGAACACAGGATCATATCCAAAACCTCCATCACCACGTTCCTTCTCAGCTATTTCGCCCCGAACAATGCCTTCTACCTGCGTAATGGTATCGTTTTGAATCAGCGTAATAACCGTTCTAAATTGTGCATTGCGGTTGGATGAATCAGCCAATTCACGGAGAGCTTTAGCGCGATTTGCAGCAGGTTCTCCTGCCCAGCGGGCAGTATAGACGCCAGGGGCCCCATGCAGCGCGTCAATTTCTAATCCCGTATCGTCAGCAAAAACTCCGAAGGCCACTATTGATTGGTCATTCGCTATTGTTTGTTTCAGCCATTGGTAAACAGCATGAGCCTTGATTGCGCTATTTTGTTCAAGGGTAGCACCTGTTTCTTCTATCTCGGCTTCAAAGCCAATGTCATGTAGGCTAAGCACGGTTATATCATCGGGCATTATGGCGCGTACTTCTTCAAGTTTGTGCGCATTATTGGATGCAAAAACAAGTTTTTTCATAAGCAAAATGCAATAATTTGGATGCAAAGGTACAAAAAAGTTTGCACTAATGCAAAAAAAGTTGTACCTTTGCGCTCAAATTTGACAAAAGATGGACACGATTGCTCACATTCGAGCCGGGATAGAGGATGCATTCGCTGCGTATGAGCGAAAATTTGCAGACAGCCTTCAGACAGACAACGAGACGCTGAAGGATGTATTCCGTTATATTCATTCCAAACGGGGCAAACAAATTCGTCCAATGTTAGTGCTATATACCGCGCAATTGTGTCACAGTGTAACAGACAAATCTTTGACTACAGCAGTAGCGCTTGAATTATTGCACACTGCCAGTCTTGTACATGATGATGTAGTGGATGACTCGCCAACGCGACGCGGTGCTGAAGCCATACAAGCCAAGTGGACCAACAAAGTGGCGATTTTATCGGGTGATTATATTCTAGCACGAGTCATCAGTTTGATTGCCGAAGTGCGCAACTCACATATTTTATCCATCATTTCAGGAATAGGTCAAGCTTTATCTTCCGGAGAGATCTTGCAGTTACATGCCGGTGGATCGATGTGGATTGGCGAAGAGCAATACATGCGTATCATTGAGCAGAAGACGGCTTATTTGTTTGCTGCATGTTGTGAAGCCGGCGCCGAATCGGCAGCAGGCAGTCAAAAACAAGTGAGCGCATTACGCGAATTTGGCAAACAGCTTGGTATTTGTTTTCAGATCAAGGATGACATACTCGATTATTCAGACAGTGAGGATTTAGGCAAACCCACAATGAATGACATACGTGATGGTAAGGCCACCTTGCCGCTACTCGTTTCTATACTACGCGCGCCCGAAAACGAAGCCCAAGAGATTATTCGTTTAGCTGAAGGTTTAGCCACCAAGGACAAAAGTATTCATCCACGGGAAGCCGAAGAAGACATCAAAGCATTTGTAATGCGCTTTGACGGAATCGGATATGCCTATAAAAAAATGCAGGAACACAAACAAAAAGCGATAGAAGCTTTGTCGGTGTTCCGTGATTGTGATGCAAAACGCAATCTCTTACTCTTATTGGACTATACGATCCAACGAATCCATTAGTTCATCTCTAAGCTGCTCATCAGAGATAGTCTGTAGCACTTCTTTCATGAATGCAACGATAAGCATCTGGTGTGCCTGTTCTGCAGACAAGCCTCGTTGCCGCATATAGAAGATAGCCGATTCGTCCAACTGGCCGGTTGATGCACCATGTGTGGCTTGCACATCATCGGCATAGATCTCCAGTTGTGGGCGCGTGCGCATGACGGCTTTCTCTGAGAGAATCAGATTGCGATTGGTTTGGTGTGCCTCAGTCTGCTGAGCATCTTTGGCAATCTTTAAATCTCCTACAAACTCGCCTTGCGCAAATGGACAGAGGACATATTTCACCAACTGGTTTGAATAGCCACCTCCCACTTGATGAATGACGTGTGTCTCGGTTGTAACACAATTTCTATCACGCACGTAGGCCAAAGCATAAATCTCCGTAGAACATGCAGCGCCCAGTTGTTCAACAACGATCTTGTTGCAATGATTGCTATGCGGATGGATATTAATGACATGTATCTTCACACGAGAGCCTTCCTCCTGAACAATATGGAGGTTGACATCTTTCTCTTCGAAGAACACTTTTTCGAAAGTTTCCCCTTTATGCAATACCATCGTATCCATGTTCTTCCAACTCAAGAGCGAGGGTTTTGTCACCTGTTTTGACTATTTTGCCGTCTGCGAGAACATGCACAAAGTCCGGAACAATATAATCTAAGAGGCGCTGATAATGGGTGATAACGATAGAGGCATTCTGTGGTGTTTTAAGGCGGTTAACACCTTCTGCCACAATACGGAGAGCATCAATATCCAGACCTGAGTCCGTCTCATCCAGAATGGCAAGACACGGATTGAGCATTGCCATTTGAAGAATCTCATTTTTCTTTTTTTCGCCACCGGAGAATCCTTCGTTGACAGAGCGGTTGTTGAGTTTATCGGCCATCTCCAAAAGGGCACGTTTCTCGCGCATTAGTTTCAAAAAGTCACGCGCAGAAAGTTCCGGTAGCCCTTCATATTGACGTTTAGCATTAACTGCAGCACGCATAAAATTGATCATGCTCACTCCTGGAATCTCTACAGGGTATTGAAAACTAAGGAACACACCTTCGCGGGCGCGTTGCTCGGCAGGCATTTCCAATAAATTCTTGCCATTTAGCCAAACCTCTCCTGAAGTTACTTCATAAGCAGGATTTCCAGTTAGGACAGCACTAAGGGTGGACTTGCCGGCACCATTAGGCCCCATGATTGCGTGCACTTCTCCCTGGTTGATAACGAGATTGACTCCTTTGAGAATCTCTTTCCCTCCTATAGAGGCATGAAGGTCTTTTATTGTTAACAGATTAACCATGTATTCACTTTTGCATTTACCCGATGACCGGGCTATTAGTCATTTCGGGTGCAAAGGTACAGCTTTTTTACGAGATATGCAAATTTTTCAGAAAAAAAGCAACATATTATTCGTTTACGGAGGGAGCTTGACTTATCTCTTGCTGATGAGAGAGTTCTTGGAGTTGCTGCTCCACTCGATTTTGGCGCGTTTGGTAATCGTCTTCATACCCTTGCGGCGGATTCATTACGCCATAGCAAGCTGTGACAAGGAATGACACTCCTGTAAGCATACACAGACGGATGCCCACTTTTAACATTTTGTCTAACAGAGTACGCATAGTTGTGTTTATTTATATGGTTAGTTATTTAGTTTGCCCTAATCTATGGAGATGGCAAAGCATCAGACTTCCATCTTCGCGACGCAGATGCATACCGTTACCTTCGCAGAAGGCGAATGCCTTGCAATCTTTACAAGGTTCAGATTGTTTCATCCACGAGCGGTCACGATATGATTTGAAGCCTTCTTCCCACACCTGCCAGAAAGAGTCTTTATAGATATTACCTTGGTAGTATTTACCTCGGATGGAAGTGCAAGCAGAGATAGAGCCGTCGATGAGTATAGAGGCCACGCTGATGCCCGCCGCGCATTGGTAGAGGTGATCACGCACGCGTCCTTCATAAGTTCCGAGATAGCCTTCACATGAGTATGACACATGTCGTCCTGCCTCGCGTTCAGATACTATAAAATCCATTAGATGACGGAACTGGTCGTCATCTAAAATAAGTTCGGGATTTGCGGCAGCCCGTCCCATCGGATCAATACCGAACACGCGCCAATCTTGCACGCCTATACTCCATAGCATATCGCGTATAGCAGGCAGCTGATTGATGGTGCGCTGATTGACACACGTCACAACATCCCATGTGAGGTTTTTGTCTGCTGCGCAGAGTTTGATAGCACGTATTGCACCTTCGAAAGCCAATGGGTGTTGACGCAGCCATATATGATCTTTTTCAAGGCCATCACAGGAAATCGTGATAGAGCGAAGTCCTGCCTGACGGAGTTCACGGAAACGTTTTTCGGTAAGTGCCAATCCATTGGTGACCATTCCCCATCGGTAGCCACGCTCATGAAGAGCGCGTCCGATATCCGTAAGGTCTTTCCGCATAAGCGGTTCGCCGCCAGATATGATGATAAGCACTTTGTGCGGGTCAACATGTGGAGTGATTTCCGTATCTATGACACGAAGAAAATCTTCAGCAGGCATATCGGGAGTAGTCACGGACGCAACACAATCGCTTCCGCAGTGAAGGCAATGCACATTACAACGGAGAGTGGATTCCCAGAAAAGTTGCTGCAGCGGATGCAATTCTTTGAGATTCTGTCGACGCCACCGTTCTAACCAAAGCGCTATTTTAAGTCTCACATTCATTCGTTTGTATCAGTAAAAGGAGGTTCTTCTACAGGCATATTCACTCCGTAAAGTGCGACTACTGTTGTATCCGGTGGGCAACCGTATTTTACAACAGGGTCAGGTCCATATAGAAGCTGTCGTGCACAACTATTCATGCCCACCAAAGCAAAAATTGCCGAGCCGAGAGCAATATTGATACGACTAAGGATTTTCTTTCTCATAACGGTCAATTTTTCAAATTCGCTGCAAAGGTACGCAGATTCTTTGATAGTCACAAATAAATGAGTTGGGAAAAACTTGGGAATTTGTATATCGGCATTATTTAAAGCACCGACATAACCACTTCGCCGACTGCCTGAAGCGTAGCTCGGTCTACTTGCATCATATTATCTTCTTGTGTATGCCACCAAGCAGGAAAGCCGCCTTGAGGGAGTGTATGAATGATGTCCACACAAGGAATTCCTAATCCTTTATGCACATAGATATGATCATCCAATATGGGAGCCCCGGGTTTGGAGGAGAAAATTTTGTCATAACCTAAAGAGGCGGCATTGGACCATATTAGATCCACATAGTTGGATGCCTGCTGAACAGAGTAGTATTCCTTATAAAATGTAGCGCCAGGTGCTCCGACCATATCAAGCAGTATGCCCCAGTCATAGAGTCCTTTGCGTTCCTGCTTTTGTGCCCATAATTGTGAGCCTAGACACCATGTATCGGGGCGGTCATTGTTATCGATGAATGCTGGTGTTCCCATATCCTCGCAATCGAAAAATACCATGTCTATATTCTTGGCAGAGGGCTTGAGTTGTAGTTGGCGTGCTATCTCTAAGAACACGCCCACTCCACTTGCGCCGTCGTTAGCAGCAGGTACTCCAACATAGCGGTATGCTTCATCGTCCTGGTCAGACCAAGGACGTGAATCATAATGGGTGCAAAGCAAGAGACGATGTTTGGCATTCAAGTCACCAAAACGGGCAACTATATTGCGGACTTGTTGTTTCTCGCCTGCATAATCGGTCATGTACCCTTGTTCGACATCAACAGATGCTCCATATGCAGTCATTTTTTGCACGATAAAATCGACGCAATCCGCATGAGCGTCCGATCCCGGAATACGAGGTCCAAAGGACAACTGGGTAGCGATATGAGCATATGCTGAATCCGCCGCAAAAGGAGGGCGAGTCACATCCCGTTTGGCAGTTTGTGAGGAAGTGCCAATGCAGGACACAAAGAGTGTCAGCATCAGGAATAGGAATCCGTATGTTGGCAGCGTCTTAACGCTCATTGACTTCACTGATGCTTTGATGGAACTGGATAGCACGTATGACAGACGCAATAGCTCCTGCTAATGTCACCTGTTTTACTTTGGAACAACGTGATGTATCAAACGGCAAGGAATCAGTGAACAGCAGTTCGTCCAGTTCGCTATTCTCTATATTCTCGCAAGCCTGTCCGGACATCACTCCGTGGGTTACAACAGCGCGTACTGAGATAGCTCCTGCGCGTTTCATCACTTCGGCTGCCTTGCATAGTGTGCCGGCAGTATCGGCAATGTCATCCACAATGACTACATTTTTACCATACACATCACCAAGCACTCGAATCTCGGATACCTTATTAAAGTCCGGACGATTCTTATAGCATATAACCATCGGAACTTCCTTGTCGATCATGGTATGCAGTTTCTTAGCAAATCCAGACGCACGTTTAGATCCTCCCACATCCGGTGAAGCGACAATCATTTTCTTAAGGTTAAGGGAAGCTACGTATGTTGCCAGTACATTAGAACCATAGATATGATCTACCGGAATATCGAAGAATCCCTGGATTTGGTCAGCGTGCAGATCTACTGTTATGACACGGTCTGCTCCTGCAACTTGCAGCATATTCGCTACCAGTTTAGCACCGATCGAAACACGCGGTTTGTCTTTGCGATCCTGACGCGCCCATCCGAAATAGGGGATAACAGCGATAACTTTGTATGCACTTGCCCGTTTAGCAGCATCAATCATAAGGAGCAGTTCCATCAGGTTGTCGCTGGAAGGGCAAGTTGACTGAACCAGATAAACCGATTGTCCGCGAACAGACTCGTCAAAAGAAGCCGAGAACTCTCCGTCGGAAAAATGATCAACTCTGACTTTTCCCATCGGGCAGCCCAAATGGGCACAAATTCCTTCTGCCAAAGCTCCACCTTTGGAGCCTGCGAACACTTTGAACGAATTTGATTCCATATAAACGATTATTTCTGTGGTTCGTACTGCAATCGTCCCTGTGACAAGCGGGCGATATCTTCGGCGATACGGTTGGTTCCTGACTCTTGATCGCGATTCCACACCGTATTTTTTTGGCGCATACACTGCGCGATATAATCAACAAAAGCGTCCCGTTGCTCTTTGTCTTCCAACTCGCATGCATAGGAAATCATATCCTGGAGGATACGCCCATAATTACGCATGACGATAGGAGTTTTTTTACGGTTTAACTGCTGCATTATAGTAAGATTTTATTTTTTACGAAGCAAATAAATCATTGTCGGATAGTGGTCTGCATAGCCATTTTGCCATGCTCCTCCCTTGTGTGTACGCAGAGGAGTGCCCTTATCTTTACCTTCTTGTACAGTAAGGAAAGGCTTATTAAAAATCTGCGGTTTCCAATAGTACCACTTGCCGGAGTTGATATCCTCATTGAGTAAGGGCTCAGAAATAATAATTTGGTCGAAGAGGTTCCATCCTCCGTTATATGCCAACGATCCCACTCCATTGTCCAAGCGTTGCCACATAGTGTTGAACAGACCTTGAGAGCCTACCTCTTCGCGATTTTTCTTAGCATTAAGTACTTCCGCGCAACTATGATTATATGGGTCATCATTCAAGTCACCCATGATGATGATTTTAGCCTTCGGTTCTTTTTTATAAATCGAGTCGCATATTTGGAGACAGAGCATTGCTGCCGAGTCACGTCCCGGACGGGAAGACAGCTCTCCTCCGTAACGGCTGGGCCAGTGGTTGACTATAATATGGATTTTGTCCCGTACGATGGAGCGATGGTCGTCGTCATACATATAACCGGAGACGAGTAGTTGAAGACGGGTTTTAATCACACCTCCATCTGCATAGTGAGCATGAAGTTCGTATCCAGCCACTTTAGTTGGACGAAATGCTGTCGTGTCATAAAGGAAACCCACATCTACACCGCGGCGATCAGGACCTTCGAGAAGGATAGGTTTGTATGCGCGGCCATACTTGCTGTTGGTCTCAGCGCACAAATCATAAAGGCAACCAATATTCTCCACCTCGGCAACACCGACACAAGCGGCGCCGCGCGGATCTTCGTCTGTACCTAGTTGAGAGACTGCATAAGCCATATTATGGATTTTGTTCTCATACTTCATAGATGTCCAATGCATTCCTCCGTCAGGCAGATACTCGTAATCATTCTTACCTTGATCATGAATAGTGTCAAACAGGTTTTCCAGGTTGTAAAAAGCGATACAGCGAATGCGCTGTTGATCTTGTGCTTGCGCACTAAAGATGGTAGACACGGTCACCAAAACGGCTGCTACCCAAAGGGCTGTGTGTTTCATATGTTTTTCAATTTTGCTGCAAAGGTACAACTTTTTTTGCAGATATGCAAATTTTTTATTACAAATTCTTAATATACTTATCAGCTTCGATGGCCGCCTTGCATCCCGAAGCGGCTGCTACTACTGCTTGGCGATAATGAGGATCTGCGCAATCACCAGCTGCAAATACTCCCGGAATATTGGTTCTAGGGCTGTCGCCATCCACGATGATATAGCCTTCAGCATCACGCTTGAGATAGTCGGCAAACAATTCGGTATTAGGATGATGTCCTATAGCCAGGAAGAAGCCGTCAATATCAACATGACGAATTTGCTCATCAGGTTCTCCTTTCTTGTAAATGAGGTCTACTCCTTGAACCTTACCTTCTCCGGTGAGTTGGAGCGTATTATGCTCGAACAGCACTTCAATTTTTGGATTGTCCAATACGCGCTGTTGCATGATTTCCGAAGCTCGAAGATAGGGTTTACGAACTATCATGTACACTTTTTCGCATAATCCTGCCAAGTAGCTAGCTTCTTCACAGGCAGTATCGCCACCTCCGACCACAGCAACCGTTTTCTTGCGATAGAAGAAACCATCGCACGTTGCACAAGCACTAACGCCATGTCCGCGGTAAGTACGCTCGGACTCGAGCCCCAAGTATTTGGCACTGGCACCGGTAGCGATGATAACGGCATCGGCTTGATACTCTTGCGTATCTTCCACTATCACTTTTTTAGGAGATACAGAAAAATCCACTTTGGTGACGATTCCCGAGACAAACTGAGTACCGAATCGCTCTGCTTGTCTACGCAGGTCGTCCATCATCTGGAAAGGCTCGATTCCATCGGGATAACCAGGAAAATTTTCGACCTCTGTAGTAGTAGTCAGTTGTCCTCCCAACTGAGGGCCCTCTACAAGGATCGGTTGAAGATTAGCACGCGAGGCATAGATAGCCGCTGTATATCCGGCAGGGCCGGAGCCGATGATAAGACATTTAACTTTATTCATAGGATTGATGTTTATCGTAAGTCAATAATGGTTGCCCCCTTACGTTTCATTGTCAAATGAGGCTTATCCGACGAGAAACGGGTATTGCGAAAATTAAGTTTGGTATATTGGGCGCCTTCTTTTACTTCGAGGGACACAGGTAGTAATGTGCTCGTTTGGAGCGTTAAGATAAAGCGTTGGATTCCTTTCGATTGATCATGAGGAGTCAATGTGATAACCGTTTGATTAGCATTGGTTTTCTCTGTCACCTTACAAGATTTTTTCAAGGCACGCGCATAAAGAATCGGGTTGGAGTCAAGCAGTTCGTCCTGAGTAGGGGAAGAAATCGTCAATTCGTTCGATTCCACCGAATAAACAGTGAGTGTCTTACCATCATAGGCAGCCTCTGCGTTAAAAACGCTGACATAGAATGTTTTGCCTCGCATAGCAATACGTCCTGCATGAGATTGAGGCGCTGAAAGATTGTCAGCTATCGTGATGGTGAATTGGGCACGGAAAGTAGTTGTGTCCATTTTCTGCAAGAAGCGATCCAATGTGTTTTGCTGTGCGAAAATGCACATTGGCAAGAGAGCTAATATAAAAGATAATATTCTCGATTTCATCGACTGTTTTGTGTCAGGAGATTATACATTTAGTTGTTGCAGCAAGGCCTCCAGCTGATCGAAGTCTTGAATAAGGACATCGCGTCCCTTAGGTCCCTTGTTCGGTCCTACTATACCCGCAGCCTCCAGTTGGTCGGACAGCTTGCCTGCGCGGTTGTAGCCAATTTCAAATGCGCGTTGCAGACGCGAAGTAGAGCCTTCTTGTTTAGAGACCACATAACGCGCGACGTCTGCAAACATCGGGTCAAGTTTCTTCATATCCACACTACCTGGCGCGAGTGCGTCGCCTTCTGCACCTTCCGGTATATATTCGGGCAGTTGATATGGCTGCAAGAAATGCTGTTGTTGCTCGATAAAACCGACAATTTGATCAACTTCGGGGGTATCGACAAACGCACATTGCACACGTGTGACGGAGGCATTTCCGGCATAAAGAGAATCGCCTCTACCGATGAGTTGTTCAGCGCCCTTAGCATCGAGTACTGTGCGTGAATCAATAACTGATTGCGTACGCAGGGCAATACGCGTCGGGATGTTGGCTTTGATAACACCGGTCACGATGTTAACAGATGGGCGTTGTGTAGCCAAGATCATGTGCATACCAACGGCACGTGCCTTTTGGGTAATACGCGCGATTGGTGTCTCGACTTGTTTGCCTGCTTGCATGATGAAATCGCCGTACTCATCGATAACAATAACGATGTATGGCAGGTATTGATGATGGAGACTGTCGCCTATCAGTTTATCCGGATTTAGACGGCGGTTGATAAACTTATCATTATAGTCTTCCAGATTGCGCACACCTGCATCCATCAGCAGCTTGTACCGATTCTCCATCTCTATGACAAGCGAGTTGAGGGTGTTGATAACACGGTCACAATCAGTGATTACGATCTGGTCCGGATCGGTATCAGGCATAGCAGCCAGATAGTGACGTAACAGCGGCTTGTATGGAGCGAACTCTACCATTTTCGGATCGACAAGAACCAGTTTGAGTTCGGACGGATGTTTCTTATATAGCAGAGAGGTCAAGATAGCATTGATGGCCACAGACTTACCGGTACCGGTAGCACCTGCTACGAGGAGGTGTGGTGTTTTAGCCAGATCGAACATAAAGACCTCGTTGGTGATGGTTCGTCCATAGGCTATAGGCAGACGCATTTTTTTCTCCTCTTGGAAGCGTTTGGACGCCAATACCGAGTGCATAGACACCACTTGTGGTTTTTCGTTTGGCACCTCAATTCCGACAGTTCCCTTTCCCGGCATAGGCGCTATGATACGGATACCTGTCGCTGAAAGCGACATCATGATATCGTTCTCCAAGTTTTGGATTTTCACAACACGAATACCCGCTTTAGGCACCACCTCGTAGAGTGTTACTGTAGGACCTACGGTAGCCTTGATAGAATCAATCTCGATGCCATAGTTGCGCAAGGTAGTGACAATACGATTGGCATTGTCTTGCTGTTCCTGTTGATCAATCACCGGCGCCGACTCATTATCATACACCTTGAGCAGGTCAAGCGAAGGGAACTTGTAATGCGACAACTCCTTGCGCGGGTCATATGGTCCAAGTTTCTCCAGAGGGTCTTGTACCACTTCGTCGGCCGCCACCAGTTCGTCCTGCTTGGTATCTTGAATCTTGAAGCCCACTTTAGGCGCATTTGGGTCCACCGGTTGCGGTTCCGGATCCGGGAGTTCATCTACCACCTGAATAGCAGAGTTGTTGGTCACTTCGACTTGGAGGTTTAGCAAGGGATCGTCATCCGTAACGGGCACCACTTCGGGACCTTCTTCCGGACCAGGGTCTAACACGTCGATTTGCACCACCTCGTCTGTATTAGTAAATGTCAAGACTGCACTGGTGTCATCTGATTTCTCATCTTGCGTTTCATCCTCCATAGCCTCGGTTTCATCGGATGACTGCGCAAAGAGTTCGCCATCATATGGTTGTTTGGTACATTTGCGTTTGAGCCACTCCCATGCAGCTGCCATATGATCGGAGAAATGCGGGTCTGCCACGATGCAATATATGATGAGTGTCAGCAGGATGATCATCACCATACCTATGGGGTATACATAGGAATTGAGCCATGACGCAAGCATTCTGCCGTGACTACCGCCTAGTTGCAGAAACCAATGGTTGAAGCCGAACATCGTTTGTGCAAAGCCAAGCACAATAGAGGTCCAAAGAAGCCAAAAAGAGGTATGAAAGAACCAGCGCGTACCACTGGTGCTTGTAACATGTAGGAGTTTAAGGCCGAATACCAACAGCAGAAGTATCAATGCGATAGACGATATACCAAACGAGCCGTTGATCAGCCATTCGGCGGACCAAGCGCCGGGGAGTCCCATCACATTGTGAATGTCGTGACGTTTGAGTGTTTTATCCGGGCTCGTTAGCAACGAGTCATCATGAAATCCTGTAAAAAAGAAACTAAAATACGCAACCGCCAGGAACAATGCAAGAGCGACTAAGATGGCACCAGTGATGTAATGGGTGCGGCGATCCTGTACAAAGCTCTTCACTTGTGAGAAGAAAGACACATTCTTCTCTCTCTCGACATGTATTGTATCTGCCGGCTTACGGGTGTTGGTTGTATTTGCACTTGGTCTTCTGGGCATAATATTTCAAATTTAGCCGCAAAGGTACGATTTTTTTTCGAAATATGCAAACAAAATCGTCAAAATTCGCTTTTTGAGCAAAATATACAAATAATATTTGCATATATTATTTTTTTTTCGTACTTTTGCGGTAGATTTCGATGCGTATGTCCGAACAGATTCGTCATAATGGTGTGGTAATGACCGTTGAAGGGTCTATTGCACGCGTGTCTATCACGCAAGCGAGTGCATGTCAAGCATGCAAGGCGAAATCCATGTGTATGGCATCTGAGAGCAAAGAAAAAGTGATTGTAGCAGTTGCTATTGAGCCGTTGCAACCGGGCGATGTTGTGGAGGTGTGTGTACGTGAGCGCTTGGCGTGGCGTGCGGTGATATTAGGTTATATTGCTCCTTTTGTAGTAATGATGCTTGTGATAGCAGGATTGAATTGGTTGACGAATTGGGAAGAGGCGATAGTCGGTACGGTATCATTGGTTGGTATTGCGTTGTACTACATGATACTGAGTTTATTTAAGAAACGATTAGAAAAGCAGTTCAGTTTTACAGCGAGAAAAATATAGCATATTTTGCGATTTGCTAATTATATAAATCTTAAAAATACATAACACAAATGAATGTTCTGATTTCTATGGGAGTGTTGGGTGTGACCGGTGCAGTGGCTGCAGTGTTGCTGTACTACATCAGCCAGCTCTTCAAAGTAGAGGAAGATCCTCGCATTGATTTGGTTCAGGCAGTATTGCCCGGTGCCAACTGCGGTGGCTGTGGATTTGCGGGCTGTAGGGCTTTTGCCGAGGCCTGTGTGAAAGCCGATTCTTTGAACGGTTTGTCTTGCCCTGTAGGTGGTGATCCAACAATGGATGAGGTTTCCAAAGTTCTTGCTCCGGCAGCAGAGAGTGCAGCACCTGCATCAGATGGTGCTCCTCAGGAAGTACGTAAGACCGCGAGTGGTATTATCATTCCTGGTTTCAACGCCGAAGTAGCGCAAAAGATCAAGCAGTTGCCTACTCCGGGTGCTTGTTATCCTAATTTGCTCCGTATGGCGCAACACAGTTAGTAATAGAATTAAACGAAAGAAAGCATTATGAATACTTTTAGAATTGGTGGAGTTCATCCACGCGATAACAAACAGTACTCGGCTCATCTACCTATTACGGAGTGTGCGTTGCCCAAGCAAGCCATTATTCCATTGGTTCAGCATATTGGAGCTCCCGCTCAGCCTGTAGTTGAGGTTGGTAAGAAAGTAAAAGTAGGCGACTTGCTGGCTAAGGCCGGTGGATTCGTCAGTGCAAACATCAGTTCTCCTGTAAGTGGCACAGTGACCAAGATTGACGGAACGACAGATGCTTGGGGTGCACCTATGCAAGCTATTTTCATTGACGTAGAGGGAGATGAATGGGCTGAAGGTATTGATTTGAGCAAAGATTTGGTTAAAGAGTGCTCATTGGAACCCAAAGAGATTGTAGATAAGATTGCAGCTGCCGGCATTGTAGGTTTAGGCGGTGCATGTTTCCCTACTCATGTTAAATTATTGCCTCCTCCCGGCAAGACAGCAGAAGTCTTGATCATCAACGGCGTAGAGTGTGAGCCATATTTGACTTGCGACCACCAGTTGATGTTGGAGCACGGTGAAGAGATTGTGGTAGGTATTGAGATCCTGATGAAGGCGCTGAATGTAAACCGCGCTATCATTGGTATTGAGAACAACAAAAAAGACGCTATTCAGCACATGCGCGAGTTGACAAAGGACAAGGCCGGCATTGAGGTAAAGGCTTTGAAACTGAAATATCCGCAAGGTGGTGAGAAGCAGTTGATTGATGCATGTATCGGTCGTCAGGTGCCCAGCGGAGCGCTACCTATTGAGGTAGGTGCTGTGGTAGATAATGTGGCTACGGTATATGCAGTATACGAGGCTGTTCAGAAGAATAAGCCGTTGGTTAGTCGTGTGATGACCGTGACAGGTAAGTCGGTTAAGAATCCGGGTAATTATCTGGTTCGTTTCGGAACTCCTATCACAGAGGTAATTGAGATAGCAGGTGGAGTGCCCGAGGATACCGGCAAGATCATTGGCGGTGGTCCTATGATGGGTCGCGCTATGAGTCAGACAGACACGATGCCGGCTAACAAGCGTCTGAGCGGTCTATTGTTCCTGCCGGAGGACGAGAGTGTTCGTCCTGAGGAGGATGTATGTATCCGTTGTGGCAAGTGCGTAGACGCTTGTCCGATGGGTCTAGAGCCTTATCTGCTCTCCAAGCTTGCTGCTAATGAGATGTGGGACGAGGCAGAGAAGCACGACATAATGGATTGTATTGATTGCGGTTGCTGCGTATTTACTTGTCCTTCACACCGTCGTTTGTTGGATCGCATTCGTCCCGGCAAAGCTACGGTAGGAGGCATTATACGTGCAAGAGCGGCAAAGTAATTAAAAATTAAGAATTAAAAAATAGAATTCGATATGAAACAATTGATTGTAGCTCCGGCACCTCACGCCCACAGTGGTGATAGTGTGCGTCGCAATATGTTGCTCGTCATTTTGGCGCTCATACCGGCCTACGCTGTATCGGTAGTAGAGTTTGGATGGGGCGCATTGATGATGATGGCTATCAGCGTGGCAGCATGTGTATGCTGTGAGTGGCTGCTTAGCAAGTATGTTTTGAAACAGAAACCGACTATCTGTGATTGTTCCGCTATTTTGACAGGTATGTTGCTGGCATTGAATGTGCCGAGCAATCTGGATTGGTGGATTTTGATCATCGGTGCAGTAGTAGCTATTGGTGTTGGTAAGATGACTTTTGGTGGTTTGGGTCAAAACCCATTCAACCCGGCACTAGTAGGTCGTGTATTCTTGTTGATTTCTTTCCCTGCACAGATGACCACATGGCCGAAGGCTCAAGGTTTTGCGAGTGCTATCATGGGTCAGGAGTTGACCGATGCTAATTCAGGTGCTACTCCTCTATACTACCTGAAGCACATGGTAAAAGCGCATGATGGTAGTGTGATCAACCAATTGCCTGACCTGATGGATGCTTTTGTAGGTCAGTTAGGCGGTTCGCTGGGAGAGATTTCCGCATTGGCATTGTTGTTGGGTGGTTTATTCCTTATTTGTACGCGCGTGATAACGTGGCATATTCCTGTATCGATATTGGCAACGGTGGCATTGTTTGCTGCAGTGACCGGTTGGAGTGGTGCATTGCCTGAGGGCATGGACACTTGCCATTATGTAGGTTACAGTCTGTGCACGGGTGGTTTGATGTTGGGAGCATTCTTTATGGCAACCGACTATGTGACCAGTCCGATGAGTGCATGGGGAAAAATCATTTTCGGTATTGGCATCGGTTTCATCATGATGGTGATTCGTACCTGGGGTTCTTATCCGGAGGGTATGTCGTTCGCTATTTTGATCATGAATGCGTGCGTGCCTTTGTTGAACCATATTCGTCCCCGTCATTTCGGTGAGAAGAAAAAAGCATAAGGAGGTAAGACTATGGAAAAATTAGATAGTTCATTCAAGAATATGTTGCTCAGCTTGGTTACTATTTGTGTAGTAGCCGCAGCGGCATTGGCCGGCATTTATTCGCTGACCGAGGGTCAGATTAAGAAGCAACAGAAAGAGAAGCAGCAACAAGCTATTCTGAAGGTATTGCCGGATGGTGCAGAGATAGCTGAGCCGGAAACAGTAGATGGTTTGACTGTATATCGCGCAACGTTAAATGGCGAGTTCGCAGGTGCTGCTATCGAGGTAAGTGAGATGGGTTTTGGCGGCGAGCAGAAGATCATCGTAGGTTTTGACCAAGAGGGCAAAATTTTCAACTATGAGGTTTTGGCTCACCAAGAGACTCCGGGTTTGGGTGACAAGATTGTATTCTGGTTTAAGAATGCCGAAAAACCTGGTCAAAACATTATCGGCCGTCAGGCTACAGGTAAGTTTGAGGTATCGAAAGACAAACCTGCAGAACCGGAGAACTCGGTAGATGCTATTACGGCAGCGACCATTTCGAGTCGTGCCTTCCTGAAGGCAATCAACAAAGCTTTTGCAGCATTTACTGACGGTGCAGTGGAAGCACATAGTGGTGCTTCGAAGCAAGTAGAAAGTGACAAAGAAGAAACGGAGGTAAACAATGAGTAACGGAATGAAAACATTGACCAATGGCATTCTCAAGGAGAATCCTACATTTGCCTTGGTTTTGGGTATGTGTCCTACTTTGGCCACAACCACAAGCGCCATCAACGGTATGTCGATGGGTCTTGCCACTTTGTTCGTGCTGGTTTGCTCGAATGTGGTGATTTCACTATTAAAGAACTTGATCCCTGACAAAGTACGTATCCCAGCATTTATTGTAGTGATCGCGACGTTTGTGACGCTGGTTCAGTTGTTGATGCAAGCTTACTTGCCAGCTATCTATGATGTATTAGGATTGTTTATTCCGCTGATTGTAGTTAACTGTATCGTATTAGGTCGCGCAGAGGCTTTCGCTGCCAAGAATAGCGTAGGCTTGAGTGCTCTGGATGGTATAGGAATGGGATTGGGCTTTACCTTGTCTCTGACTGTGATTGGCGCAATCCGCGAGCTATTGGGCACCGGAGCCATCTTCGGCTTGAGTGTATATAGCGACCATTATGCATCTCTGATTTTCGTACTCGCTCCGGGTGCGTTTATTTGTCTTGCATACTTGATGGCGGTAATGAATAAGATCGTCAAGAAGTAAATGGTAAAACTCTAAATTGAATAATATTATGGAATATTTCTTGATATTTATCGCAGCGATATTTGTGAACAATATCGTATTGAGCCAATTCTTGGGTATTTGTCCATTTCTTGGCGTAAGTAAGAAGATAGACACCGCTCTGGGTATGAGTGCCGCAGTAACGTTTGTGTTGGTGTTGGCTACAGTAGTTACCTATTTGCTGCAAAAGCTGTTGATTCTTTGGCATGTAGAGTTTCTGCAGACTATCTTGTTTATCTTGGTGATTGCAGCTTTGGTGCAGATGATTGAGATCATCTTGAAGAAAGTGAGTCCTTCTCTGTATCAGGCACTAGGTGTATTCTTGCCGTTGATCACAACAAACTGCTGTATTTTGGGTGTAGCTATTATCGTAGCCGATCCTGCTCAATTGATGCAGAAGTTGCCGGGTGGCGGTGTGTTGATTCCTAACTTGCTGACCGGTACGCTGTACGCATTTGCCACAGCTATTGGTTTTGCGCTGGCGTTGATTTTGTTCGCCGGTATCCGTGAGCAATTGGCATTAGCCAAGGTGCCAGAGGCAATGAAAGGAACGCCTATTGCATTGTTGACAGCAGGTCTGTTGGCTATGGCATTTATGGGCTTTAGCGGTGTAGTATAAAGGATCTACGAGTTGTACTTATCCACGGTGTGCTGATTGTGCGCCGTGGATAAATTATAAAATAAGACGACATGAATGAGCAAGAACAAAAAATAATCGATCAAGCCGTAGCATGTCTGGAAGCCGAAGCGCAGTCTATATCCGGTCTTAGAGACCAGATTGGAGAAGATTTTGTACAGGCTGTGCAGATGATTAAAGAATGTGCCGGCAAGGTGGTTGTGACCGGCGTAGGCAAATCCGGGCATATTGGTTCGAAGATAGCTGCCACGTTGGCCAGCACAGGAACTCCAGCCTTCTTTTTGAATCCGCTGGATGCCTATCACGGCGATTTAGGGATGCTGTCTGAAGAAGATATTGTTCTTGCTATTTCCTATTCGGGTGCTACGGAAGAGTTGCTACGCTTTCTACCTATTGTCCAGGCGAAAAAGATTCGCATTATAGGTATGTCGGGCAGTTCGGGATCGCTGTTGGCAAAATGTTCTGATATACATATCAGCATAGCGGTATCAGGAGAGGCAGACCCTCTAGGGCTGGTGCCTACCTCATCCACGACGGCTACTTTAGCTATGGGTGATGCATTGGCATGTGCGTTGATGGAAGCCAAACAATTCCAGCCAACAGACTTCGCCCTGTTGCATCCAGGGGGAGATTTGGGAAGGAAGTTGTTGAGAAGAGTAGAGGAAGTTATGTTTACGGAGGATTTGCCGTTTGTTACGCCATACACCAAGTTGGGCGATGCTATTGAGATAGTGACAAATGGCAAATTAGGTGTAGGATTGGTATTAGAAAACGAGAGGCTGGTAGGTATAATCACAGATGGCGATATTCGTCGGGCGATGCAGCGACTGGGACAAGAGTTCTTCGCGTCGCCAGTTAGTGATATCATGTCGAGACAGCCAAAGATTATAAGTAAGAGTGCCAAGATTGTAGAGGCCGGAGAGATGATGAACCATTACTCGATTCACACACTGGTTGTTGTGGATGACGATAAAGTTTGTGGTATTATCGATTCGTTCTCATGCTTGCCCGGAACGCGGTTTTATCATTAAAAACGAGCAAACGATGAAGGGAGTAAAGGTTTTTTTGACTGATGTAGACGGCTGTCTGACAGACGGCGGGATGTATTATAGCGCAGAGGGCGATGTAATGAAGCGTTTTTGCGTGTATGACGGTATGGGAATGGTGTTGCTGCGTCAGGCAGGTATTCCTTGCGGTATTTTGACTTCAGAGCAGTCTCCGATAGTGAAAGCGCGTGCAGAGAAGTTGAAGTTGGATTTTCTATATCTGGGTGTAGGAAGTAAGAATCGACAGGGAAGCTTAACGAAGTTAGGCGCGGCACAACGCGTCTGCGACAAGTTAGGCATTACCTTGAAAGAAGTATGCTATGTAGGCGATGATATAAATGACATTGATGTGCTGAGCGCAGTAGGTTTTCCGTGTTGTCCTCCCAATGCGAGGCCGGAAGTACGGGCGATCAAGGGGATACATGTGCTGAAGACGCCGGGTGGTCAGGGAGCGATTCGTGAAGTGACGGATATGATTTTAGAAGGACGAGAATAGGGGACAATAAGGGTAATAACTAAGGAATATTTAACGAATATCTAAGGAATAACTAACGTTTGGAACGTTCTGCGAACGTTTTCTACAGTCAAAAGATGCTCCAAACTGTCCAAAAAAGAAAGAAAAAAATCGCATGAGACAGTTGAGATAGTTGAGACAGTTGGAGATGAAAGTGTCTCAAGAGTCTCAAGAATCTCATGCAAAAAAAATGACATTGCACTATTTGCACTATCTGCACTATAGGGGGTGAAAGTGCAAAAAGTGCAAAAAGTGCAGAGCAAATTTTTAGAAAGAAATATAATAAGGAGATATGAGGAAAAATATTGCAGTAATATTTGCGGGAGGAACAGGTGTCAGAATGAATACCGTTTCGCGCCCGAAACAATTCATAGAACTAAACGGTAAGCCTGTGATTATTTACACATTGGAACTATTTGAGAATCATCCCCAGATAGATGGAATAATTGTGGCTTGCTTGGAATCGTGGATTCCATTCTTGCAAGGCCAATTGGAGAAATTCCATATAACAAAGGTGGAGGCTATTGTTCCAGGAGGAGAAACCGGTCAAGATAGTATTTTTAACGGATTGGCGTGTGCAAAAAAAATGTTCGGCGAAGATAGTATCGTGCTTATTCATGACGGCGTACGTCCTCTCATAACAGAACAAACCATAACTGATAATATTGAAACTGTTGCCAAATTTGGTAATTGTATTACTTGTATTCCTTCTACAGAAACTTTTATTGTAAAACAAGAAGATGACAGTTTGGAGATACCGACGCGTAAAAATTCGTTGATTGCTCGTGCTCCTCAGAGTTTCATTTTGCGTGACATTCTAACAGCTCATGAACAGGCAAGAAAGGAAGGAGAGCATAATTATATAGATTCATGTACCATGATGAGTCATTATGGTCATAAACTGCATACAATAACGGGGCCAATGGAAAATATTAAAATTACCACCCCTACAGACTTTTATATTTTCCGAGCCATGGTTCAGTTACATGAAAATCAACAAGTCTTCGGTATCTAATATGAATAGCGTATTATCGAAAGATATAGAACAATTTGTTGCTTCGTTTCCATTTAGACACGAGCTGCACGGGAAGAAAGTACTCGTAACGGGTGCAACCGGCTTGATAGGATCTACACTTATCCATTGCCTTCTGGCTCTTGATGAAAATATCCGAATCATAGCACCCGTTCGCAACGTAGCAAAATTGAAAGCTATTTTCGAGGATGGATATGATAATATAGATGCTATCGAATGTGATTTGGAAACTTATGACTATGATACGATAGGAGAAGTTGATTATATATTCCATTTTGCAGCTCCTACTGCCAGCAATTTTATGGTTACCCATCCTGTGGAAACCGCCAATGCTATATACGGAATAACGGATAAATTGCTACGATATGCTCGCGCGCACAAGGTATTGGGATTTGTTTTTTTATCATCAATGGAAGTTTATGGTAGCGGATTAGAATGTATTATCACCGAAGATATGCAAGGATATTTGGATATACAAAGTGTGCGTAGTTCGTATCCTATGGCAAAACGCGCGGCTGAGAATTTATGCCATTTATATGCAAAAGAATACGCAGTACCTGTCAAGATTGCACGGTTGGCTCAAACGACCGGAGTAGGTGTTGATGATAATGATAATCGAATGATTAGTCAGTTTGCTCGTTTAGCTGCTTTAAAGCAGAATATCGTATTGCACTCTACCGGTGAATCCGCGCGTCCTTCTTGCTATACGTTTGATTGTATTACGGCTTTGTTATACATTATATTGAAAGGGAAAGACGGGGAAGCATATAATGTGGCAAATTCTGAGACTTACATGTCTGTACGAGCTTTTGCTGAATTCATACGAGATTATTTTGCTCCATCGATTAAAGTAGTGATAGATATTAATGAAAATATGGGCTATGCGCCTTCCTCCAAACTAAATCTTTCAACTGCAAAATTGGAAGCTTTGGGTTGGAAGCCGCAATACAATCTCCATGATATTATCCAACGGATGATGGAGTATTTTGAGAAGCTATAAGAAACAATGCAATTTTTGAAAACGCTTGCTTATATTATTTGCTACATGATTTATCCCTTCTCGTTTTTAGTGCCGAGAAGTAAGAGGCGTTTGGCATTTGGTAGTTATCGCGGAGGTTTTGGCGATAATAGCAAATATCTGTTTATCTATGCAGCAGAGCATTGTGTAGATTTGGATATATGTTGGCTATCGGTTAATCGTCAGACGATAAAACATGTTCGTTCGCTTGGTTTGCCGGCTTACTGGGTGCTATCACCTGTCGGAGCATGGAAAGCGCTACGTGCCAAATATTGGTTTATCAATTCATACACGTCGGATATCATGTATTGTCTATCCGGTAATGCAATTGTGATAAATTTATGGCATGGCATTGGCTTGAAACGCGCAGAATTTGATATAAAGTCCGGTCCTTTGGCAGATAGATATGTCAAGCGAACTTTCAAGGAACGGTTCTATCACCCAGAATCATTTCGTCGTCCGGAATACGTGTTAACAACATCTCCTATGCAGTCCGCTGTGTTCCAAAGAATGTTTAGAGTATCTCGCGAGTGTTGTTTAGAGTTGGGATATCCACGAAATCAGATTCTAACATGGTCGAAAGAGCATGTAAAAGCGTTTGTAGAGAAATATGAGCCCAAAGAAACGTTGGAACTTATCCATAAAATGGAGCAATATGAAAAAGTGTTCATTTATATGCCTACTTGGCGCGATAGTCAATTGAATGTTTTTGTACAACAATTTGATTTAGATGTACTGAACACAGAGATGATAAAACAAAATGCACTTTTGCTTTTAAAACCGCATCCAAATACGTTAACAGATAATATAAAGGGTTATTCTAATATCGTATTAGTTAATAGGACTACGGATGTATATGGTATTCTTCCGTTTACAGATGTATTAATTACAGATTATTCTTCGATTCTATATGATTATTTGTTGATGTCGAATAAAGATGTCATCTTATTCTTGTATGATTATGAAGACTATGTCCGTGAACGAGATTTCCACCATCCTTTCGATGAGAACGTGGTGGGAAAGAAGATTACAACGTTTGAGGAACTGCTCAGAAGTATCAAAGACTGTGACTATTCTTCTCCCGAAAAAGAAAGAAACCGGATTATAGATAGGTTCTGGGGCGATACGATAAAGATGGATTCAAGTAAAGAGATATTGAATAAAGTATGCTAACAGCTATAATTTGTACATATAACCGCGCAAAGTATATCGGTGGATTGCTGGAGAGTGTCGCTAAGAATGACTTAGCGAAGAGCGCGTATGAGATCGTGCTGGTGGATAATAACAGCACGGATAACACGCGCGAGATTTGCGAGGTTTTTGCAAAGGCACATAAGGATGTGCAGTTTCGATATGTATTGGAGCCTGAGCAAGGTCTTTCGGCTGCGCGGAACAAGGGTATTAAAGAGGCGAAGGGAGATGTGATCGTGTATATTGACGACGATGCTTTGGTAGATACCGACTATCTGCGCACGTATGCAGAGTGGTTTGAGGCACATCCTGAGACGATGGCGTGTGGCGGTCCGATAGAGCCGTTATATGAGACTAAAGAGCCCTCTTGGATGACACCGTATACGAAAGCATTGTTAACGGCATGGATGAACTACGGCGACAAGGTGCGTGAGTACCCCAAAGGGCGTTATCCCGGAGGCGGGAATGCGGCGTATAGGAAGGAAGTATTTGACAAGGTAGGATTGTTCAATACCGCATTGGGGCGCAAAGGTGGTAACCTGATGGGATCGGAGGAGAAGGATATTTTTGATAAGATGCATTCACTCGGAATGCAGGTGCTTTATTTACCGACTCCTATTCTACACCACATTATTCCGCAAGCCAAATTAGAACCGGATTATTTCAATCGTCTGACAACGCAGATAGGCATTAGCGAGCGTCAACGAACCTTAGCTATCAGCAATGGGAAATATATAAAACGCCTGTGCTCTGAAGGTGTCAAATGGTGTGGAACACTCGTACTGCTATGCATCTATACAATCAGTTTCCACCCTATGAGAGGATGGAAACTGGTACAATTCCGTCACAATGTGACAGGCGGTCTACTTGGTTTTTGAAGGTAAGTAGTTCTTCCAAATAGGCCAAGTAAGACCTATGATAGCAATAATAAATATCAATATTGCTGCAGCATAACTCCATTTTTCCAGTTGCAATGCACTTGGCTTGAATTCCATACGAACGGCATGCTCTCCTTCCGGTAGAACAGCCGCACGAAGGATGTAGTTAACGCGGCCGAGAGCGATCTCTTGGTCATCTACATAGATATGCCAGCCGTCCGGATAATACACCTCTGAGAACACTGCGACACGGTTATGAGCAGCATGGTAGTGGTATTCCAGTTGGTTAGGTGCATATGACGTTAACTGTATAGCATCAGTAGTATCCGGTTTCGCATCACAGGTCAAGACCTCTCTGAATTTCTCATCTGCCACAGCAGTCTTATGCAAATCTATTGTATTCAACGCAGCACTCTCGTCATCAGCAGTCGGGACAAAATGCACATTGTCCACGAACCAGGCATTACCCATGGCATATGGGTTGCGTATCGGTTGATTGCTTCCGTCCTGGAGTCCAACTACGGCATAGCGCATATTCAACATATTGAGGACCGGATAGTCAGCTCCGAGTTTCTCATCCGGGACGGCAAATCCGTTGGTGCGGAATATGGTTTGATAGAGCGGGTTCATCTCCGGAACTATATGTGCCTCGATGAGATCTTGATAACGTCGCAGTTTAGCAGCATGGTAACCTCCGATTGAATGGAGTCGATAACTGGTACGTGAATCGTTGAACGTGGAGGTGGTTAGATTGAGTACACGATAGTAGAGTGTGGAATCTTGCAATATCTGCTCTTCATAGGGCTGTATATTGAAGAAACTCTCCATCTCGCGTTTGGGAACAAAAGCCTCAGTACCGAAGAAACGGCGATCAACCGGTACCATATCACACAATATTAACACTGCTAAGCCAGCGAAAAATATTGTATTTGTGATTTGAGATTTTTGATTTTTAGTTTGCTTCCATGCATACCAATAGGTTAGCGCAAAAGCCATGAGGATAAAGAGCAAGGAGCGCCAAGCATCGGCTTTAACCATCGCCACGCGCTCATCCATGATAGCATCTACAAGCCACTCCGGCATTTTGCTCGTCCACTGCTCATCATAGGAACTATGCATATCAAATGAACCAGCAAAGAATACTGTAAAGAGGCACAGCCCTGCTGTTACAGCCCCTGCTATCCAAAGAGAAGACTTGAGTTTTTTCCATTCTACTCCACCCTCTACGATACGCTGCAAGCCCATGAATGCAAGAAGCGGCATGGTGATCTCAGCCACGATAAGGATGGATTCGACAGCGCGGAACTTGTTGTACATCGGGAAATAGTTGAAGAAGAACTCTGTCAACCACATCATATTTTTTCCCCATGCTAGGAAAACAGACATAAGTGTAGCAAAGAGTAACGCCCACTTATATGGTCCCGGGACGATGAGCAGCGCCAGAATAAAGAGGAAACATATGACAGCTCCCACGTATACTGCGCCGCTGGTGAAGGCTTTCTCGCCGTGGTAGGTAGGTACTTGTTTACAGAACTGTTCCGCATCACGTTTAGCGACTCCTTTCTTGCGCATGGTTTGGCAAAGTTGGGAATCTTTACCGACATTGTATCCACTGGCACCTCCTTCCCAGTTGGGTATAAGAAGGGTCATTGTCTCTGCCTTACCGTAACTCCAATCGGTAGCGTAAGTAAGATCGAGTCCTACTTTGGAGGTAGAGGTTGTGTCATTAGCCGTGAGCTCGGAGTGACCGCCACGCATAGTCTCTTTGACATAAGACTGATTGAGTTCCCACCATGATAGCTTGGTAAGGAAGACGAGGCCAAGGCAGAGAGCAATGATTCCGATAGCGATGCCAAGATCTTTCCACTCCTTATTATATATATGCGTGCATAGTTCGGCTAGGCACATAACGCCAATGAGCAGGAAGACATAATAGGTCATCTGCGGGTGCATGACGATAGCATAACTGCCAAAGACAAGCAGGACAGGAATACCGAGCCAATAGTGTTTTCTAAAGATGGCATATATGGCTCCGACCATAGGTGCGAGGCCTCCGATTGCGAAAGCTTTGGACATATGTCCTGCCGGAATGATGATAAAGAAATAAGATGACAGGCCCAACGCAAATGATCCCACCAATGACAACCACGGATTGATGCCGAAGCAAAGTAGCATTAGATAGAATCCGACGAGATAGAGAAGGATGGCTGTAACAGGTTCTCCCCAGATGTTGATCAATGCATTTTTAACAAAGGAGGTTACCATTGCCGTTGCGTTGCGATAGGTAATTTGAAAAGCCGGCATACCGGAAAACATGGAGTTGGTCCAACCAGTAGGTTCTCCGTGCTCTTCGTAATACGTTAAGCCCTCCTGAGCTGCTCCTTTCCAATTGTTAATATCTCCTTGCAAGAGCACTTTGCCATGAAATTGCGGAGAGCAATACAACATAGCAAAGCCAAGGAAAAGAACCAATGCCACCAGATATGGTGCTATTTTTTTCCAATCGAATGATTTCATATTATATTATTATATATAAGATCTAATTTCTACTAATTCTTGACGAATACGTTGAAGTGTCTCCGCTGCACGAATACGCACATCCACTTGTCGGGACGCGTTTTTGAGTTCGCGGCGGATGGCATCAATACGCGTTATTTTGAGATCATCACGGATATACTTGACACGCTTGATAAAATCGATATTCTCTTTGGTATAATACCGATTGTTATGCCCATCTTTTCGCGGGTCAAGTTCCTCGAACTGTTCTTCCCAATACCGAAGGGTGGAGAATGGCAGGTTGGTCATTTCCGACACTTCCTTGATGGAATAGTATATTTTGGAATCAGCCATATTATTCATCTTCTTCTGTTTCGTCTATATTCACTAATGCCTTCGGCGAGCGGAACTTAGCAGCTTTACCTTCGGGCAAACAAATGATATTATCTCTTCCTGCAGGCGTGACACCTTGCAGATATTGTGGGTTAAGCAAACGTACGGTTTCGACGGGTGTGCCTGTTATACGCGCTATCTGCTGCATCGTATAGCGGCGAGTAGTATGAATGGTATCCGATTTGGTGGGCATATTCTCAATTTTAGCAATTGGAATATTATACTCATCAGCATACTCCAGCACATAGTTATATGCTACAAATATGGGCATATATACTCTTGTTTGTTTAGGAAGATATGGGTAGATTGCCCAGAATTTTTTCTTACCTCCTGCAGCTTTGATTGCTCCACGGATGGTGCCAGATCCACAATTATATGCTGCAATTACTATTGCCCAATCGCCATACATATTATATAGTCGTTTGAGCAGTTTGCAGGCTGCTTCTGTAGAGCGGTATGTGTCTAAGCGATCGTCGACGAATGATGTGCGCTGCATTCCAAAAGCCTTACCGGATCCCGGCATAAACTGCCATAGTCCTGCAGCCCCTCGAGGAGAAACCACTTTGGGGTTAAGTTTGGATTCGACCAATGTGAGGTACTTCAACTCTTTGGGGATGCCATGTTCCTCAAAGACCTGTTCGATGATGGGGAAATAATATTGAGACAAGCCACGCACTCGGCTAATCATAGCAGGTGCTTTGAGATAACGGTTGATATACATTTGTACGTCTTGGTTATACTCCATTGGCACATCCTTTTGCATCGCTTTGATGCGCTTCTTGACCACCTCATCAGCTCCGACGTGAATCGAGCAGAGGGCTACTAAACATATGATTAAAAGTCGTTTCATCAGAATGTAATAGCAAGTTTCATTTCCGCAGTTCGTTGCGTATAGGTATCCAAATATATTTGTGGTTGAATATTGATCGACAACTCTTCCGAGACGTCAAAATCAAACAATTGTGCATCCACATAGGCATCAATAAGTGACAACGCATATACAGCTACGGTTGCTACGACAGACAAGTCGCGGTATCGACGATACTTGCTTTGCCAGTTATTAAGTGTTTTGATATACATAGACACTCCACCCATTCGATTGATATTATATCCTTCCGGTAACACTTTGATGTAAGACTTTGTCGGATCGGGATTAGCCGGATCAACTATACCTGCCTCATTGTCCAGATACAAATCCTTGTAAGCGGTCTTGTAATCCGAATACTTTCCTTGCATCTTAGCAACCGCATAGCCGCAGCCCATAAACGCACCATAAACGATTGGTAGTTTCCAATAAGAGCGGTTGTATATTTGTCCTGCTCCCGGGGCGATAGCGCCAAGCCATATTGCCCGGATGGCATCAGGCTGGCGTTTAAGATCAATCATATAACGATAGTGCTCTTGTTCCATAACGGTATCCGTCTTCAGCTGCGCCGAATCCGTCCTAACCTCCTCCGCTATGGCATATAGTGGAAGAATACAAAACAATATCGTTAGTAATCTCTTAATCAATTCGTTTTAACAATTGTACGAGGTCTTCTTCGTTCTCAAAGGGTATAATCAATTTGCCTTCTTGGATTTTTACTCTTCGATTGAGTTGCAGAGATAGTGCCTTTTGCTGTTCCGGATAGGGGGTTGCCTTTCGTTTGGCAGTCGGCTTTGCTTCCGTAGTATCCTGTACCAATTCCTCCACCCTGCGCACAGACAATCCTTCACGCAATATGCGCTGATAGAGTTGCAGTTGTTTCTCTGCAGATTTGGATCCCAAGATAGCTCGTGCATGACCCATATCGATCTGTTTTTCCTTGATGCCTATCTGGATCTCTGCCGGCAATTTAAGCAGACGCAGGTAATTGGCTACGGTAGCGCGTTTTTTTCCGACGCGTTCAGCCATGCGCTCTTGCGTCAAAGAATAATCATCCATCAATCGTTGATAGGCGAGTGCTATCTCGATTGCGTCCAAATCCTCACGTTGGATATTCTCGATCAAGGCCCACTCCATCACTTGTTCATCCTTAGCTGTACGCACATATGCAGGAATAGCATTTAGTCCAGCCAATTTGGAAGCACGAAAACGGCGTTCACCAGCGATGATCATATATGTTCCATCCTCATTGCGGCGCAAGGTGATAGGAGAGATCACACCATGTGCACGGATAGAATCCGCCAATTCGTTAAGTGCCTCTTCATCAAAAGTACGTCGTGGTTGGTCCGGATTGGCCACAATCTTATTCAGTTCGACCTCCGAGATAGAGCTCCCTCCACGCGTCTCTATATGCGTCGTATCAATCAGGGCGTCCAGTCCGCGCCCGAGTCCAGTCATTTTTTTCATAGTCATTTACCTCTTTTAATCAATTCTTTGGCAAGAGCCAGATAGTTCTGTGCGCCACGACTCTGGGAATCATAGTCCAGCACGCATTTACCATGCGATGGGGCTTCGCTGAGTCGCACATTGCGCGAGATAACAGTATTGAATACCAAGTCTCCGAAATGGCGTTTAACCTCCTCATATACCTGATTGCTGAGACGTAAACGATTGTCGTACATTGTTAGCAAGAAGCCCTCTATCTGGAGTGTCGGATTGAGTTGCGACTTGATAATCTTAATTGTATTGAGGAGTTTAGCGATTCCCTCCAGCGCGAAAAACTCACATTGTACCGGTATAATTACACTATCACTAGCTGTTAGTGCATTAACTGTCAGCAAGCCCAATGAAGGAGAGCAATCGATCAAAATGTAGTCATACTCATTCCGTAGTGATGTCAACATACGACGCATGATAGTTTCTCGATTATCGACATTGAGCATCTCTATTTCCGCACCGACTAAGTCGATATGACTTGGGATAATACTTAAGTTCTTTTTGCTTGTTTTGATGATTGCTACGTGCGGATCAATGCCATTAATCAGACACTCGTAAATAGTGTTATCCAAATCTCTCACTTCCACTCCCAGTCCCGAAGAAGCATTGGCTTGCGGGTCGGCATCGATCAGCAACACTTTTTTGCCTTCGTGTGCTAGAGAAGCAGCGAGATTGATAGAACTGGTCGTTTTACCAACGCCACCTTTCTGATTGGCTAATGAAATGATTTTACTCATAAATATGTTCTATTATTTGTTTTGACGTTATTTGCTTGCATGCATAATTGAAAAAACGGCAATGGTTTGTTCCATGCATTGTACATGGTCTGCATGCTAATTCATTATGTTGTATAATGTCTTTGGGATCTTGTTTCCATCCCATGAATCCTATTTTGGGGTGAGTGCCACACCATATACTGATTGCACGCAGTCCTACCAGAGAACTAAGATGTTGGTTAGCTGAATCCATGCATACCATCCACTCCAACTGACGCATCAGTTCCAATTCCTCGGAGAGACTCAGTCTGCCTGCAACACTCTCCACCTGTTTATGCAATCCGGCCCACTGACCAAGCATCTCGCTTTCCACAGCACCCGCTCCGAACAGGAAGACTCTTGTGTTGTTTTTTTCTGCCAGTTTGCGAATCAATTGTTTGGTAACCTTATAGGACAACATATTAGACTTAGACTTGGCAAAAGGGGCAACTCCCACCCAATGTCCTTTCTTTTCCCCATATAGTTCCTTCACTTTGGCGCAAGCTTGCAGATTCGGAGTCAGTGATACAAAGAGATCATCTGTTTCTAATCCTGCGCGACTAAAAGTAGCTCTGTATCTATCAAACTCGGTGATTAATGCTTGGCGATGTTTAGCACCCACTATGGTCAGCCAACGTTTGCTCCATCTGCCATATCGAATTGTATAGATCTTTCTGCCACACAACCGAAGATAGAGACATAATATCTTCGTCGAGAGTCTATTCTGCAAATCAAACACTGCATCAACCGGTATAGATTTGAGTTGAGCGTACAAGTGTCTGCGTTCGCTTGGTTTTTGAATCTTAGCTTCTATGTATTCCACATTGTCCATCCCATAGAACATAGCCCCGAGTTGCTTTTTGGCTACCACAATGAATTTGTCATCAGGATATCGCCTTGACAAAGACGATATCACCGGGACTGTCATGGCCACATTGCCAAGTGTCTCTAATCGTATGATTAGAAAAGTGCGCATTAATTACTTCAAGTCCGTGATCAGGCTAAAATCCTGGTCTCCATAATCGAGGTTCTCGCCTCCCATACCCCAAATAAAGGTGTAGTTATGCGTAGCGGCAGCCGAGTGGATAGACCATTCGGGCGACAAAACGGCCTGATTACCCTTCATCCATATATGACGTGTTTCGTTCACTTCGCCCATGAAATGGCATACAGCCTGATCTTCCGGCACTTCAAAATAGAAATATGCCTCCATACGGCGACTATGTACATGTGCCGGCATAGTATTCCACACACTTCCAGTAGCCAATTCGGTCATACCCATCTGCAATTGGCATGTTGGCAGTACCTGATTGACAATCATCTTGTTGATATCGCGTTCGTTGCTCATTTCCAGGCTTCCCATATGAGCAACCACCGCATTTTGTTTGGTCACTTTCTTATTCGGGTAGGTACAATGGGCCGTAGTGGAATTGAAGTAGAACAATGCCGGTTTGTTGGCATCAACGCTCTCAAATCTCACTTCACGATCGCCTTTTCCAAGATAGAGTGCCTCTTTGTAATCCAATTCAAAGATTTCGTCGCCTGCAATAACTCGACCTTTTCCTCCCACATTAAAAATGCCCATTTCACGTCTAGTTAAGAAATACGGAGCCTTGAGCGGATCAATGGCTTCTAAGAGCAGACTCTCAGACTTAGGCATAGCACCTCCGACGATCATACGGTCATACATGGAATAGACCATGTGTACTTCGTCTGCAACAAACAAGGTCTCGATGAGAAAGTCGTTGCGAAGGCGGGTTGTGTCATAGTTTTTTGCATCTACCGGGTTGGATGCATAACGGATTTGATAAACTGTTTTCATATGATATATTTACTTTAATTTCTTATTTAGCGGCATTAACCATGCCAAATTAACAGACACATCCAGTGGATTTGCATTGTTAAAATAGTCTGTTGCACGTGTTCCGAAAGCAGAGCCTAAGCTATAATTACCTCTAAGCTCAAGTTGATATACGCCGGCATTTTTAGTGCGCACATACATACCCAAACCGAGCGCTACACCCCAATCGAAAGGTTTAGTGATAGGAGCATATTGATGGTCATCTGACTCTCCCAACAGATTTCCACTATTTCGATCTGCAACACAATACCCGATTTGAGGGCCAAGATTAATAAAGCCTCGCACTGCCTTTTTGCCAAAATACAAATGCGTTAAAAAAGGCACCTCCAAATAGTGCAAATGGCGTTCATATGTGCCTTCAGCATTATGTTCACGCCATCCTCTGTGCATATAATTCAGTTCTAGTTGGAATCCGCACACTTTATGTCCTGCATAGCGAAAGACTAAGCCTCCATTACCACCTAAGACCATTCCATTGGTAAAAGGGTCAGACATATTGCTGACAGAGGGATTGAATATCATCGTCGAGGCGCTCACTCCTCCGTGAACACCCACATATAACTCCGGTGCGTGCAAACGCGGCTGCGCGTTGAGGGTTCCCACTATCAGCAGCAACCCGCACAGCGCTATAATTCGTCCATATGTACGACTTGTGATCACTCTGTTCGTAATATCTCTACATGTCCATTAATTTGAGCTCCGCCTTCACAATAAGGCTCAAAATAGATGTCTGATTGCAAGCCCTTGTATGTTTTTCCCCATAACTGTCCTACAATATAACGAGTCAAATCATATCCCAACAAGTCATATCGCGGGTAGGATACTGTATGGCGGAAATTAAAATATTTTTTCCAATTCTCGTCATACTGCGTCATATCTGCCTCCTGCTCAGTCGTAAAAGTAGAAGTATAAATCAACGGCAAGTTGATCTGCTCTTTCAGCCACGAGAAGACGCCATATATTGCCAATTTGTATTCATTCTTCATCCTTTCCGCTTTTGCTATAAGCGCCCTATTGCGCCGGTATTTGTCGGAAGGGAAGAAAATGATATTTTCTGCATTGGACCGTAGTGCGTATACCAACGAATCATGCATAACAGCGCTCGCTTGAATAGAAGTCCGTGAGATTCTGTGTTTCACGATGGTCTCTCTGATTCGTTGATTTTCTTCATCGACCACAGAATCTTCAACAAACACGCAATTGATTTTGCTATCGCTCGACTGTATGTAGTCGACCAAGGCTTTCTCCTCTTGTTCGACAGTACTATTGAAATACATCAAATAAGGATTATCCCTCATGAGACTCAAATCCGACGAAACCGGCAATATAGTAGGCACTTTATTCTCTTTGATCCATTGATTCATCACCTGCACCTGTTCCGCGTGGAAGGGACCGATAATCGCGTCTGTACCATAGAGCGAACTGTCACGCAACATTTGAGCTACACGAGCTGTGTCCGTTCCGCTATTGTGTACATAGAATTCTATTTTCTTATCCGCGTCTTGGCGCAAATCATACAAAGCTAACACGACGCCGCGATAAAACTCTATCAAACGTTCTTCTTGAGCCGTAGGAGGTTCATTGCCATAATGGAATGGCATGATCAAATCTACACGATAAGATGAGGAATCCGTTTGCTGGACTTCCTCGCGTGGCACATCAGCAACCGGGATATAAAGGATCTCGTCTACCTGGACACCTCTTTCCTTGAGTTGAGGGTTCCACTTTACCAGTTCTTCTTCGGTCACATTGAAGTTCTTACAGATACGGTAGATCCCGATACTCTTCTCTACCGGATATTTATATACCAAACAACCATCTATCCGCTCTGTCGGATAGTCCAATGTCTGCGCCCACGACATTATTGTCGCAAAACACATTATCACTGTCAGCAATCTAACCTTCATTATATATGCTCGTTTATTCGTTATTATCGTGTATATTTTCGTTTTCTGACTCCCCAAACACTAAGGCCGATCAGCAGCAATATAGACAATGGAGCTATTATACTAACCAACTGAATAGCTGTGCGTTTTTCATACGCTCTTTTCGTATTAAGCAGGTGCAAGTCTACTTGCTTTTGCCTCAAGCCAATCAATCCCTCATCATCCGCAAGATACAATACTGCATTTACCAAGAAATCGCGATTTCCGAATTGCATACCAGAATAGCGATCATAGCCCACAGGCAAAGCTTCTCCTTTATCCACCTCATTGCGTATGATACTACCCGATGCCACAACAATTTGTTTAGTAGGCACAGCAGTAGATCGCTGCGGCATATTGGTATGAATACTATCCGGTTTCAAACGATGAGCAAAAATTGAGCCAAACTCACCTTCTACAGAAACCGCAATCGGCACATACTGATACTTAAAACTTGCTATATCCGGATTCATATCCCCTAAGTCTACTTCGGCCGGTGTAGGTATCAATCGACTGGATGTGGAGGTCGCAAGTAGGATCTCCTTGCGAAGGCCATCTTCTCCTCCGACAGCCTCAATCGGGGATGCAAACGAGCAGCATACTTGTGTCACATTACGCGTCACCGGAGAATATTGGGAAGTGAGCAACAAAGGGGCATAATGCCACGGCATGGGTTGAAAATTAGGATTATCTTTGTCTTCAGACACATCCACCGGGATTGGTAAACACTGTACATCCTGTACCAACGCCGGCTCTACCCGCACTCCGTAGCGGAACAACATATCGGCAATATTCAAATCTAAAGGCAAAACCGGTGTAAAGCCGCTAGCAGCTAATACATCATTAGAGAATTGCACTCCGTTGAGCACCCAAAGTATACGTCCACCTTGCATCACATACTGATCCAGGCAATATTTATCAGCTTCGGTAAAAGGTCGTTGGGGATCGGCGATGATCAGCACAGAGTATGGTTTTAGCTGTTCCGGATCATTACCCAGGGCACCCCTGTCCACCTGAAAATAACGGCTTAATTCTAATGTAATGTCTGCCACATGCGATTCCGGCAACTCATGATGTCCCTCAATAAAAGCAATTTTCGGCACTTCTTTCTGGCATAATCCATGAATAGCCTCCGCAAAGATGTACTCTAAATTTTCAATGCTTATATTCAGGTTTTCTTCGCCAGACAAAGTACGATTATTATTAAGCAAAGGCACCACTACAAACCGTCCCTTGTAGGACACTTTAGCATATGGGTACACCGGTGTCTGGGCTGTTTTTCCGTCTTTTTGACGTTCATGAACCAATATGGGTTTTACGTCCTTGGGTAGCTTGTCCTTCTCTTTATCATAAGAACGCCAAATCACAGGAGCCACCACACCAAACTCATCCAATGTTTCCTGCGTTGCCAATTGCAGCCTACGAAAACCAGGGTTCAAGTCTCCAGACAGATATAATGTCACCTCTACAGGCTGATCCAAATCCTGCAACAGTTGTTTAGTAGGACGACCCAATGTGTAGTGCCTATCGTCCGTAAGGTCGATACGCACCACTCGCCAATGCACAACTACCCCAGCTATCAAGACTAGGCCAATTGCTACGGCAGCTATTATTAGGTCTTTGCGCTTCATTTATTTTTTGAGCGATTCCAACACCTCTTGATTGATTTTCACCTCGTACTTTTTACGTAACGACTCGATCCATAATTGCTCCAAATAGTCTTGGTAAGCAGTCGTCACTTTACCACGCTCGTCTGTGTATACTTGAGGAGCCTTGATCACTTTGCCTTGAATGCAAAATACCTCAGGGAAGTCCTCTTGCGGTTTGTATTGTGCTTTTTTATCCTTGAAACCATATTTATCTACAGCGGCATTTTGTCCCTTTGTCCAAAGACCATAGTTGTATTTGGCATATGTTTCACCCTCAATATTTACGCGTTGCTGCATATAACTATCGATAGAGTCCGGATGAGCGCTACGAATAATGGATTTCATCGCCTTGGCACTATTCTTATCTTTGCAGTAAACGACATATCCCTTGTAACGCGGTTCCGTCCAAGTAAAATCACTACGATGCGTTTGGAAATATTTCTCCAATCCTGCTGTATCCTTGCTTGCCTTATCCCACACTTCACGCAGCGACACTTCAAACAACAATATACCATCATGATACTCACGAACCAAATTAGCAAACTCTGGATATTTTTCCTCCAAATGCGCATCGGCATATGCTTTCACATCCTCATCGGACATTGTATCAGACAGATTGTACTCTTTGCGTGCCTTGCGCACAAAAGCCTTGTCCGTTTCCTTCATACGCTCGTCGCGTTGCACATTGCGCTCAACTTGAGGACGAATGCTATCCAAAGGCAACACCGCACGACGATCATCAAGCCTGATAATATGCCAGCCAAAATCAGTAGCAATGGGTTCGCTGATCTCGCCTGGTTGCATTTTAAACGCTTGTTGTTCGAATGGCTTGACCATCATGCCCAAGCTAAACCATCCCAGATCTCCGCCACGCATAGCCGATCCTTTGTCATCGGATAAGCGCTGCGCCATTTCTGCGAAATCAGATCCATTCTTAATCAGAGTGTAGATAGAATCTATCTGTGTCTTCATCACCGCTTTGAGCGAATCATTGCCACGCGGCACCATTTTCATAATATGCGCAGCACGCACTTCTTCATGAGGGCGCTCTTCCTCTACCAATGCAATATGGAATCCGTAAGCGGTTCTGAACACCGGTGTCACCTGACCAATCGGCGTACTATACACAGCCTCTTCAAAACTGTACACATAACGGAAAGGCGTTATCCAGCCCAGTTCGCCGCCGTTATCTTTCACACTCGGGTCGGTCGATATCTTGCGTGCTTCTTTTTCAAAAGCAGCCTTCTTATCACCTTTCACCTTCATGATACGCCGACGAGCTTGCTCAATAGTTTTAAGAGCAGCTTGTTCTGCCGAATCTCCTGCGCTAGCCGGACACTGGATGGCAATATGCGCAGCACGACGATCATAGCGCATATGCTCATAACTCAGTTGTACCATACTATCCAATGCTTGCGCATCTAGCATATACTTAGGCGTTGCTTGCGCGCGATAACCGGACAGCTCCTTGAGAAACGAGGCGGTCGTATCAATACCTTGCGCCTTTGCTTCTGCAACCTTCAGCTTAAAATTAACAAACAAGTCAACATACTCATCAATCGACTTCTTGTCCAGCGTACTTTCTTGGTTGTTCTTCTGATAGATGTACATAAACTCCGATGCCATCACCGGTTCTCCATTGATGGTCATCAACACTTGATCTTCCTGCGCCATCATGGCGCCAACACTAAGCAGAACTACTGCTAATGTGAATATTCGTTTCATTGCAAAACTTGGTTTATATAATAAAAAGCGTGCAAAATTACTATTTTTTTTTGATATATGCAATTTTTTTTGTACTTTTGCACCAAAATTTACAAAATACCATGCTTTCTAACTATTTTACAGCATCACAAACGGACTCCGTAAGAGAATTTATTCAAACAGCGCAGCATATAGTTATTGTTACGCATATGTCACCAGACGGAGATGCTATGGGTTCGTCTCTTGGCATGCGCCACTATCTAAAACATATTGGCAAAACAAGCATTACAAACATCGTACCAAATAGTTTTCCAAGCTTTTTAGCATGGATGCCTGATGCAGACAAGGTGATCATTTACGACGAGCATCAAGCTGAAGCTGATGCAATTTTGAGCACATGTGACTTGTTGATATGTACTGATTTCAACGAGCCAAAACGCATAGGAGCGCTTGGAGATAAAATTCAAAATCTAGCTTGCCCTAAGATTCTCATTGATCACCATCTACATCCAGCCAACTTTGCGGACATCACACTCTCTTTCCCAAGTTCCCCATCCGCCAGCGAACTTGTATACAGACTCGTTTATGCTATAGAAACCACGATTTCATCGAATAAATCTGCTTCTTCTATCTTTTCCCTTGAAGCCGCCCAGTGTCTCTACACCGGCATGATGACAGACACAGGAAACTTCTCATTCAACAGCAACCATGCCGAGATGTATGAGATCATAGGGCAACTCGTGGCATTGGGGGTAGACAAAGATGCCATTTACAACGCAGTGTTCAATGCATACTCCGCGGATCGCATGCGATTAATGGGATATTGCCTATACCAAAAAATGCGTATATTCCCCGAACACCACGTAGCACTCATATGTTTAAGTCGCAAGGAACTATATCGGTTCAACTTTAAGTCCGGTGACGCCGAAGGAATCGTCAATCTCCCTTTGCAAATCAATGACGTCTACTACTCCGTTTTCATGCGTGAAGATAAAATAGAAACACATGAGCGCGAAAAGGCCAATGGTGCAAAGAGCAAGATCAAACTCAGTTTTCGTTCTCAGGGAGACCGTCCCGTCAATGTCTTCGCTTCGGAAGTTTTCAGTGGTGGGGGGCATGCTAATGCCGCCGGTGGAGAATACTACGGAACACTACCAGATGCTATACAACTATTCCTTGATAATTACGAATTATACTGCAAAAAAATATAATTTTTGCCTCTGTTGTTAAAAAATCGCACAAAAATTTGCATATGTGCGATTTTTTGTGTACTTTTGTACGCAAATTGACGAGAAACACATTACTATCTAAAATAATAATCAAAAAATTAGCAATTTTTTATGTGGTTAAAAGACTCTTCTATCGGCCGTAAGTTCATCATGAGCTTGACAGGCCTTGCGTTGGTCCTATTCCTGCTTTTCCACGGCTGCATGAACCTTGCCGTGGTTTTCTCGGAAGAGGCCTACAACATGATTTGTCATTTGCTGGGAGCTAACTGGTATGCCCTCATCGGTACGCTCGGATTGGCTTTCCTGGTAGTAGTGCATTTCTGCTACGCAATCTATCTGACCATTCAGAACCGTGCGGCGCGTGGTAACGACCGTTATGCGGTTACGGGTAAGAAAGAAGGCGTGGATTGGGAATCGGAGAACATGCTCGTCCTGGGCTTCTGCGTACTCGGTTTCCTCTGCCTGCACCTCTACAATTTCTGGTTCCGTATGCAGCTCGCTGAGCTCACCGATGGAGCTACCGCCGGTATGTTTGACCCCCAGAACGGTGCGGCGTATGTAAAAGCGCTGTTCACGGCTCCTGTTTGCGGTCAGATCTACTGCGTGCTCTACCTCATTTGGCTCTGCGCGCTCTGGTTCCACCTCAACCACGGTGTTTGGTCTGCACTTCACACCCTCGGATGGAACAATCTCGTTTGGATGAAACGTATCAAAGTGATCGGTTGCATCGTAGCTACCTTAGCTGTTCTGCCGTTCGCTATCGTTGTATTGTATTACCTTGGCATGGGCATCGGTATGCTCTGCGCCGCTTAATGATTTACGACTATGGCAAAGAAAGAAGAAATAATCGAGGCAGCAAAGAAGACTGCGAAGAAAGTAGCGGTTAAAGCTGCAGAGAAGGCCTTAGAGGCAGCAGAAGTAGTAGTTGATAAAGCGGCTAAAGCTATGAAAGAAGCGGCTACGCCGGTCATCACGCCCGAAATGGCAAAGATTCCTGCCGGCCCGCTGGAGCTCAAATGGACGAACTATAAGAACCACCAGAAACTCGTTAACCCCGCTAATAAGCGTCGTTTGGATGTCATTGTAGTTGGTACAGGTTTGGCAGGTGCATCGGCTGCGGCTTCGTTGGCAGAGATGGGCTTCAACGTGCTCAACTTCTGTATACAGGATAGTCCGCGTCGTGCACACTCGATTGCTGCACAAGGTGGTATCAATGCTGCCAAGAACTATCAGAACGATGGTGACTCCGTTTACCGCTTGTACTACGATACCATCAAGGGTGGTGACTATCGTGCTCGCGAGGCAAACGTTTATCGTCTCGCCGAAGTGTCCAATAATATCATCGACCAGTGTGTCGCACAAGGTGTTCCGTTCGCACGTGAATACGGCGGTCTGCTCGACAACCGTTCCTTCGGTGGCGCACAGGTAAGCCGCACCTTCTATGCTAAAGGTCAGACCGGTCAACAGTTGTTACTCGGTGCATATAGCGCTTTGAGCCGCCAGATCGGCAAGGGCAAAGTGAAGATGTACACCCGTTATGAGATGCTCGACATCGTGATGATCGCTGACGAGAACGGTGAGAAACGTGCTCGCGGTATCATCGCTCGCAACCTCGTTACCGGTCGCATTGAGCGTTTCTTTGCTCACGCAGTAGTAGTAGGTTCGGGCGGATACGGAAACACCTTCTTCCTCTCGACGAACGCCATGGCTTCGAACGGTTCGGCTGCTATGCAGATGTACCGTCACGGTGCATTGTTCGCTAACCCCTGCTACGCACAGATCCACCCGACCTGTATTCCGAAGCATGGTGACTTCCAGAGTAAGTTGACATTGATGTCGGAGTCGCTTCGTAACGATGGTCGTATCTGGGTTCCGAAGAAACTCGAAGACGCTAAACGTTTGCAAGCAGGCGAGATTAAAGGTCGTGACATCCCCGAAGAGGATCGTGACTACTATCTCGAGCGTCGTTATCCGGCATTCGGCAACCTCGTTCCGCGTGACGTAGCTTCACGTGCAGCGAAGGAGCGTTGCGATAAAGGATACGGAGTAAACAATACCGGTCTCGCTGTCTTCCTAGACTTTAGTGATGCTATCCAGCGTCTCGGTAAGGATGTAGTGGCTCAAAAATACGGAAACCTCTTCCAGATGTACGAGAAGATCGTGGACGAGAACCCGTACGAGAACCCGATGATGATCTTCCCGGCAATCCACTACACCATGGGTGGTATCTGGGTTGACTATGAACTCCAGACAACCGTTAAGGGTCTGTTCTGTATCGGTGAGGCGAACTTCTCCGACCACGGTGCTAACCGTCTCGGTGCTTCTGCCCTCATGCAAGGTCTCGCAGATGGTTACTTTGTACTGCCATACACTATCCAGAACTACTTGAGCGACCAGATCGGTGTGCCGCGTATGAGTACCGATTTGCCCGAGTTCGCTGAGGCTGAAAAAGCTGTTCAAGATAAGATTGATCGCCTCATGGCAATCAAGGGTAACCGTTCGGTTGATTCAATCCATAAAGAGCTCGGTCTTATCATGTGGGACTTTGTAGGTATGGGTCGTACGGCAGAAGGCTTGAAGGAAGGTATTGCAAAGATAGATGCCATCAAGAAAGAGTTCTGGACGAACGTTTACATCCCAGGGGAGGCTAACTCGCTCAACAACGAGTTGGAGAAAGCACTCCGTCTGGCTGACTTTATTGAGATCGGTCGTCTGATGGCGGTTGATGCCCTCCATCGTGAGGAGTCCTGCGGTGGTCACTTCCGCGAGGAATACCAGACACCGGAAGGTGAAGCGCTTCGTCAGGATGACAAGTTCGCATATGTCGGCTGCTGGAGATATATGGGCGACGACAAGGAACCGCAACTCATCAAGGAGCCGCTCGACTACGAGTTCACAGAACGTAAAACACGTAACTACAAAAACTAAGCATTATGGATCAGTATATTGATATCAAAGTACGGGTATGGCGTCAAGCCGGCCCGAAGGCTCAAGGCCATTTCGAGACTTATGAGCTCAAGCACGTCTTCCAAGGTGCTTCGTTCTTGGAGATGATTGATATTCTCAACGAGCAACTCGTTGCAGAGCACAAAGACCCTGTTACCTACGATCACGACTGCCGTGAGGGTATCTGTGGTATGTGCTCTATGTACGTCAACGGTCACCCGCACGGACCTGACAGCGCCATCACGACCTGCCAGCTCCACATGCGTAAGTTCAAAGATGGTGAGACTATCACCGTAGAACCCTGGCGTAGCCGTGCGTTCCCAGTAATCAAGGACCTCATGGTAGACCGCGGTGCGTACGACAAGATCATGCAGGCCGGTGGTTTCGTAAGTGTAAACACCGGTGGTGTACCTGACGCAAATGCAATTCCTATTCCGAAGCCCGTTGCTGACGAGGCGATGGACGCTGCGTCCTGTATCGGTTGCGGTGCCTGTGCGGCCGCTTGTAAGAACGGTTCGGCAATGTTGTTCGTAGCTGCAAAGGTAAGTCAGCTTGCCCTGCTTCCGCAAGGTAAGGTAGAGGCTGCGGCTCGTGCGAAAGCGATGGTCGCTAAGATGGATGAACTCGGATTCGGTAACTGCACCAACACCGGTGCTTGTGCCGCTGAGTGCCCGAAATCGGTTAGCCTCGCAAACATCGCTCGCCTCAACCGCGAGTTCCTCTGCGCTAAATTCAAAGACTAATCACGTTTTCGTTTTTAGTAGCGCAATATCTCTTGGCATGAGCAATCCAATAGGGTTGCTCATGTTTTTTGTCTTAAAACACACAAAAGACACTCTTTTTGTCAAAAAAGTGCAAAAAAATTTGCATATATCAAAAAAAAGCACTACCTTTGCACCCGCGTTTGAAAAAACGATATATCGCGGAGTAGAGCAGTGGTAGCTCGTCAGGCTCATAACCTGAAGGTCGGTGGTTCGATCCCATCCTCCGCAACAAGAAAAGAGACGCTGAAAAGCGTCTCTTATTTTATACTCTCCAAACAGAGGTTATAATGCTCTATAGATTCCACCGGCTAGTGCCCGTACCAGGCCATCCATCTCAAGCATCATCAATTCAGCCGCTACATCAGTATAAGGCAAACCCGACTCCATTACCAAGCTATTTATATGCATGCCCTCTTCTGCTGAACGGAGCATATTTAGCAGTTTAGAGTCATACATCGTCGAACTATCCAGTGACATAGTTAGTTGCGGCTCCTTGTTCTCTGGTTCCCAGCCCATCAGTTCTACAAAATCCGCTGCCGAATTGATTAATGAGGCTTGTTGTTGGCGGATGAGACGGTTACACCCCATACTACTCATATCACTAGGCCTACCGGGGAAGGCAAACAATTCTCTATTATAATCGACTGCCATTGAGGCTGTAATTAGCGAACCTCCTCTATCAGGCGACTCTGCCACCAGTACTGCATCCGCAAGGCCTGCCACAATGCGATTTCGCGCTACAAAGTTCATTTTCTCAGGCTCTGTTCCTGACATATATTCGGTCAATATACCTCCGTTCGCTAAGGCTTCCACTGCTACTTGTCGGTGTACGGAAGGATATATTCTATCCAAACCATGGGCAGGAATAATGATCGTTGGCATATCTGCTTCGAGAGCAGCTCTATGTGCCGCCACATCTATTCCATATGCCAAACCACTCACTATCGTTACATCAGAGCACATCTGCGCCAAATCTAGCACAAAGCGTCTTGTGAGTTCCTTACCCCGTTCGGTAGCCCTTCTTGTTCCCACTATAGACACGAACTTACCTTCCGAATGGTTTACGTTTCCTTTGGCAAAAAGCATGACAGGACGATCTATACACTGCTTGAGACGAGTGGGATAATTGTCGTCTGTACAAAAAGTAGTCAGTATATGATGTTTGTCTATGAACTCCGCTTCTCGTAGAGCATGCTCCCAAGCTTCATTTTTTTTGGCAGCATCTACATACGGATCACAGTCCACATTCTCCCACACCATTTCAGGAGATCCATAGCGCGACAACAATCTATGGGCCATATGGGGCCGATAGCGATATAGGTAGGCTAAAGCCAATTTATACATCATGAAGACTAATTCCTAATGAAACAACATATACTATTATTAATCCGACCATTGCTCCCAGCACATCTGCAAGCCAGTCGAGCCAGTCTCCCGTACGTGTTTGAGTGCACCATGCTTGAAGCAACTCGATGACACCTCCGTAGACCACCACATATGTACAAGCCACAAAATAGTGCCACACCCTCTTTGCCGACCAGTCCGCAAGAGCCCACAAAGCCGTGATTGCTAAAACAAGATAGCCCAACGAGTGCAACAGTTTGTCTGAAAACTGCTGCGCCGCCGAAACATGTGGAGCTTCTAACAAAGAGAGCACCGCGATAGCGATGCTCACGATGATAACCGGAGACTTATAACTTCTCACCAAAACAAAGATCTCCCGCGTCTCCCAATCCGGGAACAATATACTTCTTCTCGTTTAGCACCGGATCGACAGCAGCGCACCACAATGTAATCGGCTCCTCGCCAAGTGTCTGCTGAAGATATTCAATAGCCTGCGGAGTGCCAATGGTACAACATAGATGCGTATAAGAAGGCATCCCATTGCGTAACAACGCACGATAGCCTACTTCCATAGACATACCGGTAGCCAACATCGGGTCCACAAGAATCAGGGTCTTTCCATCCAAATTAGGAGCTGCCAAATACTCAGCCACTATCTCCAACTGTTGCTCGCCATGCGCATTGCGGCCCATACGCCGATAGGCGCTCAAGAAAGCATTCTCTGCACGGTCAAACATATTGAGGAATCCCTGGTGCAAAGGCAAGCCAGCACGCATGATTGTCCCAAGAACCAAGCGATCTGCGATAGTATTCACCTCTGCGATGCCTAAGGGTGTCTTGACTTGTGTCGGCTCATAACTAAGCGCACGACTAACTTCTAACGCCATCACCTCGCCTATACGCTCGATGTTGCGACGAAAACGTAACGGATCATTCTGAATGGTAACATCACGAATCTCGCGCAAGTACTGATTGAGCAAGGAGTTTTGCTCGGAGAGATTAACTACTTTCATATTTAGGGATTATTTTGTAGCGATTTTGCTGCTTTTTGCTCAGCCTTCAGGATAGTCAAACGCTCTTTGTATACAGTCTCTAGACGCTGAATCTCCAAAGCTTTTTGCGCCACTTGCGTATTAAAAGACTGCAAATTGGTCTGCTCATTTTGGAGTGTAGTCTCCAATTCAGACATCGAACTGATTCGGGATGCCACTTCATCTGCTGCATCACCCAACTCGCGCTGTTCTCGCTCTAATAGTCTGCTATATGCTTTACGCGATGCATCATTCAGATCACTCTGCTTACTAAGGGTTTTCTGCTGCTTCTCAATATTCTTTTGCATCGCCTTCAACTCTGTTTGCTCTTTGATGTAAAGTTTTTTGAGGTTTGTCGCCATTTTTGCAGCATCCTTAATCGCCACACCCATCTCTTTTGCATGTTTCTGCTCTGCCTTTAAAGTAGCCTTAGCTGCTTCTAATCCCTTACGACTCTGCTCCAACTCGGCAGCTTGCATCTCTAATGCCGTACGATACATAGGAGGCTGCGAAAGATACACTGCACGGAGAGAATCGATTTTCAATTCGGCGATCTGAACAGTCACCGGAGTCACTTGTTGCGCCAAAGCAACCATACTAATGGCCAAAAAGCCCAAGAGGAAAATTTTTTTCATAATTTTCAGTATTTTTGAATATCTTTATGTATTACATTTTGTCTGTTTCAACAAATTCGCTGCAAAATTACTAAAAAAGTTGCATATTTGCAAATTTTTTCATAACTTTGCGCATTCAATTCGCAGTACTATGGCTAACGAGCACTATGTTTATCATCAGTCGACTATCGATTTCGTCACTATAGCAGCACAAACATGCTTGCTTTTGGAACATACTAACGAGATGGAGAAAGATGAGTTGATAGAGCGACTCCTGCAACTCCTTCCTATATTATACGCACGCACGCGTATGTTAGAGTCCACCCAAATAGAGTTAGATGGCGAACCGCAACAATTTGTCCAAGAGGAAGACTATAACTATATACTATTCAGTCTTCAGACTTTATTGGGAACAGACGACACCTATCTGACAGTTCTCACTGACAATCAACGGTATACAGACGAACCCTGTATGGCGACCATTTCTGAGGATCTGGCCGATATATATCAAGAACTGAAAGATATGGCAGCCAACTTTCAAACAGGCCAGGAAGCGGTTATGAACGATGCAGTCTATTTATGTCGAGAGCAGTTTATTAACCACTGGGGGCAAAAACTGCTTAACTCTTTAGCAGCATTACACGCTCTTCAAGTTAACAAAGAGGACTAAGATGAAAGAGAACCATTATATTCATCATATTGCCAAGGACATACTCCAATGGATGCCACTCGCCCGTTTTGAGGGAGAGGTGATCATTGTTGACCGCCCCGAGCAAGTAAATGAAGCAATGGACTATCTTAACCGTCAGAACACTATAGGCGTTGATACGGAGTCTCGTCCTAGTTTCAAACGGGGAGTTCACTATCCTACCGCTTTGGTACAGATTGCTACAGAAGAGAGATGTTACCTATTCCGTCTCACTCACATAGGTCTTCCGCAAGCATTGGCAGACCTATTTGCAAATCCCAGAATATGCAAAGTGGGACTGGCATTCCGCGATGACCTGAATGGACTGCGGCGCAGACGCGATTTCAAGCCCAAGAACTGCATAGACCTGCAGTCTATCGTGGGCAAATATGGTATTCTCGATCTTGGGTTGCAGAAGATCTTTGCCATTTGTTTTGAGAAAAAAATATCCAAATCTCAGCAGCTAACCAACTGGGAGAACAGCCATCTCACTCCGGAACAAGCGCGCTACGCATCAACAGACGCATGGGCTACGCTGCTTATCTACAAGGACTTACTATCCACCAAGCCACTTCCTCCTCACGAGGCAGAAGCATTACGACGCGCAGAATTAGAACGACAGCAACAACATCAACAAGAAATAATTGCCTTGCGAGAGCAAGCTTCCCTATCTACACAAAACCAAACAACATGAAACGTATCATTTTATTTATTATTGCCGCTGTTATCACGCTTTCAGCGAGTGCCAAACTGAAGTATATCTTCTATTTTATCGGCGATGGTATGGGGCCTAACCAAGTGCTTGCTGCCGAAATGTATCGCGCAGAAATGGAAGGACGCATCGGCAGAGTGCCTACCCTGATGTCTCAGTTTACGGTATCGGGGGAATTGAGCACTTTTTCTGCCAGTAACGGCATCACCGACTCATCAGCAGCCGGAACAGCATTAGCAACCGGTACAAAGACTAATAATGGTACATTGGGGTTAAGCGCCACGGGCGACACCCTGAGTTCGATAGCCGAATACCTACAGAGTCAAGGATGGGGAATAGGTATTATGACTTCCGTGGCTATCGACCATGCCACACCGGGAGCATTTTATGGCAATGACATCAAGCGTAGCCACTATTATGCCATCGGCAAACAACTGACACAAACGGAATTTGATTTCTTTGGCGGAGCCGGTTTTCATCACCCACAAGGCAAGAAGGATGACAAGGCACACAACCTCTATGATTTGGCAGAGCAAGCGGGCTATACAATCGTACGCTCCTACGATGAAGCGCAACGCCATCTTAATGATAGGCGGCTCATTATGATTCAGCCCGGTGACAGTGCCAAAGTGCACAGTGACAACATCGGCTACGCAATTGACCATATTGCCAGCAACTCAACATTGAAGCAGATCGTCCAAACATCTATTCCCTTTTTGATGAACAAGTATGACCGCTTTTTTATGATGGTCGAAGGTGGAATGATTGACTATGCTTGTCATAGTAATGACGGACGTACTGCTATCGAAGAAGTATGGGCAATGGACGAGGCACTACAAGAAGCATACAACTTCTATCTCCAACATCCGAACGAAACCCTGATACTAGTGACCGCAGACCATGAGACAGGTGGTATGGCATTAGGCAACTCAGACTATACACTCAACCTGCAAGTGCTACAACACCAACAATGTTCTCAATCTGTCCTAACAGAGCGCTTCCAGCAACTCTATCAAGACTCAACCCTTACCCCATCATGGGAACAAGTCAGCCAAGTTTGGAAAGACAATTTAGGCTTTTGGAATGCCGTATCAATCAACGCAGACGAAGAAAGCCAATTACGCGAAGCCTACAACACCCAGGATGCGGAAAAAATGGCTGCTACCGGCGTAGAGATTCTAAACCGACAAGCCAAGTTAGGATGGACCAGTCACGCGCATACTGCACATGCTGTTCCACTATTCGCTATCGGAGTAGGAGCAGAGCTTTTGGGAGGATGGCACGACAACTCTGAGGTGGTACCACTCATTCGTCAATGTCTTGCAAAGCCAAAGAAATGTCGCCGCTAGGCAAACCTAACTGATAGAGCTTAGCTTTGATTTTCTCCTTAGGCCATTTGTTGATTAGATAATGGTCATGCACGAAGGCACGGCAAAAACGCACCGTGTCTATGTATCCGTGTGCTTCAAGATGCTCCATAATAGCGCCTTGTGTCTCTGAGTCTGCGCCCCATTCATATAATTTGTGGCGTATCTGCAGTGGACAACGCTCAGCACGAGCACAATAGGACTCCGCTTTATTGCGCAACTCGTCCTGAGAGTATTCTCGTCTTTCCATAGACATCATTGTGTATTGTGATTTCAGTATAACCCAGATGTTGCATCATATCCACCATCGGCTCTGCATAACGCGGATTGATCTCAAAGTATACCCACTCAGCTGCCCTTAACGAAGCTATGCGACGATAGAAGCACAAAGGATCATCATCCGGCACAAATAGAGCGCTGTGCGGCTCAAAATCCAGCACATTAGCATCCATCTCTGCCCGTTCGCTTTCTGCTATATATGGAGGATTAGACACAATAACATCATACCTATCGATCATACTGGTCATAATATCAGCCCCTATCCATTCCACCTCCAATCCGTTTCGACAGCCGTTCTCGCGCGCCACTGCTAACGCCTTAGCCGACACATCCAGTCCACTCACCTCCCATTCCGGATGCGCTTTTTTCAATGCCAATGCTATACATCCACTGCCAGTACCTATATCCAAAAGACGTACCGGATGAGGAACAGCCTTAAGCACCGGATTTTGGGATACCAAGTCAACCAGCTCAGCAGTCTCGGGACGAGGAATAAGGGTGGCAGAAGTCACCTTCAAATCCAATCCACACCACAAAGTATGCCCAAAAACATACTGAATAGGCTCTTTTTTGAGCAAACGAGCCACTATCATTTGCAAATCTGGTGAAAAAGTAGTACCTTTGCAGGCGGTTAGCAATTCGGTACGGCTCTTGCCGGTCGTCTCCTCCACTATCCACCAAGCCAAGGCACGGGCCTCATCGGCCGGATAAAGAGGAGTCAATTGCTCAACTATGTGGCTAATGGTTGATTTCATGCTGCAAAGATAAGAAAAAAAAATGGAATACACAAATTTTATTCATCGTTGTATTGAAATAGCCCGTCGTGGAGAGTATTTCGTAGCACCCAACCCCATGGTAGGGGCAGTGTTGGTTAACAAAGAGGGCACCATAATCGCGGAAGGTTGGCACGAACACTACGGCGAGGGACACGCCGAAGTCAACTGCTTCAAACACTTAGAAGAGTCTTTGTCTTCCAATCCGCACAAGTCCGTCAACCTCAAGGACTGTACGCTCTTCGTGTCACTTGAGCCCTGTTCTCATTACGGCAAAACACCCCCCTGTGCCAAACTCATCATCGACAAAGGCATAGGGCATGTTGTGGTAGGTATGTTAGACCCCAATCCTTTGGTATCCGGCAAAGGAGTACAAATGCTCCAAGAAGCCGGCATAGAAGTGACTGTTGGTGTCCTGGAAGACGAGTGCCGCGAGCTGAACAAACGCTTTTTGTGTCTGCACGAGAAGCACCGCCCATATGTAGTACTTAAATGGGCACAGACAGCAGATGGGTTTATTGACCGAAAAAGGGACATCTCTACTGCTTTTGCGACAAATCATCAGCATCTCAATGGAGCATTAGCCATCTCCACTCCGGAAACCAAAAAGATCGTACACCGTCTGCGGGCAGAAAATATGGCCATTATGGTAGGTACCAACACCGTCCTACTGGACAACCCCAGGCTACTCAACACACACTGGGAGGGACGCCATCCTATTCGCGTTACCATAGACAGGCATAACCGTATCCCGTCCGATGCACGTATCTTCGCCGATGCTGGCGACAAGCCTTGGCAACTAGACGGGCAATACAAGACCATCGTATATCGCGAGAACACCAACTGGCAGTACATCTTATATGATTTGGCTAAGAGAGGTATCCACTCCATCATGGTCGAGGGCGGCACTACTCTTTTAAACGCCATTTTCGAAAGCAATCTGTGGGACGAAGCACATATAGAGGTAGCACCCGAACTGACTATTGGCACTGGTGTGCAAGCACCTGCCATCCAACTGCCCGAGTCCTACGAGACAGTAGATGGACATTGGTTATATACTATTCTTCGACAAGAACACAACGGATAGAATTATACACATTTTGGGCGATTTTTGCGAAAAAAAGCACATCCCATTTGCGTATATAAAAAAAAAGTTGTACCTTTGCATCCCGAACCGAATATTGCAAATAGATTTATGTTTATCATCGGCATTGCGGGCGGCACCGGCTCGGGTAAAACAACGGTGGTTCGAAAACTGATAGAGCGTCTGCCAAAAGGCGAAGTTGTTGTCATCCCCCAAGATTCGTATTACAAGGACAGTAGTAATGTCCCCATCGAAGAGCGTCAAAATATCAATTTTGACCACCCTGACGCATTCGACTGGTCCTTGCTGACCAAGCATATTGAGATGCTCAAAGCAGGCCAGCCGGTAGAGCAACCTATCTATTCCTATATCACCTGCACACGCTCGAAAGAGACTGTTCATATTGAGCCGCGAGAGGTAATCATCGTGGAAGGTATCATGGCATTACGAGAAATCAAAATGCGTAAACAGATGGACCTCAAGATATTCGTGGATGCCGATGCAGACGATCGATTGATACGCGTTATGAAGCGTGATGTACTCGAGCGCGGTCGTACAGCCGAAGCAGTGATTGAGCGTTACCAACGTGTACTCAAACCTATGCACGAGCAGTTCATTGAACCGTGCAAACGCTTTGCTGACGTCATCGTTCCGCAAGGAGGGCACAACAACGCAGCCATCAACATGCTTGCCAAATTTGTCAAGCAACAACTGCGTGAAAACAAAGAATAAGGAGCTCATGCCCAACGGCTAAAAGCTGATGTTTTTCCAACTTTTTTGGACATACTTCAAAATCGGCACCTTCACTCTTGGTGGAGGCTATGCTATGTTGCCGCTTATACAGCGCGAAGTAGTAGACCTCAAGAGATGGATCGATGAAGAAGAGTTTCTTAATATGATCGCTTTAGCACAAGCGGCCCCCGGCCTTATTGCCGTCAACTCGGCCATCTTTATCGGATGGCGCGTAGGTGGGTGGCGAGGCGTTTGCGGTGCCGTGCTAGGCGCTGTACTACCTTCTTTCCTAATCATCCTCGCTATAGCCATGGTTTTTCAGGAATGGAAAGAGCTGCCGGCAGTCGAAGCGGTCTTCAAAGGCGTCCGCCCTGCCGTGGTTGCCCTCATCGCTGCGCCATTAGTCAAGATGGCCAAATCGGCTAAGATCAGTTGGCTGACAGCCATCATCCCTATCGCCGCAGCGCTACTCATTTGGTTGGGACACGTCAACCCCGTATGGGTCATCCTGGCCACTATCATTATCACCCTTATCGTATGCTTTATCTCCAACTCTTCATATCGTTCTTCAAAATAGGCTTGTTCGGCTTCGGAGGCGGACTGGCTATTTTGTCACTCATGCAAATGGAGGTGGAGCAGTATGGCTGGATGAGCCAACAAGAGTTCGTGGATATAGTGGCGGTCAGCCAAGTCACTCCCGGTCCGATAGGCATCAATTGCGCCACCTACGTCGGCTATACCACTGCCGGCATATGTGGTAGCGTCTTAGCCACATTCGCCATTATCCTACCGAGCCTGATCATCATGCTCAGCATCTGTAAAGTATACTTCTGGCTCAACCGACGCTTTCAAAACAACCCATATTTCGTGCAAACACTGCGCATGCTCCGTTTTACCGTTATCGGACTGATCGCCTCAGCAGCTCTAATGCTCATCAAACCACAGACATTCATCGACCCTGTCAGCTGGATCATTTTTGCGGCTGTATGCCTATTCACCGTCCTACCGCAACTATACAAAAACAAGGTGACCGACATTGTCAGCCACCCCATTCTATTGATCATCGCTGCCGGTATAGCAGGATATCTTATCTACGGCTTTTAGAAACGATAACGTACCGAAGCTACGACCGCCCAATCAAAGTAGGAAATCCCTGCTTGTTTCATAAACTGCAGCCCGTATCCCGGACGGAAATCCAACGATAGGTTGACCGGTGCATCAAACACCACTTCGGCACCGCCGATGGCATTCATGCCAAACTTACCGCCTACACCATTACGCGTATCCAAACCGGATGATAAACCCATACTAGTTCCTATCCCGGCAAACCAGTCCACACGACCGGTATCAAACTCAGCTATCTCTGACTGATACACCACATTCGGATTCAACTCAAACGTAAAGAACGTATACGTCGTACTATAGATCTCCGGCTCTACATCCGGTATCATATAACGTGGACCGGCTGTGGCAATCAAGTGCACACCCAAGTCGCCGATTATACCAATGGATCCTTTATCCCCGGCCGGTGCAAAAAAACCTTTGTATGACACACCATAGAGCGAACCCACCGTTCCTCCTATAGAATGGTCATAGTCGTGCGCTGATGCACCTATAACGCAGGCACACGCACACAAAAGCGCGAATAGTCTTCTTTTCATAATTATCTTTGTTTATCCCACTTGTGAACCGTTCTTAACCTCCGCACTGACCGTGGTCACCACCAACTTACCATCTGCATCCACTGCCGACAAAATCATACCTTGCGACTCGATACCCATCATCTTACGGGGCGGGAAATTGGCAATAAACAACACCTGCTTACCTATCAGTACCGACGGATCCGGATACGACTGCGCTATACCGCTGAGGATAGTACGTCCGCCCATACCATCATCCAGCGTAAACTGAAGCAGACGCTCCGATTTTTTCACCGGTTGGCAGTCCAACACTTTGGCTACGCGGATGTCCGCCTTGTCGAAATCTTCAATCGTAGTCATCTCCTTAACCGGTGCCGGACGCCAATTCTTGAGCGCCTCAGCCTTGGCGGCTTCTTCGTTCTCCTTCTTGATCCGAGCCAAACGGTCCAACTGTCCCTGGATAGCATTGTCCTCTATCTTCTCAAACAGCAGACTTACTTCACCCAACGCTGCACCTTCTTTCAACAAATCTATACGACCGAGATCCTCCCAACCGATAGCCTCATCCATCTGCAACATCTGTTTGAGTTTAGCCGATGAGAACGGCAAGAAAGGCTCAAATGCAACCGCCAAATTGGCTGCTATCTGCAGAGCCACATGCAGCACTGTCGCCGTACGATCCATGTCCGTCTTAGCCAGTTTCCAAGGCTCCGTATCGGCTAGATACTTGTTACCCACACGGGCAAGGTTCATAGCCTCTTTCAAGGCATCACGGAAGCGGAAGTTCTCCAACAATTCCTCCAAGGTGGCCTTGACGTTCTTAAACTCCTCAATGGTTGCTTTATCATAGTCCGTCAACGCACCACACGCAGGCACTTTGCCGTCAAAATACTTCTTGGTCAACACCAACGCACGGTTGATAAAGTTACCATAGATAGCCACCAACTCGTTGTTGTTGCGCGCTTGGAAATCGGCCCAAGTGAAGTCGTTATCCTTGGTCTCCGGCGCATTAGCCGTCAGCACATAACGCAGCACATCTTGCTTGCCCGGGAAATCATCCAGATACTCATTCAGCCATACTGCCCAGTTACGCGAAGTGGATATCTTATCCCCTTCCAGGTTCAAAAACTCATTACTTGGCACATTATCAGGCAAGTTATATCCCTGCGCTTTAAGCATCACCGGAAAAACAATACAGTGGAACACAATATTATCCTTACCTATAAAATGCAACATACGGGTATCATCCTGCTTCCACCATTTTTCCCAATTGCCATACTTCTCAGGCTGCGCTTCACACAACTCTTTGGTATTGGATATATAGCCTATCGGAGCATCAAACCACACATACAACACTTTGCCGTCCGCGCCCTCTACAGGCACCGGTATACCCCAATCCAAATCACGGGTCACAGCACGCGGCCTCAGACCGCCATCCAACCACGACTTACACTGGCCATACACATTCGGACGCCACTCTTTATGCTGCTTCAAAATCCAGTCCTCCAGCCACGTCTGATACTGATCCAACGGCAGATACCAATGCTTGGTCTCCTTCTTAGCCAACGCATTACCCGTCTCTGCATTGTACGGATTGATCAACTCATCCGGTGACAAAGTAGCACCGCATTTCTCGCATTGGTCACCATACGCGCCCAACGAATGACAACGCGGACACTCGCCACGGATATTGCGGTCGGTCAGAAAATGGCCCGTCTCTGGATCATAGAACTGCTCTGAGCTCTCCTCCACAAACTGACCGGCATCGTACATCGCGCGGAAATAGTCGGAAGCAAATTGATGATGTATAGCAGACGTCGTACGCGAATAGATATCAAACGATATACCGAAGTCTGCAAACGAACGCTTGATAAGAGCATGATAACGATCCACCACCTCCTGTACCGAGATACCCTCCTTGCGGGCACGAATGGTCACAGGCACTCCGTGTTCGTCGCTACCACATACAAACAACACCTCCTTACCCTTCAGACGCATATAGCGGGCATAGATATCTGCCGGAACATAGACACCTGCCAAATGCCCAATATGCACTGCTCCATTGGCATATGGGAGGGCTGCCGTGATTAAAGTTCGATTAAATTGCATAGTTTTTGATATTTTTTGTATATATTTTGCAAAAAATTTGTGTATATAATTTTTTTTTATTACTTTTGCACCCGCAAAGGGTATTTTGTGCGTATTTTACCTAAGCGAGTGCAAAGGTACTGAAAATTTTTGAAAAATACAAATAAAATCGTGAAAATCGTACAAAGATATGTAATTCTGTCGCTGCTGACCGTGTTCAGCGTGACTGCGAGCGCCCAAATCAAGAACCATATTGGTCTTTGGGGCGAAGTGGGCGAATGGTCATTATTGCCCCAAGCAAGTCAGTATCCTAACAGCCTCGGCGTGGCCGGAGGAGCAGGTCTGTTGTACGATTTGCAATACAAACACCTGATCTTTGACATCGGCGTGGGACTGAACTATGGCATGACCAGTTTCAACCAGACCAGCAACGCTGCAGATACCCTATTCAACCAAACCGATATACAAGGTGAGACATTCAATTATATCTACCAAGTACGTGACCGCCGGGACCAATACAAGAATATGATGCTCCAAGTGCCCATCATGGTCGGCGGACAATGGGGACGTTTCTATGGTTTGGTAGGAGTCAAAGCCGGTCTGTCGCTGATGACCAAGTCCTTCTCCAGAGCCAATATCACTACCTATGGAGACTATCCTTTCTACGACGACTTCCGCAATATGCCCGAATATCAGTTCTTTGACAACGTACCGTTTGAGAAGAACTACAATGCTAAGTTCAACTTCAACCTGGACCTCAGTGCAGAGATCGGTCTGCGCCTGGGATTCCTAACCGACTTGCGCGGATTCGATGTACCCAAGAGCAAGGTTCAATACCGCCTGGGACTCTTTGCTGACTACGGCCTGCTGGATATCCACACCGCAGACACCAAGACAGCACTCACCTTACCAAGCGGATATAACGTAGCTGAGACAGCTCCCGTCTATAACACCCAATCGATGCTCGAAAACATCACTATGAACGATGTGATGACAACCAAGAATTTCGCCAGCTCGGTCCACAACCTCATGGTGGGCGTTAAGTTTACCGTGCTGTTCGAGTTGCCGGAGCCGCGTCAGTGCGTCATCTGTCGTGACGATGCATTATTCTACAAGGCCCCTGTCAAACGCGGCACGAAGATCAACAAGGATTGAGTCGCCTGTCGCTTCTTTGATCTCACCCTCACGGGCAATACTGATCTTACCAGTTTCCTCCGAGACAATAATCGCGAGCGCATCACTGCGTTCGGTCAATCCTAATGCGGCTCGATGACGCAAACCATAGTGCTGAGGAATATCCTGATTCTTGCTCACCGGTAATATACAGGCAGCACTGTACAAGCGATCACCCTTCACGATCAACGCACCGTCATGGAGAGGGCTGTTCTTAAAGAAGATATTTTCTATCAAACGAGTCGATATAGCCGCATCAATACGCTCACCCGTATCAGCAAACTCCCTTAGATCCTGCTTGCCGGCAATGATGATCAACGCACCTACATGATGACGCGACATATGATTGCATGCCCGCACAATAGCCTCAGCACGCTTGTCCTCCATCGTCTGTGACACGGCACGTATCTTCCTGAATTGCAAGCCCCTGAAACGCGAACCTATACGATAGAAAAACGTACGTATCTCCTCTTGAAAAATCACGATCAAAGCCAATGCGCCAACAGCAATGATGCGGTCAAACATAGCGGCTGTCAAATCCAACTGGAACACAAACTTCACTAAAAACCACACCACAATAAAAGCCAATATTCCCCAGAACAAATTGACTGCTCCGGAACGCCGCAACAAGCGATACATCTCATACAAGATAGCCGCTACCAGCAGGATATCAACGACATACTTGATCTTAAAATCCAAAACCAACAAATCAAACATAGTTATTGCGTTTTCTTGTCTAACATAGTGAACATTCTAACCGTCTGCACCGCAGGCAGCACATCATGCACACGCAAGATGTCCGCCCCGTGCGTCAATGCATACATATGTAGCGCCTGAGTAGGCGTCAAACTCTCCTCCGGAGTAATGCCCAACGTCCTATAAATCATCGATTTGCGCGACAGCCCCACCAACAAAGGATAGTCCCCTCTACGCAAACTCCGCAGCGCCGCATAGTCTGCCTCAGTCGAACCCAAAAATCCTAACCCCGGATCCTCTATCCACTTATCATACCCATGCACCTCAGGAACAGGTCTACCGGTGATGATATACGGTACGTCATACGCCTTCACCAAACCGTACATCTGCTCATCGCCTCCTGAGACATCATTAATAATCATCTCTCCAAACGTATCCAAGGCGCGACGCGCTACTTCCACGCGATAGGTATCCAGCGACAACACCACCTCTGGCATCGCCTTTCGTATCATCCTCAATGCCGTTTCTACCCTACGCCACTCCTCTTCTTCCTCCACCGGTGTATACCCCGGACGCGTCGAACAGCCTCCTATATCCAGTATCGCCGCCCCATCAGCTACCATCCGCTCGGCCACCGCCAATACTTCACCTTCCTGTACCCGAGACGGAGAGTAGAAACTGTCCGGAGTGCAATTGATAATTCCCATCACACATGGCGACGCCAACGAAACAGATAATGATCCTATGTCGATTCTCCTGCCTGTCATAAAAAACCGGACAAAGGTAAGAAAATTTCGACAAACTAACAAGTTTGAAGTGCAAATTGACGTGTTTTGGCGTAAAAATGTATTTTTTTCCTTAAAAAATGGCGCGCGCGCTTGCGTATGTAAAAAAATAATCGTAACTTTGCAGGCTGAAATTAGTGACTACATACGTAAACATACTAATATTATTCATATGAACAAGGTAACAAAGCTATTATTGCTACTCTCTGTGGTAAGTCTGAGTGCTTGCAAGCAGAGCGACTTGAACACCAAAGTTTCCAACACTACCGGCTGGAACTACTTTGATCAAAAGACTACCAATTTTGAGGCGTATGACCATCTGGGCAATGTCAATCCTACCGGCATGGTGCCTATCCAAGGTGGTACATTCACAACCGGTGAGCAAGATGAGTTCATCACTGCTCCTCGTAACAACCTCGATCGCCAGATCACCGTTAGCTCCTTCTACATGGACAAGTATGAAGTGACCTGTCTGAACTGGAACGAGTATCTCCACTGGTTGGAGATCGTCTTTGGCAAGACCGCTCCTCAGCTGGTCAACGCTGCCAAACCGGACTCTACCGTTTGGCGCGACGAGTTGGCATACAACGAACCGTACTTAGAGAACTATTTCAAACATCCCGCTTTCTCCCACTATCCTATCGTAGGTGTCAGCTGGGATCAGGCTATGGCCTACTGTCAATGGCGTACCGACCGTGTTAACGAGTTGGCACTCATCCAAGCCGGCGCTATCCAAGCTCCCGACTTCGCTGAGCTCAACTACCGTTGGCCGATCGACACCACCCTCACCGACGAGGACCGCGAGGCACTGGCAGAGGAGATGCAAGACCCTGAGTGGATTGCTGAGCCGGGATCTATCGAGGAGTGGAACCAACAACACCCGGGCTACCACCTGGACACATTGCGCGAGCTCAAAGACTTCTCAAAAGATGAGATCCGCCGCTTCCGTGACGCAGGCTTCGAGCCCCGTATGGGTACTTGGGATACCACCACTATCCTCGTATGCCGCGTTCCGTATGACTATATCCGCGACCATTTTGTATTCAATACCGAGAAATATCTGTTCAGCAAAGACTATAACCCGGACTTCGGCCGTCGTCCGATGAAAGACTCCTATGGCAACAGCCGTAAGGTCAACAAAGCCGACGGTATCCTCGTCACCGGATATCGTCTGCCGACTGAGGCTGAGTGGGAGTTTGCCGCTTATGCTCCTGTTGCCGGCGAGGATGGTATCACCGTAGAGGATAAGATCTACCCGTGGTCAGGCTATCACCCACGCGACCTCAGTAAGAAGAACGTAGGACGCCTCCAGGCTAACTTCGTTCGTGGACGAGGCGACATGATGGGTGTGTCCGGCGCGCTCAACGACTGCTATGTCATCACCGCTCCGGTCAACGCCTTCCTGCCTAACGACTTCGGTCTGTACAACATGGCCGGTAATGTCAACGAGTGGGTGCTCGATGTATTCCGTGAGACCTCTCACCAGAGCGTAACCGAGTACAACTCCTTCCGTGGTAACATCTATCGTGAGCCGCTCAAAGAAAATGGTAAGTATGTACTCGACTCGGTAGGTTGCTTCATGCTCACCTTCACCTCTGACAACGATAAGCGTGACTATAAGGATGGCGATTTCGGTAGCCTCATCGACACCGACTTCCCATTGGATACCGCCGGTCTGACGGACTTGACGGGTAAGAAGATCGACCCGGTAGACGTTCTCGCTCCGAGAATCACCAAACGCACACGCGTATACAAAGGTGGTAGCTGGGCAGACCGTATCTACTGGCTCAGCCCAAGTACACGTCGCTATCTGGATCAGGACCGCTGCTCCAACCAGATCGGCTTCCGCTGCGCGATGTCTACCGTGGGTGACCAGATCTCGTCCAAACCTAAAAAGTAAGCATACTAATTTAAAATCATACTATTATCATGAATTTTCCTGAGAATCTTCGCTACACCAGCGAACATGAATGGATACGCGTAGAGGGCAATGAGGCATATGTTGGCATCACCGACTATGCACAGTCAGAGCTCGGAGAGATCGTCTTCGTCGATGTAGACACTATCGGTGAGCAGATCGCACAAGGCGAGGTATTCGGCTCCGTAGAGGCAGTTAAAACCGTCAGCGACCTCAATATGCCTGTTTCAGGCGAGGTACTCGAGTTCAACGAAGCACTCAACGACCAACCCGAACTCGTCAACAACGATCCCTACGGTGAAGGTTGGATGATCAAGATCAGCGTCAACGACCCAGCAGAGCTCGACAGCCTCATGGACGCAGCCGCTTATCAAGCATCCATCTAATAAAAAATCCATTCAACACATACTAAAAAAGCACCTCAACGAGGTGCTTTTTTGATGTTCTCTAGCGCTACATACAGCTGCTCGACCGGCAGCCCCATCACATTGAAATACGAGCCTTCCAGATTCGTGCAGGCAACATAACCTATCCACTCCTGTATGCCGTACGCGCCGGCTTTATCCAGCGGCCTATAGTGACTCACATAGTAGTCTATCTCCTCTTCACTCAACTCGCGGAACGTCACATCCGTTCGACAACTCAAGGCCTCCACCTCGCCTTCCTGACGCGTTAGACAGACACCCGTATACACCTGATGCGTCTTACCGCTCAAACTGCGCAACATCGCCTTAGCATCCTCTTCGTCCTTGGGCTTGCCCAATACCTGCCCGTCACACCACACAATCGTGTCGGCCGTGATCAACAAATCGTCGGCACCCAACTGCGACGCGTATGCGCGCGCCTTCGCGCGTGATATATATACAGGTATATCTTCACCCTCAAGTGATGCCGGAAAACGCTCGTCCGCATCTATGTCCACTACCTCAAAGTCAATATCCAGCCCCGCCAACAACTCTCTGCGACGAGGCGACTTGCTACCTAAAACTATGCGCATAAGTATCGATATATCACAGTACTATACATCATACCCAGAAACATCGCCAACTTCATCAGCAACTGTGCATTACGATAGTCCGACGATATACGTCCGGCCCACATCAGCCACAGCACACACACCAGCGGTATCAGCATACCAAACACCAGATAACGTACACTCAGGCTATTCCACACATGCGGGAAGGGCACTACACCAAACTGCAGCCAGCACAGTAGACCCATCGTCAACAGTACCAGCACCGTCACACCAATCTTGGTCCACAACTCACCCCACACGATAGGCATCGTATGACACTCCAACTCGCGGTCACCCATCTGATCCTGCAGATCCTTCAATATCTCGCGGATCCAGGTATACAGAAAGATCATCACCGCAAAGCCGCCCAGCCAGGTATACAACACTGTCACAGACGGCGCAAGTCGGTCAGTGATAGTCACCAAATCACGGGTCTCCAAAAAAGTGCTAAACATACTCTCATTAGCCAATCCGATCAACATCGGTGTCACCGCCGATACAAAAGCCACTATCAGGTTGCCGATGATCAACTGACGCTTATACGCCGACGAATAGAACCACAGCAGGCCCGGCACCAAGATATAGATGATACCTATCGTCCAGCTGTGCACCAGAAAAGCCGTACCTACTCCTATCAGTATGCCTGCCCCGCTCAGCCCTATACTCAGACGCATAGCTGTCGGCTTGCTCATCGTCTCCGACACGATCACACGGTCCGGACGATTGATACGGTCTATCTTGATGTCAAAATAGTCGTTTATCACATAGCCTCCCGCCGCAACCAGCACTGTGGCCACGATCAGCAGCCACAGCACCAGCTCAGGCAGCACTTCCGGCAACCCGTAGGTGTAGAACACAGGTACTGCTACCCACTTCTCCATCACCCACATCAATGCCCCCAAAAAGAGCAGATTGCCCCACCTCACAAGGCGTATTATGTCTTTTAACTGTTCCAAAATCTCAAATCGTAAATTGTCAATTTTCACATCGTCAATCTCAATATCACTCCTTTCCATGCCTCTAGGCTCAACCTAACCGGCTGGTGGTCATTGAACGGCATCGTGTACTCCTTACCCGTCAACAAGTCGGTCATCTTCACCTCCGCACGTTCGTCCATCTTCAGATACACAAACGCATCCGTCGGGATATACACATCCGTCTCTACAGCGCGGTCATCAAAATTGGTCACTATCAACAATGTCTCCTCTTCTGCCTTACGCAGAAAAGCATACTGGCGATGACGGTTGAAGTTCTCCCTTTGCGCATACACCACGTCGTACATCTTGCCATCAGTCACAGCCTTGTTGTCACGTGCTATACATAGCAACCGCTGGTAGAACGCACGCAGCGAACGCTGCTCCTCGTCCAACCCCGCACCGTCAAACTTGCCGCCATTGGCCCATGCCTGAAGGGACTTGACGCCCCAGTAGTCGAAGATAGTTGTCCTACCATCTATGCCCGAGAAGCCCTCAAAATCCATACCTTTCTCTCCCAACTCCTGACCCATATAGATCAACAGCGGATTAGGCGTCAACGTTGCAGCCACTATCATAGCCGGCTCGGCACACAAACCACTTCCGCTGAAAAAGCCCGAAGCCAGACGTTGCTCGTCGTGGTTCTCCAGAAAATACAACATGTTCTTCAACAGATCGCCGCGCTCCATCCAACGAGTCGAGATACCTTCGGCCGACCAGCCTTTGCTGATCACACCGCGCAAGTAGTCGTACATACCCACTTTGTCATACAGATAGTCGAAACCCGCATGGATATACGACCAGTACTTATTCGGGTCATAACACTCACCTATAAACAGCAGCTCCGGATACTTCTCCTTCACTTGCGGTATCATCCAGTCAAAGAACTCTACCGGCACCATTTCTGCCATATCTACACGCAAGCCGTCGATGCCCTTACTTGCCCAGAACAGCACGATATCGCGCATCTTGGTCCATGTGTCAGGGATCGGGTCAAACTGCTTCTCTCCGCCCCCTTGATAATAGACACCGTAGTTCAGCTTCACCGTCTCGTACCAGTCGTTCACACCCGGATGGGACGTAAAACAGTCGTTGCCCGTCACCTTAGCGGGAAACTCTCCATAACCGTTCAAATCCTTGTCCATCGTGAATGCCTGGCCGGGGATATAGTAGAAGTTGTTCAGCGGCGAGAACGCCCATTCGGGATGATCCTTCTCGCCCAAATCCACTACACCTTTAGGCTTAGCCAACGACTTATACTCGCGAGACACATGGTTAGGAACAAAGTCCATGATCACGCCCAGTCCGGCTTTATGCGTACGCTTCACCAGCGCCACAAACTCCTGCATACGCTTACTCTCATCCTTGGCGATGTCCGGCTGTACGTCATAGTAGTCGGTGATGGCGTACGGACTGCCGGCCTTGCCCTTGGTGATAGCAGGATTGTTGCGCTCGGCGGTTGCATAACGGATGATACCCGTGTACCACACATGCGTAGCGCCTAAGTCATATATAGCCTTCAAGGCCTTGGGGGTGATATCTGCCATCTTGCCACAACCATTCTGCTCGCGCGTGCCGTTATGCACACGAGCAGGAGAATAGTTGGTAAACAGGCGTGGCAGCACCTGGTAAATAATCAACTTATTCATCAAGAGTATGTTTCAGTTTTCGATTCTAATTCTTTCTATCAAACCAATGCCGCTGTATCGCTGGCAATCATCAGCTCCTCGTCGGTCGGGATGATACACATCGTCACCTTCGAGTCCGGCGTCGAGATCACACGTTCCTCGCCACGTACCTTGTTAGCCTCAGCGTCCAACTTGGCACCCATAAACGCAAATCCCTTAGCGATCTCAGCACGGATATACGCGTCGTTCTCGCCGATACCGCCGGTGAACACGATCGTATCCAAGCCACCCATCGCTGCAGCATAAGCGCCAATGTACTTCTTCACGCGGTAGATAAACATCTTACGCGCCAAGTCTGCACGGTAGTTGCCCTCGTTGATAGCAGCCTCTATGTCGCGGCAGTCGCTCGATACGCCACTCACACCCAGGAGACCCGATTTCTTGTTCACCAGGTTGTTAAACTCGGCTGTACTCAAGCCCTCTTTGTCCATGATGAACGTAGCAGCACCCAGATCCAAGTCACCCGCACGGGTACCCATCACCAGTCCTTCTACAGGCGTCAGACCCATCGACGTGTCTACCGACTCACCGTTCAGCACAGCCGTACAACTACCGCCACCACCAATATGAACCGTCACCATCTTCTGCTGCTTGGCATCTACGCCCAAGAACTGGCACGCACGTGCCGATACATAACGGTGGCTCGTGCCGTGGAAACCATAACGACGGATAGCATATTTCTCATACAGCTCGTACGGCAGCGCATACATATACGCATAGTCCGGCATCGTCTGGTGGAACGCCGTGTCAAACACTGCCACCTGCGGTACACCCGGCAGACTCTTCTCAATAGCGTCTATACCCTTCAGGTTAGCAGGATTATGCAGCGGAGCCAAGTCCACACACTGGATGATCTCGGCCTTCACCTCCGGCGTGATCAGCACCGACTTGTTGAACTTCTCACCACCATGCACTACGCGGTGACCAACGGCCTCAATCTCCTTCAAGTCCTTGATGCAACCGATCTTATCGTCCACCAAAGTCTGAAGAATCAACTCGATACCTACCGTGTGCTCCGGCATCGATTTCTCAATTTTCACTTTCTCTCCGTTCGGCAACTTAACCAGCAGGAACGAGTCGGGCAAACCGATCTTCTCAATGCCGCCTTGGGCCATAACGGTCTTGCTCTCCATTTCAAAGAGTTTGTACTTGATACTGCTACTTCCGCAGTTCAAAACTAAGATTTTCATAAATTTAATGAATTAAATTTCTGGAGCTTCGGCTTCGTCGAGTTGCGTAAGCGAGCTTACACTCGACTTGCACGAACCTTCATGGTATTATTTGATTGCTTGGTTTGCGGTAATAATTACCATTTGTACGATATCTTGCACCTTACATCCGCGGCTCAGGTCGTTGACCGGAGCTGCTATACCTTGCAGTATCGGTCCTACGGCATCGGCTCCCGAGAAACGCTCTACCAGCTTGTAACCTATGTTACCTGCTTGCAGATCCGGGAACACCAGCACATTGGCCTGACCTGCTACAGCACTACCCGGCGCTTTGGTCTTAGCCACACTCTCTACCAAGGCGGCATCAGCTTGCAACTCGCCGTCGATAGCCAACTCCGGAGCCATCTCCTTGGCCAACTTTGTTGCCTCACTCACCTTGTCCACCAACTCGTGCTTAGCACTGCCCTTGGTCGAGAAACTCAGCATCGCTACACGTGGTTCGATACCGGCTATTGCCTTCGCCGTCTCAGCCGTCGAGATAGCGATCTCTGCTAGTTGTTTAGCGTCCGGATTCGGGTTAACGGCACAGTCTGCAAACAGCAGGAAACCGTTCTCGCCAAGTTGTTTAGCCGGCGTGAACATCAGGAATGCACCGCTCACGATGGAGCAACCGGGTTTGGTTTTGAGGATCTGGAACGCCGGACGAATCGTATCAGCCGTCGTACCACGTGCACCCGCCAACTCGCCGTCTGCATCGCCGTTCTTGATCATCAGACAGCCCAGATACAACGGATCTTGCGCTTTCTTCTTTGCCTCCTCTTCGGTCATGCCCTTAGCCTTGCGCAACTCATACAACAGGTTCGCATATACCGGCATCTTCGGATCGTTGATCGGATCAAACAACTCCGCCTCATCAATATATTCATAACCCTTCTCCTTGGCCATCTGACGAATGGTGTCAGGATTACCAATCAATATCAACTTGGCAATCTTGTCTCTGAGCAGAATGTTTGCTGCTTCCAGTGTACGAGGTTCGTCTCCCTCAGGGAGCACAATGCGCTGGGGATTAGCCTGAGCGCGTTTGAGCATTTGTTCTAAAATGTCCATAGTAGTATATTTTTTTTATTTCGTTATTTACACATTCATCAACCTATAGGTCAAATACGACGCATAGATCAGCAACAGCAATCCACCTGCCCAACGTTTGATCTTGCGTTCTTTGTTCGTCTTCACCGCCAGCCATACCACAATACTGCCGATCGCCGCTACCCATGCATCCAACTCTATCCCCTCATACGCCGGCAGCGGATGAATCACCGCACTCGTAGCCAACACAAAGAACACATTGAATATATTCGACCCTATGACATTGCCTAATGCAATATCGCAGTTTTTCTTAAAGGCCGCCATCACCGAGGTCGCCAACTCCGGCAACGATGTACCCAACGCCACTACCGTCAAGCCGATCACCGCCTCACTCACACCCATCCGCGTCGCTATATCCACCGCACTCTTCACGATCAACTCACCGCCGATCACCAACCCCGCTATACCTACCACCATCAGCAGCACCGCCTTACCGACCGACATACCACTAACCACTAATCCACTCACCCCATCATCCACTAATCCGCTCTCATCCGGATGATCCTTGGCGTGGCGGAACGTGTTGTACAAAAAATAGCCGAACATCGCCAGCAATCCTATACCGGCCAGCCTTCCTACGCCGCGTTCTGTCTCTCCCCACGGCGACTGAACACTCACCGCCGCAAACACCAGCACACCTGCTATAATAGACATCGGTATGTCAAAATCACGACTCCGCTTCTGCGACACGATCGGATAGACCAAGGCCGTCAAACCCAATATGACTAAGGTGTTGATGATGTTCGAGCCCAGTATATTGGTGATCGCCAGGTCGGTTGAACCCTCGGCCACGGAGACCATGTTCACCACAAACTCAGGCATCGACGTACCAAACGCTACCACCGTCAAACCGATCACCAGGTCCGATATGCCAAATCGCTTAGCCACAGCCGACGCACCGTCCACCAGCCAGTCCGCGCCCTTCACCAGCGCCACAAAGCCAACGACGATACATATCGCCGCCACCCACCATCCGTAGGCTAATAAACTATTAATGATATCCATTTGCTTTTCTCTTTTGTCTTTCCTCTTTGAGCGAAGCGGTCTTTCTACTTTCTACTAACTACACATTGAACAAGAAATGCATAATGTCTCCATCCTGCACCAGATACTCCTTGCCTTCTATTCCCAACTTACCCGCTGCACGACATTGTGCCTCGCCGCCCAGCGTCACAAAATCCTCATACTTGATCACCTCAGCCCTAATAAACCCACGCTCAAAATCCGTATGGATCACGCCCGCACACTGCGGCGCCTTATATCCCGCGCGGAACGTCCACGCACGCACCTCATCACTACCCGCCGTCAGGAAGGTACGAAGGTTCAGTAGCGCATAAGCCGCCTTGATCAGTCTGTTCACGCCACTCTCCTTCAACCCTATCTCCTCGAGAAACATCTGACGCTCCTCGTAGGTCTCCAGCTCAGCTATCTCGCTCTCGATCTTGGCTGCCAGTACCAACACTTGTGCATCTTCGTCTTTGACAGCTTCTTTCACCTGCTCCACGTACGCATTGCCGGACACGGCAGCCGACTCATCGACGTTGCAGACGTACATGACGGGTTTGTTGGTCAACAGGAACAAGTCCTTGGCTGCGGCTTCCTGATCTTTGTTATCCAGCTCCACCGTGCGGGCGTTCTTGCCTTGCGACAGCGCCTCACGATAACGAAGCAACACCTCTAACTGCAACTTCGCATTCTTGTCTCCACCCGCGCGGGCCGCTTTCTCACACTTCTGAATCCTGCTCTCTACCGTCTCCAGATCTTTCAACTGCAACTCCGCATCGATGATCTCTTTGTCGCGCACCGGATCAACCGTCCCGTCTACATGCACCACGTTCTCGTCATCAAAACAGCGCAACACATGGATGATAGCGTCCGTCTCGCGGATGTTGGCCAGAAACTTGTTTCCTAAGCCTTCACCCTTGCTCGCGCCTTTCACCAATCCGGCTATATCCACTATCTCCACCGTCGTCGGTATCACACCGCGCTCCGGCTTACAGATCTCACCCAACTTGATCAAACGCTCGTCCGGAACCGTGATCACACCCACATTCGGCTCTATCGTACAAAAAGGAAAATTGGCACTCTGTGCCTTCGCGTTACTCAAACAGTTGAAAAGGGTACTCTTGCCCACATTCGGCAAACCCACTATTCCACATTGTAATGACATATATACTATTTACGATTTAACAATTTACGATTTACGATTTTCTAATCCGCTGCAACCGGAGAGTCTCCGTAGTCAGTTATCCATTTCGGGTGCAAAGTTACAAAAAATTTTGCACACATGCAAATTTATGTGCCACAAAAAGTAATTTTATTGTTTTTGAAGTTCACTCTTGCCATTGTGCAAACGGGTGGGATTGTTTGTATTCGTAGAGCAGGGAGTTGAATTTCCAGGACCAGAGGGTGTCGTATATTTTGCCATTAGAGGCGCAATGTTTGGAGGCTTCGAATTCGGCAGTCAGTTGTGCTTCGGATTCAGGGTTGGCTTTAAGGATTGCCAGTTGGCCATTAGCATAGGCGAAGGCGGCAGAGTTATATTTCTGCTTGGGAGACTGTTTTTTCTGGTAAGTCTCTTCTCGAGTGCGGTAGAGTTGCTTGCCATTACGTACGTAAAAATAGCCCGGGTCCTTTTTGTTGGGCTTACCATGGATCTGATTGATGGCTGAGGAGGTATCTACTTTTGACATAAAAATAAGTGTTAAAATGTATATTATATATAAATATATAATATAGTAATTACGTATAAAAAATCGGTCATTTTTTTGGTCCGCGGATGTATTGACTGTCGGTTGACTGTCGGCTGACCGTCGGGTGACCGTCGGCTCACATAGGTCGAAGACGGTGCAAAGGTAGTGCTTTTTTGTGATATATGCAAATTTTTAGGAAGAAAATTGTCAGATTTTGTAAAAAGTTGCAATATTTTCGGAGCTTTCGCTCGTCGGAAGTGGCTTGCGACAAGAACCTCACCTCCAGTGAGCTTAGGGTAGCCAGCACCGCCCAGACGAGCAGAATGCCAAAATTTACGCAAAGTCTAGAAACGAGGGGTTGTTTTTGACGCAAAGTCAAGATGTGGAGAAATTGACGGATTTTGACAATACGTAAAAAATGCAGCGTTTTTCTTGACAATAAATCAAATATTCCGCTCTACTCTTGCGCAGGCGAGAAAAAAGCAGTACTTTTGCGAAAAATTTGAGCGAAATGATGAAAAAAAACCGCCGGAGGCGATATACCGGAGACCAACGAAGATAGCGAGGACATCGCCGAGCAGCTGGATCAACTGCTTAATACCGCCGTACCTGAAATTGACATACACCGTACACTATATAAAGACGGCTACTTCAACACTATCTGTTTGCCATTCAACCTAACCGAAACACAACTTGCCAACAGTCCTCTGGCCGGAGGAGAGGTGTATGAGTTCACCGGAGCTACCCAACTGAGCACCACCCAGCTGGACATCCACGTTCAGCAGGTGTCGGAGCTCAGAGCTGGGTATCCCTATCTGATTCGCTGGGACAACACCAACGAAGTGATACCTAGTCCGTTGGTGTTCAGAGACGTGTACATCTCTGACAACGAGGGCAAACGCGTGGGCGATGGTATACAGTTTGTAGGCCACGTAGGACGCGTACTGTTGGATTACGAAGACACCCACAACCTGTTCTTAGGCGAGCAAAACACCCTCTATTGGCCGATCAACGACGGCACGACCTTGCGCGGCTTTAGAGCCCACTTTGCTGTGCCGACATCCGGCAAGGCGGCAGTACCGAGAGGTACCGCGGCACGCATCGTTGAAAAAGAAGAGGTGGCTACAGATTTCGACGTCATTGTGCACGACGACACAACTATCACCCGCAAACGCTTGGTTAACGGGCAGTTGGTGATAGAGCACGACGGCCGATGCTACAACGTGTTGGGCGTAGAACTGTAAGAATATAGAGCATAAATGAATATAGGAAATGCGGCCTTCAAGTCGCATTTCTTTTTGCTTTTTAATAGAAAGTTATTAAAAATGTCATCCTGTATAGATTGAATTTTGTTCTATTCGACGAAAAATAGCACTTAAAATTTGCATATATGCAATTTTTGTTGTATCTTTGTGGCGGTAATTGTGCAAGGATGTAAATGAGCATATAAATATTAATCTCTTAATACATAAAATCTTATGAAAAAAGCATTGAACAAGTGGACCGCTCCGAAGAGTGTCGCTCCCGAGAAGATCATCCAGTTTGGTGAAGGTAACTTCCTCCGCGCATTTGTGGACTGGATTGTATGGAACATGAACGCCAAGACCAACTTCAACGGTTCGGTGGCTGTCGTACAGCCGATCGACAAAGGTATGGTAGAGTGGCTCAACGGTCAGGACTGCTTGTATCATGTAAATCTGCAGGGTCGTTTGGACGGCAAGGCAGTGAACAGCCTGGAGCGTATCGACGTTATCTCGCGTGCGCTGAATCCTTACACCCAGAACTGGGCATACATGGCGCTGGCTGAGCAACCGGAGATCCGTTTCGTTATCTCGAACACCACCGAGGCCGGTATCACGTTTGATCCGAGTTGTAAGTTCACCGACGCACCGGCAAGTTCCTATCCGGGTAAGTTGGTTCAGTTGCTCTTCCGTCGTTACAAGACTTTCAACGGCGATCCGACCAAGGGTCTGATCTTTATGCCGTGTGAGTTGATCTTCTTGAACGGTCACCACCTCAAGGATTGCATCCGCAAGTATATCGAGTTGTGGAAAGACGATTTCGGCGCTGACTATCAGGGCTTCAAAGAGTGGTTTGAGAAATACAACTATGTATGCGCTACCTTGGTAGACCGTATCGTGCCGGGCTTCCCGCGCAAGGACATCGCTGAGATCCAAGAGAAGATTGGTTACAACGACAACTTGGTTGTACAGGCTGAGATCTTCCACCTCTGGGTGATCGAGAAACCGGAGAATATGTCGATCGAAGAGCTCGAGGCTGAGTTCCCGGCTAACAAGGCCGGCTTGAACGTGCTGATCGCAGAAAGCGAGAAACCGTACCACGAGCGTAAGGTGACCCTATTGAACGGCCCGCATACTGTGCTGAGTCCGGTGACTTATCTGAGTGGCGTGAACATCGTTCGCGATGCTTGCAACCACGAGGTATTGGGCAAGTATATCAAACTCGTGATGTTCGATGAGTTGCTGGAGACACTGAACTTGCCGAAGGACGAGTTGAAGGCTTACGGTGAGAGCGTGCTGGAGCGTTTCAACAACCCGTACGTTGATCACGCTGTCACCAGCATCATGTTGAACTCCTTCCCGAAATTCGAGACACGTGACCTGCCGGGTCTGAAGATCTACTTAGAGCGCAAGGGTCAACTTCCGAAGGGTCTGGTTCTCGGTTTGGCAGCTATCATCGAGTACTACAAGGGTGGTACGCGTGCTGATGGTGCTCCGATTCAACCGAATGATGCACAGGAGATCATGGATCTGCTGAAGGAACTCTGGGCTACGGGTGATACCCGCAAGGTAGCGGAAGGCGTACTCGGTGCCACCGACATCATCTGGAAAGAGAGCAAGCAGAACCTCAATGAGATTCCGGGTTTGACCGACATGGTAGAGCTCTATCTCAACTGCATCGAGAAGATCGGTATGCTGGAGACCGTTCAGTTGGTGCTTGCTGCCGATAAAGCAGAAGGCCTTGTTTCGAAAATCAAAAGCCTCTTTTAAGGGACAAAGGGACAAAGGGACAAAGTACCAAGTACAAAGGAAATTATGACAAATATTCTAAAAATCAATCCGGCGGATAATGTGGTAGTAGCAATACAACCGCAATCCGCCGGTGCGGTTATTGAAGTTGACGGGAAGCAGATCACGGTATTGGAAGATGTGCCTGCCGGACATAAGATAGCTATTTGCGACCTTGCCGAAGGTGAGAATGTCATCAAATACGGTTTCCCGATTGGTCATGCCCGCGAAGCGAAGAAAGCGGGTTCGTGGATGAACGAGAACAATATCAAGACCAACCTTGCCGGACTGCTCGAATATGAGTATCATCCCAAGGATGTGGTACTCAATATCAAGGACGAGAAACGCACCTTTATGGGCTACCGCCGCAAAGACGGACAGGTAGGTATCCGCAATGAAGTATGGATCATTCCGACCGTAGGTTGCGTGAACGGTATCATCGAGAAGTGTGCCGAGCGTCTGCGTCAAGAGACGGGTGCGGAGAATATCTTCGCCTTTAAGCACAACTACGGCTGCTCGCAGTTGGGCGACGACCACGAGAACACGAAGAAGATCTTGCGTGATATGATCCATCACCCGAACGCCGGTGCTATCCTTGTGGTTAGCCTCGGATGCGAGAACAACCAACCGGACGTGTTTAAGGAGTTCTGCGGCGAGATCGACGAGGAGCGTATTAAGTTCGTTACCACCCAGAAGATACAAGGCGACGAGGTTGAGTACTGCATGCCAATCCTGCGTGAGCTGTACGCCAAGACGCAGCAAGATGAGCGTGTAGAGGTGCCCCTAAGTGAACTGCGCGTCGGTCTGAAGTGCGGTGGCTCGGACGGCTTCAGTGGTATCACCGCTAATCCGTTATTAGGCGTATTGAGTGATTGGCTCGTAGCACAAGGAGGTACGACCGTACTGACCGAAGTGCCGGAGATGTTCGGCGCCGAGACGATACTGATGGACCGTTGTGAGAATAAAGCGTTGTTCGACCAGACGGTGAGCCTGATCAATGACTTCAAGGACTATTTCCTGAGTCATGGCGAGCCCGTAGGCGAGAACCCGAGTCCGGGCAACAAAGCCGGCGGTATATCGACGCTCGAGGACAAAGCCTTGGGTTGCACGCAGAAGTGCGGCAAGTCGCTGGTACGCGGTGTGATGGCCTATGGCGAGCGGTTGCAAGTGAAGGGACTGAACCTGCTGTCAGCGCCGGGTAATGACCTGGTAGCATCGACGGCTTTGGCTTCCTGCGGATGCCATATGGTGCTGTTTACGACCGGTCGCGGTACACCGTTTGGCACTTATGTACCGACGATGAAGATCTCTACCAACTCGACCTTGGCCAACAACAAGCCGAACTGGATAGACTTCAATGCCGGTGTGATAGCCGAAGGCGAGCCGATGGACGAGGTGGCAAAACGTTTTGCCGAATACGTGATAGAGGTAGCCAACGGCAAGAAGACCAACAACGAGAAGAACGGATATCACGAGATATCGATCTTCAAAAATGGTGTTACACTCTAAGATCCTAAACAGACTGCTGAACCTGATGTATCCCCGCACATGCGCAATGTGCGGGCGATATATAGGTGACTATATAGCGCGTGGCGACATACAGCAGATAGTGTGCAACGACTGTCTGCGAGCCTTGCCGCGCACCGAGCAAGCTGAACTTCGACAGAACGAGACCGAAGCGGTAGTAGGTACAACAGCTGCGGCGTTTATGTTCTTTGAGAAACATCATCCGGTACAGGACATGATCCACAAGATGAAGTTCGGCCAACAGCCTCAGATCGGCTATGTGCTGGGCAGGCAAGCCGCTATCGAATGGCAAGACTCGGAGCTGTGGGACGGTGTGGATGTGATCATCCCTGTTCCGCTGCACCCCAAACGGCTGCGACAACGCGGGTACAACCAGTCGGAGTACATAGCACGAGGACTGAGCGAAGTGACCGGTATACCGGTGGACACGACCCATGTGACGCGCACCCGGCACACGCACCAGCAGGCGTTGCAGAACAGCGCCGGGCGTAAGACCAATGTAGCCGATGCGTTTGCGGTGAACCACCCCGAGCAGTTGTACCACAAGACGATCCTGCTGGTGGACGACCTGATCACGACAGGGGAGACGGTGAAAGCATGCATGAAAGCGATGAAGGCGTTTCGAGGAGCGGAGATACGGGTGTTTGCCCTGGGTAAAGCCAGGTAGGAGGTGTTGCGAATGCTACTCCGCAAAGATTCGCCATGTAGAAAGAATATAGATATTAGATATAGGTTATAAGATGACCAAACATTATGATTTTTTAATTATCGGCGGAGGTGTAGCCGGTATGAGTTTTGCGCTGAAGGTGGCGCGAGCCGGAAGGTATAAGATAGCGCTGTGCTGCAAGACCACCTTAGAGGAAGCCAATACAGCCAAAGCGCAGGGCGGTATTGCCAGCGTGACCAATCTGCTGGTGGACGATTTTGAGAAGCATATCCACGACACGATGGTAGCGGGTGACTGGTTGAGTGACCCGGCAGCCGTTGAGCAGGTGGTCAAGAACGCTCCCCGAGGCATCGAAGAATTGGTCAACTGGGGTGTTCAGTTTGACCGCAAAGAGGATGGTCAGTTTGACCTGCACCGCGAAGGTGGCCACTCTCAGTTCCGCATTCTGCACCACGCCGACGACACGGGTGCAGAGATACAACGCGGACTGATGAATGCTGTTCGCCAGAACCCGTCTATTGACGTACTGGAGAACCATTTTGCCGTGGAGATCATCACCCAGCACCATCTGGGTGTACGGGTCACAAGACGCACACCGGATATCGAGTGTTATGGGGCGTACATATTGAATCCCGCGACGCAGAAGATTGACACTTATCTGAGCCGCATCACCCTGATGGCAACCGGCGGCACGGGAGCTGTGTATGCCACGACCACCAATCCCGAGATAGCTACCGGTGACGGCATCGCTATGGTGTACCGCGCCAAGGGGCTGGTCAAGGATATGGAGTTTGTGCAGTTCCACCCGACCAGTCTGTACAATCCTCAGGAGACCCACCCCGCCTATCTGATCACGGAGGCGATGCGTGGATACGGAGGCATCCTGCGTCTGCCTAACGGCGAGGAGTTTATGCAGAAGTACGACCCACGTCTGAGTCTGGCACCACGTGACATTGTGGCCCGCGCGATTGACAATGAGATGAAGATCCATGCCATCGACCACGTGTGCCTCGATGTGACACACAAAGATCCGGAGGAGACCAAGCACCATTTCCCGAACATCTACGCCAAGTGCCTGAGCATAGGTATTGACATCACCAAGGAATATATCCCTGTAGCCCCTTGTGCACACTATATGTGCGGTGGTATCAAAGTGGATCTGGATGGCCAGTCGACCATCAACCGTCTGTATGCGGTAGGCGAGTGTTCGTGTACAGGTCTGCACGGAGGCAACCGTTTGGCGTCTAACTCGCTGATCGAGGCGGTGGTCTATGCCGAAGCTGCAGCCAAGCACAGCCTGAGCGTTATAGATGAGTATACGTTCAATGAGCAAGTTCCGGAGTGGAATGACGAAGGCACGCTCAGCAACGAGGAGCGCGTGCTGATAGCACAAGACGTCAAAGAAGTGGGGCAGATCATGTCCACGTATGTGGGAATAGTGCGTTCGAACCTGCGTCTGCGTCGTGCATGGGAGCGTCTGGACTTGCTGTACGAAGAGACCGAAGATCTGTTCAAGCGCGTGAAAGCCACCAAAGAGATCTGCGAGTTGCGTAACATGATCAACGTGGGCTATCTGATCACCCGTCAGGCGATCGAGCGCAAAGAGAGTCGCGGTCTGCACTATACGATCGACTATCCGCGGACAGATAATGAGCATCCCCAAGAAGTGTGGTAGCCGGAGAGGCTCCGGAGCCAAATAATAACGATGAAAGCGATTGTTTTACATAGTGTTGTGCCGGTTCGGGCGGAAGCGGCAGAAGAGAGTGAACAGTTGACCCAACTGCTGTTCGGTGAGCCGTGCGAGATAGTGGACGAGTGTGCCCGCTGGAAGAAAGTGAGATCTGATCTGGATGGCCAAGAGGGTTGGGTGGACTGGAAGATGATCAGCCCGATGAGCGACGAGGAGTACGCGGCGTATAGCCAGGAGTGGCAGGCGTCGCAAGCCAAGGTGTTGTTTCCGATGGCGTATGCGATGAGCGAGAACAACGGTCAAACGATACCGCTGAGCGCCGGCACGAGGCTGCCCAAGTATGCGGACGGCAGGTTTGAGGTGCTGGGTGTGACGTTCCGCATCCAACCGGACATGGTGGCCGACAAGCCGCTGGAGATGAATGCGGAGAACGTGATGAAAGTGACACGTTTCATGCTCAATATCCCCTATCTATGGGGCGGCAAGAATGCCATGGGAATTGATTGCTCGGGCTTCACGCAGACGGTACACGCGCTGTTTGGTCACAACCTGTTGCGCAACGCCCGAGAGCAGATCACACAAGGTACGGTCGTAGAGCGATTGAGCGAGGCTAAAGCCGGTGATCTGGTGTTCTTTGACCACTATGACGGTCGTGTGTCGCATGTAGGCTTGCTGTTGGACGCAGAGCGTGTAATGCACAGTTCGGGTCGAGTGAAGGTAGAAATGATCGACGACGAAGGGATCATCTCTCAAGAGCCCTCCGCCGCCGAAGACACACACGCCATCAAGATGGCAGACGGGCGTTATCACACCCACCATCTGGTTGGCATTCGCAGATATTGATTCTTATTTAGCCGGCAGCACGATCACTTTGGTGCCCACTATGGCATACAGATCGTGCAAGACCAGCAGATCTTTGTCGCGTAGACGAATACATCCTTCACTGCCTCTTCCGGGAACGGAGGAGGCGTTGTTGGTGGAACCATGGATGCCGATCGAGCGATTGGACCGCACATTAGGATGGCAGTCCGACCGGCTGAGGTCAAGACGCATGAACCAGTGTCCGTAGGCAAGGATGTTACCACGGCCATCTCCGAAATCGTGTCGCCAAGCGTGGGAGTCTTTGATCTCGGATATATAGAACGGCTTTTGATAGGAGCACTCAGGCGTACAGCCGTCACCAGTCTTGGTTTTGTTGCCGGGGTTCTTGCCATAACAGATAGGGAAGGTCGCCACCAACACCGTATCTTGTTTGACTACCTCATAGACCGAAAGGATAAACTCTTTTTTGGACACGACAAAGAAGCAGTTCTGCTTGACCACATCACGTTTGTAGATCTGCATATGCTTTAGGTCCGGTGTCTGCTCCGGTACTGCTACTACGGTGTCTGCTTGCGTGATGGTGTCGGCCGGCACTATCGTGTCTACATAAGTAGCGATCAGGGTAGTGTCACCGCTGATAGATATAGCCGGCTGTTGTGCCATAAGGCATAGGCTGCACAGCAGGCTGATGATAACTATAGGCAGTTTGTTCATAGTTTATTTGAGTGTACAATAGTCCGAACTGATCCAGCACTCGACGCCTTGGAAGCTCACTTTATAGAAGCCGTTACGGGTGATACCCAGATAGGGCAGCACATCGCCATGATTAACGTGTACAGTCTTGCCGGTTGCGGTCCAGATGAGGTAGTCATATTCAGTGCCGGGGCCTACACGTAAGCGCAGGTTCTTGGCATGGACGATACATTTGGTTTTCTGCGCAGAGGTAGATACGTTACCACTAGTGGTCACGCCACCTCCGTTAGGGCAGTTACACAACGAGGCGTAGTCACGGCTGACATAGAGGTCTTTCCCTTGATAGCGAACGTGATACCAGTCGCCGTCGTAGCTGGTGCCTATATAGGTCATAACAACACCCTTTTTGAGTGCGCAGTAGATGCCATATTCTTGTCCGGGTCCATAACGGAGGCGTACATTGGTGCCGGTTGTCTTGACGCATTCAGCATTGGCATGGGTGGAGGCATTGTCGGAAAGCACCGGCATACCGAAAAGCATTACCATAAGCATGGTAAGGATAAGCGTTAGATTTTTCATTGTTGAGTAGATTTGAGTTGTTTGTATGGTAAAACGATCACTTGTTGTCCCACGAAGGCGTATCGGTCGTGTAATATCTCGAGGTCTTGGTCTCGCAGACGTATACATCCTTCGCTGCCGTTACCCGGTACGGAGGACTCGTTGTTGGTAGAACCGTGGATACCGATAGAGCGGTTTCGTGCTACAACCTCATTGTCAGGGAAAGCGTCAGAGAGGTCGAGTCGCATGAACCAATGACCATAGGCAAGGATCTCTCCTCGACCGTCATGGAAATCGTGGTACCAAGCGGATGCGTCCTTGATCTCCGATATACGGAACGGGTGTTGATAGGAGCACTCGGGGGTGCAGTAGTCGCCATCACGGGTCTTTTGTCCTTTGTTCTTGGCATAGCAGACAGGGAAAGAGGCAACGCAGACAGTGTCTTGGCCGCGACGCTCGTAGACGTAGAGCTTGTAGTCGGTTTTGGACACTACCAAAAAACAGTTCTCACGTACCACCGAGTCAGAGGATATCTGTGCGACAGCAGGCAGGGTGTCCTGTTCAGACTGGGCGATTGGTTGAACGATGGTGTCCGTGGTAGGCTCGTTTACAGCCGGTTGCTTGAACACGTATCTATAGATCAGCGCTCCGGACAGGAGTACGACCAATAGCAGTGTAAGGGCAAGTAATAGTTTGTTGGCATTCATGGCGGGTTAATGTATCATGCTCTGCAACAGGGTGAGGGCATGCTCCTCTTTGGCAGTCATTTGTTGTTTGGTTTCGGGTGTTTTGTCCCCTTGTCCGGTGAGGTGCAACGCACCATGAATGATGATGCGGTGCAACTCATCTTGGAAGGCTGCTCCCACTTCTTGGGCATTGCTACGTACCGTATCCACAGAGATGAAGATATCGCCGGAGATGACGGACGATGTCGAGTAGTCGAAGGTGATGACATCGGTGTAGTAGTCATGCTGCAGGAACTGTCGGTTAACTTCCAGTTCACGTTCGTCGGAACAGAATATATAATGCAGTTCGCCCACAGAGAAACCATAATGCGCCGCCACGGCGCGTATCCATCGGGACACGCGTCGCTGGTCTAAAGCGGGCATTTCGGTTTGTTGGGCGAGAAAAGTGATCATAGTGGAGTTTAGCGTGCGAGCTTGATCTGATTCCACATCTCGAGCAACATCTCTTGGCTTTCGCCGGCATCGTGCATCAGGGCGCAGCGATTGATGATGCTGTTGTCTGCATAATAGACAGGGTTGAGGTGGAGCGCATGTGGGTCGAGTTGTTTGCCGTTCACCATGATCGGATTGGGGCCGAAGAAATAGGATGCATCAACGGTCTCGGGCCACTCCTCGGCATCGTTCTGGTCAGCCAAGATGGTAGCGGCTGCTTTCTCGCCACCTGCGCAGGATACATAGCCGATCTCTTTCATGTTAGCCAAGGCGTTCTCGGCCTTGCACATGTAGTCGATGAAATAGGTAGCGGCTTTGACGTTCTGGGCATACTTAGGTATCACCCAACCGTCGAACCACACGTTCGAGCCTTCTTGCGGAACGATATAGTCGAGCATCACACCCATCTCGGCAGCCTCTTCGATAGCGAACTGTGCGTCGCCGGACCAGCTAAGGTTGAGCCATGCTTTGCCTTTGGTCATCTCCTCCTTGCCGAAGTCCACTTCCCATCCGCAGATCTGTTTCTTGGCCTCGGAGAGTATGACTTTGACTGCCTCTACGCGCTCGGGGGTGATGTTACGTACGAGGTCGTCACGTGTCACTTCGCCGGCAGCGATCTGATCTTTGTAAGCATAGAGCACCAGAACGGAGTATACATCACGGAAGGCATCCTTCATCAAGATACGGTTAGCAAAACGCGGGTTGAGCAGTGCCTCCCACGAGGTGAGTTCTTCGCGTTTAACATACTGAGGATTGTAGATGAATCCGGTTGTACCCCACATATATCCGGCGGTATAGTCGCAGACATGGAGGTCCTGACGCGGTGCCATCTGTTGGAATTTCTCAGTCACGAAGGGCGATATATTGTCAAAATAGTAGATGCTGTCCGGGATGAGTTCTTTTTGGATCGGGAGCAGCAGGTCTTTCTTAAGCATACGCTCGATGATATACTCCGACGGGCAGAAGACGTCGTAGTCCTCGTGTCCCACCTCGATCTTGGTGAGTGCAGTCTCGTTGATGTCGAAGGTCTCGTAAACGAGTTCCACTTTCTCACCGGTCTGTTCGTAGTACCATTTCTCAAAATTCTCTTTGACGTCTTCGTCGATGTAGTCCGCCCAGTTGAGCACTTTGAGTTGGTGTGCGCGGTCCACACCACAGGATGTCAGTATTAGCGCTGCTAATACGATAGTTGCCAGATGACAGATGAACTTTCTCATTTTTCTTCTTGTTTATTGTTACGTATATTAATAATGATCAAAGCAACCAGCATCACCAGTAGGATGATGGTGAACAGAGGACGCAGTTCGGGGGTGAGACCACCTTTGCGTGCGTCAGAGTAGATGAAGGTGCTGAGGGTCTCGAGTCCTCCGGATCCCTTGGTGAAGAACGTCACACCGAAGTCATCGACGGAGAGGGTGAGTGCCAAGATGAATCCTGACAGCATGCCGGGCCACAGTTCGGGCAGCATCACCATCCGCAATGCTTGCGCAGGTGTAGCGCCGAGATCCAATGCTGCCTCGTAGGTGTTTGGGTTCATACGGCTCAGGCGCGGCAACACGCTCAGTACTACGTACGGTGTACAGAATACCACATGGGCGATGCAGACAGTGGCCAAGCCTTGGCTCATTCCCAAAGCTACAAAGAGCAGGAAGAGCGATATACCGGTGATGATATCAGGGTTGATCATCGGTACAGAGTTGAGCAGGCTGACCATCTTGCGACTACGGGCACGCATGTTGTAGATACCGATAGCGGCGAGGGTGCCCAGTATGGTAGAGCATACAGCTGCCACCAGAGCAATGACCACGGTGTACCATATAGCACTATTGAGTCCTGCGTCGGCTTTGCCGGTGAACAAGTTAGCATAGAGGTCCATGGAGAAGCCGGTCCAGTTACCAAGGATCTTACTCTCGGTGAATGAGAACACAGTGATGAGCGCGATCGGGGCATAGAGCACCAAGAGCAGCAACCACAAGTAGAGTTGCGAGCCATAATGGCGACGCCTACCCATTCGTTTGCGGCGCAAGGTCTCCTGTTCGACAGGCGAGAGGTTTTTCTCACGGCGTCGTTGTATCACCAGCACGACCGCATAGGCTCCTACGCCTGCCAGTAGCAGTCCTGCAAACAGCCACCAGATCCATCCACGGCTACGATGTTGATCGAGAGTGAGGTGGAGGTAATCCTCAAAGGTGTTGTATGCATTCCCCACCAGCACGCGTTGAGCGCGGTTTTTGATGGGTTTGTTGTTGCGCCAAATGGTCCAGTGTATATTGGCCTCGTCGGTGTAGGAGTAGATCGAATCAAAAGATTCTATATTGGCGATTGGTAATTGATGATTGGAGAAGATGAAATCGATAGAATCAGTCTCATCAGTAAGCTCCAAGTGCTCTACTCGTACTGCTATGTTGATTTTCTCTCCCGCATAGGAATCCGGGAAGGTATTCAGCAGTGTGTTCTCCGCCGTGGTACCAACATGTAAGTCATAGCTGACATTCGATTGGGCGAAAATAGGACTAACTAGGGCCCCTAGGAATCCTAGGAAGACTAGGAAAACTAGTTTGATGATTTTCATACGAGCCCTCCTTTCTCCTCGCCTTCGCTGTCATGGTCGCCAAAGAACGAGGTCAGACCGATGATGATCAGCAGTACGAGGCTTAGTACCGCACCATAGTTGAGCAGGTCAGTAGTGGTGATATAATCCTGGATGAGGCTACCAAACAGTTTGATGTTGTTATGGGTGAGCAGTTCGGCGATAGCGAAGGTTGAAACGGTCGGCATGAAGACCATAACGATACCGCTATATACACCCGGCATCGAGAGCGGCACGATCACTTTCCAAAAGCTCTGCCAGCGGCTTGCGCCCAGGTCTTGTGCTGCTTCGACGAGCGAGTTGTCCATCTTCTGCAAGGTGTTATAGATTGGGTAGATCATAAAGGGCAAGTAGTCGTAACACAGACCAAAGAGCAGTGCTCCTTCGCCTAAGGGGAGGCCGCACATATTAAACAGCTCGACGGTAGCTACCGTACGCAGCAGGAAGTTGATCCACATCGGTAGAATGAACAGCATTGCCATCACTTTGGGTGTGCGGAAGTCTTCCTGTGCCATGATGTAGGCTGCAGGATAGCCGATCAGTAGGCAGATGGCGGTGTTGAGAACCGCTATCATCAGCGAATAGAAGAAGGTCTGTATAGCTTCGCTATGGGTGAAGAACTTAGCAAAGTTACGCAGCGTAAAATGGCCATTGATATCGGTGAAGGCGTAGACACCCACCAATATAAGCGGCAACACCACAAACAGCGTCAGAAACAGCACGTATGGCCACGCCCAAGTTCTGCGGGAAGAAAATATCTGAACTATCTTATTCATTGAAATTTTCTACTTAAGACTTTTCAACTTCAGAAAGCAGGATATCATTCTTCGGGATGACTATACCTACGCGGTCTCCATCGTCCCAGACGTCGTTGGTGTTGACATAGAGGTCGTATCCCTCGTCGGTTCGGATAGTGAGGTGGTAGTGGTTGCCCTTGAACAAGATAAAGTGCACCTCGCCTGAGAGTGTACCTTGTTCTTCGTAGTCTTGCAGGTCGATCGAACGGAATGGCACGCGTACTTGCACTTGGTCGCCCGGTTGGAAACGCTCCACTTGTTGTTCATTCACCTCCCATTCGGCATCGAGGAAGCGCACTTTGCCGTTTTTGAGCACCTCGCCTTGAAAATAGTTATAGAGGTAGTGCTCTTTTTTCATGATTTGTATATCTTCCGGTTTGACGAGCATACCGATCTCCGTACCCGGCAGGTACTCATGGTAGTCTTGGATAAGGAACTCATACTTGTCGGGGGTGAGCACACGCATCTCATAGTGCACGCCTTTGAAGATACAGCTTTGTACCTCGCCGTACCACTTGGTGAATCTTCCTTTTGGGACGCGGTCCTCAACGTCGTCGTCTTCGTTGGCTACGACCTTGCCGCGTTTCTCATCCTCTTTGCGCCACACATAGATGTCCTCGGGGCGAATGACTACATCCACAGGGTTGTTCTCACCAAAGCCGGTGTCGATACAGTTGAATGTTTGTCCGCAGAACTGCACTTTCTTGTCTTTGATCATCGTACCAGAAAGGATATTGCTCTCGCCGATAAAATCGGCCACAAAACAGTTCTGAGGTTCGTTGTATATGTCTGTGGGGGTTCCTATTTGTTGAATTTTGCCTTCGTTCATCACAACCACGCGATCGGAGAGCGTAAGTGCCTCTTCTTGATCGTGGGTGACATAGATGAAGGTGATGCCGAGCTTCTCATGCAGTTCTTTGAGCTCTATTTGCATATCATGACGCATCTTGAGATCCAGAGCCGATAGGGGTTCGTCCAGTAGTAGCACCTCGGGTTTGTTGACGATAGCACGGGCGATCGCCACACGTTGTTGTTGGCCACCACTAAGGGTATCCACCTTACGGTCTTCATAGCCGGTTAAGTTGGCCATTTTCAGAGCTTGGCGCACTTTTTTCTTGATGGTCTCTGGAGCTTCATTTTTGAGTTTAAGGCCGAAAGCTACATTGTTGAATACATTCAAATGCGGGAAAAGTGCATATTTCTGGAACACCGTGTTTACCGGACGTTTGTAGGGGGGAGTCTTGGTCACATCTTCGCCTTTGAGCAGAATATCGCCCGAACTGGCTACCTGAAAACCGGCTATACAGCGCAACAAGGTTGTTTTGCCGCAGCCCGAAGGACCAAGAATGGTAACAAACTCGCCTTTTTTTACCTGAAGGCTAACATCGTTAAGTGCGAACTTGCCGTCACCAAAACTTTTTGAGACGTGGTTCACCTCAATAATAAACTCTGGATTTTTTGCCATTTCTTCAACAATTTAGGATCCCTAGATGGGATTTCTGTACTCCCAGATGATCATACGATTTCTTTTTTTATTATACAATATTATTCTCGCGCCGCGCTGCGCACAAGCGCACATTCGCGCAAAATACGCCGCAAAGGTACGATAAAAAAACGACATATGCAAATAAAAATATTTTTTTTTGAAAAATCTACATAATATTTGTATATGTCAAAACTTTTTAGTACCTTTGCACGCAAAATCTGTAAATATAGACTATGATTTACAAAATTACTTTTTCGTGCGATGAGGGAGATCAGAACTTCCGTCGTGTTTTTGAGGCTGATTCAGAAGCTACATTCTTGGACTTGCACAAAGCCATCTTGGAGTCTGTTAACTACCCTGATGACCAGATGACATCGTTCTTTATGTGCAACGACCGCTGGGAGAAGGAGCAAGAGGTGACGTTGGTAGAGATGGGTGCCAGCTTCGAGTATGATAATATGATCATGGAGTCCACTCGCCTGAGCGATTTGATGACTGAGCAGGGTCAGCGTTTGATCTATGTGTTTGATCCTATGTTTGAGCGCTATTTCTTCGGCAAGTTGCAAGAGATAGAGCCTGGCATGATGGACGGAGCGAAGTGCGTAGAGTCTAAGGGGAAGGCACCTAAGCAGCTCAAGGCAGATGATATGGAAGCCATCGTCGGTAAGGATGGTAAAGGAGACTTGGATTTGGATGACCTGGGCTTCGGCGACGAGTTTGACATGGATGAACTCGACATGGATGGTTTCCAAGACCTCAGCTTTGACGATGGAACAATGTTTTAGGTCGCTCAATGCCTAAAACACTTGTTGTCATATTGGGCCCGACTGGTGTCGGAAAAACGGAGTTGTCGCTACGTGTAGCGGAGAAACTGGGGTGCCCGATAGTGAGTTGTGACAGCCGTCAGATTTACCGAGAGATACCTATCGGAACAGCAGCACCGAATGCCGAAGAGCAGGCACGCGTAAAACACTATTTTATCGGCACGCATAGTTTGAGAGAAGACTACAATGCCGGTCAATACGAACGCGATGCGTTGCAGCTGTTGGAGCGGTTGTTTAAGCCCCACGACACCGTGGTGATGACCGGAGGATCGATGCTTTATATAGATGCGGTCTGTCAGGGCTTGGATGATATACCGACTGTGCCAGTTGCCATACGCGAGCGCGTAGCAAGCGCCTACAGAGAGCGCGGGTTGAGTTGGTTACAGGCGGAAGTACAGCGCCTTGACCCTGAATACTGGGAACAAGTGGACCAACAGAATCCCGCCCGGCTGCAACACTGTGTAGAGTTGTGTTATACCACTGGAGGAACATACACTGAACTGCGCAAAGGCAAGCAGGCTAAGCAGCGGCCGTTTAGGGTATTGAAGATCGGGTTAAGACGCGAACGCGCAGAGTTGTACGACCGGATAAACCGCCGTGTGTTGCAGATGGTAGATGACGGCTTGGAGCAAGAGGCTCGACAGGTCTATCCGCTGCGCGAACAAAACAGCCTGCAGACGGTGGGATATCGAGAGATGTTCGGATATGTAGATGGCGAGTATGACTTACCACGCGCTATCGAACTCATACAGCAGAACTCGCGCCACTACGCCAAGCGGCAAATGACGTGGTTCAACAAAGATCAATCCATCCACTGGTTGGATGCTAACAATGATTATGAAACGAATTGCAATAGTATTTTTGACTTGCTGCGCAATGATCGCCTGCAAGAAGATTGATGTGGATTTCAGTTATAGCCCTACTGCACCCAAGGCGGGTGAAAAGGTGACCTTCTCTAACCTATCTACCGGTGGAGAGGACTGGGCTTGGGCATTTGGTGACGGGGGTACATCGTCGCTTAAGATTCCATCGTATGTGTATAAGAAACCCGGAACGTATACGGTCACTTTGACGGTAGATGGCAAGACCTCGCAGAGTCGTATCAAAGAGATCACTGTCTATGACAGTGTTCCCACTTTTGTATGCAGCGATAGTGTGTTCTACATCTACCAAGACTACACGTTCACTGCCAATATCTACAATCCCTACGACTATGACATTCGCTACGAGTGGAACTTCCCGCTCAACACTATCTATACTGCTCCGGCGGACAGCACGCAAAAGGTGACCAATGCTTCGTATAAGATGTATTTCACTCAAGCTCTGGACGAAGCACCTATTTGGCTACAGATAGTGGTCAATGGAGACACGACGCTGATCAAGCAGCAGTTCAAGGTTCAGAATCGCCACACCAACTCTATAGTGATGCGTAACACTGACGGCGACTATCGTCAACGTGTTTTTGGCAGTCGCAATGAGCTGTCTCCTACTCCGGACAATAGTGCCAAAGCGCTACTTGATGCTGAGCAAGACACCCTGCAGATGTATAACGGGAAGACTTTCCGCTTGTCAGAGTTGAAGAGCACATTCCCAGAAATTAAGGGCTTTAAGATAGCCAACCGCAAGCTCTATTTCCGTGATAATAATGGTCTGTGGGTATCGATGTTGGACGGCAGTTATAAAGTGCAGATAGACAACAGTATGTGTGCAGCTATGACTATTGATTTGACCGACAACCGCATCTATTGGTCCACCGATGACGAGGTACGGTATATGCCTTTTGTCGGTTCAGACAACAACCGTTTTACTACTAAGCCGCAGATGCTGAACCGTTTGGCAGGCGTAACGAAAATCAGCACAGACAAATAAACAATGACTCACATGATACAACCTGACTATATCTTCGAAACTTCTTGGGAAGTATGCAACCGTGTAGGCGGTATTTATGCCGTCTTATCCACTCGCGCCGCTTCGATGCAGAAAGAGCATCCGGATAAGGTCTTTTTCTTCGGACCCGACTTTGGCGCCCACAGCGATATCTACTTCAAAGAAGACAAACAATTATTGAAAGGATGGAGATTGAAGATAAAGGAGTTAAACATCCCAGTGCGTATTGGTCGTTGGCAAGTGCCGGGTGAACCGATTGCTATATTGTTGAAGTTTGACTCTCTATGGTCTCGCAAGAACGAAATCTACGCATGGGCGTGGAACAAATTCGAAGTGCAGAGTCATGCCGCCTACGGTGACTATGATGAGTCCTGCTTGTTCGGCTACGCAGCAGGTATGGTGATGGAGAGTTTGTATCACTATCTTCCCTCTGGGCAATTCTGCATGCACGCGAATGAGTGGCAGACAGCGTTCTCAATCTTCTATCTGCAGGACCACTGTCCCAAGATAGCTACGCTCTTCACGACTCATGCTACCGGCATCGGTCGTTCGATAGCCGGTAATGGGAAACCGCTATACGACTATTTTGAGGGATACAACGGCGACCAGATGGCCCAAGAGTTGAATATGGTATCCAAGCACTCGGTGGAGAAGCAGGCTGCGCATCATGCGGACTGTTTCACGACTGTCAGTTATATCACCGCACGCGAGTGCAAGCAGTTGTTGGATAAAGAGGTCGATATCGAGACGCCTAACGGTTTTGAACCCACCTATGTCCCCAAAGGCAAAGCCTTTGATAAGCGTCGTCAAGAGGCGCGTGAGGCCTTACGTCGCGTAGCAGGCGAACAACTAGGAGGGGTTGTGCCGAAGGATGCGCTGTTCGTTTGTATCTCCGGCCGACAGGAGTGGAAGAACAAAGGTATTGATGTCTTTGCTGCGGCGTTAGATAAGTTGGCACAGAAGATATACCACAGTGACCGTCCTGAGCGTGAAGTCATCGCCTTTGTGATGATTCCGTATCTGGATCGTGCTCCGGCACGTAAGGGTAAGGTGAGTGCTGTGTTTGTGCCATATTATTTGGACGGGCACGATCCGCTGTTTGGCAAGACATACTACGACTTGCTCATCGGAATGGATGTCACTGTCTTCCCTTCGTACTACGAGCCGTGGGGATATACTCCGCTGGAGTCCTGTGCTTTCCATGTACCGACCATCACTACTTCGCTGGCAGGGTTTGGCGAGTGGGCAGCGCGACAAAAAGAACAGTACGGAGTGGTTGTTATCGAGCGTAACGACTCCAACTTTGACGAGGTGGCAGACCGTATTGCGGAGGACTTGTTGCGTTTTGACCGCTTAACTGACGAACAGAAACAGCTAGCTCGCAAAGAGGCTGCTGCTATAGCCAAGAAGGCAGATTGGAAACATTTCTTCCAATACTACCGCGAGGCCTATGATATCGCATTAACTAAAGCTCTAATACGTAACAACCAAAAATGAAAAAACTATTGTTGATCATAGCGCTTATGCTACCGATAGGAGCATTTGCCTGCACTAATTTCATCGTCGGCAAAAAAGCCTCTGTAGATGGAAGCACAATCATCTCCTATGCTGCCGACAGTTATAGTCTATACGGTTTCCTGCGTTATGCCCCGGCAACCGACTATCCGGAAGGTGCGATGCGCGAAGTGGTGGACTGGGACACCGGCAAACCCTTGGGACGTATCCCGCAAGTTAGACACACATACTCCGTTGTGGGTAACCAGAATGAGCACCAACTCACTATTGGCGAGACCACATGGGGTGGACGTGAGGAATTGGAAGGCGATCAAGGCATCGACTACGGCAGTTTGATTTATATTGCCCTGGAACGCTGTAAGACAGCACGCGAAGCCATCAAGTGTATGACCGAGTTGGCATCTCGTTACGGCTATGCCAGCAGTGGAGAGACTTTCTCTATAGGCGATTCTAACGAGGTGTGGATCATGGACTTGATCGGCACCGGTAAAGGTAAGAACGACATCGTTTGGGTAGCTGTACGAGTGCCGGACGACATGATTTGCGCCCATGCGAACCAAGCGCGTATCACCACCATCAACTTTAAGGATAAAAAGAACTGGATGTGGTCCAAGAACGTTATCTCGTTTGCTCGCGAAAAGGGCTATTTCCAAGGCAAAGATGCCGATTTCTCATTTCAAGCGGCCTATAATCCGTTCGATTTGTCCGGTTTGTATGTATGCGAGACACGCGTATGGAGTTTCTTCCGCCATTTCTCGAACGAAATGGATCGCTATCTGGACTATGCGACCGGTAAAACCTGGCTCGAGAACAATGGTAATGAGGGCGAGCACATGCCACTCTTCATACGTCCTAACCGCAAGGTATCTGCGCAAGACATCAAGGAATGTATGCGGGACGAATATCAAGGTACGCCGCTTGACATCACTCAAGGTACGGCCTCCGGTCCGTGGAACAGCAAATTGCGTTACGGCTCACTCAAGTTCGAAGTGGACAGTACCACCTATTGGTATCAGCGTCCAACGGCTACGCAACAAACGGGCTGGAGTTTTGTAAGCCAGATGAGAGCTGGTAATAAAGCAGGGGGTATTTTCTGGTTTGGTGTGGATGATGCTGCATGTAGTTGCTATGTCCCCTTCTACAGCCGTATCACCGAGATCCCCGAAGCATATAGAGAAGGTAATGGAGACTTATATACTTACTCGCCAACGAGTGCGTGGTGGCAGTTCAATCTCGTAGCTAATTGGGCATACACCAAATACAGCAAGATGAAGCCTATCATTGAGGAAACTCAGAAAAAAATGGACACGTTCTTCAATACTCAGATAGCAACCATCGACAACGAGGTCGCAAATCTTAGTGATCAGGATGCGCGTCGCATACTCAATGACTACGCATTGTCGGATGCCGACTATGTGATGAGCACTTGGCGGAAGTTGCAGATTTATCTGCAAACCAAATTCATTGACGGCCAAGAGCGCAAGGAAGAAAATGGACGATTCAAACGCAATGACTATGGCGAACCTACCGGTCCGAACCGTCCGGCTTATCCGGAGTCCTACCTACGAACAATAACTCACGAAACAATCCATGAATAACATGAAACGTACTGCTATTTTTGCTGCCATTATGGCTGGTCTGTTGCTTGCGCAACAAATTGTCTATGCTACACCGTTATATGGGGTGATTTTTGACTATTTTGCGCATCATTCATTGCGTTATGAGGTATACCGCGCATTTTGGATGTTGGTTCGTCTAAGCCTTATTGGTGTTGTTGGTCTGTCTTTTTATAAGCATCGCCGCCATTTACCGCTATTACAGAAGGGGCATAAATGGTTCACTTTGCTTTTAGCAGCAGCATTCACTTATCCTCTGATATGGAGTATGCTACAGCCTAACTATTCCGGTACAGTAACGTACTGTTATACCGACTCCTATTTCATCATTGCCCTTTGGGCATTGTTGACCTTATGGTTTGTCCTATTGGCTCGCACCAACTATGAGCATTTTGTTTCCGAAGGCGTAGGCCTGCTGGGCATAATAGGTGTTTATAGTGCAGCGCTGTTGCTCATCTTGAGCGTCCATTCGGCACTCACACTCATGCGCCACCATTTCTCTGCCGGATGGCATAGCGATGCATTGGTTAGTTGGGTACTGCCAGGCTTTATAGCCGCGTTGCTTTGGATCTATGGACTTGCCAATTTGCGTAAGCCATGAAACGGTTGTCTCTCCTTGTTTCCGTGTCCGTTTTAGGACTTGGTGTATTGTGTGCGCAGACGGTTGATTTGCAGCAAGTCAATCAGTATGCTAAGCAACAATATAAGGCTCAATGGAAGAGTGCTGCGATGTCTATCCTTCCGGTGCTAGATCTGAACGAACAGGGCGGATATACCTATTCGACCACTATCGGCATGCCGAATCATTCAAAAGCAGAGGTGTATGAAACCCTTAGCAATAAATTAGGGCAAATAGTTGATCTGGACACCATACTCATAGAAAATTTGGAGCAAGGAGTTTTCAGTGCACGGACATACCTATACAGTGTCTCTAATCAGGTGGGAGGTTTCTATCGTTTCCATCTATGCCTGCATCCGACCATTCAGTTGACCGCTAAAGATAATGAGGCAGAGCTGGAGATTTCGCTGCAGTATTATGAGATAGTAAAAACCGACAAGGGGCTTGTGTCATCGATCTTCAATCGGGCAGAGGGCACACCCCTACCGGCGGAACAATGGCTCGTGGCAGACCGCTACCCGTACAATGAACGAGGAAAAATGCCTCTCGCTACAGCGGAGGCATTCACTAAGTCGTATGCGCTGATACAACTGCTGGTAGAACAATTAAAAAAATAGTTACCCGAAGAATATGGGGGCAATGATAAACGCTGTTATCATGCCGGCAAAATCGGACAATAGACAACACGCCACAGCATGGCGTGTTTCTTTTATATCCACACTTCCAAAGTAGACGGCCAACACATAGAAAGTGGTGTCTGTCGTTCCTTGCAGGATACAACACAAGCGTCCCACTAGCGAATCGGCACCATAATTGGTCATCGCTTCAATCATCAAACCGCGTGCACCACCTCCACTCAGAGGTTTCATTAATGCTGTCGGCACAGCCCCTGCCATATCAGGATTGATGCCGCACTGTTCGAAAACCCAAGCTAGGCCTTGTTCCAGCAGATTCATGGCACCACTTGTACGGAACATACCTACCGCCACCAATATTGCGACCATAAAGGGAATAAGTGAAACGGCGGTTTTAAAACCATCTTTCGCACCATCTATAAATGCCTCATAGACATTGATCTTGCAGCTAGCAGCTTGGACAATAAACCAAGTGATAATGCCCAATAGGAAAATAGCGGCAAAAATAGCGGAGAAGGTTGTTAGTTGTTTTTGATCCATTAGTGATGCACCCACCACTAATCCTGCCATAAGCGCAGTCAGGCCAACTATGGTACCCAATACCACTTTGTCCAATATATTGATTTTCTGAATAAAGCAACATGCTAATAGCCCTACTAGCGTGGACATATATGTAGCTATTAGAATAGGCATAAACACATCAGCAGGGTTGGCAGCGCCGAGTTGAGCACGATACGCCATGATAGAAGTCGGCACTATCGTTAGTCCACTGGCGCCAAGTACGATAAACATGATCATCGCATTAGATGCCCGCTTCTTATCCGGATTGATCTCCTGTAATTCCGACATCGCTTTCAGTCCCATCGGTGTAGCGGCATTGTCCAAGCCAAGCACATTGGCCGACACATTCATTAGCATCGAGCCGAACACCTTATGCCCCTTGGGTACTTCTGGGAAAATACGGCTGAAAAACGGAGCTACACCTTTACTCAAAGTATTAATCACGCCCCCTTGTTCGCCTATTTTCATTATTCCGGTCCAAAAAGTGAGCACTCCGGTTAGGCCTAGCGCCAGTTCAAAACCCGTTTTGGCATTGGTAAAGGTAGAGTTAAGTAGCTCAGAAAAGATCTCTGTTTGACCGAAAAACACGGCCTGCACCAATCCCATTAATACTGCCAACAGAATTAATGCGAGCCATATATAATTCAATACCATATATACTTTCCATTTTGTGTTTGACGCTGCAAAATTACTTCTTTTTTGCGACATACACAAATATATTTGTCATAAAAATGCGTTCTATGGGTACATTTTTTGCGATTTTAGATAAAATATCTATTTTCAATTTTACATTTTCATTTTTTTTTACTAACTTTGCAGCGAGATTGGAATAGTATGGAACAAATGAAAGAAATAACAGAAGCACAAACACTACCAAACAACACTGCCGTTGACTACGGAGACGAAAACATCATACACCTTGACGATAGAGAACATATCCGACGCAGACCTGGTATGTACATCGGCAAACTTGGAGATGGATCACACTCCGACGATGGCATCTATGTCCTCGTTAAAGAAACTATCGATAACTCCATCGATGAGTTCCGTATGGGAGAAGGCAAAATCATCGAAGTAGATATACACGACGGACACGTACGTGTACGAGATTACGGAAGAGGCATACCCCTCGGCAAAATGGTCGAAGCCGTATCACTACTCAATACCGGAGGTAAATACGATAGCAAAGCCTTCCATAAGTCCGTAGGACTCAACGGTGTCGGTACCAAAGCCGTCAACGCACTCTCTATGTCCTTCTCCGTACAGTCCTTCCGAGAAGGCAAAACACGACGAGCTGATTTCCAACAAGGACACCTCATCGCCGATACCGACGTACAACCATACAACGGTAACGAAAAACGCGGCACCATCATCGAATTCACACCAGATGACTCCAAAGGACTATTCGAAAACTACCACTTCCGAGATGACTATATCGAAGAACTGCTGCGCAACTACGCATACCTCAATACCGGACTCACACTCGTCTATAACGGCAAAAAATATACCTCCAAAAACGGACTGCTCGACCTGCTCACCGATAACATGACTGTCGAACCGCTCTACCCAATCATACATATCCAAGGAGAAGACATCGAAATAGCACTCACACACACCGGACAATCCGGCGAAGAATACTACTCCTTCGTCAATGGACAACATACTATCCAAGGTGGAACACACCAAGCTGCATACCGAGAAGCTATTGGACGAACTATCAAAGAGTTCTTCAACAAAAATCAAGACCTCACCGACATCCGTAACGGCGTCGTCGGAGCTATAGCTATCAATGTCGAAGAACCCGTCTTCGAAAGCCAAACCAAAGTCAAACTCGGATCCAAGGATATGTCTCCCACTGGAGGAGTCAGCGTCAATAAATTCGTCAATGACTTCGTAAAACAACAACTAGACAACTACCTGCACAAACATCCGGAGATCACCGACATAATGCTCCAAAAGATCCAGGAATCCGAAAAAGAACGCAAAGCAATCGCCGGAGTCACAAAAGCAGCACGGGAACGAGCCAAAAAGAACTTGCTCAACAATCCAAAACTGCGAGACTGCCAAGTACACTTCAACGATCCAAAACCCGCCAAATCATCCAAAAACGCGGACGACGACCTGCGCCAAGAAACCTGTATTTTTATCACCGAGGGACTATCCGCCTCCGGCTCAATCACCAAATCACGAGACGTACGCACACAAGCCGTCTTCTCTCTGCGAGGTAAACCGCTCAACTCCTATGGGCTCTCCAAATCCGTCGTCTACGAAAACGAAGAATTCAACTGTCTACAGTCGGCCCTCAACATCGAAGACGGACTAGACGAACTCCGATACAATAAAGTCATCATAGCTACCGATGCCGATGTCGATGGTATGCACATCAGACTGCTCATGCTTACCTTCTTCCTCCAGTTCTTCCCCGATCTGGTCAAAAAAGGACACGTCTACATCCTGCAGACTCCTCTCTTCCGTGTCAAAAACAAACAAGAAACACGATACTGCTACTCCGAAGACGAACGACTCAAAGCACTTTCCGATATCAAGAATCCCGAAATCACACGATTCAAAGGTCTCGGCGAGATTTCTCCCGATGAATTCAAAGGTTTCATCGGTTCAGACATCCGTCTCGACCAAGTCACTCTCCGCAAAGAAGATGCCGTCAAAGACCTCCTCGCCTACTACATGGGCAAAAACTCCGCAGAGCGACAACAGTTCATTATCGATAACCTCGTTGTCGAAGAAGACCGTGTCGAAGAAGAATAACACCCTCGCGCCGAATGATCCCCCTCATCCTCTTCATACTACTCACCCTCGTCATCGTAATCCTCTTTGAGATACGCGAACGGTTGAAAGCATCAACACCCGAAAAGGCTGTGCCTCGACAAGAGCGGCCCGACGGATGCTGCGGCGAACACCTGGTTTGCGAGCGCGAGACGCTGCTCCAAACCAATGCTATCATCGAATACTATGACGATGAAGAACTTGACGCCCTCTCTGGCATACCCGCCGAATCCTACACCCCTTCCCAAATACAATCCATCCAAGAAGTATTCAATACCCTTAAAGACAACGAAATAGCCGGATGGTGCCGCAGCATGCAACTACGTAACATCGCCATACCTGCAGACATCCGAGATGAAGCACTTATGATCGTTCGCGAGAGAAGAAATAGCTGAGAATACATACAGCCAAGAAACTCGCAACTCCTATCCACCAAAACGAACCGGCACCGAAAGTCTCCAAACTCTCTTCGGATATCTCATACCGGTCGCTCACATAATAAGCTACCACCGCCAACGCATTGTTTGTAAAATGCATCAAGATCGGCACCCACAAACTGCCTGTCCATACCAGCATATACCCAAACAACGCACCCATCAACATCCGCGGCACAAAGCCATAGAACTGAAAATGAATAAAACTGAACAGCGCCGCCGTCACCCAGATACCTACCGTTTTATGCTTTTCTCTAAACAGACCCTGTAACACGCCCCTGAACGTCAACTCTTCGCCGATAGAAGGCAGCAACGCCATCAGCCCCACATTCAACAACATTGTGCCGATTCCATCGGCTTTTAAGAACCGTTCTGTCAATTGCTTGGCCGCCTCCTCATACTGCTGCATCACAGCCTCTAAAGGTTCCAGAAAAGCCGGCAGACTCATCTGCTGGTTCCATTCGCTCAGCAAGTTGATCCCCGGCAACGCAGTCACCATAATCACTATCGCATATACAGCCGTCTCCCAACCTGGCAGACGATCCAAATGTAACCATTTCATCGGCTTATCAGACCACATCCATACCGCGCCAATAGCAGGTAAAATAAACAACGCAAACGTCTGACACATCTGCAACCATTTCAGCGACACAGTCGACTCACCATCACCCCATTTCATCCAACCCATCATCATCACTGCCGTACACAACGCCATAACGCCTAACCACAAGGCTACCTTAATCAACCAACTGCTATTCTCCAATCGTTTCATATCACTCTATTTTACTGCGGATCGACATCGCTTAGTATAACCACACTTTTTTCCTTCGACTGCACATACGCTATCTGCTCTCCAAGCACCCGTTTAGCCTCAACCACATTAGCACCGTTTTCTATCCTTAGATGCAACATCCGTATATGCGTGTTCTGTACCCGCGCTACACTCGGCACCACCACACCAGATACACGCTCTCCAAATGCTTGTTTCAACCGTTGATGCAACAGCACGGCTGCACGCACAGCAGCGGCGTAATTCTTGTGCTTTACGATAATATCTATCAGCCGATGAAATGGAGGAAATCGGAACATCTCACGCTCTTCTACCTGCGAACGATACAAACCCTCATAATCGTTTTCTATCACATTCCTCAACACCGGATGCTTGGGATCAGAAGTCTGGATATACACCTCTCCCTGCTGTCCCTTCCGCCCGGCACGGCCTGCCACCTGGCTGAGCATTTGGTAAGCACGCTCATAAGCCCGAAAATCCGATTGATTCAGCAACTGGTCCGCATTCAATACTGCTACCAATGCCACATCGTCAAAATGCAATCCCTTGGTCACCATCTGGGTGCCAATCAATATATCGCATTCATGCCGCGAGAAACGATTGATAATATCTTGATACGCATTCTTATTGCGCGTTGTGTCCAGATCCATACGTAGCACGCGTGCCTCCGGAAATAAGCCCGCCACTTCGTCCTCCAGCCGTTCAGTGCCAAACCCCTTCACCTTCAACTCGCCTCCGCAGTCGGGGCAGATACGCATCAGCGGACGACTGTAACCACACCAGTGACAGCGCAACTCATTGGCCTGTTTATGCAATGTCAACGGCACATCGCATTGTACACAACGCGGCGGATGACCACATTCATTACATTGCAACATCGGCGCATAGCCCCTCCTGTTCTGAAACAGTATCACCTGCCTCCCCTGCGCTAATACCTCACGTATCTTCTCTACTAGCGGATCGGCAAAATGACCATACATCTCTTTGCGGTGATACTGCTGCTGCAGATCAACTAGACGTATCTTTGGCAACGCTATACCGGCATAACGCGTTGTTAACTCAACCAACCCGTACTTACCTGTCCTCGCATTATAGTACGACTCCACCGAAGGAGTTGCTGTACCCAACAATACCTTCGCTCCTAACCAGTGACCTGACATCACTGCTACCGAACGAGCATGATAACGCGGAGCTGGTTCCTGTTGCTTATAACTGCTTTCGTGCTCCTCATCCACAATGATCAATCCGGTCGATTTCATCGGCAGAAAAACAGCCGATCTGACACCAATTACTACCTTGGGTTCGTCGTCTTTCATTAGACTGTGATACACCTCCACGCGCTCGGCGTTACTCAACCGTGAGTGGTACACCACTAACCGATTACCAAACACCTGATGTAATCGATCAGTCAACTGCGTCGTCAGCGCTATCTCCGGCACCAGATACAATACTGATTGCTGTTTCTCCAACGCTTGCTCAATGAGGTGGATATACACTTCTGTCTTGCCACTGGATGTTACACCGTGCAGCAACACCACCTCCCTTTTCTGCCATTCTTCCTTGATCTGTTCTGCCGCCTTTGCTTGCGCTTCAGATAGCGGAAAAGCCGGATGTACCTCGCCACTATACCTACCGATCCGACTAACCGTCTGCTCCGATGATTCCAGTATTCCACGTTCCTCCAGCGCGCGCAAGATAGCAGTCGATTGGCCCGACTGCTCAATCAGCAACCGCCGTTCTATCATCCCACCACTCGGGCGCAAAGCCTGATAAGCCTCTAAAACAGCCAGTTGCTTAGGCGCTCGAACCAACTCTTCACGCGCGCGTACGTATGTATATATAGGTGCAAGACAAACATACTGCTCCGTTTTAGCCTTGTAGTCGTCATCAATAATACCTGCCGGCAGAGCGGCTGCCAACACCTCGCCTAAGGTGCACATGTAGTACTGGCTCATCCACTGCCATAACTGCAATTGCAACGCCGACACAACAGGAGCACTATCCAGCACAACCAGCACATCGCGCAGGCGCACTCTGGTCGGCAAAGGATCGGCATGTTCCTTCAGCACAATTCCCGTCATCTGCTTACTCCCCAACGGAACAAGTACCCGCATTCCTGGCTGCGGGTACATCATACCTTCGGGTACACGATACGTGTAAACTCCCCGTATGGCTAAAGGCAATATGACATCTACAACAATCACCTATAACCTATAGCCCCTCTTCTTCTGCTTCTATCGCTTTCATATAGCATGCGCGGCAGAGCGGCTCGTAGCTGTCGGTCTCACCCAGCAGTACACGTTTGTCTGAGGCTACCAGACGGTGCGACACATAGGCCAAGTCACCACAGTGCACGCAGATAGCATGGGTTTTATACACATCTTCGGCGATAGCCATCAATGCAGGCATCGGCCCGAACGGCACACCCTTGAAATCCATATCCAGCCCAGCGCAGATGACACGTATACCCCGTGCAGCCAGTTGGGTACACACATCCACTATACCCATGTCGAAGAACTGTGCCTCGTCAACACCTACCACATCGATATCGTCGGCCAGCAGCAGAATCTGTTGAGACGAATCGACTGGGGTGGACTGAATCACATTCTTGTCATGACTCACTACATCGGCCACCGAGTAGCGTACATCAATCGCTGGTTTGAAGATCTCCACACGTTGTTTGGCAAATTGGGCACGTTTCATACGGCGAATCAACTCCTCCGTCTTACCAGAGAACATACTTCCGCAAACTACTTCGATACCACCTCTGCGTTGTGATGGGCCTTTAGTGTCTCGTTCTGAAAACATAGTCTTATTATTGTTTTAGTCGTATTTCTAATGGTCGTAATTGAATAGACGTGATATGGTTGAACGTGTTCTCTTCCAACTCATAGCATACGTCGGCTGCGTTGCCGTTCTGCAGATACAACGCCTTGTCCCCTTCGCCAAAGGCGATACCACTGATGGCTGCCGTGCGGTCAGTCAGATCCAGTTTCAAGTGCTCTCCGTTGCGGCCCACACGTCGCGTGTTACGGTTGTTGATCACATTGCGGGTTACAAATACCGGGCGTGGGTTGCCGGGCCCGAAAGGCTCTAAGTGACGAAGTATATTATAGAACTCCGGTGTGATCTCATCAAATGCTATCTCCGCCTCCACCTGTATAGTAGGCTTCATCTGCTCGGGACGTATATGGGCCGCTACATAGGCCTCGAACCGTTGCTTAAACTCCGGCAGGTTCTCCTTCTTCATACTTAGTCCGGCAGCGAACATATGTCCTCCGAAATTGGTCAGCAGATCGCTACATGAATCAATAGCCGAATAGATATCAAAATCGCTCACCGAACGTGCCGAACCCGAAATGATACCGCTGTCATCATCCGAAGTCAATACAATAGTCGGACGATAATAGTACTCTGTCAGTCGTGATGCAGCGATGCCGACTACTCCCTTATGCCACCCTTCCGCATACACAACAGTGCTGTATCGTTGGTCATTCTCTGTATCTGCATGCAACTGTGCCAATGCCTCTTCTGTAGTCTTGTTATCACAGTCGCGACGCTCGTTATTATGTTCATTGATCTCCTGTGCCAACTGATCTGCATACTCCGGATCGGTCGTTATAAGCAGTTGAGCCGCTTCTACACCGCTGCGCATACGTCCTGCCGCATTGATACGTGGCCCGATCTTATACACCAAATCCGATATAGTCACAGTCTGTCCCTCTATACCTGCCACACGCATAATAGCTTGCAGTCCGATAGACGGCTGGCGATTGATATGTCTTAGTCCAAACGAAGCCAGCGTGCGATTCTCATCCACTATAGGCACGATATCTGATGCAATCGACATCGCCAGTAACGGTAGCAGTTGGTATAACCCTTGGCGATCCAGACAATAGCGCTCTGTATAAGCCTGTGCCAACTTAAATCCCACACCGCATCCCGACAACTCCTTGAATGGATACGGACAATCGGTGCGTTTCATATTCAACACCGCCTTTGCCTGAGGTATCTCATCTCCAGGCGTATGGTGGTCGCAGATAATAAAATCTATCCCGCGCTCGGTAGCATAAGCCACTTTGTCCACAGCCTTAATGCCGCAATCCAATGCCACAATCAAACTGCATCCCTCTGCCTGCGCCGTATCGATACCTTTGAACGATATACCATAACCTTCGCTGTGACGGTCCGGAATATAAAAAATGAGATTGTTGGTTAGGTGTCTCAGAAAACTGAACATCAATGCCACAGCAGTGATGCCATCCACATCATAATCACCATAGACCATGATACGCTCATGTTTCTCTATCGCGTGATGAAGACGTATGACGGCATGTTCCATGTCGCGCATCAAAAAAGGATCGTGCAGATCTTCCATCGAAGGACGGATAAATGCACGCGCTGCCTCCGCAGTAGTCAGTCCGCGGTCTGCTAGTATCTGCGCGCTCAACTCGCTGATGTTCAACTCGCGTGCCAAACGCTTATGCAAGGCACGTTGTTCCTCACTAAGGGTAGGTATTTGCCAAACGGATTCTATCATGTCAATATCTTGTACCTATCCGCGTCTTGCCACAAAGGCAAAGCCTCACGGAAATGGTGTAATAGGTTCATATCTAGATCGACAATGCGCGTTCCCGACTCATTGTCTTTGAATTGTGCCAATTCACGAAGGTAGGTATCATAGGCGCATGAGTGGCCGTTATAGTGCCATCCCATACCATCATCTCCTACCGTATTAACAGCTACTATGTAGCATTGGTTTTCCGCAGCGCGTGCTGCAATCAAGGCGTCCCAATACCGAACGCGTGCTTCGGGCCAGTTGCCGACTACCAGCAATAGATCGTACATCTTATCAACACCTTGCGGTTGACGTGCCCATACTGGGAAACGCAGATCATAGCAGATCAACATGCGTATCTTTACACCCTTATATTCCCAGTCTGCCTGTCGCTTAGCAGGGTGGAAGAAGCGTGCCTCGCCACCAGTACGGTACAAGTGACGCTTATCCTGACAGAGCGGTCTATCATTAGGCCGGAACATAAATCCGCGATTACGTAGTCCGTCCGAAGCACTGCGCTTGACAATCATCGACCCTACAATAGCTATCCCATACTCATCCGCCAATGCTTGCAAGGCACGACAGGTCGGTCCGCCCCACGTCTCTGCCAATTCGGGATGACCCGTGCAGAAACCTGTAGAAAACATTTCTGGCACCACAGCGATGTCGGCTTGACCCTTAATCTGCTCTATCCGCTCGCGGAGCAGATAAAGATTAGCCTCCTTATCTGCCCACACGATAGGATATTGTAACAATGCTATACGCATCAACTATTTCTTCTTTTTCGCATCCGTACCGCCTGCGATATTCTCGCGCATAGCAGTATCTGCCTGCATATTCTGCATACGGTAGTAGTCCATGATACCCAAGTTGCCGTTGCGGAACGCTTCTGCCATTGCTTGCGGCACCAGAGCTTCAGCTTCAATCACCTTAGCGCGTGCCTCTTGTGCTTTGGCTTTCATTTCTTGCTCACTGGCAATAGCCATAGAACGACGTTCCTCTGCCTTAGCCTGAGCGATATTCTTATCTGCCTCCGCCTGATCCATCTGTAATTGTGCACCGATGTTCTTACCTACATCAATATCGGCGATATCAATAGACAAGATTTCAAATGCAGTACCATCGTCTAGACCCTTAGACAGCACTAACTTAGAGATACTATCAGGATTCTCTAGCACCTGCTTGTGGCTTTCGGCGCTACCAATCGAGCTGACAATACCTTCACCTACACGGGCAAGAATGGTATCCTCACCGGCACCACCTACCAACTGCTTAATGTTAGCCCGCACAGTCACACGCGCTTTAGCTATCAACTGGATACCGTCTTTTGCCACTGCAGTCACAGGAGGAGTATCAATCACTTTGGGGTTAACCGACATCTGTACGGCTTCGAATACATCACGACCTGCCAAATCGATAGCTGTTGCCATCTGGAAGGGCAGCGATATACCGGCTTTGCTGGCAGATACCAAAGCATGAACCACACGTTCTATATGACCACCTGCCAGATAGTGTGCCTCCAGCCCATCACGCTTGACGTCTGTCAAACCGGCCTTGTGAGCCTCTATCATACAATTGACAATCTTTGTGGGCGGCACCTTACGGATTCGCATCAAAAATAACTGTACCAGACTGATGTGAACGCCACTAACACCAGCATTGATCCACAACATAAACGGCACATAGTAGAAGAAAATACAAAGGGCGATGCCTATTAGGCAAATCAGCACCATAGAAATAACATCCATACTTTTTCTTGGTTTGAGGGGTTAAACATATATTGTAACGGAATCACTCAGCTTTTGGTTCGCTGTTTTCCTCTTTCTGCAACTTGTTGTTGGCAAGGGTTACATGCCCGTCGATCTTCGTATCCAAAGCCATCTTGTCAATCGCACGAAAGTGGACAAAGCCCCATATAGCCAATCCTGACAGGGCTACGCATGCACCCAAAGTGATATACCCGGCAGTGATACTTATCTTAAGATAAGCCCATACAACAGCCACTGCCAAACATCCAAATCCGCTGATACCGGCGATACCGAATCCGGGTATCAGGAACATCTCAGCTACGAGCAAAAGCACGCCCGCCAAGACCAAAATTGAGACCAAAATAATGTGTGTCATAATCAAAAAAAATATTTCAGGGTGCAAAGATAATAATTATCTTTGACATATGCAAATAAAAAAATAATAAATAAAAAAATTTGCATAAATAAAAAAAATATTGTACTTTTGCAGCCCGAATTGGAAAAAAATAGGATTGAATGAGTAAGAATTTAGTTATTGTTGAGTCTCCTGCGAAAGCAAAGACGATTGAGAAGTTTCTTGGTTCAGATTATCATGTACTCTCCTCGCAGGGACATATTCGTGACATAGAGCCGCTGGGCAAAAACTCGATGGGAATCGATTTCGAGCATAACTATGCTCCCAACTATGTAACCGACCCTAAAAAAGAGCATCTATTGGAGACCTTGCGCACCGAGGCTGCCAAAGCGGATACTGTTTGGCTAGCTTCCGATGAAGACCGTGAGGGAGAAGCGATCGCATGGCATCTTAAGGAGGTATTGAATCTTGATCCAAAACACACCAAGCGTATCGTCTTTCATGAGATAACAAAGACCGCTATTCAGCAGGCCATCCAACAACCGCGCGATATAGATTATAATCTTGTCAATGCCCAACAGGCACGCCGTGTACTAGATCGTATAGTAGGATTCGAACTCTCTCCTATTCTGTGGAAAAAGGTGACCACCGGCTTGTCTGCAGGTCGTGTACAATCCGTAGCTGTGCGCCTGATTGTGGAGCGTGAGCGCGAGATAGAGAATTTTGTTACTACGTCTCACTATCGTATCACGGCTGACTTTACAGGCGTCAACCCGGGTGATGCCAGTGTGCTTCATACCGTATTAAATCATACGTTTGCGCACAAAAAGGATGCAATTGCCTTCTTGGAACAATGCCGTATGGCCAATTTCCGCATAGAGGACATCCAACGCAAACCGCAACACCGTCTGCCAGCACCACCCTTCACGACCTCGTCGCTCCAACAGGAAGCTGCACGCAAGTTGCACTTTGCCGTTTCCAAGACTATGCGATTGGCACAATCACTCTATGAGAGTGGATTAATCACGTATATGCGTACCGACTCGGTCAACCTCAGCCAACTGGCTATTAATACCGCCAAACAAGAGATCGTAGCTGAGTATGGAGACCGCTATTCACATTCACGTCAGTTTACAACCTCGTCTAAAGGAGCACAGGAAGCACACGAGGCTATCCGTCCTACCTATATGGATAGACACAGTGCCGGACATACTGCAGACGAACAGAAACTGTACGAACTAATATGGAAACGTACACTGGCATCCCAAATGGCTGATGCTGAGATTGAGACCACACGTATGGAGGTGTCGATATCGAATTCAGAACATCGCTTTGTAGCTACTGGCGAAGTGGTTAACTTCGACGGATTTATGCGCGTCTATGTTCAGTCCACCGATGAGAATGAAGAAGGTCCTCGTGTACTGCCACACATGGCACTCCATGAGCGCTTGCGCCGTCAGACAGTCACCGCCACCCAAACCTACACCAAGCCTCCTTTCCGATACACCGAGGCTACACTTGTAAAGAAAATGGAAGAACTGGGTATTGGACGCCCATCCACCTATGCCACGATCATCGAGACTATCCAACATGTCAAGTACGTAGAGCGCGGATCAATAGCAGGAAAAAAACGTGACTATAATGTGTTCGCTCTCAAGAATGATAAACTCCAAGAATATACCCGTCAAGAGATAGCCGGAGCTGACAGCCAGAAACTACTTCCTACCGACTTGGGGCGTATCACCAACGACTTCCTGGTGGAGCAATTCCCGGATATACTGAGTTATGACTTTACAGCCAATTCTGAAGAACAATTCGATAGCATCGCCGAAGGACAAGCTGATTGGGTCAAGACTGTAGATACTTTCTACCGCACATTCAAACCGATGCTGACCTCTATTCCGTCCGGCAAGGTGGCTGCAAGATTGCTTGGCACCGATCCCGCATCAGGCGACCCCGTCTATGCTAAGATCAGCAAACTCGGACCTTGTGTCCAGTTGGGGGATAGCGAGACTGAAAAACCACGCTTCGCTAGCCTTAAGAAAGGACAATCACTATTCTCTGTTACCCTCAAAGAGGCTTTGGAACTGTTCAAACACTCGTTGCCATACACCCTTTGTGAGTGGGGAGGAGAACCTATTATCATAGGCGAGGGTAAGTATGGCGCGTATGTACACTACAAGGATGTTTATATTACCATCCCTAAGAACATCGACCCGATGGAGATAACACCGCTGCAAGCCAAAGATATGATATCTCGCAAGCAGGAAGAATTACAACCCGTACGTGATTGGGGAGATATTCAGGTGCTCAATGGACGATATGGTATGTACATCAAAACACCGCAAGGCAACTACCGTCTGCCGCGTAATGCCACCGAGTCCGATTTGACCGAACAATACGTCCGTTTAGTGGTAAATACCTCTGAACCGGCACAAAAATCGACGACAAAACGCACTTTTATGCGGAAAAATGCAAAATAAAGTGTTTTTTATTTGCGTATGTCAAAAAAAAGCAGTACTTTTGCAGCCGCAAACAAAATAAAGGTCTTATGAAGAAGTATTTATTGATCGCAGTAACATGTTTATCGCTTGTTCTCGGATTCTCGTCCTGCAAAGTTGAGAACTCACAAGTGACAGTCTCTGTTACGGACACAGAAGGTGCTCCAGTTGCTAATCGCAAAGTGTATTACACTGACTTGGCTTCTAGTATAATTGACATCTTCACACCGGATCCGACAGACCCGCTCAAAGAAGATGACCAGCGTCTGGAGGAGGTTGATTATGTAGTAACTAATGCACAAGGTACTGTGACCTTTAATATCCCATTGATGGTTAATAGCTTGGATTTCTACTTTTATGTTTATGATGAGGGATCTCGTCAGTGGCAGGAGAAAACGGTTAAGATCCATCGCGGCGAAAATGCCGATGTAGAGTTCGTGGTTAATAAATAAAATAATTAGCCAAGAACTTGAGCGAGAAGTAGCGCAGTTGGTAGCGCACTACGTTCGGGACGTAGGGGTCGGGCGTTCGAGTCGCCTCTTCTCGACAAGAAGCGATTTAGATGGCAAATCTAAGTCGCTTTTTGTTTGCTCTTTTTCGTAAATATCTGATATATTGTGTATTAGCGAGAATACCTTATTTACATCAGGTGTTCGATAATTTGATAAAAGTCGGCTGTACCTCACTCCATTCGGGAATACTAAATTCTGTAATTGTTGCCGCTCTTTGAAGTTCGATTTTTGCCATAAATCGCTTAATTTACAGCACATTAGCACCATTTTATCAATGGATGGAAAAGTGTTCGATAATTGCATTTCGAGTTCATCTATGTGATGAGTTATCTCGCACAATTCTTCTCTTAGTCGTGTCTTCGCTACATCGTATGCCGATTTTGGTATCTCACTTAACGCATATCTATACTCCACATCCTGCATTTTGTTGTGAACCTCCGTCCAACGACCATGTAGCGTTTTTAACGTCTGTTCACCATCGCCTAAATAGTTTGCCATCTCGTTTTTCAGCATCTTTTTGATTATTGGACGCAATTCCTCTTTTACCGTGTAACTTGAAAGCAAATCAAGATACGAAGCGTGCATATCATTAGCATTGCAATTACACTTGCAACCGTGAGTGTTGCATTTATAGTAAAAATGCGTGTGTTTCTTTCGTGCTCGTGTATATCCCGTAAGCGCGCCACCGCAACAATCGCAGTATATATGCCGTTTCAAAGGGAAGGGCGTTGTCTCTTCCTTCTGTACATAACCTGCGTGAGATAATCCATTAGCGAGATTAAATGTAGTCTCATCAATCAACGCAGGGTAATTGCCCCGTATGCGATGGTTCTCTGTGTCTATCAATTCGTGCTCTATCCATCCCGTATAGAAGATATTGCGTAATATCCTACTAAGGTTCTTTTCGTCAATTGGTTTACCATTGCTTAACCTAACGCCGAGGCTATTGAGTTTATGTACAATGTCTATCACCCGTTCACCTTGCGCGCGCCAAATCCACGCATTACGGAGTATCTTGCCCGTCTCATTGATTTCGATTACATGGTGCTTCACTTCGCCATATTCCTCTCTTCTTACGCGAGTGTAGCCCAAGGGAACATGGAAACACCACTCTCCTCTCCTTAGCATACGAACTATGCCATCGGCACATATCTTGTACCGATATTTCGCGTCAACCTTACCTCCTAAGTCCCTTATACCATCGGCATAATAACCTCCTGCATCTTCCCTATTATAATTTGTCTCCGAGGTATATATTACATATATACCATCATCAAGTAAATCGTCTTTCAGTTTGATTGTACCTCCTCCTAAACGTCCAAATCGCTTAGAGTCAAAACACAATATTACATTGACTTGCTTATCCTTACGCGCGTTTTCTATCATAGTATTAAAACACTTACGCTCTTCTTTCGTACCTGTTTCTACGTCTTTCCCATACCACTTTTTGATAGTGATATTATTCTTCTTCGCGTATTCAGCAATGTCCTCTTCTTGCGATGCAAGAGACGAACCTCGCGATTTTTGTCCCTCTGAACTTACACGCGTCCAAGCGTATGCTACTTTGAATTGCAACTCTTCATAAGGAGTTACCATTTTGGCTTTAATCTTGCTCTTTTTCATTTGCTATACTCTTTATTGTTAATAATACGAGATTATATAAGGACTGAATGATTTCAGTTCTCTCTTCTTGGCTTTCAATCCCTAATGCTAATATGTCTTTTTCATATAATTCTCTATGTAGCATATCTGCGTACTTGCCTCGTTTTGTATTCCGAGGCAAATATACGGCAGAAATTTCAAACAACCAAAAAAATCACAGTATTTCCCGCAATTTTCTTAGCGTATTTACACTAGTTCCCGTTATTGATTGCACGTTGCGCAAGGATATTCCTTTACGTAATAAAGACATCTCCTTAATATATTGCGCGCGCATAGCCTCTTCGCTTTTACGGTAGCCTTCCTTGCGCCCTACTTTACCTCCATTAGCCCGATATATCTTGTACCCACTTGACATCCGACTTCTAATCAAACTGCGCTCCATCGAATTGAACTGCCCTATTATGCCTAATACTAATTGAGCGATTGGATTTACTGATCCATCTGCCATCAATGTCTCTAATCCATTTTGCAGTATGTACACACTCACCTTCATTTGTGTCAGTTGTTCAATCACTTGTAGAAAATCAATAGCACGTCTGCTGATCCTACTGCACTCGTAAACAAGTACCTTGTCGATACGATTAGTCGCAGCGAAGTCCAATAAGTCTGTGAGGGCTTGGCGTTCGGCAATAGGTTTAGCACCGCTGATTTTCTCACTAAACTCACGAACAACCTCATAGTTCATGCGCTCAGCGTACTCACGAAGTTCAATTAGTTGACGCTCATATCCCTGACACTGTGTTGATACCCTAGCGTAAATGCAAATTCTCGTCTTCATAATCTCTAATCTTTTTCGTTACTATATGTAATAACGTTTTATTTTATTCGTTATTATATATTCTAATTATTTACAATGCAAAGGTACAGCTTTTTTCTGATATGTGCAAATTTTTTAGCAGAAAAATTACGATATTTTGCATTTTTTTTGCGATTTTGTTTGAATATATCATAATTTTTCGCTATCTTTGCCGAAAATTTCAAATTATGGCAGAGTCACAAGAAAGAACCGCAGCATCTAGGCTGCTGGAAAACAATGTAAAACGAATTGTAGATGAGAATAGAAGAGAGGCGCGCAGGTATCGTTCATTAGCGCAATTAGCAGAGACTATAGGAATGTCCGCTCCCTCACTTACACACGCGTTAAAGAACAACCCTAGCCTCTCTACGATACAAAAAATAGCAGATGCGCTGAATGTGTCCGTTGCAAGTTTGTTCACTGATGAAAGGCAAATTGAAGGCTACATAACGGTTGGAAAACATATCACGCGCTTTCATACAGAGGAAGAGTTGCAAAATGCGCTCGCTACAGAGCGAGAGCGCATTCACATCACGAAGAAAAAATAAGGGAGCATCATTGCCCCCTTATGATAATTAGTTGCTAACAAGCGACTTATATGGCTATTTTATCTCAAGATAGCACCTTCCTTCATCAATAGTATGAATCTGTGGGTGTTCATGTAGCTGAATTTCAGCTTTGTTATCCCTACTGGAACGTCCACCTAGATTATATTCTTTAACATCTGCATGAATAATAAGCCAACTACCATCCATCTCTGTAGAAGTAATTCGAACAAGTTCGCAGTTCTTTCTATTCATGGCTCTGTTAATCCAATCATTTACCTCATTTTCATCAAAACCGTAAAAATTGAGTTGCGGTTCTGCTGGTTCTACTGATTCTTCTACTTGGGAAGATTCGTTTGTCGTGGTTTGACTGGAGCATGATTGAATGCTCGTCATTGAGAAGGCACACATCGCTATCAATAGCAATGGAGTGAAAATGGTTTTTAAGTGTTTCATTGTGTGTTAATTTTTAGATGTTAATAATTAAACAATGTTAACACAAAAAGCGCGAACATTATTCACGCTCATTCTCTATTACGGGGTTCTAGCAAAACCTCTCTGCAAGAATAAACAATAACGTCCACGCTGATATGCAATACGCACACCTGCGTGGTGTGAAGATATACATATCCATGAACGTCTATCGCACTTTCTTGTTTCGGGCAGATAAAATTTGCTAGATTTCGTAATACCAAAACAAGCGCCAATAAACGCCTTCTATGTCTTGCATCCTTCTACGCAATGGGTATTAACCGCAGCATTTCCGAATGCGAGTGCAAAAATACAACTTTTTTGTGACATGTGCAAATTTTTGGCGCTCAAAATAACATTTTTGGTTGTTTTGATACGTTTTGCACACTTAATAGAGCCTCAGCCATAGATTAAAAGGTATCATAATTAAGTTGATACAAGCATCCCCATGATTTTGTCTCGCCAACCCACTTTATTTTGCTCAGTTGGATGGTTACGCCTGTTAAGGGCTTCCCTATATGGATTCAGTATTTTTGTCATGCTTGTCTTCTCTGCATACTTGTCTTTAAGCGTAGCTTCTACCTTCTGCATATCATAATCGCAATCCTTCAAAATGAGTTCGATTCTATATTGCTGAATGGCTGTTATGTCTGTTTGAGTATTCGGGGATAATACTTCGTCCGCAAAATCATGTATAGGAGTGACATTCGCTGATAACACCGCCTTTAGTATAGTGCTTTTTATCCCTAGTGTTTGTCTCAGTTGCTCCTCACTATTAACCCTGATTTCGAATCGACATTTATTATGAAAATCAAGCGGAGAAATATCGTATGCTTCCCTAAAACTCCTGTTGGTATATTTCCCTATTTCGACTTCCTTGTTATACACCGTGAGTTTCTTCCACGCCTCATTGGTATCTGCTATCTTAGTTATTTCTAGATTGCCGTTCTTATGCAGTTTTGCATCGAACAAACGATAACTACGAATGTTATTTCTCATGAATCTGTTCATTTCCTTGATTGTTGCACAATCTACATCTGTAGTAATATCACATGAAGTCACTTCACCATCATTCAATATCTTTTCGTAATCTAAGTAGCATATACCTAAAGCATTGATATTGTCAAAGCATTGTTTGATAGTTTGAGAAGAGATAAGTTCTGCGTATCGTTTACCGAGAACCTTTCCCATAAACTCTATCACAAGTTCTTTGCGTCTATTCTTAACCGTTATCGCTAAGTAAAAAGGTATCTTTTGTGTGTACGTTAAAACACCTTTTTTGCATACAAATGCCTTGTTTTGAATGTTACTTATATATGCAGTATTTGTTAAAATCATTAACCTATCAAACTTTATCACTTTTCATTGTGCTTTTCTGTATCTGTTATTGTTTGCCCGAAATCTCACCGTCCCTGCCCTTAATAAGTTATTGGGTACCATCGTTATTCCCGATTGTGGGCGGTGAGGCACTTGTTGCCAGTAGTTAATCATGGCTTGGCTTATTCTCTGCTTGTGCTGTTCGGATTTTGGTTTCCCTTGTGTGCTGCGGCTTATGCGCTCGCGTGTGGCGTCATCTAATTCGCGCCATTGTCTTTTGTGCTTTTGATTGTCCATTGTCTATTTCAGGCGTTTTTTTACCTGCTCCTTACTAATAAATACAGCAAGAATAGAAAAAGTAACAGGTATAGTAACTTTTTTCGCAGATTTTTTAGCCGAAAAAAATTATTTGTTTGGTAAGAGGTATGCGCTATTATGCCTACTTCAAAATGCAAAACGGCGGGAAGGAAACGTGCGCGCAAGCCTAGAAAATACGGGGAGGGAGGGCTGTGGCTATCTACAAAACAGCCGCAGCACCCCCTATATAAACTGGGACAAATTATTTACCTAAAATTGTTGGAAACTCTTCCAAAAACGCCCCGATTTTCGCTAAATCTCTAAAAAAATCGTTCGATATTCGGATAGTCTTCTCGACAAAAGGACAGCCAAATGGCTGCCCTTTTTGTTTCTAATTTGGTTAGGTATCGACCTACTATTTACCACTTATTATAGTGAATATTTTCTTCTTTGTACTTATTCTTCACCTCCGGTTGCTCGGCCGGATGACCTACAGGCACTACACACAGTGGAATAATATGTTCGGGAAGACCCAACATTTCTTGTACCAGTTTGGCACGATTCATATCAGGATGCAAACCCGTCCATACAGCACCCAAACCCATCGAGTGAGCTGCTAACAACAGGTTCTCAGTGGCTGCCGATACGTCGTTGATCCAGAAATTTGCCATGTCGCCCTCGATTGCTTTACTTAGGTCGCCGCAAGGAATAATCGCAACAGCAGGTTTGTTGCTGCAACGCGAATAAGGCAATGCCTCACCCAACGCAGCAATCTTAGCCTCGTCTGTCACCACAATAAATGCCCACGGTTGTTTATTAATTGCCGAAGGTGCTGCCATCGCTGCACGTAGCAGGGTGTCTAACTGTGCATCACTGATCTTTTCGCCGGTGAACTCACGCACCGAAACGCGTGTCATAATGTTCTCAATCGCTGGATTGGTTGTAACTTGATTTTTCATCTCTGTAGGTTGATTGTTGCAGGCTGCCATACTCAAAGCAACTACTGCCATAATATATAATCTAGATACTTTCATAAGGACCTCCTCCTATATTTAGTGCTGGCAAAGGTACGTATTTTTCTTGAGATGTGCAAATAAATCTATGCAATTTTCCGAATTATTTGCAGATTTGCTTTTTTTTTACTACCTTTGCACCCGAAATGAAAGAGCTATGGTATCGTATATGGTCGTATGTAGGGCACCAGTTCCGGTCGTGGAATACAGGTGGCGAGGGTATCCATTCGCCCTACTTGTTCTATCTGGTCCGTATGCTTATATACGATGAAAACCGCTTCTATTGTTGGAGAGATATTGAGGCACGTCGCCGGAAGATATTAGCTTCTAAACAAATGGTGGAAGTAACCGATTATGGCACTGGCAACCAAACAGACAATCATCGTTGTATAGCCGACATAGCCCGAACTAGCCTGGAACGTCCCCGTGTGGCACAGATCTTGTTTCGACTGGTTTCTTATCTGGGGCATGTACAACAACGGCCATTACGCATTGTGGAACTAGGAACCTCTTTAGGTATCACTACCGCCTATTTGGCCATGCCGGACAGCCGCAACCACGTCGAGACCTACGAAGGCAGTAGCGCATTATTGGATATAGCGCAGGAAGGATGGGAAGAACTCGGCATCCATAATATTGATGTTATAGAGGGCAATATAGATGACACCTTATTATTAGGCGCGCGCGATACACACGCACGCGAGAGCATAGATGTTGCCTACATAGATGCCAATCATACCAAACAAGCTACACTACGCTATTTTGACCATTTGGCAAAGAGCAAACGCAGTAGTTCAATCTTTGTGCTGGACGATATCCATCACTCACGAGAGATGGCCGAAGCATGGCGGCAAATATGTCAACGCGAGGATGTAACCACCACCATGGACTTGTATCATATAGGTCTGGTATTTTTTGATAAACAATATCTGAAACGACATTATAAACTACGCATATGAGCATTTACACACGAACAGGAGACACTGGGCAAACCAGCCTGGCTAGCGGTAAACGTGTATCAAAAACTGATCCGCGTTTGGAGGCGTATGGTACAGCTGACGAACTGAACTCATGGATAGGACTATTACGAGCAGCCGACAATAGTGAATGGGATGCACAGCTGGAGTGGATTCAGCAGCGACTATTCAACATTGGAGCCTGTCTATCAGGTGCAGAAGGCGAATGGATAAGCGAAGATGATATACGCCAGTTGGAACTATGGATGGACGAGATGCTAGAGGCGGCTCCTCTGGTGCGTGCATTTGTCTTGCCGACAGGTAGCGAAGCGATAGCTAGAGCACACGTCTGTCGTACAATCACCCGACGACTAGAACGACGAATCCTAGCCATCGGAGAAGCTGATAATAAGGTGACAAGATATGTTAATAGACTCAGTGATTTCCTATTCGTTTTGGCACGCTTTATAGAGGTCAAAAACGGTGAAAATCCACAAAAATGGGAAAAAGAGGCAAAACACAAAAAAATGATTTGAAAACTGCATTTTGCAAAAAAATGCACAAAAACACAAAAAAAACGATAATAAATTTGCATAAATCGAAAGTTTTTACTACTTTTGCACGGTAATTTTGATAAAAAGCGTCCGTTCGCGGGCTTTTTGTCGCGTGCAAGCGACTTTGTGTCACTGCGTAAATAATTGATAAACAATGATATAAGAGAAAGAAATTTCTCGTAATAGCGTATGTATTGGACACTTGAATTAGCCTCTAAGATTGAGGATGCTCCATGGCCGGCAACCAAAGATGAGTTGCTGGACTATGCCAATCGTATTGGTGCTCCGATGGAAGTAATTGAAAATTTGCAGGAATTGGAGGACGAAGAAGAGGTGTATGAGAGCATAGAAGACCTGTGGCCGGACTATCCGGATCAGGATGATTTCTTCTTCGACGAAGAGGAATATTAAGGTATTGAAGATTTTGAATAGTGAGACGTTATATTGTTCTATTGGCAGGCTTGATGGCCGTGGCGGTTGCGCGTGCGCAATTTGATCCACAAATGGGGCAGTATATGTTCTTGCAGAGCGCCTATAATCCCGCAGCGGTGGGAAATGGAGACTTAATGAGGGTGGCGGGTATGCACCGCATGCAATTTGTGGATATTACCAACGCACCTATGACCACGTGGTTCTCATTCAGTTCACCGTTTAGATTAGGCAAAACGGAACATGGTGCAGGTATCCGGTTCATGAATGACCGTTATGGTTTATACACCAATCAGGCATTGTACGCGCAATACGCGTATAGGCAAAAGATCGGTAAGGGCCATTTGAGTATCGGTATAGATGCCGGATTTGTGAACGTGGGGTTTCATGGTGATAGTGTCAACCTCGGCAAAATGGGTGATGAATACCACGACGCAAGCGATCAGGCAATACCGACCGGCAGCAAATCGGGTATGAAGTTTGACTTGGGCGCGGGCATATACTATGCGACAAGCAATTGGTGGGTAGGAGGTAGTTACAGTCACATCACCCGTCCGGTGATAGACTGGGACGACCACTCGGAGGTACAGCTAATAGGTACAATGTATATAGCAGGAGGATATAGTCACCGCCTCAAGCACCACCGCGATTGGCAGTTGATACCTTCGGCAATAGTGATGTCGGACTTTCGGTCATGGGATGTAAACCTGACTTTGCTCACGGAATACAAAGACCGTTACCGCTGGGGATTGGGCTACCGCATCATGGGAAGTGTTAACATATTGCTGGGCATGGATATTATCTCAGGACTAGAGATTGGATATACCTGTGAACTGCCCACTAATAAACTGCTATTAGAGAGTTACGGCTCACATGAACTGTACTTAGCGTATGGATTTGATATACTTAAACCGAGACGTAACAACAAATATAAAAGTGTAAGATATTTATAATTAATACGTATGAAACTAACAAAGATTCTGCCATTAGCTACACTGCTATTCGCATTGGTAGCATGTAACAAACCTGCAGGCGAGCTTGTAGGCGCAGGCAATTCGGGAAATTTCAAAGAGGCTAACCCGTTTGGAATGATCTTCATCAAGAAGGGCTCGTTTATGATGGGTGCCAACACACAGTCTGCCCTCTTTGGACAGGAAGATAACGGTGTGATGGCTACTGTAGATGCTTTCTGGATGGACGAAACCGAGATTACAAATGACGAGTATAAGCAGTTCGTCAACTGGGTACGCGACTCTATCGCTATGCGTCGCCTAATCATGGCCGAAGTAGAAGGTTATGCTAAGGTGGCAAAGAATGCGGACGATGAGGACGATATTCCATTGGACAAAGTGGCTATCGATTGGAGTAAGTCAAAACGTATCCCATGGAATAACTGGCAGAGCCAGGAGGATGAGATCCGTGATGCCATGGCTACAATGTTCTATTCGGATGGTACACTCAAGACCCAGTTCCTTCACTATCGCTATGAGTGGTATAACTACGACGAGGCCATCAAACAAGTCAATAAGTTTGATGTGGCTACCAGCCGCTATCCGGATGGTGCGAGCGTTCGTGTAGACACATTCTGGATCAACGAGGAGGATGGTGGTATCTACGATTCGACCATCGTTCGTCCGTTGCGCGAGCCTAAGGATCTGCTTACCCAAAAGATCATCTGTGTATATCCTGATACACTAGTATGGATTCGTGACTTCCAGTATTCGTACAATGACCCGATGATGCACAAGTATTTCTCACATCCGGGCTACTCTGATTACCCGGTGGTAGGTGTAACATGGGAACAAGCACACGCCTTCTGTGATTGGCGTACTAAGTTCTTCAATGCACACTCAAAGTATGGTGCGCAAGACTATCGCTTGCCGACCGAGGCACAGTGGGAGTATGCTGCACGTGGAGGGCGCAAAATGGCCATGTATCCGTGGGGAGGCAACTATGCTCGTGACTCCAAGGGCTGCTTCTTTGCTAATTTCAAACCCTACCGTGGTGGATATAACGATGATACCGGAACAACTACTATGAAGGTTGCACAATTCCGTCCTAATGACTTCGGTCTGTTTGATATGGCAGGAAATGTGGCAGAGTGGACCAACTCGGCATACCAGTCGTCGTCTAACACCAATGTGCATGATTTGAACCCAGACTACTCATATATGGCACGTAAATCGGATCCTGACATCCTGAAGCGTAAAGTGGTTAAGGGTGGTAGTTGGAAGGATATCAGCTACTATATGCAGTGCGGTGTTCGCACATTTGAGTATCAATACGAGAGCCGTCCATACATCGGATTCCGCTGTGTACGTGCTTATATTGGCGATTAACCAAATAAACAAATTAGAATAAACTAGAAAAATAATACTTTAAAGTCTCTTCACTTATGGCAACAAAAGACAATGCTCAGAAGAATGGATTTATGCGTTGGTATGAATCGTACAAAGGTAAAAATGTAGTAAACGCAGTTTACTCAGTAGGTGCTTCGATCGTTATTGTAGGTGCTCTGTTTAAGATCATGCACTGGCCGGGCGCAGGTATCGTGCTGACAGCTGGTATGATCACCGAGGCATTCCTCTTCGTGATCGGTGTATTTGAGAAACCGCATCCTGAGTTCCACTGGGACAATGTATTCCCACAATTATTGGAGTACGGAGCAAATCCTGACCTATTGGAAGAGAAAGCCGCTCAACCGCGTCCGACATTGTTGGCAGCTGGTGTAGAAGGCAAAGCTACTATGCCGATGGGTGGTGTAGCAGCAGTGGCAGCTGCTCCTGTAGCAGGCGCCCAGCCTAATATCCCTGGTGTAACCGAGCAGGAGGCTAAAGACTTCAAGACATCTATCGCTGAGTTGGCTAAGACTGCTAAACAATTAGCAGGTGCCGGTGAGGCTGCAGAGAAATTGGCAGTTTCTTATGGTGCTGCAGACGCAAGCATTCAAGGTTTGACTCAGAACGCACAAGTTTGCCAGCAGAATATGGCTGTTGTAGGTACTAGCCTGCAAAATATGGCTATCTCTGCACAGAATCAGCAACAGAGCTTTGATGCAGTAGGAGCATCGCTTCAGTCTGTAGCAGCCACAGCTGCTGCTTATCAGCAGAATATCGAAGCTGTAGGCGCTAAGGTGGGTTCACTCAACTCATTGTATGAGTTGCAGATTACTAGTTTGCAGGCACAGAACAAGGCTGCAGAGGCTCTCGCAAAAGACATGGAGGGCATCCAAGCAGCTAGCAGCGCAGCACTCAAGAACAGCGAGGCATATAATGCCGCTTCCCAACAGTTGGCACAGCAAGTGGCTAGCCTTAACCAAGTGTATGGAAATATGCTCAACGCACTTGCATAAATCCATATAAGTCAGTAGTTTAGTGTTAAACATCAATTAAGAAAACGACTTAGTATGGGTGGAGCAAAAAACTGTCCGGAAACCCCGAGACAAAAAATGATAGGTATGATGTACCTCGTGCTCACTGCCATGTTGGCATTGAACGTGAGTGCGGATATCTTGAACGGCTTTAATGTGGTGGACTCGAGCCTCCATGCTTCCATCGATGGTAACAACAATCGAAACGGTAACTTGTACTATCGATTCTGGAAGTCCAGCAAACGCGAGGAAATCAAGGTAGGTCCGTGGTATAAGAAATCGCAGGAACTCAAAGCCAAAGCAGATGCAGCATACGATTTTGTACAGCAGTTCAAAGAAGGAATTGTTAAAGAGTCTGATGGCAAGTCGGCTGTTGAAAAACGTATTGCCAAGAATGCTAACGTACAAGGGTATGATGTGACTCGTGACTACGAGAGCAAAGACAATCGTGATGCATCGTCTAACTATGCTATCAACATGGGGCATGGAGCTGAACTTAAAAAGGTGCTCAATGACTATCTAAATTATCTGTGCCAACTAACTGATACTGGTGAGTATGGTCAGCAACGTCGTGATGAGTTAAAGATGATATTCAACACCGATGATGTGTATAGCGATAAGGACAATACGACCAAATCGTGGGAAGAAGCGATGTTTGCTGACATGCCTACGGCAGCAGCAGTAACCTTGCTTTCCAAGATGCAGAACGATATCCGTGCTACTGAGGGACAGATGATACAATATTTGTATGACCGTACCGATGCTAATGATATCACCGTTAATCGTATGTCTGCGTACGTAATCCCTAAATCGCAACGCGTGGGCGTGGGCGAGAAGTACGAGGCCCAACTGTTGTTGGCTGGCATAGATACATTGCAGACACCGGAGTATTATGTCAACGGTCAGCAAATAGGCAAGGACGGCTTGTACTCGTTTACGGCTTCCGGCGTAGGAGAGCACACTTTCTCTGGTGTGATCAAATATCGCAACAACGCTGGTGAACCTGTCGAAGCACACTTCTCTGAGCGTTATATCGTAGAGGAGGGTTTGATGCAGCAGTTCAAACCGGACAAACAAGACAAGTTGACTCCTAATGTGGCTATTACTAACCGCGACCTGACGGTTGTATATCAAGGATACGGACACACCTTTATGGTGACTTCAACTACTATCCCGGCTGCCAATCTAAATGTATCGGCCTCCGGTGCAACAGTGAGCAAGTTGTCTCCGGGTTTGTTCCGCGTTCAGGCAACCGCTTCGCCAGGTAGCGACGTGACTATCAATGTGTCAGGATCATATCAAGGCAAGACCGTTAGTCTAGGTAGCGAGAAATTCCGCGTTAAACGTCTGCCTAAGCCAATGCCTTCGTTGTCCGTTGGCGGAAGCGAGTTGACTGGTGGTAAGATTGCTCGTGGTAAACTGCTGAATGCAGGAGCCAAAGTTGTAGCTAGTTACGGCGAAGATGCTCTAATCAAGGCTGACTTTACTGTAACAAGTTTCCAAATCTATGCTGGTGGTAAGTATCTGCCATCTAACGGATCGGGATATTCGGGTGAACAGTTGGCGATGCTCAAGACATTGACGATGGGTACTCCGGTTATGTTCCTTGGTATCAAAGCAAGAGGTCCAGGAGGCGTTGTATTGGATTTGCGTCCAATCTCATTTGTGCTGAATTAAAAAACTATTCGATTATATGAAAAAACTGAGTATTATTGTTTGTCTAGCGCTAGGTCTGTCGTTGACAGCGTATGCGCAGCATCCCGTCAATTCGTTCTTCGACGATTTGGGTACAGCTAATATCCATACCGAAGATCTGTTGACCGGTACGGATGCCAATGGCCGTCTCAGAGGTGATACAATTGTTAAAGTGTTCCATCGTTTGGACGATGTAGTGTGGGCTAAGTATGTCTACAGTATCATTGACCTACGCTATATGCAGAACTATCAGTTGTATTATCCAACCAATATCACGGATACGGACTACCGCAACTTGTTCAAATTGATAGTGGATGCCATCGCAGAGGGCCTACCTGCGTATGAGAAAGTACGTGGTACGCAGACTGTTAAACCACTCAAGCCGGATTTCTCTAAACCGTGCACTAAAGAGGATATGGTAACTATCTTCTTGCCGGATCCTACAACGGTGATGACAGACGGAGAATTGCCTGAGCATTTTTCCGAGGCATGCTGTACTGAGTATTCAATTTTCCAACTGGATACGGTAAACCAAGTATTGTCATTCAACAACTATTACTATGAGAACTTTGCACGTAACATGTACAAGTATCTCATTCAGGAGATAGTGTTCTTTGACAAGCACACATCACGTTTGCACCGCAAGATCCTGGCTATTGCTCCTTTGCATCCGAGCAAGTATCCTGCCCAAGTGGTTAAGGACTGGGCTGCTGCAGGCGAAGAAGTATCAGAAGAGGAACAGACTGAAGGACTGGACGTGTTAGCTCCGGAAGCAAGCGAAGAGGATGAATATGGTGACGAGTATCCTGATGCTGCAGCCACAATGGCCGCTGCTTCAACAGGTAACGGAAGTGAGGTGATGAACGCATTGTATGAGAGCGTATTGTTCTGGGTTCCATTCGACGCACTCCGCCCGTACATGGCTAACCAGTATATTATTCCAAAAAAGAATGAAGTAGGTCGTGTGACATTTGATGAATTCTTCCAAAAACATCTGTATACATCCTATATTGTGGGTGACGGAAACATGTTTAACAAGAACATTTTGGATTTCCAATCACGCCAAGGTAAGGATATGACGGAGGATGAAATCAAAAAAGAGCAAGTGAGAATACAAACCGAGATGCTCAATGTAGAGCAAGACCTCTGGGAGTATTAAGATACATCCAAATAGAGGGCAGGTTGCAATACCTGCCCTTTTTGGCATATTGAATAAAGCGAACCAAACATTATTATGAAGCGTGCGCATCATTTTCTGAATATGTACTTCACCGCAGCAGTGAGTGTTTTTTTGGTTCTACTGCTGGTGGGAGTGGAGTGTGTGCTGCTACTCTCTGCAATATCGGCTGTAAGCCATTTCAAAGAGAAAGCTGTGGTAACAGCTGTCCTCTCGGGTAACATCGATTCGACAGGTATTGCTCAAGTAGATTCTCAACTTAGAGCATGGCCTTATTTTTCGCAGATAGAATTCACTTCACGTGAAAAAGCGCTACAGCAGCATATAGACGAGTTGGGCGAAGACCCGCGTGAGTTGTTGGGCTTCAACCCTCTTTTTGACTCCTATGACTTGCATCCCACCTTCGAATATTCGACACCGGAGGGAATGGAAGAGATAGAAAGCAAACTCAGTACATTGCCACAAGTGGAAAAGGTGATGTATCAGAAAGATTTGGTGCAACAAATTGAGAGCAATATCCATAAAGCTTCTGTAGTGTTGGCTGCTGTGGCCATTGTGTTATTGTTGATAGCCATGGTACTTATTGTCAATACTATCCGTCTACAGATATACTCCAAGCGCTTTTTGATCAACACGATGACCTTGGTAGGTGCTACTGGATGGCATATCCGGGCTCCTTTTGTAGGTAAAAATGTGTCAATGGGCTTTATTACCGGCCTACTCGCTTTGGGGGTCATTGCAGGTGGATGTTACTATCTGATATATGAGGTGGATATCATCCTGTTCCCATTGACAGGTGTTAATATAGCACTGATAGCCGGAGTGGTCTTGGGTTCCGGACTGTTGTTGACGCTGGTAGCTTCGTTGATAGCCACTGGACGATACATCCGTATGAATACAGATACAATGTACGAAATATAATTTTACGCAATTGATATATGAAACATACTTTGTCAAAAGTCAATATACTGCTTATGGCCCTAGCACTTGTGATAATTGTGGTAGGTTTTGCACTGACTGCCGGTGAACCAAGTGGTGAGGTGTATAATCCGGACATCTTTTCTTTTCGCCGTATCACGGTAGGCCCAATGACTTCGTTGGCGGGATTTGTGTTGATGATTGTAGCTATTCTGTTTCCCGCCAAGAAGAAATGAGTTGGTTAGAAGCACTGATTTTGGGTATCGTGCAGGGCTTGACGGAGTTTTTGCCCGTTTCATCGTCCGGCCATTTAGAGATAGGCCAAGCTATCCTAGGAACAGCTGGTGAAGAAAATTTGTCTTTTGCCATTGTGGTGCATGTGGCTACCGTTTTATCCACATTGGTCATATTATGGCGTGAGGTAGAGAGATTATTCAAAGGGACCTTCACTACCCAATGGAATCAAGAAAAGGATTATGTGATGAAGATAGGCGTATCCATGATACCTGTCTTTGTTGTAGGCATGTTTTTTAAAGATGAGGTGGAGGCTTTTTTTGGTAACGGCTTGCTGTTGGTGGGCGTATGTTTGATTGTAACTGCAGGCATGCTGGCTCTAAGCGAATGGTTACAGCGCCGTCATCAGCAAGAGGGGCACGAGGTAACCTATCGCGATGCTTTGGTCATCGGTATAGCGCAAGCATGTGCTGTATTGCCGGGATTAAGCCGTAGTGGCACTACAATTGCAACCGGTTTGCTATGTGGTGTGAAGAAGGAGTCAGTGGCTCAGTTCTCGTTCTTGATGGTGCTGATACCCATCTTAGGAGAGGCATTTTTGGATCTGTTGGATTTGATGCAGGGAGAAGTGGTCTCCAGTTTGGGGTGGCTACCTCTAACTGTTGGCTTTTTAGCTGCTTTTGTAACCGGTTGCTTTGCTTGCCGTTTCATGATTGAGATCGTACGTCGTCAACGCTTGACTTATTTTGCGATATACTGTCTAATAGTAGGAATAACAGCTATCGTATATGAACTTTGTTGAGGGTGAGATCATAGCTATAGACAAACCGCTGCATTGGACTAGTTTTGATGTAGTAGGCAAGATGCGTAATGCCATTTGTCATACCATTGGTAAACGCAAACTAAAGGTTGGACATACAGGCACATTGGACCCGTTGGCTACTGGTGTGGTAGTTGTGTGTACAGGCAAAAAGACCAAGCTAATCAATGCATTACAATACGATACCAAGGAATATTTGGCCACTCTGCAGTTAGGTGCTACAACACCCAGTTATGATATGGAACAAGAGGTGGACAAAACCTATCCGACACAGCATATTGATCGTGCGTTGATAGATGAAGTAATACCTCAGTTTTTGGGTGAACAGTGGCAGACACCGCCAATGTATTCCGCAGTGTGGGTAGATGGGAAACGAGCCTATCAATTGGCTAGGCAAGGAGAAACAGTAGAATTGAAGCCCAAGTTGCTGGTCATAGACGAGATAGAAGTGAGGGATTTTGATAAGGAGAAGATGCAACTAAGCATCCGTGTTGTCTGCTCAAAGGGAACTTATATTCGAGCTTTGGCACGCGACATAGGCGAACGCTTAAACAGCGGTGCTTTTCTAACATCTTTGCGCCGAATAAGGGTCGGTAAGATACGGGTTGAGGATTGTATGACTATTGAGCAATTCTCCCAAATGCTACGCGAGGAACCACAAATAGAAATAAACAACTAAACACTATGTATAAGTCAAATGATTTAAAACTGAGTCAGTTCCGTTTTAAATTACCGGAAGAACAGATAGCTCAGTTTCCAAGCCTTTATCGCGAAGATGCACGCATGTTAGTGTTGCATCGCAAGACAGGTGAGATAGAGCATAAACAGGTAAAGGACATTCTCTCATTATTTGATGAGGGCGACACGTTTGTATTCAATGATACAAAGGTTGTCCCTGCACGTCTGTATGCAAAAAAAGAGAAGACTAATGCCAATATAGAGGTATTCTTGTTGCGAGAGTTGAGCCATACCAACCGTTTTTGGGATGTATTGGTAGATCCTGCACGCAAGATACGTGTAGGTAATAAACTGTTCTTTGACGAGGACCCTACTATCATCGCTGAAGTGATAGATAATGTGACGTCTCGTGGCCGAACATTCCGTTTTCTGACTGATTATACGGAGGAAGAATTTACTAAGAAACTCTATTCCTTGGGTTCAACACCGCTACCAAAGTATATTCACCGACCATTGTCTGCCGAATTGCAGAAAGAGTTCGACGAAGTATTCCGTGGTCAGCCAATTGACGAGATGGACTATGAGCGTTATCAATCTGTTTTTGCCCGTAACGAAGGTGCTGTAGCAGCTCCAGCTGCTTGTTTGCATTTCTCCAAACAGTTGCTTAAACGTATGGAGATTCAGGGCTTTGAGTTTGCGTTTATGACATCGCATATGTCTTTGGGCAATTTCCGTCAGGTAGACGTAGAGGATTTGACTAAGTTTAAGTCTGATTCGGAGCGAATCATGATTTCTCAACAGTGTGTGGATATCGTGGAGAAAGCTCGTGAAAAAGAGCGCCGTATCTGCGCCGTAGGAACAGAGATAATGCGTGCCTTGGAACATGTGGCTGGTACAGGTGGACATATCAAGCCGTATGATGGATGGACAAACAAGTTCCTCTATCCCCCTTATTCCTTCATGGCAGCCAATAGTTTCTTTGTAAACCTATATATGCCAATGTCAAGTCAGTTGCTGATGGTGGCTGCTTTTGGAGGCTATGAAGAGGTGATGAATGCATACAACGAAGCCGTCAAAGAAGGGTACCGATTTGGTGATTATGGCGATGCCATGTTGATTGTTGACTAAGTATTGAACGCTATATTTAGGTTAAAACGCAAAATAACAAGTAGATGAACGTACGTATCGAGGAGTCATGGCGCAAAGTATTGCAGACGGAGTTTGACAAACCTTATTTTGAGCTCCTCACTCAATATGTGCGTCAAGCATATCAGACCCGCCAGTGTTTTCCACCGGCAGGTCTGATTTTTAATGCATTCGACTCATGTCCATTTGACCAGGTCAAAGTAGTAATACTTGGTCAAGATCCGTATCATGATGTTGGTCAAGCACATGGTCTGTGCTTTTCGGTGAATGAGGGAGTGGCAATTCCTCCGTCGTTGCAGAATATTTATAAGGAGATTCATCGAGACTTAGGAACACCCATACCGAGGTCGGGTAATTTGCAACGATGGGCTGATCAAGGAGTATTACTACTGAATGCCACCTTGACCGTGGAGGCGCATCAGCCAGGGTCGCATCAGGGTAAAGGATGGGAAGAGTTAACAGACGCTGCTATCGAGGCTCTGAATCGTGATCGTGAGCATGTGGTGTTTATGTTATGGGGATCGTATGCACAACGGAAGGGTAAGTTTATCGATCGTCGCAAGCATTTGGTATTGCAGACGAGTCATCCATCTCCTTTGTCAGTATATAGAGGTTTTGATGGTTGTGGTCATTTTTCGGCTGCCAACAACTATTTGGTCAAGAACGGTATTACCCCCATTCAATGGTAAATGATTAACTAGTAAATTATGAAAACACTTCTTTTGATTGATGCATATGCGATGATATATCGCGCTTACTATGCATTTATCCGTGCTCCTCGTATGAACTCCAAAGGAGAGAACACCTCTGCTATATATGGATTTGCGAATACGTTAGAGGATCTTGTGCGTAAGATCAAGCCAACGCATTTAGCTGTGGCTTTTGATCCGCATGGCAAGACTTTTCGCCACGAGGCTTTTGAGGCATATAAAGCGCAGCGTGAGGAAACTCCAGAGGATATTAAGAGAGCGGTACCCGTGATTAAGCGTCTGTTGGCAGCAAAGAATATCTCTGCCTTAGAGGTGGATGGTTTTGAAGCAGACGATGTCATTGGTACATTAGCTAAGCAAGCAGAGAAACAAGGTTTTACTGTGTATATGGCTACACCCGATAAAGACTATGGACAGCTGGTATCGGATCATATATTTATGTATCGTCCGCGTCATACAGGAGGTTTTGAGCAGATGGGAGTGGCAGAGGTGTGTGGTAAGTATGGAATCACCAACCAAGCGCAAGTGATCGATTTGCTGGGCTTGATGGGTGATGCGAGTGATAATATCCCCGGATGCAAAGGTGTAGGTGAGAAGACAGCGGTGCAGTTGTTGCAACAGTTTGGCAGCATAGACAATCTATTGGAGAACACTCATTTGCTGAAAGGAGCGTTGCAACAGAAGGTACAAACTCAGGCGGAACAGATTCGTTTTTCACGTTTTTTGGCTACTATACGTACCGATGTGCCTATTGTGTTCGATGAGAATAAACTAACGTATAAGGAACCGGATGAGGGAGCTTTGAGCGGGTTATATAGAGAGTTGGAGTTTTATTCGTTGTTGAAGAAAGAGGAAGTTAAGAAAGAGAAGCCGATAAAGGTTAAACCGGCTGAAGCCACCTTAGACCTCTTTGCCGAGGAGCCTGAGGCGCCTACCCCAAAAACAGAAGAAGAGATGCAGCAGGAGACTGAGGCACGTTTGTGCCAGTATCTGCTCAATCCTGAAGTAGCATACAATCCTCATGTGGCACCGCAGTGGGAGCTGCTGAAAGCGGATACGGATTTGTGGAATCTGTATAACGAAGTGGAGTTACCATTGGTACAGGTGCTGAGAGATATGGAAAAAGCGGGGGTACGTGTCAATGTGAGCAAGTTGAAGCAAGCAGAACAACAATTGACAGCAGAGTTGAATGAACTTGAACAGGAGATATATCGATTGGCTGAAAAACCGTTTAATATTAATTCTCCTAAGCAAGTAGGCGATTTGCTGTTTGATACGATGCATTTGAGCGACAAGGTCAAAAAATCGAAGACAGGGCAATATTCCACCTCTGAGGATGTATTGTTGGGCATCAAGGATCGTCATCCAATAGTAGGTAAGATCTTGGATTATCGTGAGTTGAAGAAGTTGATTTCCACATATGTATCTACATTACCAGGGTATATTAATCCACAGACGGGTAAGATACATACCACCTATAATCAGACTGTGACGGCAACCGGACGCCTTAGTTCGTCTAATCCGAATTTACAGAACCTACCGATTCGTTCAGAACGAGGTAAACTGATTCGTGAAGCTGTGATACCGGACGACGGGTGTCTGTTCTTGTCAGCAGACTACAGCCAGATTGAATTACGTTTGTTGGCACACTTCTCCGGAGATGAGCATTTGAGACAGGCTTTCTTAAGCGGTCAGGATGTACATGCTGCTACAGCAGCAAAGATTTTTCATTGTCCGATAGAGGATGTTACAGCCGATCAAAGAAGGCGTGCAAAGACAGCCAATTTTGGCATTATTTATGGAATCTCCGCATTTGGACTTAGTCAACAACTGGATTGTTCGAGAGCAGAGGCAAAAGCGTTGATTGATGGCTATTTTGAGGCTTTTCCGAAGGTGATTGATTATATCGAGAGCCAGAAGGAGAAGGCGCGTGCGCAAGGATATGCACAGACTTTGTTTGGCAGGAAACGTTATCTACCAGATATCTTGTCTCACAACGCGACAGTGCGTGCTTTTGCAGAGCGTAATGCCGTGAATGCTCCTATTCAAGGGACGGCAGCTGATATTATCAAGATAGCGATGATCAGTATCTATCGCCGTTTGCAGGCAGAGGGTCTGAAAGCACAGATGATTATGCAGGTGCACGATGAGTTGAATTTCAATGTGCCACAGGATGAGGTTGAGAGAGTGCGTGAGATAGTGGTAGGAGAGATGCAGAATGCCGTGCATTTGTCTGTTCCTTTAATAGCCGACTGCGGAGTAGGAGCCAACTGGCTGGAGGCGCACTGACGGACACGTCAGTATAGATACGCAAAAAGGGGACTACTATTGGTAGTCCCTTTGTGTATAAGAGAATAAACTACTTACGCGAGTTTGTTAACATAAACCGCTAACTTCGACTTGAGGTTAGCAGCCTTATTGGTATGGATGATATTGCGCTTAGCGAGTTTGTCCAACATCGAAGCAACCTTAGGCAGAGCAGCAGCTGCTGCAGCCTTGTCGGTAGTAGCGCGCAAATCGCGAACTGCATTGCGTGCAGTTTTTGCATAATAGTGATTGTGTGCCTTACGAGTAGCCGTTTGGCGAATTCTCTTCAAAGATGACTTATGATTAGCCATGTGCTAAATTAATATTATAAAAACGTTATACAATTAATAATTTTGTAGTCTATAGGGGAGTCGAACCCCTCTTTAGAGAATGAAAATCTCTTGTCCTAGCCGATAGACGAATAGACCTTTGTGCGAAAAGCGGGTACAAAAGTACTGCTTTTTGTTGAAATATGCAAATTTTTTTAAGAAAAAACGCAAAAAAAATAAATATTATTGCATATTTCGCCAAAATTGAGTATCTTTGCAGTCCCAAAAAGTTCATTTATGAGGAAATTATTCGTATTATTGTGTATAGCCAGTGCGTCGCTTTTGATGGCTCAAGAGCCGAACATGCAACGTGCAGACAATAGTTTTTTTGATCCGACTCGCAAACAGAAGGTAGAAGAGGTATATCATTTTGGTGTGGAGTATAGGTTTGAGGCGGGATACATCCAGAATCAACAGAGGAGCTCCAACCTGACCTATCCGGACATGTTTCTTCATGGTGCACGGTTAGGTGCTACGTTCACTTTTCTGCTGCCGCGTCATTTCTCTATGCAAACAGGTTTGCTTTATTCCTTGGCGTACGGACGTCAGGAACAGCATTGGCGTTCGCTGGATGCTCCGTCGGTGCAAACAGAGTACATCCTCCATCGTGTATTGGAGCATAACTTGACTATACCGGTGCGTTGTTTTTATACCATACCGTTGTGGAAACAATTGAATATGTTCTTCTATGGTGGTCCGCAGTTGCATATAGGTTTGGCAGAGAATGACTATATGGAGACACATTTGTCAGACAAGAACAAGGAGTGGATGCAAGCGGAAGGTATACATGTGGAGCCATATGACAGAATGCAAGAGGAGCTCATTCGCGCAAACATACAATTAGGTGTAGGAGGAGGATTTGAGTGGGATAGATACAGATTGCAAGCAGGATACGATTTCGGGTTGAATAACCAAGTAAGACTGAGCAATGATCGTCACATGTGGGAATGGGGTTGGTACACGTCATTCAGTTATCGCTTTTGAGTAGAAGAATCTATCTAAGATAATACCATGATAAAATACATTAACCGTCGCGGTTCGGATTGCTATAAGTGGGATTCCGAATGTGTTAAGGGTGCTCTCCCGTTGTGGGTGGCAGACATGGATTTTGAAGCAGCACCCGCTATTCTTAAAGCATTGCATCATCGTTTAGAGCATGGCGTTTTCGGGTACGCGTATGTGCCGGAAGCGTACTATGAGGCAGTAGTAAACTGGTTTGCTCGTCGGCATGAATGGACCAATATTCGCAAAGAATGTGTGATACCGAGTATAGGCGTTGTACCGGCAGTCGCCGCTATATTGCGCGCGATGACTAAACCGGGAGATAAGGTTCTGATGCATACGCCGGCGTATAACTGTTTTTTTAGGTGTTTAGTGAATGCAGAGTGTGAGTTGGTAGAATCGCCATTGAAGTATGTGGATCATCACTATGAGATAGACTGGGAGGATTTTGAGAAGAAGATTAAAGGGGTGAAGGCGATGATATTGTGCAATCCTCACAATCCGACGGGGCGTGTATGGACTCATGAGGAATTGCAGCGTATGGCGCAGATTTGTGCAAAAGAGGATGTGTTTGTTATAGCCGATGAGATTCATTGTGAGTTTGCATTCCCCGGATATACCTATACACCGTATGCGACGGTGGCTGAGAATGATCGATACTGTATTTGCACTTCTCCTTCTAAGGCATTTAATATAGCGGGGTTGCAATGTGCAAACATCTATTGCCCGGATGCTAAGGCAGAGACGCTTATCCGCCAAGCGTTGGATAAAAACGAGACGGGTAATTTGAATGCTTTTGCAGTCTATACGTTGATGGCGGCGTATAATGAGAGCGAAGAGTGGATAGATGAGTTGATGGAGTTGGTATATGGCAATTGGTGTTTTGTGCGCGAATATATTGAGCAAAACAACCTACCTTTGGTAGATACCAAGATGGAGGGCACTTATTTGGCATGGGTGAAGTTACCTGACGGGATGAAATCCGATGAGTTATGCCAAAAGTTACAAGAGAAGGAAAATATCCTCTTCAATCCGTCCACGATGTATGGTGTAGAAGGGTTTGTGCGGATAAACCTGGCCACATCGAGAGAGAATGTCATGGCAGCGATGAAAGGTTTAGGAAAGATGTTTTAAGGGGACAAGGAGTATAAGGAGTATAAGGAGGACAAGGAGTATAAGGAGTATAAGGAGTATAAGGAGTATAAAAAAACATCCTGTGTTGCGAAGCACAGGATGTTTTTGTGTATAAGGGTTTACAAGCAGTAACGCACCGCGAAACCGAGTTTCCAATCAAAGAAGTTGAAGTGCTCCATATGATTGTTTTCATAAGACTTGAAGCCGAGGCCATAACCCGGACGGAAATCCAGGGACAGAGACAATGGTACACCGCTTATGTTATATTGTGCACCAATAATAGCGTTAGCACCGAATTTGCCTGCTAAGTTTTCAGCATAGGTGTTGTCGATAGGTGAATTCATAAAACCGATGTTGAAACCGCCACCTGCATAGAGTTTAACGTCAGCCGGCAGAGCAATGTGGTACAAGAAGTTTGGATTCAACGTGAAGTCGTACATGCTGAAGTCGTAAACTTGATACTTGCCTTCGAGATCTTTGAGACCTGAAGCTGCTTGTGTGAGGCCTACAGCCAAGTCAGCTTGTACAGCGAGTTGATCGGTGAACCAATACTTGTAGCTTACACCGTTAAGACCGCCGACGATAGCACCAATCTCGTGCTCACCAGCCATTACGCTCATGCTCATCAGAGCAGCGCAAAGAATAGTACAAATTTTTTTCATAAGAATAAAAATTTAATTGTTAATAATTGAGTTAGTGATAAAATGTTTTATATGTGTTGCCAAATATTCCTGTTCGGGCTGTCCGGGAGTAGGAATCAGTTCGGCTTTTGGTAACATTCCTAATGTGTGTAGATCCATGATAGTGGAGTAGCCGGACCTTGCAATGATAGTGTGGGCTTGTTGCAGGATCGGTAGCAGTTCTGAGTCCGGGAGATGCGGGATGATGGTTATATTGCGACGATGGATACGTGTTTTGGGACGATTAACCAGTCCCTGTATGATTAGCACTTGTTCTTGAGAATCTGCAAATCGTTGTATTAGTTGTTGTTCGATGATGGTTCGCTGCGGTTCGAGTCCGCTGAGGACAGCTACCACATCTGCTTGCAGGTCTGTAGTTGCTGTTTGTGCAGGAAGACTAAAGCGACTTAGGGGGCCAATATATTGGGTTTGAGGAGTGGTAGGAGCAGGGTGGCTCAAATCACCGGCCAGACTACAAGAGAGGTCCTCATAGTCTGGGATCCATAACTCGTTGTACCTTTTATATATGCGCGTGTGCAAGGCATTGGCTATGGGTTCAGCCCATCGCCATGTGCGAGGTAGTCGGATATGGATTTGGTGGGTGATGTAGACACAATGCGTTTTGGGAGAGTATAGACCAAAACGATTGTCGGAAATGACTTTGTCAATAGGCGTAGTACGCAAGCAATCTTTGAGGATATAGTGGTCCTGGAGGGCATTGCGCAGGAGTTGTGGTAGGGCGCGTAGAACGGCCCTAGTCTGCCTAGGTGATCGGCTATAGCGGATGTTGAGTGTGGCTAAGCATAGGACGGGCAGTTGTGGGAAATGTTGTTTTAACAATGTAAGGCTCTCACCGTCGCCGCCCAACATCACATCGTGTCCTTCGTTGAGGAAGCGATGAATGAGAGGGATGCATCGGGAAGCGTGTCCGAGTCCCCAGTTGAGTGGTGCTACTAGAATCAGCATGATATAATGACGTCGTATCCTTTTTGTTGTAGTGGTTGAGCTATAGCATGCATTGTCTGGGGTGCAATCTTCTCCAAGTGCTCTTCGGGTGTTTTTCGGTCGATGACATAGATCATGATCTGTTTGGGATGTACACGATCTACTGCGGCATACCAAGCTTGCAGTTCATTGGGAGTGGTGTTGTCTATAGGCAGACCGTTGTGCTCGCCACGCAGGAAGCATGTCTGTAGGATAAAATCGCCGTCAAACTGCTCAAGCCATCGGAGAATAGTCTCTACAGTGAGTTGTGGGTTAACCGGCAGGTCGATGCGTCGCATCATGGTGTCGGTGGCAGCATCGAGTTTGAGTATTCGCTTGTCGCATAGGCGTAGTGCTTGTACGACATCGGTTCTGCCGAGTTGGGTAGCGTTGGAGAGAACCGACACTTTGACAGCCGGGTAGTACTGATCTCGTAGGGTGCAAGTGTCCTCGATGATGGCTTTGAAATCAGGATGGAGGGTGGGTTCTCCATTACCGGAAAAAGTGATAACGTCCAAGGGCTCGTTATGGCGTTTCATGTCTGCCAGCTTGGTCTGGAGGGCGTCGTGTACTTCTTGGCGTGTAGGGAGAACGGGGTGTGACACGGGTGTGTTCCAACCGCATTCACAATAGACGCAGTTGAATGTGCACAGTTTATGATCCAGCGGCATAATTTCCAGGCCTAGGCTCGTTCCTAATCGTCGCGAGTGGATAGTTCCATATGCGATTTGGTTGAATAGCATGTTGTTTTATATAATGACACGTTGTCCGAGTTGACGGCAGATTTGATTTCGTATATCTAACAGGTTTGGCTGTTCTGCGAGCAGTATTCGTTGTCGTTCCCAGTCATTTGAGTCTTGTGCTTGTTTGATAGCTGCAGCCATTTGCTCGATACGTTGATCGATCAGAGAGAGTTTTAGTTCAAGCAATAGTTTGGTGATTAATGCAGGCAGATGATCTTCGTCTGTTGGCATTTTGACCTCACGTTTCACATTCTCCGAGATAGACTGTTTGCTATAAATAGTGCTGAGTTGATATTTATCAGCGATGAGGTCGATCGCCAAGGCGCTGATCTCGCTGTCAGGGTGGAATTTAAAGTAGTTTGATGCTTCAAACCCCTCGTCGTGCTGGTGAGCGATGAACTCATCTATGATCTTTTGATATAGCGGTGTAGGAGCTGTAACGCTATCATTCTGTAGTTCCTGAAGGATATAATTGCCTACAGAACAGATACTGCCATCTTGGAGTTGGTATAAGGGTTTCTCTCCATATCGAATAATGACTTGCAGCAAATTGCGGTATGTAGCAAGAAGGGCATTGTTGAGCGGCTGATTGCCGACAGGTGGTGTAAGGACTGCCTGCTCGTTAGGTTGTTCTGTCGTTTGCGTGGCAGCCGGCGTTTCTGCTGCGGGCTTGTCTTTGGCATACATTTCTCTACGCAATTTGCGCACCTCATCAAGAAGCAGAAACTCTTTGATGTGCATTCGCGCGGCAGTGTCGCTGATATAGACTTGTCGTGTGATGCGATCAGGTATCTGGGCTATGGAGACCGTGATGTCCTTGATGAGGTTGGCTCTAGATTGCGGATCGTTGGCTGCTTGTGATTTGAGTAAGTCCACTTTGAAGCGGATAAAATCCGTTTTGTGTTGCTCGATATAGTCAATCAGTTCGGAGGCATTGTGCGAGCGTGCAAAACTATCCGGATCTTCTCCGTCAGGCAGCAGGACCACTTGCACATGGAAGCCTTCGGCAAGGAACATGTCTATACCCCTAAGAGCTGCATGTATTCCGGCGGCATCACCATCGTAGAGGACGGTGATGTTGGACGTGAACCGTTTGATGAGCAGTATCTGTGGCTTGGTGAGGGCTGTTCCTCCGCTGGCCACGACGTTTTCTATGCCTGCTTGATGCATTGATATGACGTCCATCTGTCCCTCTACGAGGTAGCATAGATCAGCACGCGAGATTGCTTGTTTGGCAATGAATATGCCATACAGTTCGCGTGTTTTGGAGTAGATGATTGAATCGGGCGAGTTGACGTATTTACCGACGTTGTCTTTCTTTTTGAGTATACGTCCCGCAAAGCCTACTGTTTTGCCGCTGACAGAGTGGATAGGGAAGATGACGCGATCTCGGAAGCGGTCATATAGTCGGTCGTCTTGTTGGCTATGTCCGCATATACCGGTACCTATTTTGGTGTCGACGTCATTAAGGATAAATTGTTTTTTGTATCCCTGCTTGAGTAGTTCTTTGGCGAGCGGGTTCCCTTTCTCCGGCGAGTATCCGAGTTGAAACTTACGGATTATATCATCGCGCAGTCCCCGTTCGCGGAAGTATCCGAGTCCGACAGCTTGTCCTTCTTCGGTTTCCCATAGTTGGCGTTGGAACCATTGGTTGGCGAAGTCGTTGATGACGAACATTGACTCTCGGTCATCTTGTCGTTGTTGTTCTTCGGCTGTGAGTTGGCGGTCTTCGACCTGAATATGGTATCGTTTAGCTACTTGTTTGAGAGCTTCGGTGTAGGAGCATTGTTCTATTTCTTGGACGAACTTGACAGCATGTCCGCTTGCTCCGCAGCCGAAGCACTTGTATATACCTTTGGAGGGACTGACGGTGAACGAGCCCGTTTTCTCGTTATGGAACGGGCACAGTCCGATCAAGTTGGCGCCTCGGCGGTGCAGTTTGACATAGTCGCTAACGATATCTTCTATCTTGGCGGCTTCGTAGATCCTATCAATCGTCTCGCGTGGAATCATTGATATAAGAGGTATGCTCCAATTTTAATTTCCCATTGGTCAAAACGACCACGGGTATATCGATCCATTCTTTCTCCAGTAATAGAGTTGGTGTAGTAATCGTTCTTGTATGGGTTGATGATACCGAAGTCGTATCCGCCGCGGATGAAGTAGCGTTTGTATTGGAAGCCGGCGCCTACTCCCCATGTCACGTTGACACGACGGAGGATATAGTTGGGGTCATCGTCGGTGTAGCGGTTTCGGGTGCTTTCTGCGTGGAGGTTAAGACCTGTGATGTCTTCACGCGTCTCTTTCTTGTCGTACAGCGCTATTCCACATTGGATAGTCGGCCCGGTATAGAGCATAAGATAGGTCTCTTTGGCGATCTCGAACTTGTACTGCCAATCGACAAAAGCCTCCACTTGGTGATACATATACGAGTGGCGGTATTCGGGGTAGCGAGTGAGAGTGCCGGCGGGTTGCCATCCGGTTGTTTTGGCAGCAAAGGTGTAGTTTATACCGATGGATGAGCCAAGTCCTTTCCAATAGCTGCAGTCATAGACTACACCAACTTTGAGACCATGGAGTTGGGTGATGTTGATGAGCGAGTCTCTGGGATAGAGGGTATTATCAGAGTTCAAACGCAAGGTAGGCTGTGCGTAGCCAATTTGAAAACCAAAGCCTTGTTTGGGCATGTCTGCTGCCATGGCGGTAAGTATGCCGAGGCAGAGGGTGAGGGTGAAAAATATACGTTTCATGATTTATTGTTGTAATGATTTATTGTTGTATTGTTGTAATGATTTATTTGCTGTCTTCTTCGGGTGCGGAGGCGCTGACGGTACCTACGGGTCGTTTGGTGCGTTTGGGATGTTTGAGAACGGCTCCGGGTTTTCGTGGACGCTCATTGGCTGCCCAGAAGAATGCCGACAGTCGGTCTTTACCGCCAGGGATTTTGTTCATGGGGTAGAGCGTACACTTGGACTGACTGGTGAAGACGGAGTGATCCACTTCTTTATGTTCAAAAAAGACTTTGATGAAGTTGGACTCAGTGACGTTCATGCCCACATAGGATCCGTCGTCTTCTTTGGGGAAGAAGATGGTTTGGGCATTGGCGTTGATATCGACGCGTCGCAAGGTGTCGTCTTCGATATAGGCGGTCATTTCTTTTCCGGCGCATTGGTTGTAATAGTCTTTGACCTCATGTTGTACCGCAAAAGCATTGCCTTGTCCGCATATACGGGCGACGGTTCCGTTTTCGATGTAGATCTGTACGCTATCGGCCGAGAACTGCATGTCGTCTTGCCAGCTAACGGGATCGTAATAGAGTCGCAGGATGCTATCCGCTTCCATCCAGCTGGCAGAGTCGCAAACAGCTTGTGCGTCGGTTCGATAGATGCGGACGTTGCGGTATCCGCGCACCCAATTGGTGACAGTGTCTTGGTAGGGGATGTCTTCGGTGCGGAGGGTGTCGCCGTGCATATAGGTCCAGATGGAGTCTGACCAGTCGACGAGTAGTGCTTGTTTGGTGGCATATCCCCGTTTGTCTTTCTCCCACATCTCGCCGTAGTTGCCGTAGAGTGTTTTTTGTTGTGCGGAGTCGGTGAGGTGCATTTGTCCAAAGAGTCGTCCGAACTTGTTGCGTTTGTCGTAGAAGATGGTGTCTCCGGTCATTGTCTGTCCGGTTTGGTGGGTGACAATCGAGCGGTCGAGTAGCATGGATTGTTCGGTTTGGGTGTTATACCATCCTCGGGTGCTGAATATATGTGTTTCGGCTTCGTAGTCGATGTTCGTTGGTCCCTGTAGTTGGGCGATGTGGCTGGAGGTGTTGTAGTGGAGTGTATCGGCCTCGAGGATAAACTTAGGATGTGTGAGGTGGATGTTGTCGTAGAAGATAGACTGGTGTGTGTTAGGGGTGTATTGTCCTCGTGTAGCACGCAGGGTGTTGACCTCATCTTTGATGACACCTCCTCGTGTGAAATAGGCGACGCCTTGGTTGCGGTTATAGGTGACGCTGTCGGCAGCCAGTTGTGTGAGGGTGTAGGACTGGTGTACCATGCGGACATGGTGTTTGAGTTCGGCAATGCGTGTGTTGCCGTTGTAGAAGAGGATTTCGCCGTAGACGAAGATGCTGTCTCCTTGTAGCATACGTACGTGTCCGTATGCATCGAGGGAGTTGGCTGATTCGTAGAAGTAGGCGCTGTCGCAGTAGAGGATTGCGTCGTCGTGTTTGAAGACGACGTTGCCTCGAAGGATTTTGGCGGCGTTGTTACGGCTTTGGTCATAGTTGAGGCTGTCTGAGTGGAGCAGACGAATAGTCTTCTGAGCGAAGGCAGAGGCGGGACAGCCTAGCAACCAGAGAAGGAGGAGTATGTGAATAAGCCGCAAGCGCATGTTAGTGGAGCCGGTGGGTGTTAGTGGTGGGTGTTAGTGGTGGATGTTAGTGGTGGGTGTTAGTGATGGGTGTTAGTGGGTCTTGTTAGTGGGTCTTGTTAGTCGTGTATCCAGCCCGGGTATTGGAAGTCACATCCGGACCATTTAGGGTCTATTTGGACGAAAGTGGAGCGTTGTTTCTTTTCTATCCACTGTTGTATGAATTCGGCAGAGAGTTTTTGCTCGAGCATGGAGCGGATCGTTTGGAAGTCGTCTTCGAGGTTAGCTCGGTGTACATCTGTCTTTTTCTTGACCCGTACGATGGCGCAGACCTCTCGGTTTTTGGTCTCGTCCATCATCGTGAAAGGTTCGGAGATTTCTCCTTCGTGCATAGTGTAGACGAGTTTGGCTATTTCGGGTGCCAGATCCTTATATTCGAAGGCTGAGGAGCCGGTGTTAGGGTTGATCATGACGCCTGCATTCATGGCAGTGTTCTTGTCTTGCGAATAGAGCATGACGGCTCGGTTGAAATCGAGTGCTCCGGTGTCGATCAGTTGTTTGATAGAGTCGAGTCGTTGTAGCGAGCGTGATTTGTCTTCGTCGGATATACGTGGTCGTAGCAAGATATGTCGGCAGTTGATGCGGTCGCCTTTTTTCTCGATGAGTTGGATGATATGGTATCCGTACTCTGTATGAACGATGCGTGACACTTTCTTGGGGTCATTGAGAGCGAAGGCAGCTTCGGCGAATTCGTCGACGAGTTGTCCACGTCCGACGAATCCGAGTTCGCCTCCTCGTTTAGCGCTTTCGGTGTCTTCGGAGTACATACGTGCGAGCATAGAGAATTGTGCGCTTCCTGATGTGACGCGTTCGGTAAACTCGCGGAGTCGTGCTTTGATGCGTTCGGTTTCTTCGGCGGGGACGAGTGGTTCGAAGCTGATGATTTGCACTTCCACTTGTGCCGGCATCATCGGCAGGCTATCTTCGGGCAGGGTTTTATAGTATCGGCGGATTTCTGCCGGAGTAGGTTTGATGTTCTCCGTGAGTTTGGATTGCATTTGTTGGATGATCATTTGGTTTCGTACGGCGGTCATCATTTCTTCTCTGATTTCGGAGCTGGTTTTGCGGAAGTACTCTTCCATTTTCTCTTTAGATCCGATTTGTGAGATGTAGTAGTTGAGTCTCATGTCGACCTGGTGGCTGACGGTTGATTCGTTGACGGTGATAGAATCGAGTTCAGCCTGGTGTAGGAAGAGTTTTTGGATAGCCATTTGTTCTGGGATGATGCAATACGGGTCCCCTTTGAGTTCTTGTCCTTCATATTCGGCGCGCAATCTTTCTTCCTCGACTTCGCTGCGTAGAATAGCCTCGTCTCCGACGATCCAGATAACCTCGTCGATGATGTTGTTTTGTGCGGTCATGTATGCGCTGGTAATGAGTGCGCATATAGTCAATAGTATTTTGCGAAATATAGTCATAGCATTCCTAAATTACAAATCGGCTGCAAAGTTAGTAAAAAAAATGCATATGTGCAAATTTATTGTATAAATTCTTGCGTAATTGAAAATTTATTAGTACCTTTGCCTTCGTTTAGCAGAAAAAATTTAATCATTAATAAAAAACATACAATGTACAATCAAACTTCTTATTACACCGGCGATGCACACAACGGCAGGGTGTATGAACCTTTCAATAACAAATTGCCTTCCGAATATACAGAAATTGGCACTATGGCATCACAAGAATCTACGCGACGGGTAAAAATATACTCCAGTTCTGAAGGATGGGCCAGCACACCTGATGTTGGAGGCACTACTCTTAGCAAGAACGCGCCCATCGGTGAACCATGGCCACTAGCTATCTATTCGGCTTTATGTTGTTTATGGATCATGTTCCGGCGGAAAAAAAATAAACTTACTGCCCTGACGCTTCTTTTTAGTGTGGCAATTCAAGCCAATGTTACAGCACTTAGCTATAGCCCTTCCGCTATTCAGGCAGGCAATGAAATAACTGTTGTGCCGACTATATCATCTGTACCGGATGGCAACGTGTATGTGTGTTGGGGAATGTATACCGATTTCGAGTGTGCACACGATATGGATGACATCACATTTAACCGCGCGCCACTTGCAGGTGCAAACGCTGTAACGTGCACTACACCCAGTGCTGCCGGTACCTATTACATCAAAGTATCTCTGCATTCCGGCTATCTATGTGGCGGAGTATTAGATAGTTATTATGTATACCCTATTGTTCTACATCCGTCTGATGCTGATGTGGTATTAATGCGCGATGCACAAGGTAGTGGTGAACGTACGGATATTACAGCAGATGCAGGCAAAGCCTATGGTGCAATGCGTTTCAGCCGCAGCACACTTAATAACAACAATTTGAGTTCATACGAGCGATATAACTACTTCATTTCATTTCCTTTTGATGTACAGGTGGCAGATATATATGGCATCGGCACAGTGGGTACGCACTGGCGCATATGCTACTATGATGGCAAAGGGCGTGCAGAAGAGGGTTTCTTTGCCGAACGCGAAAGCAATTGGGTAATGATAGATGATACTGACTCTGTGCTACACGCCGGTCAAGGCTACTTGCTGCAACTAAATGCAATACAAATGGCTGCGGACAATGAGGAAGTGTGGCAGCATCGAGATATTGCCACTCTATATTTTCCTGCCACAACCAGCATATCGGCTATCACTACTGCTAACGAGACTATTCCCGCGCTGGGGGAGTCGTACCGCTGTACAATCGATCTTTCTGCTACGATGGGCGACGAAGCAGATCGACGCATTAAGGATAGTTATTGGCGCTGTATTGGAATGCCGGGCTTTGATACTTACACTCGGGAGGATGACGGCATTCCCTACCTATACGAGTGGAATCCTGCAGACAACTCACTCAATGTTGTATCAGGTAATGGCTATACATTCTTGCCTACGCACGCCTATCTCATACAAAACGGAAATGCCATCGTTTGGACCGACATTACCAAGCCTCTATATGCACCTGCAAACTACGATGCACAAGAGTACAAAATCCGCGAATTAAGACTGGAGTTAACCAATGATAATGGGGCAAGCGACCGAACATATATCTGCATAACAGACAATGCACGAGTTACTGCCGACTTTAATTGGGGATACGATTTGATCAAGGAATTAAATGATCAGCGAGCTAACCTTTATACAAAGATTAGGCATGAGCGATTGGCGGCCAATTGTTTACCGTCAGATTCTTCCTCAATAACTATTCCGGTCGGTATGACGATAGCGACAAAAGGCGATTATAGTCTAGCTCTCTTCGGAGGGGGTCAAGACGTGGATGTGATTTTGACGGACAGTTTGACGGGGGCGTGTACGAACTTGAGCAGGGGGTCTTATGCTGTTCATTTGGAGGAAGGTGTCTACGATAGTCGTTTTTCGATCGTTGTTGCGCCGGCCGGTGCGACAGCGACAGGGTTAGACGGTGTGGGAGTTGATGCAAGGCAGACGTATGGGCGGAAGATGTTGCCGGGTGAGGGTGTAGTGATTGTGCGTGACGATGCGATGTGGGATGTGTGTGGGAGGCGGATTCGGTAGAGGAGAGCGATGTGGGATGTGTGTGGGAGGCGGATTCGGTAGGGGATTTGGTAGGAAGGTGTTGAAAAAGGGGCGATTGGCATAAAAATTGCAGAATAATTTGCATATATGCAAAATAATGACTATCTTTGCAGCGTCAAAGAGTTCGCCGGGATAGCGGCAAGGAGAGAGCAGCAGGGGATTCGAGAGATAAAAAAGCAATTATGGATATGAAAAAAGGAATTATAATAGGTTTATTGGCAGTGATAGGATTGCTGCCGATGCATGCTGAGGTGAAGTACATGACGACGTCTCAGTTTAAGAAAGAGGTGTTTGACTATGAGAAGAACGCCGAGTGGAAGTACCAGGGCAAGCGTCCGATGGTGATTGATTTCTACACGACGTGGTGTGGTCCGTGCAAGCGTTTGGCTCCGATCATGGAGGAGTTGAGCGAGAAGTACAAGGGCAAGGTGGACTTCTATAAGATAGACATAGAGCGCGACCGTGAGCCGGCGAACAGGTTTGATGTGACGAGCATCCCTCAGGTATTGTACGTGCCTATGAACGGCAAGCCTCAGAAGTTGGTAGGGTTGTATCCGAAGGAGCAGATAGAGGAGATCATCGATCAGTTTTTGTTGAAGAAGAGTAAGAAGAAATAGGAGGTGCAGCGATGAAGAAGGCGAATAAGACGAATGTTTTTTTGACCGGTGCGACCGGTACGATGGGTTATGCGGGCATGCGAGAGATATTGCGTTACCCGGAGCGTTATGCGTTGAAGATCTTGGCGAGGAAGAGTGAGAAGAACGTGTCCTTGTTGACGCCGTTGATGGCGGAGCACAGTAATCTGGAGGTGGTATGGGGTGATCTAACGAAGTATGAGGATGTGCTGAAGGGTGTGACGGGTTCGGATATCGTGCTGCACGTAGGCGGCATGGTGTCTCCTCAGGCGGACTATCGTCCGAAGGCGACGCGTAAGACTAACCTGTCGGCAGCAGAGAATGTGACGAAGGCGGTGTTGGCGCAGGATGAGGACAAGCAGCCGAAGGTGGTGTATATAGGTTCGGTAGCCCAGATGGGTGACAGGCGTGAGCCGTTGCACTGGGGCCGGGCAGGCGATCCGATCTGTGTGTCGGCATATGACCACTACGGGTTGACGAAGGTGGAGGCGGAGCGGATGATCACGGACTCGGGTATCAAGAAGTGGGTTAGTCTGCGTCAGTCGGGTATCTTGTATCCGGCGATCCTGAAGAACTACGACCCGATCATGTTCCATGTGCCGATTCGCGGTGTGCTGGAGTGGGCGACGGTGGAAGACAGCGGGAGGTTGCTGGAGCGCGTATGTCGTGACGAGGTGCCGGAGGAGTTCTGGAACAGGTACTATAACATCGGTTCGGGTGCTGAATACAGGTTGAGCAACTATGAGTTTGAGTGCTTGCTATTGGATGCGATAGGTTGTCCGAAGCCGGAGCAGATCTTTGAGGCCAAGTGGTTCACGACAAGGAATTTCCACGGCATGTGGTACTTGGATGGTGACAAGTTGGAGGAGATGCTTCACTTCAGGGCGAATGTGCCGGTGAAGGAATACTTTAAGCAGATGGCCAAGTCAGAGTCGTTGCCGGCAGGGATCAAGTTTGCGTCGAAGACGGGTATTGCCAAGTTGGTGCCTCATTGCGTGAAACTGGCGATGTGGGTGATGGCCAATAGTAAGGAGCATGGTACGCAGTGGTGGCTGAAAAAGTTGAAAGTTGAAAGTTTAAAGTTGAAAGTCTCCAAGCGCATTGCGGCTTACTATGGCAGTCTGGAGGCGTATGAGTCGATACCAGATTGGAAACATTTGGACGTTCGTCATAACAGTGAGGAGGCGGTGTTGCTGGATCACGGTTGGGACGAGAGCAAGGATGTGGATGAGTTGACGGATGAGGAGTTGCAGAAAGCGGCCGCTTGGAGAGGCGGTAAGTGGCTGGGTAATGATATGTGGGAGGATGCAGAAGGCAGGCAGTTTAAGGCCGGCAGACGCCTGGTGTTGTTGGGCGGTCACTGGAGTCCGTACGACATGCCGTATCCGTATGCGGATGAGCCGAAGGAGAAGCAGGTGTCTTGGCACTGGGATGAGGTAGCGAAGAAGAATCCGTTCTTTGCGCAGTTGTGGGCGCCGTTGCATGATAAGGATGAGGATAATGTGTATGGGCCGGAGATCTTTGATGGATGGGAGGATTGAGGATTGTTGTAGTGATTATTGTTGTATTGTTGTAGTGTTGTAGTGTTGTAGTGATTAGTGATGGGATTTGATGAGTTAGCGTTGTCGGATGAGGTATTGGATGCATTGTGGGACATGCATTTTGACGAGTGTACTCCTATTCAGGAGAAGGCTATACCTATCCTATTGCGTGGTGCGGATGTGATAGCTTGTGCTCAGACGGGTACGGGTAAGACGGCTGCGTATCTGTTGCCACTATTGACGAATCTGGCGTATGATGATCATGATCCGAGTAAGTTGAATGCTATCATCATGGCCCCGACTCGTGAGTTGGCTCAGCAGATAGACCAGCAGATGGAGGGTTTTGGTTGGTATGTGCCGTTTTCGTCGGTAGCTATCTATGGTGGTAAGGACACGAATGGGAGTTGGGGTAACCAGGTGAGTGGATTGCAGAAGGGTGCGGATGTGGTGATAGCGACGCCGGGTCGGTTGTTGAGTCAGATGAACATCTATGATGTTGATTTCTCGGGTGTGAAGTATTTCATTTTGGACGAGGCTGACCGGATGTTGGACATGGGATTCTATGACGACATCATGACTATAGTGAGGCGTTTGCCGAAGGACAGGCAGACGATCATGTTTTCGGCGACGATGCCGGATAAGATCAAGAAGTTGGCAAAGGCGATCATGCATAAGCCTGAGGAGGTGACGATAGCGGTGTCTCGTCCTCCGAAGACGATCAAGCAGCAGTGTGTGCGTTTGTATGACGGTCAGAAGACGGGCATGTTGGGCTGGCTATTGAAAGGCAGGGGTTTGAAGAAGGTGATTGTGTTCTCGGGCAAGAAGCAGCGTGTGAAGGAGTTGGCGCGTGCGTTACGCGGAATAGGGATTGATGCGCGTGCGATGCATAGTGATTTAGAGCAGCAGGAGCGGGATGCTGTGATGTTGGATTACAGGAACGGCAAGGTGGATGTGCTGGTGGCAACGGATGTGGTAGCGAGGGGGATTGATGTGACGGATGTGCCGTTGGTAGTGAACTATGATGTGCCTCGTGATGCGGAGGACTATGTTCACCGGATTGGTAGGACGGCTCGTGCGGAGAACAGCGGTGAGTCGGTGACGATGGTTAGTCCGGAGGATGCGAAGTATTGGTCGAAGATAGAGAAGTTCTTGGGCAAGGAGATCGATCGGATAGTGTTGCCGGACGTGTTAGGTGATGCACCTAGAGATGACGAATACGCCACTCGTTGGGGTAGAGGTTGTTCTGGCGGTTGCCGACATTCTTCGCGAAGCCGAGTGGGACACCCTCATAAGTCAAAAGGAGGATACCGAGGGGGACATCGGAAAGGTTGAGTGCCTCGGTGCGCAAGTAGGCGAGTGCCTGTTCGCGTGTGAGGGCGACATTGGGGAAGGCATCGAGTTTGATATCTTTGGCCATACTGAGGCTATGTTGTGGTGCGATACCTTTGCCTCGTTCTTCGGCCAGACCAAATCCAGTAGATACACAGGTGAGGAAGGTGGACAGGTAGTCGACCAGTTCGCGGTATTGGATGGGGTAAGCTGTTGCGAATCGTTCGGTGAATCGTATAGCCCATCGGTCGGGGTGTTGCAGCCATGACTGTGCCTGGGTGAGGTATTCGGGTTTGGCTGCAGGTGCGAGTGGATGTTTGGGTGTTTTGATACGGAAGGGCGTGAATGGTTCTTCGTGTTTGCGCAAGCAGCAGATGTAGAATCCTTCGCTGCGTGTATGATGCGGGTAGAAGTGGTACCCTACTCCGTCGGTACCTTCGGCTATGTTCCACGAGGGGTCTTGTTGTAGGGGCAGTATGTCTGCTCCGAGGCAGTCGCATATCCACTGGACGTTATATTCGTTCTCGTGTTGATTGAAGGTGCAGGTGGAGTAGATGAGTACACCTCCCGGTTTGAGTGCATCCCAGACGGACATGAGTATCTGTCGTTGTGTCTCGGCGCAGGATTGAACGAGTCGGTTGGACCATTGTTCACGTGCTTGTGGTTCTTTGCGGAACATACCTTCACCGGAGCAGGGAGCATCGACGAGTATAACATCGAATAGGTTAGGGCATTTGCGTCCGTATTCTTCGGCGGAGTTATGGGTAACGATCGTGTTGCCGTTGCCCCATTTCTGTATGTTTTCGGATAGGATAAAGACTCGTTGTCTATCGACTTCGTTGGCGAGTAGTAGTCCTTGGTCTCCGAGGAACTGGCTGATGAGGGTCGATTTGCCTCCGGGTGCTGCGCAGAGGTCGAGCACGATGGACTGAGGTTTGACGTATTGGTCGAGAGCCTGTTGGACGAACATCGATCCGGCTTCCTGGACATAGTAGCATCCGGCGTGGAAGAGGGGGTCGAGTGTGAACTGTGGTCTGGATGCGAGGTAATAGCCGTCGATATGCCAGGGAACTTCGTCTATATCGGAGTCGAAAGTGAGCACATCCAGCTTGTCGTTTAGCCGGATGCTGACGGGCGATTCGGTGTTAAGCGAACGAAAGAGGTCGTCTGCTTCGGAGCCCAATTGCTGACGCATATGATCGATAAAATCGAGGGGTAGCATCATTTGTAATTCTCAAATCCGGCTACAAAAGTACAACTTTTTTCGCATATATGCAAATAAAATTTGCGTATGTTGAGTTTTTTTCGTAATTTTGCACCCAAATTTGGATAGAAGATGAATATTATTAAAACTCCGATTGAGGGATTGTTGGTGATTGAGCCGAGGGTATTTCGCGACTCTCGCGGTTATTTTGTAGAGACGTACAATGAGCAGCGTTATAAGGAGGCTGGCATAGACGCTCAGTTTGTTCAGGACAACCAGAGTTGTTCGAGTTATGGTGTGGTGCGTGGTTTACATTTTCAGCGTGCGCCTTATGCCCAGGCGAAGTTGGTATGTTGTACGGTAGGCAGGGTGCTGGATGTAGCGGTGGATCTGCGTGAGGGTAGCAAGACGTACGGAGAGTGGTATGCGGTGGAGTTGAGCGAAGAGAACAAGCGTCAGTTTTTCATTCCGCGGGGTTTTGCGCATGGTTTCTCGGTATTGAGTGAGAGTGCGATATTCACATATAAGTGCGACAACTTGTATCATCCGGAGGCGGACGGTGGGATCTTGTTGAATGATCCGACCTTGGCGATCGACTGGCGTATACCGGAAGCGCAGCGGATAATCAGTGATAAAGACAAAAAACATCCGACATTCGATGAATATACTCGTAACAGGCAGTAATGGCCAATTGGGCAATGAGATGCGGGTGCTGAGTAATCGGTATCCGGGTCATCGGTACTATTTCACGGACGTGGTAGAGGCGTCTGACACGTATATATTGGATATATGTGACGGGTCTGCGGTGTCGGCCTTTGTGCAGGAGAAGTCGATTGATGTGATTGTCAATTGTGCGGCATATACGAATGTGGACAAGGCTGAAGAGGATGAGGCGACGGCTCGGAGGATCAATGCAGAAGCGGTGAAGAACCTGGGTGAGGCGTGCCGGAGAGTGGTGCATGTGAGTACGGACTATGTGTTCTCTGGAGATGAGCATAAGCCGTGCAGTGAGGAGGATGCGGTAGGTCCGCGGACGTCATATGGTCGGACTAAGTTGGAAGGGGAGAAGATATTGCAGGAGGTATGTAAAGAGGCGGTGATACTAAGGACGGCATGGTTGTATTCGGAGTATGGAAATAATTTTGTGAAGACGATGCTTAGGTTGGGTAAGGAGCGTGATGAGTTGGGTGTGGTGTTTGACCAGATAGGTACTCCGACGTATGCGGCTGATTTGGCGCAGGCTATTATGACGGTGATTGAGGCGGATGAGTGGAAGCCGGGTGTGTATCATTATACGAACGAGGGTGTGTGCAGTTGGTACGACTTTACGATAGCGATCTTGCGTGAAGCGGGCGTAGTATGTAGGGTGAAGCCGATCTTGTCGAGCGAGTATCGGTATAAGACTCCTCGTCCGCACTATAGTGTGCTGGACAAGAGCAAGTTTAAGAAGACGTTTGGTGTGGAGATACCCTATTGGGTGGATGGACTGCGCCGTTGCATGCAACGGATTTAAGATTTATGATTTCAAATTTCAGATTTAAGATTTAAGATTGAAGATTGAAGATTTAAGATTTATGATTTATGATTTAAGATTTATGATTTGAGATTGAAGATTGAAGATTTAAGATTTCAAATTTGATGAAAGAGACATTAGATTTTTTAGCAGAGTTAGCGGATCATAACAACAAAGATTGGTTTGACGCGAACAGAGCCCGGTACCAAGCGTGCCGAGACCGTTTTATAGCGTTCACGACGGAGTATATCTCCCGTTTGACGGCGTTCGATCCGACACTCAAAGGGCTGCAAGCGAAAGACTGTATCTGGCGCATCAACCGCGATATCCGTTTTTCGGCGGACAAACGGCCGTACAAAGAGTGGTTCGGCTGTTTTCCTGCTACCGGCGTGCCGGGACAACCCAAGACATGGGGAAAGAAATCCATGCGAGGCGGTTATTACGTACATATCCAACCCGGTCAGTGTATGTTCGCTGCCGGCATCTGGGATCCGGGCAAGGAGCTGCTCAAAGCTCTCCGTTCGGAGATTGAGGCCAACTACGAAGAGGTGGAGGCGATCATGGGTTCCCGCCAATGGAAGAAATACTTTGCGCAGGATTTTGACAGTTATTGGGGCACAGGTCTTAAGAAAGTGCCGGCAGGTTTTGATCCCGATTTTGTGCATGCCGAATGGCTCAAACATAAGATGTACACGGTGTCGGTACCGCTGAGCGACGAGACGGTCTGCTCGCCCGACTTCATGGACCAAGTGGTGGACATCGCCAAAGCTGCCAAACCGATGAATGACTTCCTCAATTACACCTTCGAGGAGTACGGGGAGTTCCCGAGGAGGTGCTAGGGGCTAGTTCTTATCTCGCTTTGCTCGAACGATCTAAGAGACCGCGAGCGAAGCCCACGGTCTCTTAGTTCAATGGATAGAACAGGGCTCTCCTAAAGCTCAAATTTGGGTTCGATTCCCAAAGGGACTACAAAAACAATGAGTAAGAAAAAAGCGGCATATTATGTAGTGTGGCAGGGTAAGGAGCCCGGCATATATGCCTCGTGGGATGAGTGTGAGAAGCGTGTGAAGGGAGCAGAGGGGGCGAAGTACAAGGGTTTTGCCACTCGTAGTGAGGCAGAAAAGGCATGGGCCGGTTCGCCGGAGGAGTATATCAAGCGTAAGCCAAAGGAGGAGGAAGGTAAGCAGGGAGAGTTAGGATTGGATATAGAAAATGTGGGAGGTCCTGTTTTGCCGGCTTTGGCGGTAGATGCGGCGTGCAGTGGCAATCCGGGATTGATGGAGTTTAGGGGTGTAGTAGCAGACACGGGTACGGAGGTTTTTCATCGTGGTCCGTATAAGGCGGGAACGAACAACATAGGTGAGTTTTTGGCCCTGGTGTTGGGTTTGGCATACCTAAAGAAGCATCGTTTGGACTGGGTGTTGTATTCGGATAGTAGAACAGCCTTATCGTGGTTGAAGAAGGGGCATGCGGAGACGAAGTTGGAATGTACGGTAGAGAATCAGGAGATTTTTATGATGCTGAGGAAGGCGGAGCAGTGGTTGCATGAGAATAGGTGGGAGACGAGGGTGTTGAAGTGGGATACGGATCGATGGGGTGAGATACCGGCGGATTTTGGAAGGAAGTAAGGGGTTATGGGTTACCGGTTACCGGTTACGGGTTACCGGTTATGGGTTACGGGTTACCGGTTACGGGGGGATTTTGATATAGTACTGATGCGATAATTATAAAAAAATATTAAAAATAACTTTTGTGTGCTTTTGCGCTTTGCTCTTCGTGTACTTTGTGGCTAAAAACTCCTCGCAAGCGAGCTTTCGGATAGTTTTTATCCGCAAACTCCACAACTCTGACGAGTTAAAGCACTCAAAAGAGAAAATATTAAAAATATTTCATTTCAAATCGAAAAGTCTGAATATATTCATAAGTTGCTGAATATAAACAATATACAGAGCAAGTTACTTAAGTTAACGCATCAGTAGTAATTTTGATAAAATAAGATAGCAAAATCGTTTTTTTATTTTAGTATATAAAAAAAATGTATTAAATTTGCAGTCGCTTAGCTTAAGTTAAGGCTCGTGTGAGTCGCTACCACGTAGCTCCTATAACACTCCGCCTTACTCTACGCTTCCCCAAAAATTAAAATTTTCGGGGACCCTAAATAAGAAAAAAAACAATTTATACACAAATAACTATAAATTTTTTCACAATTATGACAAAAGTAGCAATTAACGGTTTTGGCCGTATTGGTCGTCTGGCATTCCGTCAGATGTTTGAGGCTGAGGGTTATGAGGTAGTTGCAATCAACGACTTGACCAGCCCGAAGATGTTGGCACACCTGTTGAAGTACGACACCGCTCAGGGTGGTTTCGCAGGTAAGTTTGGTGAGGGCAAGCACACTGTAGCTTACAAGGATGCTCAACTCGCTGAGGATGGCAAGACCGTTCTCGTTCCGGGTTCGATCACAGTTGACGGCAAGGAGATCACTATCTACGCTATGCCTAATGCAGCTGAGCTGCCTTGGGGTAAGTTGGGTATTGATGTAGTATTGGAGTGCACCGGTTTCTATACCAGCAAAGCTAAAGCTGAGGCACATATCCAGGCAGGTGCAAAGAAAGTAGTTATCTCTGCTCCGGCAGGTAACGATCTTCCGACCATCGTTTACAACGTTAACCACAAGACTCTGACTCCGGCAGATAAGGTTATCTCCGCAGCAAGTTGTACGACCAACTGTCTTGCTCCGATGGCAGCAGCATTGCACGCTTACGCTCCTATCCAGAGCGGTATCATGAGCACTATCCACGCTTACACGGGTGACCAGATGATTTTGGACGGTCCGCAACGTAAGGGTGATTTGCGTCGTAGCCGTGCAGGTGCACAGAACATCGTTCCTAACTCGACGGGTGCAGCTAAGGCAATCGGTTTGGTAATTCCTGAGTTGAACGGCAAGTTGATCGGTAGCGCACAACGCGTTCCGACTCCTACGGGAAGTACTACTATCTTGGTAGCTGTAGTTAAGGGCAAAGACATCACCAAAGAGGGTATCAATGCTGCTATGAAGGCTGCTCAGACTGAGAGCTTCGGTTATACTGAGGACGAGATCGTATCGAGCGACGTTATCGGTATGAAGTTTGGTTCGTTGTTCGACGCTACCCAGACTATGGTGGCTAAGATCGACGACGATACCTATCAGGTACAGGTAGTTAGCTGGTACGACAACGAGAACAGCTACACCAGCCAGATGGTTCGCACCATTAAGTACTTGGCAGAGCTTTAATCAGCTGCTCTTTACACTGCTCCATCAGCCACAACGGTGTGCTGGTGGCGCCACAGATCCCGACTCGACAGTCGGGATTTGTTTTTTGTAGTAGTGGATGGTTGATGAGTTGGTCGGGCGAGGAGATGAAGATGGTGTTAGGGTTCGCCTCGAGACAATGGTTGAAGAGCACGCGTGCGTTGGATGACTTGGTGCCTCCGACGAAGATGACGATGTCGTTGTTGCGTGCAAAGGCTTGAAGTTGTGCGACACGGTTGGCGACGTTGCGGCAGATGGTGTCGTGCGCTTCGAGCGTGATGGGTGAGTTTAGATTTTTGATTTGTGCCCGGATAGCATCGACGAGCGCATGGAATCCCTCGACAGACTTGGTTGTTTGTGAGAAGAGGTAGATGGGTCGTGTGAAATCGATGCGGTCGAGTTGGTTAGGCGATTCGATGACGATAGCGGTATCGTGTGTCTGTCCTTGCAGTCCGATGACTTCGGCGTGTCCGGGTTTGCCGTAGATGAGTATCTGCGGCGGTAGTGTGGAGTCGGCCTTGTGTGTGAGGTAGCAGTTACGGATGCGGTCTTGTAGTTTTTTGACAACCGGGCAGGTGGCATCGATGAGCTGGATAGATCGTTGTTGTGCTATCCAGTAGGTGGAAGGTGGTTCTCCGTGTGCTCGTAGGAGTACGCGTGCGTGGTGGAGAGTGCGCAGGTCGTCATAGTCGATGGTCTGTAGTCCGAGTTGCTCGAGGCGTTGACATTCTTGTCCATTGTGGACGATGTCGCCGAGGCAGTAGAGGGCTCCGGATTGGAGCTCTTGTTCGGCTTTGGTGATCGCTCTAGTGACGCCAAAGCAGAAGCCGGAGTGTTGGTCGATGGTGATTATTGTTGTAATGTTGTAATGATTATTGTTGTATTGTTTGGTCAAAGAGGCCGTAGATCAGATCCATCTGCTCTTCGCGCGTGAGGTGGCTGTTGTCCACCACGATGGCGTCCTCGGCTTGACGCAGAGGCGATTCGGCACGATGGGTGTCTCGGTAGTCGCGATCGTTGACATCGGCCAGCACGGCTTGGAAATCGGGTTGTTCACCTTTCTCCACCAGTTCGTCATAGCGTCGTTGTGCCCGCACCTCGGGTGAGGCGGTGAGGAAGAGTTTGAGTTCGGCATTAGGGAAGACGACGGTGCCGATATCTCGGCCGTCCATGACGATTGCTTTGTGGACTCCCATGGCTTGTTGTTGAGCGACGAGGAAGGCGCGCACTTGTTTGATTTGTGATATCTGTGACGCTCGGTTGCCTACCTCGAGTGTGCGGATGGAGTCTTCGACATCTTCGCCGTTGAGTGTAGCATGCTGTGCGCCGTTGACGAGGATGAAGCCGACTGTTATCTGGTCGAGGTGGGCGATGATGTCTTCGGGTTCGGTCAGCTGATGACGGAGGGTATAGAGGGCGATAGTGCGGTACATAGCGCCTGTGTCCACGTAGGTATATCCGGCATAGCGTGCCAATGCTTTGGCGATAGTTGATTTGCCGCAGGACGAATAGCCGTCGATTGCTACTACTATCTGTTTCATATTATTTGAGTAAGGAGTTGATGTCGAGTGATAGTCCGGCTTGGTAGGAGAAGTTGTTGCGTGTGAGTTGGCTGACAGCAAATCCTATTCGGGCTTGTTTGATGCGTACGCCGGCTCCGAGTCCGAATCCGGCGAGTGATTTCTGGTCTGAGAGGTTCATCTCTGCTCTACGTCGGTGGTTATAGCTAAGCGTGAGGTAGAAGCGTTCGCTTTTGGGCACGATATCGATAGCGAAGATAGTGTGTCGGAAGAGCATGTCGTACCATTTGACGTCATGGTCGATGATATCTCCGGTAGTAGGATCTTTGTCGAGGCTGGTCCACTCGTAGCCCAAGTTCCATCGTTGTAGGTTGTGCAGGGTCATATGCAGTCGGATAGGCGCATGTGCGAATCGGTAGTTGAGTCCGAGTTCGAGGTTGAGTGGCAGTATCTCGTGTGCGGTACCGTCTTCATCGGAATAGAAGCCTTTGACTTGCCATCCTATGTTACGGAGAACGAGTCCCATTTGGAAGGTAGAGTCCTTGGTTTGGAAATGTCCTCCAACGTCAGCTCCGATGGCGAAAGAGTGGTAGGATTCGTAGACGGAATAGATAGGTTTGATTGCGACGCCGATGGTGAAATAGGGGCTTAGTTGTCGTGCATAGATGGCGTCGATGAGTATATCTTTGGCTCCGAAGGATCCTCCTGTCTGGTTGCCTTGGTTATCGGCATAGGGCATATAGCCGTAGTCGAGGTAGTGGACTCCGACGGCGAAGTAGTTGGGCTTGCGGGTAGAGTCCTTGCTAAGCGACTGAATATCTCGGAAATTGTGTCCATAGAGGACGGAGCCGAACATCGTACCGGGCAGGTAGTAAGAGAAGTTGAGTTGTAGCACTTTGTCGGTGCGTTCGCCCAACAGGGCGGGGTTACACATGGACATAGACACATCGCCGTCGCGGACGCTGACGTTGGAGCCGCCGAGGGCATTGATACGGCTAGAAGCGGGCAGATCGAGGAAATTGAACACGGAGCTACCGCTGCCGGCATATTGTGCCTGAGCGGGCATGGATAACAGCCAAGCGGTGAGTAATATGAAAAAGCGATGTCTATGCATGTACAAAATCGGCTGCAAAGGTAATGAAAAAAAATGAATTGTGCAAATTTTTTTCTTGAAATTTGCATATATGCAAGAATTGTAGTATCTTTGCAGTCGGATTGAAATTTAGGACAGGGTTATTATGGCAAAGTATGTTTTGATAGCAGAAGAGGGAGAGCGTGGGTTGATTGCTCAGGCGGCCGAGCGGTTTGGTTTGGATGTGACGGACGCGGAGGTGTTGGTTACCGGTGTAGGTAGCATCAATATTATTCGTTCGCTGCAGGGATTGGATCGTGAGGCAGAGGTGTACAATATCGGTTATGCAGGCAGTGCCAATTTTGATTTAGGAACATGGGTTGAGGTGAGTGAGGTTCGACTGAATCACCCGAACGTGACGTACCCGGAGCCGGAGTTAAAATTGAAAGGCGAAAGGACAGATGGCGAATGGCGAAAGGCTGTATGTTATACAAGCTGTGATTTTGTATTGGTATCGGAGTATAGGGACTGTGTGTTTGATATGGAGTTAGCTTTTATAGCGGCGTTGGGTTTTGTTAATCTGCGCAGTTTTAAATATGTGAGTGACAACTTGAGTTTGCATGCTTATCACGATTTAACGCACGGAGTGGAATGACGACTGTATGTTTGAAAGCGAAGAAGGAGCAATCATTGCTTCGTCAGCATCCTTGGGTGTTTAGTGGTGCGATAGAGCGCATTGTGTTGGATGCGGATCATCAGGGAGGTGAGCCGTACGAGGGTGAGTTGGTGTGTGTTGAGTCTAAGAGTGGTGATGTATTGGGTTGGGGTCATTGGCAGGTAGGTTCGATAGCGGTTAGGATACTACAGTTTGGTGCGGAGGCACCGGCGGAAGGTTTCTGGCGGGAGCGTATAGGTGAGGCCTATAAGGTTCGCGAGGCTATCGGGCTAGTAAGGAAGGACAATGACACATATCGGCTGGTACATGGTGAGGGGGATGGTTTGCCGGGATTGATAGTGGATGTGTATGCTGATACGGCTGTGATGCAGGCCCATTCGGTGGGCATGCATCTGGAGAGAGTGAGGATTGCGGAAGCGATAGTGGCAGAGGTACCGCAGGTGGAGGCAGTATATTATAAGTCGGACGACACCTTGCCTTTTAAGGCCAAGATAGATGGGGAGAAGGTGGGATATATAGTCGATAGTCGAAAGTCAAAAGTCGAAAACGAAGAGTTTTGGGCGAAGGAAAACGGGTTGGAATTTAGGATTGATTGGTTACGGGGTCAGAAGACGGGCTTTTTCATTGATCAGCGTGAGAACAGATCCTTGGTGGAGCGTTATGCAAAGGGGAAGGATGTGTTGAACATGTTCTGTTATACGGGCGGTTTCTCGTTGTATGCATTGCGTGGCGGGGCTAAGCGTGTAGATTCGGTGGACGTGAGTGAGAAGGCGGTTGATTTGGTGGAGGTGAATGTAGCGCGTAATTTTCCGGAGGCAAAGAATCACACGGCGGTGGCTGCGGACGCGTTTGAGTATCTGAGTAAGATGCGCGCACAGGGGCGTACGTACAATATTATTATATTAGATCCTCCGGCTTTTGCCAAGCACCGGGATGCGGTGAAGAACGCGTTGCGGGGGTATCAGCGCATCAACGCCAAGGCGATAGAGATGATCAGGGAGGGGGGATTGTTGTTCACGTTCTCGTGTTCGCAGGCAGTGGACAAGGAGGCGTTCAGGTTGGCTGTATTCAGTGCTGCGGCTCAGGTAGGAAGGAAGGTCAGGATCTTGCATCAGCTTCATCAGCCTCAGGATCACCCTATCAATATTTATCATCCGGAGGGAGAGTATCTGAAGGGGTTGGTATTGTGGGTAGAATAGTAACTATAGTTTACAAATCTCACAAAAAAGCGCACAAAATGCAAAATTATTTGCGTATGTGAAAAATATGTACTACTTTTGCAGTCCAATTTGAATATAGTGCACTGAATATGAAGAAATTTCTACTTTTTTTATTAGTTGTATTAGGCTTGGCTTCGTGCCGTAAAGATCCCAATATTATCGTATCTGAGTTTGTGGATCAGGTAGATTCGACGTGTGTAGGTCGTATGGTGGGTGACGAGAGTGATGCCACCCAGATTGTTGCTGTTAGTTATCAGGACAGCGTGTTGCTGTTTGACTGTCAGTTGAGCGATGAGGCAGAGCACGATCTCGGTTTGCTGGAATTGACAGCCGAGGACAACCTGATGCCGGACATTCATTCGTTGGTAGGCAATCTGTTGGATTCGACGCAGTTGGCAGAGACGAACCCGGATTTGTGGGAGATCTTTGTCGAGCAACAGACGAAGGTTATTTTCCGCGTAAAAGACGAGACAGGTGAGTCATTTGAGCTCGTTGCGAAGGAATTTTAAGAAAAAACGCAAAAATATTTGCATATATGCGAAAAAAGCTGTATCTTTGCACGCTTTTTCTCGCTCGTCGGAAGTGTCTTACGACAAGAAAGCCCTTCTAGGCGGAAAGAAAATAAAATTTATTTATTAACAATTAACCGATTTAACAAATGGTAAATCATTACGAGACCGCTTTCGTGTTAACTCCCGTTTTGTCTGAGCCACAGATGAAGGAAGCGGTAGACAAATTCGAGAATCTTCTCAAGGAGAATGGTGGCACCATTCTGAACCGTGAGGAGTGGGGTATGCGCAAGCTCGCTTATCCTATCCAGGGTAAAACCACAGGATTCTATGCACTGTTGCAGTTTGACGTAGAGCCTGTATTCATCGCAAAGTTCGAGACTGAGTTGTGTCGTGACGAGCGTATTATTCGCTTCTTGACTACTCGTCTGGACAAGTACGCATTTGAGTACGCTGAAAAGCGTCGTAACCATTCTAAAAAAGAGGAGGCTTAATTATGGCACAGAACAGTGAAATTCGTTATTTGACCCCTCAGACCAAGGGTCAGCAGAAGAAGAAATACTGCCGCTTCCTCAAAAGTGGTATTAAGTATATCGACTACAAGGATCCTGAGTTCTTGAAGAAGTTCCTGAACGAGCAAGGTAAGATTCTGCCTCGTCGTATCACGGGTACTTCGTTGAAGTATCAGCGCAAGGTTGCCCAGGCTGTTAAGAAAGCACGCCACTTGGCATTGCTGCCTTATGTAACCGATTTGATGAAGTAATAACCCAGTCGAAAGTCGAAAGATAAAAGACAAAAGAAAAAGAAAGGAAAGAACATGGAAGTAATTCTGATTCAAGACCTGGCTAACCTGGGTTTCAAGAACGACATCGTTAAGGTAAAAGATGGTTATGGCCGCAACTACCTGTTGCCGCAGAAGATTGCTATCATTGCTAACGAGCACAACCGTAAGCAGTTGGCAGAGAACCTCAAGCAACAAGAGCACAAGCAGGCTCAGCTGTTGGCTGACGCACAGGCTTTGGAGGCTAAGTTGCAGGAGACCGTAGTAGAGGTTAAGGTAAAAGCAAACGAGGATGGTAAGATCTTCGGTACTGTTACCACCGCAGCTATCTCGAATGCATTGGCAGCTTTGGAGATCAACATCGACAAGAAGGTGATCACCATCGCAGAGCCGATCAAGGTGTGTGGTGAGCACACTGCTCAGGCACGTTTGCATCGTGAGGTAAAGGCTGATATCAAGCTCAATGTAGTAGCTGAGTAATTAAAGTTTAAAGTTTAACGTTTAAAGTTTAAAGAAAGACTTATGAAAAAAGGAATTCATCCCGATAACTACCGCGTAGTAGTTTTCAAAGATATGTCTGACGGTACTCAGTTCTTCAGCCGTTCCACCGCTGCCACCAAGGACAGCATCACGATTGACGGCGTTGAGTATCCGCTGATCAAGTTGGAGATCTCGAACACTTCGCACCCGTTCTATACCGGTAAGTCGAAGTTGGTAGATACAGCCGGACGCGTTGACAAGTTTATGTCTCGCTACGGAAATCGTAATCGCAAGTAATCTTGCGATATCAAGGGGCGGGCATGGGCCTGCCCCTTATTGTTTTTTAACTGGGAACCTAGGAAACTAGGGGACTAGGAAACTAGAAAAAATTTCACTATGAACAACACGCATCTCTGGAAGGCATTAGGCCGCAATTTTATTATCTCGATTCTATTGTTTGGAGCATTGTTAGCTCTGCTTTGGTTGGCGGAGACGGTTTTTGAGTCGCTGACGTTATTAAAATGGCATGACCCCGCCTGGGTAGTGGGTATACCTGCTTCCGTGATAGGTGTTGCGTATATATTAACGGTTAGAGATCCGCAGAACTACACGGGTTTCTTTGCCGGTATTTTGATGTCTATTCTGTTGGGCATACAGTTTCTGCTGCAGGAGCCCAAGGGTATTGACAGTGCATTTCTATTTTTCTTTGTGTTCATTCCGTTCCAGATGATGAGTATCTATAAATGGAGCCGGGGAAAGGATGAAGGAGGAGCCAGTTTTGAGCCAAAGTTTCTGGACACACCACGACTGATATTGTCGGTAGCGATGCTGGTGGTGATCACATTGGGCGACTATGTGTTGGTGACTTATGCGTTTCAGCAAAACGGTTTGATGGACAACCTGATGATCAAGCTGCTGAGCGGTTTGTTGATATCGTCTTCGTTCCTGGCCAACTACTGGTTGATCTACCGCAAAACAGACTCTTGGATCTATTGGGTCATCTACAGTCTGGCGGGTATAGGGCTGTTTATAATCTTAGGTAACATATTCTCGATAGTGCTGTTCCTATTCTTCTTGGTGATCAACACTGCAGCAGGAGTAGCATGGATCAAGGCCACTAAGCCGGAGAATATGGGTTGGTTAAAAATGCTGAAATGGTAAAGAAACAAGACACAGTCTTTGTAGTCAACGAGACGATCTCGTTGTTGGATTTTCTGATGGCTAAGATGGGTGGCATGAGTCGCACATCGGTTAAGCAGTTGTTGACTCAACGTCGCGTGACAGTTGCCGGTGCGGTCCAGCCGCGTGGGGACTATACGGTGATGAAAGGTGACCGGGTAGTGGTGAGTTCAGGCAGGGGAAACACGACCTTGACGCATCCCAAGTTGTCGGTGTTGTATGAGGATGAACATCTGATTGTGGTGTACAAGCGTCCGGGCTTGTTGACTATGCCCACTCGTCCTGAATCCTCAGAGACGACAGCCTTGTCTATACTGCGGGCGTATGTGCGTAGGGAGAACCGGCGCAACTCGGTGTTTGTGGTGCATCGTTTGGACAGAGAGACGAGCGGCGTGTTGGTTTTTGCGCGTTCACAAGCGCTACAGGAGTATATGCGGACGTATTGGCGTCAGCTGGTGACGGAGCGCACCTACATTGCCTTGGTAGAAGGTGTATTGCCGCAAAAGGAGGGCACCATCACCTCTTGGTTGACAGAAGACAAGCGCAATGCGATGGTCTACTCGTCGCCGACGGATAACGGCGGTCAGCAAGCCATCACGCACTATAAGACACTACGTTGTTCGGAAGACGGACAATGGTCGTTGGTAGAGTTACATCTGGAGACGGGAAGAACGAATCAGATTCGTGTGCATATGCAGTCGCTGGGTCATCCTGTGGTAGGTGATCGTAAGTACGGGTTTGGTAACGAGTACTCGCCTATAGACCGTCTGTGTTTGCATGCCAAAGTACTGGCGTTTATTCATCCGGCAACGGAGAAGAAGGTTCGCTTTGAAGCGCCGGTGCCAAAAGAGTTTAATAGAGTATTGATGTAATTATGCGAAAGTTTATTATTCTTGCACTTTGTACATTGATTGTTGTTCCTATGTTTGGTGCCAAGCGTAAGGTACACACTATCGGTGACAGCACAATGTCTGAGTATAAGCCTTCCGCCACTCCCAAGCGTGGCTGGGGAATGTACTTACAGGCTTTTTTCAATCCGGATTCGGTGGCTGTGAACAACCGTGGCAAGTCGGGTGCTTCCACGCGTACGTTCTACGAAACGGACAACCTATGGCCATCCGTCAAAAGCCAAATGCAGCCGGGAGACTATCTGATCATTCAGTTTGCGCACAACGATGAGAAATGTAAAGGCTGGGACGTATATCAATACAACGACTCGCTGCGTCGTTTGGGTCAGGACACCACGACAGACTTGCGTGGTACGGAGCCTAATACGACATACAAGATGTACCTGCGTAGGTTTGTGAACGAAGCGCATGAGTTGGGGGTTACTCCGGTGCTGATGTCCCCTGTTTGTCGCGCTTATTTCAAAGAGGGCAAGATCAATGACGAGGGGAGACATATGCTCTCTGCCAACAAGAACTACGTGCGCTGTATGCAGGAAGTGGCAGCAGAGATGGGTGTGCCGTTTCTGGATATGACGACCGAGACGCAGCAAGCGTTTGAGTATCTGGGTCAAGAGTATTGTATGGCGCACTATTTCAACTGTGGCGACAAGACCCATACCTCAGCTGAGGGCGGTATGGCGGTTGCGCTTTTGGCGCACTATCTGATCACTCACTCAACAGAGTTAGCAGAGCTTGCCTCGTGGACTGTATCGCCCAGTGAAGAAGAGTGTGCGGCATACAGTAGGCGCATAGAAGAAGCAGGTAAGAGAGCTGCTTTCTCAGCCAGCGGAATGGCATTTTCGCTGCATGTAGATCCTGCGCGTGCCGTCAACCTGTTGGGCACCAAGAAAGGCTATCTGCCTATCGAGTTGGAGTGGCCTGCGGGTGAGATAGACGAGGTAGCGAATCGTTATGTCGAATATACGCTGACGGCGCCTAAGAAGAAAGCGTTGGTGATAGAGAGTATCGGTTTGGAGGTGCGTGCTAAGGGAGGAGATGGTATGAATATCCATATCAACGCCGGTTTTGGCGAGCAGTTCAGGGATGTGGCGACGTTGTATGAAAACACGGCGTTGCCTAAGAACAAACCGGTCAAGGTCGTATTGTCGGAGCCTATATTGGTTCCGGCGGGCGAGACATTTCGTCTGCGTGTGCTGCCGTGGCATGACAGCAAGATACAGCCTCAAAAGGACAAGTATCTGATTCTTTCGCCTATAGAGATCCGGGGCAAAGAGATCAAATGATGTTATACAGAGAACAGGAAGTCTAAAGCTTCACGAATAGTTTCATCATCGGCAGTCTGGTTGATCATCGGATTGCCGATGTTGCGTAATAGGGTGAAGTTGATGGTGGCATCAAGGTTCTTTTTGTCATGATGCATCAGATCGATGAGTGCATCGTAGTCCTTGCACGAGAACAGAACGCCTCCGTAGTACTCTTTCATCACCTGGATGAGGCGAGATATCGTCTCGGAGGGGAAACCGGCTTGGATATGACTGATGTACAGTTCAGCTATCATTCCCCATAGGACACAATAGCCGTGTGGCTGCGGTTCGGACCGTTGGATGAGTCGCGACTCGATTGCATGGCCTATGGTATGTCCGAAATTGAGCGTTTTACGCATACCCTGCTCTTCGGGATCGAGTTCGAAGAAATAGCGCTTGATATCGAGCGAACGCTCCAGTACAGCCGCAAACTCCTCTTGGAGGGTTGGGTTGGGACGGTGGTATAGTTGGTCGATATCCAGGGCTAGTATACGCTCCCACTCCAGGGGGCTGGCTATGAGAGCATGTTTAAGCATCTCTGCAAATCCGGAGAGGAATTGCTCTTTGGGTAGAGATTGTAGGAAACGGGGATAGATAATGGTCTCGTAAGCATTGGAGAACAGTCCTATCTCGTTTTTGAGCCCACGGTAGTCGAAGCCGGTCTTGCCTCCTTCGCCGGCATCGACGATAGCCAGCAGGGTGGTAGGAATATTGACGAACGGTATTCCCCGCTTATAGCACGAGGCCGCAAATCCGCCAATGTCGGTGATCATGCCTCCGCCGAGATTGAGCAAAAGGGCTTGGCGGGTAGCTTGGTGATTGATCAGGAAGTCCCATATATGACACACCGAATCCAAGGTCTTGTTTTCTTCTCCGGCCGGCAATACGCATGTATGTTCGCGCAAGCGGCTAAGAAAAGGTTCGCCCATGTCACGTAGTTCATCCAACAAGACCGGTAGACAATGCTGTTGGGCATTGGTGTCGGTCAATATGAACACTTGGTCTTGGTCGAAACGAACGAGCAAACTATTCAGTTCCAGGAATATGTCATCGGTGATCATGGGTATATGGTGTTTGTCTATAAAAAAAATCGCCGCATTTCTTTGCGGCGATGTAGCGGGACCCAGGATTGAACTGGGGACCTCATGATTATGAATCATGCGCTCTAACCAGCTGAGCTATCCCGCCTCGCGCGTTTTTTCAAACGCGGCTGCAAAGGTACTGCTTTTTTTTGACATACGCAAATTTTTTGCTCATTTTTTTGCATTTCATGTTCTTTTTATGCCAAAAAAGGCCTTGTTTACGCTGTTTGATTCTCTATAAAGCGTTTTGCATACCGTACGACAGTGGTTCTGTTGCAGTGTAGTCGCCTCGCAATCTCGCGGTAGGACATGCCCTCTTTGAGTTTGCGTCGGATGTACTGGTCGTGCCGATAGAGAGTACACCGCTCTTGTTGGGTGTGTTGTCCTTTGGGTCTACCCACTTTCTTTCCTTCGGAGCGAATACGTGCCAAGGCTTCTTTGGTACGCATACTGATGAGTTCGCGTTCGATCTCGGCAGCGAGTCCGAAAGCGAAAGCCAGGACCTTGGATTGGATCTCATCGCCCAGTCGGTAGTTGTCTTTGACGGTCCAGACGAGGCATCCACGGGACATACAATAGTTGAGTATATCCATGATCATGAACAGGCTTCGCCCCAGTCGGCTCAGTTCGGAGGAGATGATGAGGTCTCCTTTTTTGGCATGGCGTAGCAGCTGTCCCAGCCTTCGCTTGTTGTACGCTTTAGTGCCGGAGACAGTTTCCTCGATCCATTCGTCGATGACGATGTTGTTGTTCTTACAAAACTTAATAATTTCAAAACGCTGATTTTCAACAGTCTGTTTGTCGCTGCTGACTCGAATATATCCGTAGTTCATACCCTATAAGATTAGTCTATAGGTCAATCATCCCACGGAACCTTCTAACGAAACTTGTAGTAATTTTTGTGCTTCGACGGCAAATTCCATTGGGAGTTTGTCCATTACTTCTTTGGCATATCCGTTGACGATCAGTCCGACGGCATCCTCTGTACTGATTCCTCGTTGTTGGCAGTAGAACAGTTGGTCCTCGTTGATCTTGCTGGTAGTAGCCTCGTGTTCGACCACTGCGGTCGGGTTCATGATCTGCATGTCGGGGAAGGTGTGCGCTCCGCACCTGTCGCCCAAAAGCAATGAATCGCATTGGGAATAGTTGCGGGCGTTGGTGGCGTTGGGCCCCATCTTGACCAGTCCTCGATAGGCATTCTGGCTTTTGCCGGCAGATATACCTTTAGATATAATGCGCGAGCGTGTGTTACGCCCGATATGGATCATTTTAGTTCCGGTATCGGCTTGCTGGTAGTTGTTGGTCACGGCTACCGAATAGAACTCGGCGGACGAGTTGTCACCCTTGAGGATACAGCTGGGGTATTTCCACGTGATAGCACTACCGGTCTCTACTTGTGTCCAACTGAGTCGGGCATTCTCGTAGGTGATGCCTCGTTTGGTCACAAAATTGAATATTCCACCATTACCGTCTTTATCTCCGGGATACCAGTTTTGGACGGTAGAATACTTGACCTCGGCGTTCTTTTTGACGACTATCTCTACGATGGCAGCATGCAACTGGTTCTCGTCTCTCATCGGGGCAGTACATCCCTCCAGATAGCTCAGGTAAGCTCCTTCGTCAGCCACCAACAGCGTACGTTCAAACTGACCGGTGTTGGAAGCGTTGATACGGAAGTAGGTGCTCAGCTCCATCGGGCATCGGACGCCTTTGGGTATATAGACAAAGGATCCGTCGGAGAAAACAGCAGAGTTGAGCGCTGCATAGAAGTTATCGCTGGGTGGCACGACAGATCCAAGATGCTCTCTAACGAGTTCGGGATACTCTTTGACAGCCTCGCTGATGGAGCAGAAGATGATACCTTTCTGAGCCAATGTCTCTCGGAAGGTAGTCTTGACGCTGACCGAATCCATGACAGCATCAACTGCCATGTTTCCCGCCAAGGCGGCGCGCTCCTCCAGCGGAATACCGAGTTTGTCGAAGGTCTTCATGATCTCCGGATCTATTTCGGTATTGGCATTGGCGTCAGATTTGGCCTTCGGTGCAGCGTAGTAAGAGAGGGCTTGGAAGTCGATGGGAGGAATATCGAGGTGTGCCCATGTAGGCAACGGCATGGTTTGCCATTTGCGGAAGGCTTTGAGCCGAAACTCAAGCAACCAATCGGGTTCACCTTTCTTAGCCGATATCAGCCGCACCACATCCTCGTTTAGACCTACGGGGACGATATCCGTTTCCACATCGGTTGTGAATCCGTACTTATACTCTTGCGAAGTTATGTCTTCAATTATCGTATCCATAAAAAATAAGCCGCCCTTTGACGGGCGGCTTGGAGGCCGGTAGCGGAGTCAAACCGCTCTATACGGTTTTGCAGACCGCCGACTAAATCGCTCATCCAACCGGCCCAGCATTGATGCCTTTTTCGAAAAGCGACTGCAAAAGTAGTGTTTTTTTTTGACATACGCAAATTTTTTTGCATTTTTATGTCAAAAAATGCTTTTTCAGTTATGCTTGATGATGTAATACGGCACATCCAAGGCCTGGATCTCCTGTTGGTATCGTTCAAACAGCGCCAGTCGCACTTGGTCGCTACCATTCGTTCTGGCGGGCGGATCGGGTACCCACGGGATATCGGGATAGACCAATAGATAGGTGTCCATCTTGTATGTATTGATGGCTTCATCGAGCCACTGGGGTACTTGATGCCACACCCAATCGAACCACACCTTGGTGACGATCAGTTCGGTATCAAAAAAGTATAAAGACGCTGAAAGTTTTTTTAGTTCTTCTATCTGATGGCGGGCGATGTCGCACAATTGGTCGTAGGAGATATCGGTAGTGCCTTGACGTTCGACATATTCGCGGGCATATTCCGGCATATAGACTCCATCGTAGCGTTTAGCCAGATAGTGTGCAAGCGTCGTCTTGCCGGTGCTCTCCGGGCCGATGATACCAACCTTGAAAGTCGAGAGTTGAGAGTCGAGAGTCGAAAGCATTTAGCGTGTCAGCATCAGTTTGATATTCAGTCCCACATTGTCCGCCTTGACCGGATAGCTGGACGAGATAAGCGGTGTCGTACCTTGGTGGTCATAGAAGAGCTGGAGGTTGATCTTCTGGCTCAGCACATAGTCTGCCGACACCTTGATAGCGAGCACTTTGTTACCGTTAGACGCCTGTGTAATGCCCTCGTCAATCTTGCGCAACAAGGTCTTGACATCCTTGTAGGACACATCCACTTGCAGTTTGAGGTCGTTGGATACTTTCTTCTGTGCGCCATCTTTCTTCTTGGCGGTAAAGCTGAGGTTTTTGATCGTATATCCGGCTCCGATGACAAACTCGGATGTATGGCCCTCAGTGAGTTGTACGCTGGTGACATTAAGCGCAAGGTTACGCTGTTTGCGGTATTCGGCTTTGAGGGACAGCGAGTTTTTCATCGTCATGTTCAGTCCGATGAGTGGCGAGAAGGCCTCGGTGATAGTGACATTGGCGATGTCGTAAGCCGAAGACGGTATAGGCATGTCTGTAGTGACATCACGCACGAAACCGATCATCTTGTTGTTATCTCCTGAAGCGGGCACCCATGTGGAGTAAGAGCCATAAGAGCCGATAGCGTACTTACAGGTGTAAGTATGCGTCAGGATAACCGACTTGAAGTGGTCCTTCATCCACGGCAGTTTGCCCAGTCCGTCATAGGTGACAGACCAGTTAGGCAGAATCTTCATGAATCCGAGTATCGGATTGAGGTCGATAGACTGCGGGTTTCGGCCGGTGTAAGCGGCCAGGAAGGCCGGCACGAGGACGTCAGCCGAGTTGTTGGACACATGGCCGTTCTTAGTGTCAAACTGCTGACCGGCAAAGATCGATCCTTGCAGGAAGCCTGCGTCCGGATAGGTGACGCCGTTGTACTGTTCCTCTACGCGTTCGCGCATCAGGTCTCGATACTGGAGGAAGTCCTCGAAGGCATCGTTGCGGAAGTTCTCCTCTTGCGAACCGATCGACTGGAAGAGAGTAGCCAAGGCACAACTTGTGATATTGAACGAGCCGGTCATATTCTCCTGCAAGCGGTCATAGGTATAGATGACGGAGGTAGAAGATGCGGTGTAGCGTTTGCCGGTCGCTTGGATCTTGAGTCCCGGTAGCGGTTCGAGCGTGAGTTTGATATCCAGGTCGCTGGTGTGGGCACGTGCAGCGGGCTGGATGACGGTAGTGTCACCGGATAGCCATCCGTACTCTTTGGCACGGTTGATCAGGTCGTTAGGTATGAATCCGAAGGCAAAGTCAAAGCCCGGAGCATATACTCCGTTCACTTTCTGCTGTCCCATGAATCCGGCCTCGGGACCAAAGCCCGGCAGGGTCATAGAGTTGGTCTCACGATAGGTGACTTGCAGTTTGCGGAACATCGTTCCGACATAAGCAAACATGTCACCTGCCACTTGTGCCGGAGTGCGTTCATTCGGATCCTTGGAGGTGATGGTCACCTTAGCCGCAGCACAGTCGGCTTTGGGCGTCAGTTGGATCTTAGTATTTCCGTCCGCCTTAAAGGAGACAGGTATCTTATGTCCGGCACTGTCGGTAACGATCACTTGCACTTTGTCTGAGTTGAGACGGTGGGTCACCTCGACGGTCTTGCCGGTCTCAAACGCTAAGGTCTGAGTATACGTACGCGGCTTGAATCCCCGTCTGGCAGTACCTCGTCCCGAGTAGCGCTGGGTCATCTGTTTCCAGTACTTAGACTTGTTCCACCAGGTCTCGAAGTTCAGTCCTCCGTCCACTTGCCATGACTGGAGCGACGAGACAGTGTTACCCAGATCGTTGTCCGACTTGGTAGAAGCTGTACGCGACCAGTTGTAGTTGGCGTTGTAGGATGCATTAGCGCTCAAGGCCTCGACGTACGGTATACGGTTGAACGGCACGTTCCAGCTGGCGGTGAACACCTGTTGATAGGTGTATGGCGAACCCCATTTGGCGAGTGAACGCTGGATAGTATCTTTCCATGCCTCGTACTGGTTTTGGTTGAACTCGGCATCGAAGTACTGTCCTTTGAGCACCTCTGGGGTGTAGGTTCCTTCGTCAATGATAGCGTTCATAGCCGACTGGAAGGAGAACTTCATGTTCTTGGTCAGGTCGTACTTAAAGTCGACATGTCTGTCCCACGTGAAGTCCTTGCTGAAGGTCGGCTCCATCGTGCTGGAGGCGTCCGCGGTCAAGTCTCGCATCTTCATGTGTGAGAAGGTACGGTGCATGTTGGTCGAGAAGGACCAGGACTGCGGCAGATAGTATATATTGAATTCGCTCAGCAGTTTCACTTTTTGCACTTTCTGCACTTTCTTAAACGGTTCCCAAGGTTTGGGGTTGAAGTTATAGGCATAAGTGAATGATCCTTTCTGGTCAGTTGTGACATTGGTCTCCAGCTCGGGTGTATGTTCGCTCTGTTTGTTGTACGACGCCGAAACAGTGAAGTTGGCCGGATCGTAAAACATGTCCTTTTTCTTGGACTTGATATTGAGCTTCATGTTGGTCACCGAGAACGAGGTGGACTCTTGAACGGTGTTGGCCATCTGCTTGACGGAGTCACGTTGCTCTTTGGTTTCGTAGGTCTCGAGTGTCTCCTTGAGTTTGATATCCGTATCAAGCGGGTCATAGTCCGGTGAGCGTGTCTCGTTGGTATAGGCCACGTAGAGCGGTATCTGGAACTTAGCTTTCTCAGGGAAAAGTCGTCCGGCTTCCAGAGCGGCTGATACAGACAGCTGGTAGAAGTTGTCCAGGTTGCGGCCCAAGACGTTGGCTTCTATCGATCCGTATCCGGCGGTCTCGAGGCGCCCGGCTACGTTGACCTGTGCGATGTCGCTGATGGCCAGCGATGCGTTGGCCAAAGCGGCCACACCGCCTTGTTCGTTGAACTGGCTGAGTCGCATCTCATTGACCCACACCTCGGCCGTATGGTCGGCACGGCCGGTGTTGCGGATACCGATCATGATGGTCTCGACATCTTCGAGGGTCGGGTTACCCATGACGGTGATCTTGTTCTGCGGTTTGCCCGAGTCATCATCATAGATGACGTACGGGATGGTATTAGACACCCCTTCGTTGCCGGCACGTTTGGCCTTGTTGCGCGAGGTCTTGGCGTTGGTCAGCACCGAGAACGGGAAGTCGAACATGTTCTCCTCAGGCCAAACGGTCATTCGATCGCGCTCGTTGTTGTTGTTATATTGTCCCGGCGCAGTAAGGTGCAGTGGGATCTCGTATTCGTAGTAGTTGTTCTTCAGGTCCGTACCGAGGCGTACGAAGCAGCTCAGGTCACCGTCCTTGAGGTCGGGATCGAGAGCTTCCATTTGCTCGGCATGAACGAACATCTGGAAGTTCTTGTATTGACGCATGTCATAGCCGGTGTTCTTATACACGGCTCGTGCATCATGCGGGCTGAGGTTGTGTACGCGCAATACCATGGCCTGCTCATTCTGTTCGATGAGTTGTGCTTGACCGGGATCAGTCTGGCGGCTCACGCCCGGAGGCAGCACGTAGTTGACCGGTGTACGGGTACTATTCTCCTCGATGTTAACAGTCTGTACGTTCATCGCCGCGCCGGTATTGACGGTCGTACCGATAGGATAGAGGTCCTTGGTGTATTGACGCCACTCGCCGCGTACCAGATCCATGGTCGCAAAGCGGAGGTGTGTCTCGTGTTCGAAGCCGGTGAGGTACATACGCATGAATCGTACGGACTTGAAGTTGCGTATCGAGCCAAAGGTCTTGACATCACTACTGTCGCCTTTGAGAGGTATCTTGAACTGGTACCAGGTGACCTCTTGTGTCTCGCCGTTACGCAGGGTCACTTTGGCCACTTTCTTCTCTGTTATATGTTGGCGTCCCACCTCCATCATGTCGGGACGGAGGATCACTTTGTACTGGAAGTATTTCTCGTACTCGTTGAGGGTGTTATCGTTGTTGATATCCTCTATATCCGGCTGGAGGGTAGAGGCGGTACCGTAGTTCTCGGTTTGCGATTCGGTATCGGGCGAGTTGCCTTCGGTACCGTTGAAGTGTTTGTATCGAGCCAGGATGGGCACTTCCTGCTCGTCATAGTCCGAGCCACGATAGTAGTGGAAGTTATCACCGGCGGGGTCGTTGAGCGGCGAGAAGGGGTCGTCCTCCCATTGGGAGAGCACCGACGCATCGACTTTTGCACGCAGGTCACGCACATAGTCGCGGTATATACCCCACCCCAACTCTTGGGTGGTACTCAATCCGTTGAGTCCGACGTCTTGTTTGGGGCGTGATCCGGCTTCGTTGGAGAAAGCGGTAACGGTACTGGTGGTACGCGGCACGTAGCCCCAGATGGTCGAATCGACACGTCCTACATCTTGGTCCGAAACGGGTAGTCCGTGCTCAAAGGACTTCTTACCGTCACGCAAGATGTCCTCGCTTACGTCACCAAGGTTGATGTACAACTCACCGTCATAGCCTTCGGGGTTGGTCAGGGCCGGATCCATCAGCCAGAACTCGATATACTCGATGTTAGCACGCTCGAAGTCGGTGTTGTCCAGTCGACGCATCATACCTCCCCAACGCTGACGTGGGTTGGTGAGTTGGCCTTGGTTGTTGATCTCCGATGCGCTGACATTGTATTGTCCTCTCTCTTGCGGATAGTAGGAGAGGTTGAGTATCGCCAGTTTGGTGTCTTGGTTAGCAGGTTGCTCCTTGTTGGGGTAGATCTCTTGCTCATAGACGATACGCGTACGGTGGTCGCTGAGGGCGGCTACATCGTTGCGTATATGTGCCGGCGTATTGGTCTGCGGGTAGCCGAAGATAGGATCGACGGTGTACCAAGACAGCAACGCACGGTTCTTGTTGTACGAGGTCTGGTTGATGTCCTTGGACTCGGCAAAAGGTGTAGGCGTAGAAGCCAGGAACCAATAGCTGGGATAGTGCACATCGATATTGGTAGTCGTACTCTCAAAGTCGTCTATGTAGGCCGTACCAACTGCCCCCACATCGTTGGTATGACCGGGTATCATATGTGCGAACTCGGCATTGATCTGGAACGTACTGGGCGCAGTCGCGGTGATCCAAGGTATCTTGTCGATAGCATTGGTCAACCACTGCATCTCAGTCTTATAGGATCCGTTGACTCCCCAGATAGTGTTAGCCAACGGCTCTGAGCCGGTGTTGACCTTGGTGGTCAGGGGTCGTTCACGCAGGTGCATGATTGTACCGCCGAGCATAAAGTCCTTGGTGAACTGATATTCGATGTGCGCGCCAAACAGCGACTTACGCTGCAGCGAGAAGGTGCTCTGGTTCTCCAGTTTGACATCGACATTCGTTCCACTCTCGAGGATGGACTGGTTGAGGATGGTGACGGTTCCCATGACATAGTCCACGGTATAGTCGACGTTCTCAATCAGTTTGGCACCTCCGGCGGTGACGGTCACACTTCCGCGTGGCACGTTCATTGCGCCGAGACGTATCTCGCTGCCATTGGTACCTTTGTATTTACCGGTCAGGTGGAACTTGTTCTTCTCGCTCATCTCTTGTGCGATGACCAGGGTCGAGTCGTAGAGTTCCTGGAAGCAGTACTTATTGACCAATCGTGCATCGTTGCCCAGTTGGGCTGCCAGGTGGCTACCAAACGGCTCCAGCACGGGGAAGATGATTCGTCCGTTGGAGGCATAGACGGTCAGTCCTTCGACAAAGTCGAACTTACCGTCCGGTGATTGGTTGTTCTTCGAGTCCAGTCGGTCAAGGTTCATGACCCTGAGCAGCTGTTTGCCTTTGATATCGCCTTCGTTGAGATACTGCATCTCAGTTCCGACCGAGTCGTTGCGATACATGACATAGAGCTCAAACTTATCGCTGTTGACGCTGGTAGCTCCGAGCGAGTAGATGTTCTTCATCATCAGGTCCCAAGTACCGCGACCTTTTTTGTCGGGGGCATTATTGGTCGATTTGAGCAGCTTAAGCGCCAAGGCATTAGGGGCACGCAGGTCTTCGCTACCATCGGTAGAGAACTCACCGACTTGGTACACCTTGCCATTGTAGGTATATTCGTACGCCACAGCCAGTACCTCGTCCTGATTGAGGGCTTGTTTGAGCGAGATGTATCCCAGGGCCGAGTTGAGTGTATACTCGCTGGAGTTGAGCAATCGTGCTGATTCCACTTTCTCGTAGTCGATACTCCCCTCCATACCATTGAATCCTTCGAGGGCAGAGCTGGTCTGCTGGATATCTCGGAAAGGTGTGGTCTTGACTGCGGCATAGAGGCCGTTGGAGGTGTTCTCCGGCGCTACAACATCGTTGCCTCCCCATGCTTCGTTCTGGAGGTGTCGTTTCTGCTCACCAAGGTCGGTGAAAGCGACGATGTTACGTGCTTGCTCGTAGTTACCTTTGCGGTTGGTGATCCATACCTCCACTTTGTTGATCGTGACGCCGGAGGCAACGTAAGGTACCGACTGCATTGCGCTCTCGTACTTGTCGCGGAAGAAGTGGGAGAGGAAGAAGTGTCGGTTCTCGTCGTAGCTGTCACCGGCGATATCGAACTTAGACATCTGGGCGCCACCTTTGGAGCTGACCGACTGACTCTCCGAGTTCTGCTGGCTGATCAAGGCTTGGATGCGCAACTTGCCGAACTTGAGGTTGGTCTTGATACCAAACAAGGCTTGGCTACCACGGATAAGCGACGAGTTCAGATCCATCGTCACATTTCCTGCCTCGATGGACTGGATGATATCGTCTTCGTGTCCCTTGTAGTTGAGCTTGAGGTTCTGCTGGTCAAAGGAGAAACTGGCCTCGGTGTTGTAGTTGAGGTTGAAATTGATTTTCTCGCCCACTTTACCATTGACCGATGCCTGTATTTTCTCGTCAAAATCGAAGATATTGTTATTCCTTGCCCGCTCGGTGAGTGAGGGGTTGGCGATGTACTGATGCTTGAATCCGAAGAGCAACTCGGCGCTACCTTGCATCTTGAGTTGCACACCACCCGGTCCGAACACTTTGTCGGCGGGACCGATATTAAATTTCATGTCGGTGATGTCGAACTTCTTCTCGTTGTTATGCTCCACCTCACCGATTTTCTTTTGCCAATACTGCTGCATCAACTGCCGCTCGGTATAGGCTTTATACTCGTCGGCCGTCATCATGTATGGGGTTGTGATGTCGATATCCCCCAGTTTGGTATGCAGTATATACATCCCCGAAGCGAGGTCGTACTCCACTTCGGTCTTGATGTTGTCCGGTGTCTTGAGATCGAGGCTGCTCTTGGGTCCGGCCAGCTGGTCATAGTTGAGCGCGCCGAGCGGTTGCACTTGTGTCGGTGCCCAGATACCGCTATCGGACGGAGCAGACAGATCGACCGGGTCGGCGTTGGCTGTACCCGGATCGGCAGCGTCAGCCGTAGGCTGCGAAGTCTTGGGTGCCGCTTTGGCCGCTTCCTGCTTGGCTTTTTCTGCTTTCTCGGCTTCCTTTTTGGCTTTCTCTTCGGCCACCAACTCCTTGAGTGTCTTAGGTTTGGTTTGGGCGTAGAGCGGCTGTGCTACCATCATGGGCAGCAACGCAAGCAGTACTATGTATAGGAATCGAGTTTGCAAAATAGCGATATAGGTTTATAGCATCTTGAGTGCTTCTCGAATAACAGTCTCCACGGTCTTGGTAGGATCGGCTTTGAGTATCTTGTCCACAGCTTTGGAGCTGGCTGCCGTAGCAAATCCCAACATCGTCAGGGCGCTGACAGCTTCCACTTTGACGCCGCTATCCTCCGGTTGACCGAAGTCCATCGGCAGTTCGGTAGGATCGCCTCCCATATCCAGTTTGATAGCTTTGTCCTTGAGGTCGACTATGATACGCTGTGCGGTCTTGGGCCCCAGTCCTTTGACTTTGGACATCGCCTTGGAGTTGCCTGTGGCAATCAACATGCGCAGCTCTTCGGCGGTGAAGGCCGACATGATCATGCGGGCTGTGGCTGCACCTACTCCGCTGACGGTCATCAGCAACTCAAAGAGCTGTCGTTCGGTACGTGCCGTAAAGCCGTACACCTCGTGGGTATCCTCACGTATGATTTCGGTGATAAACAGCTTTACCTCTTGGGATTCGCTACCCACCAGAGCAGAATAGGTAGGCAGGGTGATAGCGATACCATAACCTACTCCGGCCGCCTCAACGACAGCCTCCATGGGATTCAAATCCGTCAATATGCCTTTGATATATTCGATCATACAGCCTTGTAGTTTGGGTTTTTACCGCATAATTAGCGTGCAAAGGTACAACTTTTTTTTCACATACGCAAGCACACGCGCGCTTTTTGTAACAAAAGTGTACTTTTTTAATAAAAAACAGTGACCTAAGGGCTTTGTGTTTTCGGTTTTCGTGGATTTTTAGTAATTTTGTGCACAAAATTAGGATATTATGGCAAGAACTGAAATTTCGGAATATGGAGAGTTTGGCCTGATCAAACATCTGACCAAGGATTTGAAGCATGTTCAACCGAGCACCAAGAAAGGTGTAGGTGATGACTGCGCTGTAATGGATTTTGGCGGCGAGTCGAAGGTGTTGATGACCACAGATATGTTGTTGGAGGGCATTCATTTTAACCTGGAGTATGTGCCGCTCAAGCACTTGGGCTATAAGGCTGCGGTGGTCAATCTGTCGGATATCTACGCCATGAACGGTACACCGACGCAGATGACGGTTAGCTTGGGTATCAGCAAGCGTTTCTCGGTAGAGGATCTGGAGGCTTTGTACTCAGGTATACGCTTGGCTTGCGAGCGGTATGGCGTGGACCTGGTAGGCGGCGACACCTGCTCGTCGATGACGGGATTGACCATCTCGATCACTTGTCTGGGTACAGCCAAAGAGGATGAGATAGTCTATCGTAACGGCGCTAAGGAGAACGACCTGATCTGTGTGACAGGCAATCTGGGCACGGCATACATGGGTTTGCAGCTATTGGAGCGCGAGCGGATTGCCAACTCGGCAAAGCCGGATTTTGAAGGCAAAGAGTACCTGCTGGAGCGGCAGTTGAAGCCGGAGGCAAGACGTGATATCATCGCTCGTCTCCGGGAGGCAGGCATCAAGCCGACCGCTATGATGGACGTATCGGACGGACTGTCGTCAGAGTTGAAACATATATGCAGTCAATCGAACGTAGGTTGTGCCGTCTATGAGGACAAGTTACCGATTGATTACCAGGCAGCTGCGCTGGCCGAGGAGATGAATCTGAATATCGTCACTTGTGCCTTGAACGGAGGCGAAGACTATGAGCTCTTGTTCACCTGTGACATCAAGGATTATGAGAAACTCGTACCCATTGAAGATGTCTATCTGATCGGTCATATCACTAAGCCGGAGTATGGCTGCCAACTGGTAGGCCGAAACGGCGAAGAACTACCGCTGCAAGCACAGGGTTGGAAAGCGTTCTGAGCGACACCTATATAGTCAAAATCAGACTAACGAGAGACTAACGGGTCGGACTTATAAGCGATTCTTAGCATATGAGACATATAGCTATTATATTAGCCGGAGGCTCCGGTAGTCGCCTGGGCGGCGATCGGCCTAAGCAGCTGTTACCATTATCGGACGGGCGTTCTATATTGGAGCACTCGGTCGATGCGTTTGAGCGGGCGTCATGTATAGACGAGATCGCCATCGTGATGCATCCTGATTGGATCAACGAGGCGGAGGGGCTATGTCAGGCGAACGGCTGGACCAAAGTAAAGAAGGTCTTGGCCGGAGGCAAAGAGCGCTGGGAGTCGTCGTGGAAGGCTATTGAAGCCTTCAACGGTGATCGGTTAGTGGTTAGTGGTGAGCGGATCAACCTATGGTTTCACGATGCAGCACGGCCGTGGGTGAGCGAGCGGATTATAGCCGATGTGGCTAAGGCGCTAGAGGAGAACGAGGCGGTGACGGTAGCGGTTAAGGTGACGGATACGATCTATCAGGTGGATCGGTTAGGGGTTAGCGGTGAGCGGTTAGTGGTCGATAGTATTCCTCCGCGTGAGTGTTTTATGCGGGCACAGACGCCTCAGGCATTTCGTATAGAGGTAGTAGAAGAGGCATACCAACGTGCGCTTTCTGCCGGATTGATCGAGGCTACAGATGATTGTGGTATCGTCAAACGATGGATGCCGGAGCAACCGATTTATATTGTAGAAGGTGAGGAGAAGAACAAGAAAATAACGTACAAAGAAGACCTATGAAAATCATTGTTTTAGGTACAGCGTGGCCGTATAGAGGCGGACTGGCGACGTTCAACGAACGTTTGGCTCGTCAGTTTATGGACGAAGGTCATCAGGTAGAGATTTGGACGTTTAGTCTGCAGTACCCGTCGTTCTTGTTTCCCGGCAAGACCCAGTATAGCAACGAGCCTCAGCCGGAGCGACTGGTCATCAAGCGGGCATTGAACTCCTGTAACCCGGTTAACTGGGTGACTGTGGGTCATCAGGTTCGCCAAGCAGCACCGGATATGTTGATTTGCTGTTATTGGATGTCGTTCTTCGCGCCCGCGTATAGTATAGTATCGCGTATCGCGCGCAGGAACGGTAAGACCCGTTGTGTGGCGCTGGTGCACAATATGATTCCCCACGAGCCAAATGTACTGGACAAGTTGTTTGCCCCCTCGTTTGTGAAGAGCCAAGATGGCTTTGTAGCACTCAGCGAGAGTGTAGTACGGGATATTGATAAAGTAGAAAGTAGAAAGTCGAAAGTAGAAAGTAGAAAGCCGAAGACCTATAGTCCGCATCCTATCTATGATCATTATGGCGAGCGGATGGATAAAGACGAGGCTTGCCGCAGTTTGGGATTGGATGAGCAGAAAGACTATATGTTGTTCTTTGGGCTGGTGCGGGCATATAAGGGATTGGACCTGTTGCTCGATGCGTTTGGAATGGTCAAAGACCAGCTGCCTAATCTGCAACTGATCATTGCGGGTGAGTTCTACGAAGACGAAGACAAGTATCTCCGCCAGATCAAGGAGAATGGACTGGAAGGACGTGTCGTGGTGAACAATGCGTTTATCGCCGATGCGGATTTGCGTAAATATTTTGGTGCGGCAGATTTGATTGTACAGCCTTATAAGACCGCTACTCAATCAGGCGTGACGCAGGTGGCCTTTCATTTCGAGAAACCGATGTTGGTGACCAATGTAGGCGGTTTGGGTGAGATTGTACACGACGGTAAAATGGGCTATGCTTGTGAGCCGACGGCCGAATCGATAGCGGCAGACTTGGTAGATTACTATCTCAACCATCGTCAGCCGGCCTTTACGAAATACCTAAAGAAAGAGAAAGGCAAATACGCCTGGTCACGCCTCACGGAGCAATTTGAGGCAATGATGTAACTTAAAGATCCACTACATACAACATTCTAACCGTGTCGTAAGATCTATCTTGATTTTCTAAAATCTTAAAGTTACATTTTTGATAAAATGGTACTGCGGAATAAGTCAAGGTGCAATAAGCGTCAACTGTTATAAATTGCGTGCTTTGCGACTTGGCTAAATTAGCAATTGATTGTATTATTGATGTCCCGATACGCGTTCCTCGCAATTTCTTACTAACAGCCAGATACTCTATCTCTACTGTAGAGTACCGCTTGGTGAATTTCGTTGTCCCGCTAACCTTATCTAGTATTGCAAAAGGTTTCCCATAAGCAGGCATATCTTCAAATGATGTACTATCATCGAAGAAATACCCTTCACTAAGAACGAACATAGCAACGACCTCGTCCTGCATATCACGTACCACAAACAACTGGTTCTTGTGGTCAACTAAGAACTCTGCTAAGTGATGATGGATAAAATGATCCATCTCCGTGACACCACACTCAAAAGATTTGAGTGCATCAGCTGAAGAATGTCGGTCTAGTAGAAACTCCATGGATTAGTTCCAAATCATGGTGTGGGGGCTAGGTTGAGTCTGAAACTCCTTACGCTTCAAGTCATCATCGTTCAGTTGACCTGTACGCACACGTTCTAATGTAGCACGCAATTCTTCTGCATACTTGCCCGTGATGGGCTTTCGTGTAGATTTAACGCCTAACATAATTATCCTTTCTGTCAAACATTTTTGTTTGACACTGCAAAGATAGTATTTTTTTTTGATATATGCAAGTTTTTCTAAAGAAAAATGCGATTTTGGAGCCATTTAGAGACATTTTGGACTGAGCTTTATAACATACAACAGTGCCCCGCCGGGAGGCAGGGCACTGAAATGATTTTACGTAAATTACGTAAGGAACTTAGTCGATGACGTTAACATCATCAGTCCATTTCTGGGTAGGAGCTGCACCGGAAGCGGTTTCAGTACCGAATACGATGCTCTGCATCAGACCCATCGAAGCCCATGTAGCGGCTTCAGTGTTTGGAGCAATATAATTTTTCTTCATAGTTGTTATCCTCCTTATTTAACGATTTGACCTTGTACGTTGTAGATATTCTCACCGCGACGGATGTAGATCTGGCCGTTCTCCATGAACTTAACTGCCTCGATAGTAGTCTCTACGTTGTCAACAGCCTGAGTCTCTTCGGTCTCAGCAACAACCAATTTAACACGCTTCGGAGCACCATAAGGGCCAGCAGCAGGCAACTGCAGATAAGCCTTGTTAACTTTCATTTGCTTACCGGTATATTTCAACAGCTCGTTACCAGACAATACATATACATTATCCTTTGCAGCATCAGCGGTATAAATATCATTAGCAAGAGAGCCTCCCCATTCAGATGCAGCCACAAGTTGGTTAACGTCTTCAATAGTAGATGGAACTGCATCGTTGCCAAATAATGTGTATGCATTACCAGCTTTACCACTCAAGATAACGCCTGTATTAGCTGGAATATCATTTGCAAGCGGAGACAGCGTGATTGCATCACCACTCACATATTTAGCAATGTATGCTGTTACACCAGTCGGAAGCTTTCTTGCTGCATTAGCAGAGAATGTAGACCAGCCAAAGGCGTTCATAACAACAGATTTCGATTTATCAGGCACAACTGAATATGAATATTTACCAGTCACGTCATCCTGATCAACTGTAACAATATAAGCACTCTCAGCGTTAGTACCACCTGGCAAGAATTGACTCATACCATTACCAGCGTCTGTGTTATTTACAATGGTAGCGCCATTTGCAATTTGGATATTTCCTGTAATATCACCACCTACTACAGTAACATTGTCATCAGCGGTCTGATCAGTAATGATGATAGCACCTGCAGCACCACCTTGGATGTCACCACCTTGGATAGTAATCATCTGTACTTCTGAAGTATAACCCTCTTCTATGGTTTCCTCGATAGCATAACCGTTTTTACCAGAGATTTCACTACCTTCGGTAATAACAACTTCGATAGCGCCAGGATAAGCGTCGTTGGACTCAACTACGATAGCACTACCACCGGTGTTTACACCAGAATTAGCACCTGTTTTGGTGGTATGGGTAGGCGAATCATTCGTAGATTCAATCGTACCAGCTATCTGAACTTGTCCTGAGTGAACATAAAGTCCTGTACTACCAGTACATGTACCTTCGATAAGCCAACGTGCATAACCGGACGAATATGCTGCTACAGAACCGCTTCCAGTTTCGTTGGTACTAACAGTTGCTCCCTTGTGAATGTAAACGTACGGAGAGTTGTTTGCATCTGTCGGTTTAATCACATCACCGTTCACTTTGATGCCATAGGTAGTAGCACTCAACAAAGCGCCACTCAACACATCAACACGAGCACCATTCGCCAATTTGTCTGCATTTTGGAAAATTGTAATTACATTGAACTTTTTACCACTTCCTGTTTTAGTATTCTCAAGGGTTACCTTGTCTCCTACGATAACCTGCGAATAAGGAGTCTCAATTCTTGCATCCTTATCTTCAGATGTACCATAAACACGAATTAGGTCAACGGTGTAGTTGGTTCCATCTGATCCATTTGCAATGGAGGCTTCGCCATTTGTAGTTACAATCTCCAAAATACCTTGTTGAATCAAGATACCAACATTCTTTACCCCAGAGGTATTGTTAATTACCATGTCAGTACCATTCAGATCCAGAATGATGTGCTTGTCTGCATTGAGAACGATCTGATTACCAACGTTGAAATTTCCCATGAGCTTAACTACATCACCGTTTTGTGCTGCGTTAATCTGCGTCTGCAAATCACTCGCCTCGTTAACGAGAAGGGTAGCTGCCCACATGTTTGTGCTGATCAGCAGCGCCGCTGCCATCAGCATGATTGAATAAATTTTTCTCATTTTTTTTAAAAAATGTTGATTAATAATTTGCGGCTATGCCGCGTTAACTAAAAAATTGGGTTGTTTAAAAAATTTGTTTTTTGTTGTTTGTTTTAATTAAAAAATTTAATTGGTTAATAATTTATGTTGGTTGTTATCTTCTTGTTTTTCCAAACACATCGGCATGCGTGCCGGTATTTAACATTACTAATATTTGATAAGCCATTATAATCCTTTTTTAGCAAAAAAGTCATCTACCGAAGCATAACTATTCAGGCGTCCTGAATCAACATCTTCTAAGGCTCGCTCGTAATCAGACATGCGTTTCTTACGCGGAACAGACACTTTGGTCACTCCACGCATCAAACCAATTGCCTTGCGGAGGCTGGGCATCATAGAGAGCTCAGACACACTCACAATCAGTTGGTGCTCTTGTGGAATTGATACTGTCGCTTGCATAATTTTACTCCTTTCTATATATTATAATTACGTTCTATTTTTCTACTAACTGGCCGTGGATCGTATATGTCTTGCCTCCACGGAGGATGTATATCTGGTTGTCGATAATGACCTTGGTGGCCGTATTAGCGCCATCCACGTCATCTATATCTTGCGTACGCGGTACTGCCTTATACGTTGCGGTATAGGACGCATCCTTGGTCGTCTTGGTCAGACTCGGACTCCATCCCGCGAAGCTGTAGCGGTACTCATCATCCGGCTCTTTGGTCGGTACGACGGACGTAGAAGGCACTTTGCCATAAGCGGTCTCTACGCGGTCGAGTTCGATGATACCATCCTCGTCATAGAAGGTGATGGTGTAGGTCCGAGCCACAGTCTCAAACTGCGCACGATAGGTCGCATCACCCGTCACAGGTACCAACTCCGGATTCCAACCCTTGAACACATAGTTGTACTGGGTGGTCGATTTCTTGGTCGGCGTCTCGCCCATATACTCAGGCATAGCATCGTAGTCAAACTTCGATACCTGCAGCTCCTTGCCATCATAGTTCTTAAACGTGATGGTATATTGGCGTGCTACCTTGGTAAAGGTCGGTACATAGGACGCATCAGCCACAGCCGGCACTATCTCAGGACTCCAGCCGGAGAAGGTGTAGTAGTGCTGCGCATCACCAATCATCGACGGCGTATAGTGGCACTCCGGTGTCTCGCCTGCTGCTACCACAACCTGCTCGATGATGGTCGTGCCATCCTCGTAATAGAAGGTGATGGTATAGTGGCGCAATGTATGGTCAAAGGTCGCTGTATAAGTAGTTGCTTCGGTCACCGGTACAATGGTCTTGTCCCAACCGGCGAACGTGTAGCTATATTGTGCATCAGCCTCCTTGGTCGGTGTAGCACCTCCATAAACCGGTGTCTCGCCGTACGGTACCTCGGTCTTCTGCAGCTCCTTCTCGCCCGTAGTGAAGATGACGGTATAGGTGTTAACCGTGCTCTTGTAGGTGGCAGTATAGGTAGCATCGCCTGTCACGGTCATGATAGCCGGAGTCCAACCGTCGAAGCTGAAGGTATATTGCGCGGTTGCCGGTTTGGTCGGGTCTTCGCACGACGGCGTTGCACCAAAGTCGAGCGTCTCGGTCTTAAGGGTCGTACCGTTCTCGTCCAAGAAGGTGACGGTGTATTGGTTGACCGTGCTCGTGAAGGTTGCCGCATAGGTCACATTGCCTACCACCGGAATGATCGGGCTGTCCCAACCGGCAAAACTATAGGTATATTGTGCCGTAGCATCCTTAGTCGGCGTAGCGCCGCCATATACCGGTGTCTCTCCATAAGCCACCAGACCGGTCTGGAGTACCTGATCTCCATTGACGAAAGTCACGGTGTATTGGTTGACCGTACTCTTGTAGGTTGCCGTATAGGTAGCCTCAGCCGTTACGGTTGTAATAGCCGGTGTCCAACCGTCAAAAGTATAGATGTACTGATCCGTAGCCGGTTTGCTCGGTGTGTTGCACGACGGTGTTTCGCCAAAGTTCCACAGCTTGGACTCAATCACCGTGCCATCCTCGTCCTTGAAGGTGACGGTATATTGGTTCACCGTACTCTTGTAGGTGGCTGTATAGGTAGCATCACCCGTAACGGTCGTGATAGCCGGTGTCCAACCGTCGAAGCTGAAGGTGTATTGCGCGGTTGCCTGTTTAGTCGGTTCGTTGCACGAAGGCGTTTCTCCAAAGTACCACAGCTTGGACTCTATCACTGTACCATCTTCGTCCTTGAAGGTCACCGTATATTGGTTCACTGTGCTCTTGTAGGTAGCGGTATAGGTCGCATCACCTGTGACATCCACCACAGCCGGTGTCCAACCGTCAAAGCTATAGGTATATTGTGCCGTTGCCGGTTTGGTCGGGGTTGCACCGCCATAGGTAGGTGTCTTGCCGTAGTACCACTGTTTGGTCTCAAGCACAGTACCATCTTCGTCCTTGAAGGTGATGGTGTACGCGTTCAACGAGCTCTTGTAGGTAGCGGTATAGGTAGCATCACCGGTAACAGTTACCAGCTCCGGCGTCCAACCGATGTAGTCGTAGCTGGTTTCCTCATCCGCAGGCTTGACAGGTGTCTCACCCGTGTAAACCGGTGTCTCGCCATAAGGCACTTGGACGGTTTGGAGCAGGGCGTTATTATAGTTATTAAATGTAATAGTATATATATTAGTAATACTATCATAGTCTGCTACATAGACCGCATTGGCCTTCACGGTCGTGATAGCCGGTGTCCAACCCTTGAATGTATAGGTGTACTGTGCTGTAGCCGGTTTGGTCGGCTCGCTGCACGTCGGAGTCTCGCCGTAGTTCCATAGTTTGGACTCAACCACTACGCCATTATAGTTTCTAAAGGTGACGGTATATTGGTTCTCCGTGCTCTTATAGGTAGCCGTATACGTCACGTCGCCTACCACCGGCACGATCGGGCTGTCCCAACCATCAAAGCTGTAGCTATACTGATCCGTGCCCTCTTTGGTCGGCGTAGCGCAGGTCGGCGTAGCGCCGTAGTTCCAGAGCGACGACTTGATGACTGTGCCATCTTCGTCTTTGAAGGTGACGGTATATTGGTTGATGATGCTCTTATAGCTTGCCGTATAGGTAGCATCACCGATAACGGTCACGATCTTAGGACTCCAACCTGCGAAAGTAAAGGTATATTGGTCCGTAGCCGCTTTGGTCGGGGCATCGCACGAAGGCGTAGCACCATAGTCGAGCGTTTCGCTCTTAAGGGTCGTGCCATCTTCGTCCTTGAAGGTGATGGTGTACTGATTAACCGTGCTTGTATAGATCGCGGTATAGACCGCATTAGCCGTAACGGTTTTAATCGTCGGGCTCCACCCCTTGAAGGTATAGGTATAGTGTGCATCGGCCGGTCTGGTCGGTGTATCTCCATTATATGTCGGTGTTGTTCCTTCTTCCACTTTTCCCATTTGTAGCGTTGTACCATCGTAGTTTACAAACTGGATGACACGGTATTTCGTATCACAAGCGTAGCAGTAGTGCTTATCCTCATAAGATGTTAATCCTGAGCTGGTCCAAGTACCTATAATCTCGCGACGAAGTTTCGCTTGTGCATCTTCATCATACGTCCATTCGTGCAGAGAGCGGATAGACCATTGATTGTTTGACCAGGCATACTCACTATCTTTGACCAATTTGGTTCCACTATACTGCTTAACATACCTATTTGAGTTCACCCAACTATTATTTGTGTATGACTGGACTATTTGATCTATTTCCCTATCAGAAGAATCAAAGGTGTATGTATACATAAACGAAGGTGTCCATTTATTATTCTTCCACCTGTACGTTGTAGTAGATACATATTTATCCGTATAGTTCTTATAAAACTCATATTCCTGTTTCGAACTTCCTTTCCATGAATTCGTTGTAGTATTCCAACTATTATAGTACGCATAAGATGTGCGACGTCCTTGTGCATCATATGCGGATTCGTACCGATAAACACCGCGCCACTTATTGCTTGACCATGTATAACTTTCTTCTATAATTGGTCGATCGTTTGCATCATAGGTATTTTCCGTTTTAGAAGATGGCACCCAATCATTATTCTGCCAACCATTATATTTTACTCTATAAAGCATTTTTCCTGTAGCAGAGTAGTGCACTGTATCTTTCTCAAGCCCCTTCCAAATAGAGTCTAACCCACATTTCCACGAAGCTTTCAGCAGTTGTCTTCCTTCTTCGTCAAAGATATAATCCAAACGTTCCATAGAAGAAACTACCCAACGGGAACCGTTCCATGTACCGTTGTAGGTTAAGATTTTCTCGCCTTTGTCGTTATAGGTGTTCTTAGTGATTGAATCATTGGTCCATTCGGTGGCACCGGTTGGCCAGTTCTTGGTTAGTTGCTCAGTGACGCGATTCTCGCTATCCTTCGTTGTATAGGTGCGCGTGCCGGATCCTACCCAAGCACTACCATCCCATGTATAGTTCGCCTCAGTTACTTCAGTGTTTCCATCTTGGTAGCCGATTTCGTTCTTGGTAGATTCTACCCAAGTGTCGGTTACCCAGGCATACACAATTGTTGAGGTCTTTATGCCACCCTCATAGGTATATTCTTCTTTCTTAGTACCAGTCCACCCCGTGGTACTCAAAAGTGCACAATTCTCCACAAGCGTTTGGTTGCCTGCTTCGTCAAAGGCAGCTACCTCACGTTTCATGGCTATCCACGCCGTTCCATCCCAACCGTGTTTCTCGTACAGGGTCTGGCGGCCGGAGGTGAAGGTCCATTCTTCTTTGAACTGGTAGATCCAGGCGTTGCCGTACCATTGGTAGGTGAGCACTTTGGTCTTCTGACCACCCTCGAAGGTATATTCCTCTTTCTTGGTTCCTTTCCATACACCCTCCGTACGCTCGTAGTTCTCAAGCGCAACAAGCGTTGTGCCCTCGTAGGTATTGTTCTCCTCTACCATCAGCAGCCAAGCACCTTCGCTCCATTCGTACTTCTGGTGTTGGGTCAGCTGTTTCTTGGTGTCGTATACCCATTTCTCCTGCGTACTCTCTACCCACTTACCATTGTCCCATGCATAGATGGTCTCCAAGGTCTTCTTGCTAGAGGTGTACTCATACTCCTCTTTCTTGGTTCCGGTCCAGACACCTTCGATCAGCTCATAGTTCTCCTTCAGGGTTACCGTCGTGCCGGTATAGCCGATGTTCTCCTGCAGGATCATCGTCCAAACACCATTCTCCCAAACCGACTTCTCGGTCTTGGTCTGCTTGTTGCTAGGACTGTTGTATTCCCATATCTGTCGGATACTGTCGTTCCATACCCCATCTGCCCAGGCATAGACGTTATACTCCATCTTCTTGCCATCCACATAGGTGTAGGTGAAGTGAGAAGTACCTTTGGGCACGCCATTGGTATAGGTATAGTATTCGCGGTTGATCAGATGATCTTCGCTGTCATAGGTATCCTTATAGTCGAGCGTCTTGAGCAGCGAGGCTGCATCTTTGTTCCAAGAGTAGCGCTCATGAGAGGTCTGCTTGCCGTCCGGGCCGTTATACTCCCAGGTCTCACGGATCGAGTCGCCCCATTGGCCGCTTCTCCAGACTTGTTTCTCATAATAGGTGTTCTTGCCATCCGGCCCCTCGAACGCCCAAGCCTCTTTGGTATAGCCGATCCAAGCACCCTTGGACCACTTATAGATCACAGCCGAGACAGTCTTCTCGCCTTCGAACGCATACTCCTCCTTCTGAATACCCGTGGTCACACCATTCTCGCCGGTGTAGTTCTCAATCAGTATCTGGTTGCCGGCCACGTCGAAGTCCGCTATCTCGCGAACGGTCATCGCCCAGTCGTTGTTATACCATACATAGGTCTCGTGCAGCGTCAGCTGACCTGCCGGGCCGGTATAACCCCAGGTCTCTTTGCTCTCACCTACCCACGCACCATTCACCATCGTCGAATACGCATAGAGCGTCTGGCGATCCTCGCCATCATAAGCCAACTCGGTCTTGGTACCGGCAGTCCACACATTGTTCGACGCAGCAGTATACTGGATATCCAGCGACTTGCGGGTGTCGTCCATCCATACATACTCAAAGCCCTGGTCGTACTGGAGCTGATTGTTAGAGGTGTTGCGGCTATACTCAAAGTACGAAGCATTACGACCGGCATCGTCAAAACTGTAGGTATATTTCTTGTCTGCCACCCACTGGTTGTTCAACCATACAAACGAGGTGTTAGACGTCATCTTGCTACCCGAATAGGTGAACTCCGATTTCTCGGTTCCCTTCCAGTTCTTGGTATTAGTATCCCATGCATAGACAGCCGTCATGGTCTGCTTGCTGCCCGTATAGCCATACTCATACTTCTCCTTACCAACACGACTGTTGTCAGCATTGACAATCCAGGTCTCCTGATTGATCGTGTGGCCGGAAGCGTCGTATTCATAGAGGGTGATCTCCACCAAGACAGAGTCGATATTGAACGTCAGCACCGAGTCAAGCGGACAGCCGGCGGCTGTAGTATGCTGAGGTGCACGGAGCGCCTTAGGTATCTCCGGCTTAACAAACCACTCAGGCAGCGGATCTGCTACCGAGTCAGTAGCTACAGAATCGACTGCGGCTACAACCACCGAGTCGGTCAATTCTTGGGCAGACACAGGCACAGACGCGCACAGCCAGAGCACTGCTGCGAGCAGGAACGAAACTATTATATGTGCGTGTGTACGATACATGTGTGCATTTATTTGGCTCGCAAAGGTACGCTTTTTTTTTGGAACACACAAATATTTTTGCTCTTTTTTGCATTTTTTTGTGATTTTTACGCAAAAAAGCTCCTTTTAGAACATCGGAGAGGTAAAAGAGAATAAAAAAAAATAAAATTTTCGGGGCCCCATTAAAATACCGACGAGAGTCTAACAGAAGTACGACTAGAGTCCGATAATGTGGCAGAAAAAAGATAAAAAAAGTGATAAAAAGTTTGCTTATATCAAAAATTTGTTGTACCTTTGCAGCGAAATTTATGTGACGAAAAGTTCGTGACGAAGTTTTCGCTACAGATAACACACATAAAATCAGGTGAATATGAAAAGCAAAGAGAAAGTTTTCAATCCATTTTCTATTACCTCCTACATGGGAGCTGAGTATTTTTGTGACCGTGTTCTTGAGACACAGGAATTGGCGGGTGCGTTATCCAATGGACGAAATGTCACCCTTGTTAGCCCTCGACGCGTAGGCAAGACCGGTCTGATTCACCATCTCTTCCACTCACTCAATCCTAAAGAGGCGCAGTGCTTCTATGTCGATCTGTATAGTACATCCAATCTGCAGGAGTTCACCAAGCTTTTTGCACAGGAAGTGCTAACTAAACGAGTTACACCTTTCTCCGAACAAATATGGTCAGAGATCACCCACTTTTTTGGAGCCTTACGTCCAGTCTTTGGAGTCGACCCTATTACCGGCTTGCCGCAATGTACGATCGACATCCAACCGCAACGCGAAGAATACACCTTGCAACAAATCTTTGCCTATCTTGACAAATCTGAGGTACCTTGCTATGTGGCGTTTGACGAGTTCCAAACAATAGCCGAATATCAAGACGTGAAGATGGAAGCACTTCTGCGCACATACATACAGCAGCTACATAACGTACATTTTATTTTCGCAGGCAGCAAGAAACATATCATGACCGAGATGTTTTCTTCCGCCAAACGTCCTTTTTATCGCAGCACTCAAATGATGCATATAGATGTGATAGACGAGCAGGCATACTATAACTTTGCATCCAAACACCTATCGGCGCACGGCCAACATATAAGTCAAGAAACTTTCCACCAACTATACACCTTGGTGGATGGCTATACCTGGAATATGCAGAGTTTGCTTAATCGCCTTCATCAAGGCGGAGAAGAACATATAGAATATGACACCATCTTATCCACACTCAACCAAGTGCTGCGCGAAGAGACTCCCTCCTATCAAATGATCTGCCGACTGATAACAGACCGCCAATTACGCGTCCTACGCGCAGTAGCCAAAGAAGGAGTCGTCAAAGAACCCGGCAGTAACGTCTTCTTACATACATACCAACTCGGCGCATATAGTACTGTCCGTAGCGCACTACAGACTTTGGTAGAGAAAGAACTGATCTACCAGAAAGATGATGGCTCGTATATGGTCTATGAGAAGTTCTTTGGCCTGTGGCTAAAATCCGGTATTGCATAACAAATTAGAACCCCAGACCTAACGGATGTTGATCGGTATTACATCGGAGGTTTGTCGGATGTTTATCGTGTGACCGATTTTGTCAGAATGACTTGACGAGTTGGGCGACTTGGCGTTTATCATCCGCTTCGCGTAGCGACTGACGCTTGTCGTAGGCATGCTTACCTTGACAGAGAGCGATTGTCAGTTTGGCTAAGCCGGCATCGTTGATGAAGAGCTCCAGCGGAATGATGGTTTTGCCGGTCTCACGCGTAGCGCGGTCGAGCTTGCGCAACTCGCGCTTGGTCAATAGCAGTTTGCGAGTACGTTTGGCCTCGTGGTTGGCGTACGAACCGAAACGATATTCGGCGATGTGCATATTGCGAACAAAAAGCTCCGTTCCCTCAAAACTACAATAGCTGTCCACCAACGAAGCCTTGCCTTCGCGGATGGACTTGATCTCGGTGCCAAAGAGCTGAATACCAGCGGTATAGGTGTCGAGTATCAGGTACTCGAATTTGGCCCGTTTGTTCAGTATATGGACGTCACTTTTTAACTTCAACTTTCTTATATTTTTTCTGTCTTTGTTCCCATCGATCACGCGCATATTGCTGCATATCGATGACTGTATCGTTCTCGTCGATGATCTCCAATCCAAAGATCGTTTCTATGATATCTTCAAGGGTCAAAATACCCACAAAACAGCCGTATTCATCGATGATTTGTGCAATCTGACTTTTCTGCTTGAGCATCGAGTCGAAGATCGTGCCCAGCGTCAGGTCTTGGTCAAAGGCCGGCAGGGGACGTTTGATGCCTCCCAGTGTCTTACGAAAGTGGTCTTCGGTCAGCTCTTCCAGCGCATCGTTGCGCAGTATATAGCCGGTGATATATTCCGGCGACTCCGGTCTATAGACCGGTATACGCGAGAAATGGTCATATTCATCGTTGTCGTAATAGGCCCTGAGCGTCATATTCTCCGGCGCTATCTTAGCTACCACACGCGGGGTCATCACATCATAGGCATGGATTGAATCCAGCCGCATCAGATTGGAGAAAATCTTGTTCTCATCCTCATCTACCACACCTTCTTCTTCACCCACGTTGACCATGGCCAATACCTCCTCACGCGAGACGGTAGGATCGTCCTCGTTGTCCGGGAAAAGCCGTGTGATCAGCTCAACCAACAGCACAAACGGATACAACAATATAATTAACGCGTGTATCGTACGCGCGGTGAAGCCCATCAGTTGACGCCAATAGGTGGTACCGATCACTTTCGGAATGATCTCGCCAAAAATCAGGATCAGCAGGGTCGTCAACGCCGACACCAGTCCAAACCACACCGAGCCGAACAGCGCCGTAGCCTGCATACCGACACCGGCAGCGCCGATGGTATTGGCGATCGTATTGAGCGAAAGGATAGCCGCCAAAGGACGACCGGTGTCCTCCTTGTAGCTGCTCATCAGTTTGGCAGGACCGTAGCCCTCCTCCTCGCGCAGGTTGATATAACTAAGCGACGTGGACATCAGTACCGATTCCAAGACGGAACAGAGGAAACTGATGCTCATAGCGCCGAATAAAAACAGTAAAAGTAGTCCCATAATTCAAAATTAGGCTGCAAAATTACAATAAAATTTGCATATTTGCAAAAAAAGTAGTACTTTTGTGCCCGATTTTGTAAAAATGAACAGTGAAAACTGAAAATTGAACAGAAAATTATGCTGAAAGATATACTCGCTATTACAGGCAAACCGGGTTTGTATAAACTGGTGAACAGAGGTACTAACATGCTGATCGTAGAGTCGTTGATCGACGGTAAGCGTCAGCCGACCTATGCACGCGACAAGATCGTGTCGCTGGGCGAAATTTCGATGTTCACTACCGGAGAGGACGTCACACTGAGCGAAGTGCTGACCAACACCGGCAAGAAAGAGGGACTCAAGCCCGTAGGTTTTGACCCCAAGAAAGCCGACAACGAGACGCTGAAAAGCTGGTTTGGCCAAGTGCTGCCCGACTGGGACGAGGATCGTGTCTATCCGAGTGATATCCGTAAACTCATACAGTGGTATAACATCCTGGTTAACGCCGGCATTACCGACTTCACAATCGAAGAGGCGGCGACCGAGGAATAAGAATACGTGCTCCTAAGAGCCATTATTGATAGCATAGAATCTGTAGCTCCCTTGAGTTACCAGGAAGAATGGGACAACTCGGGAATGCAGGTGGGTGATCCGGGAACAGACGTACGGACTGTCCTGCTGACCACAGATGTAACCGAATCTGTGGTCGATGAAGCTATTATGCTTGGTTGTGAGCTGATCGTGAGCCATCATCCGCTGTTGTTCCATGGTTTGAAACAAGTGTGCGGCCAGACCCCGCAGGCACGCATGGTAGAGAAAGCTATCAAGCACGGCATAGCTATCTATTCGTCACATACATCGATGGATAGTTGGCTGGACGGCGTAAGCGGACGCATCGCCAAAAAGATAGGCATAAATGACTTCCGAATTTTGGTAGCGAGCGGCGAAGGCTACGGCTTAGGCGTGATAGGAGAGTTGCCGGAAGAGATTGATTTTGAGGCGTTTGTAGATCTGGTCAAACAGCGAATGGAAGCTCCATGGGTACGATATATCCACTCCCGAAAAACGGGAGTCAAGCGCATAGCCGTCTGTGGCGGCGCAGGGGCAGAGTTCATCGAAGAGGCTATATCACAAGGCGCCGATGTGTATGTGACAGCCGACTGCAAGTACCACGAGTTTCAGGCAGCCGAAGGGCGCATAGGCGTAGTGGATATGGATCATTGGGTAAGCGAACATTTCACCCGCGAGATCTTCGCCGAGATACTGGCACCGCTGGGGCTGAAGTGCATCATCAGCAAAGCTGATGCTTCGCCGGTAATAATGAAGAATTAAAAGATAAAAATTACGATATTATGGCAAGAGAAAAAGAATTGTCGATTGAGGAGAAACTGAAAGTCCTCAATGAGTTACAGAAAGTAGATTCGCGCATCGACGAGCTACGTACTCTGGCAGGTGAGCTGCCTCAGGAAGTAAAGGACATGGGCGATGAGATCGAGGGTCTGCGTACCCGTTTGCAGAACATCGAGGCTGAGATCAAAGACATGGAGTCTAAGATGTCGGACTATCGTGTTCGTTCGGAGAACGCCGCAGCCAGCATCTCACGTTACGAAGAGCAGCAGAAAGAGGTGCGCAACAACCGCGAGTTTGACAACCTCAACAAGGAGATCGAGTATCAACAACTGGACATCGAGCTGTGCCAGAAGAAGATCAAACAGCTGACCGAAGATCTGGAGACGCGCCGCGAGGACAAAGCTAAGACCGTCAAGGACATCGAGGAGCGCACCGTAGATCTGGAGCAGAAACGTAGCGAGTTGGATACGATCCTGACCGAGACCAAGGCTGACACTGAGGCGTTGATGGTTCGTTCGGCAGAGCTGGAGCGTCATATCGACGAGCGTCTGTTGATGGCTTTCAAGCGTATCCGTAAGAATGCACGCAACGGTTTGGCCGTAGTGAAGGTAGAGCGCGACTCGTGCGGCGGTTGCCACAGCAAGATCCCTGCACAGCGTCAAGTGGACATCCGTCTGAGAAAGAAAATCATCGTTTGCGAGTTCTGCGGACGCATCTTGGTTGACCCCGAGATTGACGAAAAACCGTCACGCAAGCGTTAAAAAAAGCCATTTTTGCCGCAAAACGCAAAAAAAATTTGCATATATGCAATAATTGTTGTATATTTGCACACTTTTTTGCAAAAGGTAAGTAAACACAAGAAAATTTAACACTATACAATTATGTCAGAAATTGAATCGAAAGTAAAAGCTATCATCGTTGATAAGCTGGGTGTTGAGGAGTCTCAGGTAACTAACGAAGCTAACTTCCAGACCGACCTGAACGCAGACTCGCTTGATACAGTAGAGTTGATTATGGAATTTGAGAAGGAGTTCGGTATCTCTATTCCGGACGAGGACACTCAAAAGATCAGCACAGTAGGCGACGTAGTTGCTTACATCGAGCAAGCACAAGCGTAAGATACTACGGCTAAGTTGGTTTACGAGTTTACGGGAGAACTGTAAGCTCGTAAATCCTTGTTTTGTAGGATAGAGAAAAAGATGCAACTAAAACGAGTAGTTATAACAGGATTAGGCGCGCTCACGCCTATAGGTAATAGTGCGCGCGAGACATGGGAATCGATGGTCAACGGAGTGAGTGGTATAGCACCAATCACGCTGTTTGATGCATCGCGGTTTAAGACCCAGTTTGCCGGCGAGGTCAAAGGTTTTGATCCGTCGTCGCTCTTGGACCGCAAAGAGGCCCGTAAGTTGGACCGTTATGCCCAGTTCTCGGTTTGGGTAGCCAAAGAGGCGCTCGAGGACTCAGCCTTGGACATGGAAACGGAGAACCGCGACCGTATCGGTGTGGTCTGGGGTAGCGGCATGGGCGGTTTGGGTACGACCGAAGCTGATATCTTGGATTTCGGCAAAGGTGACGGTACGCCGCGCTTCAATCCGTTTATGATCCCCAAGGCTATCCCGAGCATGGCAGCCGGCCAGATATCGATCTTGTTCGGTCTGGGCGGACTGAGTTATTCGGTTTCTACTGCGTGCTCGTCTTCCTCCCACGCGGTCGCACAGGCTTTTGACCAGATCAGACTGGGGCACGCCGATGTGATCGTGACAGGCGGCGCCGATGCGGATGTGACCTATACGGGTATAGGCGGCTTCAACTCGCTGCACGCCCTGTCCACACGCAACGACAGTCCAAGCACGGCCAGCCGCCCGTTCTCTAAGTCAAGAGACGGCTTTGCGCTGAGTGAGGGTGCAGGATGCCTGATACTGGAGGAGTATGAGCACGCCAAAGCTCGCGGCGCGAAGATTTACGCCGAGATGGTGGGTGTAGGTATGACCTCTGACGCCTACCATATGACTGCTCCGGATCCGGACGCCAAAGGGGCAGGACGTGTGATGCAGCTGGCTATCGAAGATGCCGGTCTCAAGCCGCAGGACATCGACTATATCAACACGCATGGTACATCCACCCCGTTGGGCGACATCGCCGAGCTGAAAGCGATACGCAATGTGTTTGGCGAGCATATCTACGAGATGAATCTGGATTCGACCAAGTCGATGACCGGTCACATGATTGGTGCCACGGGCGCAGTCGAGTGTCTGGCATGTGTGATGGCATTGAAGGAGGGTATCGTACCGCCGACCATCAATCACGCCGAGGACGATATAGACGAACAGATTGACTATAAGATCAACTTCACTTTCAACCACGCGCAGAAACGCGAGTTACACTACGCAATGACCAATACCTTCGGTTTCGGCGGACACAACGCGTGTCTGGTATTCAAGAAGTGGGAAGGGGAGTAGAGCTTAAAGTTGAAAGTTGATAGTTTAAAGTTGAAAGATAAAGGGTGAGGCACCCCTTAAAAGTGCCTGATTAGTTATATTTAAGGTTTTTTTAAGAGTATTATGAACATTACAAAAATTGGCGAGAACGCAGGTCTGGTATGGGCTGCACTCGAGAACGGTGCTTTGGCACTGAAGGCTTTGAAGAAAGCTACCAAACTGAAAAATGAGGAGCTGTACTTGGCTCTCGGTTGGTTGGCTCGTGAGGGCAAACTGAACTTCACCGAGGGTGAGGCAGACACTATCGTAGCATTGGCATAAGCAAAATGACAATAGCTATCGTAGGCGCCTCTGGCGCCGTTGGACAGGAGCTGTTGCGTGTGATTTCACAACGACAGTTTCCTGTTTCCCAACTCAGACTATTCGGTTCGGCCCGTAGTGCCGGAACGACCTATCGATTCCAAGACCAAGACATTGTGGTGGAGGAGTTGAAGCATGGCGACGCTTTCAAGGGTGTCGACATTGTTTTTGCGTCTGCGGGTGCGAGCGTGTCGCACGAGTACGCGGAATACATGACCCGATTTGGCGCCGTTTTGATAGACAATTCTTCCGCTTTTCGCATGGACGAGGATGTGCCTTTGGTAGTGCCGGAGGTGAATGCTAAGGATGCACTCAACCGGCCGCGCAACATCATCGCCAACCCCAACTGTACAACCATACAGATGGTAGTGGCGCTGCAGGCTATCGAGCAGGTGAGTCATATACGCCAAGTGCATGTATCGACCTACCAGGCTGCTTCGGGAGCCGGCGCACAAGCTATGCGAGAGTTGGAACAACAATATAGACAAGCATTGGCCGGCGAAAAAGTGGAAGTCAACAAGTTCCAACACCAGCTGGCATACAATGTGATCCCGCATATTGATGTATTCACCGACAACGGATACACCAAAGAGGAGATGAAGATGTACAACGAGACGCGCAAGATCATGCACTCGGACATCCGTGTCAGTGCCACTTGCGTACGAGTACCGTCGCTGCGCGCCCACTCGGAGGCTGTATGGGTGGAGACCGAGCGTCCGATCAGCGTAGCGGAAGCCCAAGAGGCTTTTAAGAACGGTACGGGATGCGTACTCATGGACGAGCCGGTCAACAATATCTACCCGATGCCGCTGTTCCTGAGCGGCAAGGACGAGGTGTTCATCGGCCGTGTACGCAAAGACCTGTGCAACGAGAACGGCTTGAGTTTCTGGTGCGTGAGCGACCAGATCCGCAAAGGCGCAGCGCTGAATGCCGTACAGATAGCGGAGTATCTGGTAAAGGTGAAGGGGTTATAGGTTATAGGTTATGGGTTACGGGTTACGGGTTATAGGTTATGGTGAAAAGTGAACAGATAGAGATCATGGCACCGGTAGGGTGTTGGGAGAGTCTGGCTGCGGCTATCGAAGCCGGAGCTACGAGTGTATATTTCGGCATTGAACACCTGAATATGCGTTCGCGCAGTTCTGCCAACTTCACTACCGAGGACCTGCACACCATCGTTGAACGCTGTCAAGCTGCCGGGGTGAAGACCTATCTGACCCTCAACACCGTAATGTATCCGGAAGACTTGCCGCTTATGCGCGAGATAGTGGATCATGCCAAATCCGCCGGACTAAGCGCCATCATCGCCTCAGACATCGCTGTGATGCAATATGCCAACAGTATTGGTCAGGAGGTGCACTTGTCCACCCAGCTCAATATCGCCAACACCGAAGCGCTGAAGTTCTATGCGCAGTTTGCCGATGTGGTCGTTTTGGCACGAGAGCTGAACATGGATCAGGTGGCACAGATCTACCGCGATATCGAGGAACAAGACATCCGTGGCGTCAGCGGCGAGAGAGTGCGAATAGAGATGTTCTGTCACGGTGCTTTATGTATGGCAGTAAGCGGCAAATGTTATCTGAGCCTCAACAACCTTGGCTACTCGGCCAACCGTGGTGCTTGCATGCAGGTTTGCCGTCGAGGCTACACGGTCAAAGACAAGTCCTCGGATCTGGAGCTGGACATCGACAACCAGTATATCATGTCACCCAAGGACCTGAAGACCATCCATTTTCTGAACAAGATGTTGGATGCCGGTGTACGAGTACTCAAGATCGAAGGCCGCGCGCGTGGACCGGAGTATGTGAAGACGACCGTAGGTTGTTACCGCGAGGCAGTAGAAGCCTGGCAACGGGGCGAATATAGTGACAATGCGGTGATCGTACCGAAGATTGAGGACTGGAACGAACGACTGGCACGAGTGTTCAACCGCGGATTCTGGGACGGCTATTATCAGGGCCAGCGCCTAGGCGAATGGACACACGAGTACGGTAGTCGTGCTACCAGAAAAAAAGTGTATGCCGGCAAATGTACCAATTTCTTTAAGAACCTGTCGGTGGCTGAGTTTTATGTGGAGGCCGTAGAGGAGATCAAAGAGGGAGATGAACTGCTGATCACAGGCGAGACGACAGGGGCGTACGAGATAGTGGCACATGGGCTGCGTAATGCCAAAGGAATAGAGAAAGAAGCGATACACAAAGGCGCATATTTCTCGATCAAAACAGACAAACTAATCCACCGCGGTGACAAGCTGTATAAGATGGTGGAGAGTGAAGAGGTAAAAGCTAAAAAGTAAGAGTGATGCCGACGGATATACCACTGATATCATCCCCCTTGTCTGAGGTGTGGACATCTTGGATGTTGCTGGCTCTGCTGCTGTTGGCGGTGTTGGCCAACGTGTCACAGCCGGGGGTGGTGGTAAGCAGTTTTAGCACTATCTTCGCCAAGCCGGACCGCTCGTACGCAGATACACAGCGCACCGGAATAGGCCAAATCAGCCTGCATATGTTCCACATCGGAACACTGAGTATGGCATACTATTTGTTCGCCTATACAGAGGGCGGATTCACAATCACGCGTTTCGGGGTGATCGTGCTGTTCATCACGATGGTGTATGGACTCAAAGTACTGCTGATGTGGTTGGTACAATACACCTTCCAACTGCAAAAATATTGTCCGAACGCCGACACCCACTATACCAACCTGGTGACCGTGTGGTGTTGTGCAATGTATCCGCTGTTGCTGCTGATGCAGAACATGGGTAACGGCAGAGGACTGCAGTGGTGCACCGTATTGACCGCGGCGATGTTTGTGCTGCTGGTATTGGTCAAATGGTGTCGCGCGTACCTGAACAGTCCGCTGACACTACTATATATACTACTCTCTGTGATGACCTTGGAGGTACTACCCATCATGGGCGCATACTACGGAGTGGCGTTTATTTTAAGACAAAGTATTATACCATTATGATAAAAAAGATTCTCATTTCTCAACCCAAGCCGGCTACGGAACGCAATCCGTACGTGGATATGACAGCCCGCTTTGGTGTAGAGTTTGACTTCCGTCAACTGATTCACGTAGAGGGGTTGTCGGCCAAAGAATTCCGTACACAGCATATCAATCCGCTGGATTATACGGCTGTGATCTTGAACTCGCGTTTGGGTATTGAGCACTATTTCCGTTTGTGCGAAGAGTTGCGCGTTAATGTGCCGGATTCAATGCACTACTACTGTATCTCGGAGACCGTAGGCAACTACCTGCAGAAGTATATTCAGTACCGCAAGCGAAAGGTGTTCTTCTCAGAGCACAATCGCTTTGAGGACCTGTTGCCGGCTATGTATCGCCGTCCGCAGGAGAAGTACCTGATGGTGTTGTCAGACATACACAACGACGATCAGTTGAACATGTTTGCCGAGAACAACATCAAGGTGCAACCGGCTATCATGTACCGTACCGTTTCAACCAAATGGAACGACAAAGATCCGTTTGAATATGACATGATTGCTTTGTTCACACCCTCGGGTGTTAAGTCGATACTGGAGAACTTCCCCAACTGGAAGCAGGGAGACTGTGTGATAGCAGCTTTTGGTGCAGGTACAGTACAGGCTTTGGAGGAAGCCGGATACCGCGTTGATATACGTGTTCCGAACGAGAAATACCAGTCGTTGACAGCTTCTATCCAGGCCTATCTGGAAGAGCAAGAACAGGAGTAATGGACTATTCGTTTCCCAAATCCGGCAAGTTGTGCGGCAAAATGCGCATAGACGCTTTCTACCGCCAAGGTAAGCGCTTTGTCAGTTGGCCACTACGCGTGACGTATCTACCCAGTGACGAAGCGACCGAAGTGCTGGTTTGGGCACCCAAATCGTTGTTCAAGCGCGCCTATAAGCGCAACCGCTTACGCCGATTGATGCGTGAAGCCTACAGGTTGCATCAGCACGAGCTGGAGGGCAACTGGTTGCTGGCGCTCAACTATATGGACAAAGAAGAGCTGCCCTACGCCGTCGTGGAGAAAGCGGTATGTAAAGCTATCAAAAAGATGAACAGCGAAAGGGTGAAAGAATGAAAGACTGGAAACTGATAGCACGCAAGACGTTTCTGCTGCCGGTATACTTCTACCGCGCATGTATATCGCCGTTGACCCCTCCATCGTGCCGGTTCACACCCACGTGCAGTCAATACATGGTGGAAGCCGTACTCAAGTACGGGATTTTGAAAGGCGGATGGCTGGGAGTGAAACGAATACTAAGATGCAACCCATGGGGCGGAAGCGGATATGATCCTGTGCCCTAACGGGAATTTGAAATTTGAAATTTGAAATTCGATAATGCGAATAGATATTATATCAGCGTGTCCGGAATTGTTGGAGTCGCCTTTGAACCACTCTATCATCAAACGAGCCAAAGAGAAAGGGCTCTGTGAGATTTATGTGCACAATCTACGCGACTGGACTCTGGACAAGCACCGCAAGATAGACGACTACGCGTTCGGCTTTGGTGCGGGGATGGTGCTACAGATAGAGCCTATTGATCGCTTGATCAGCCACCTGACCTCAGAGCGTCACTATGACGAGATCATCTTCACAGCGCCGGACGGCGAGCGTTTTACGCAAAAAGAGGCCAACAGCTTGTCGCTCAAGGAGAATATCATCATCCTGTGCGGACACTACAAGGGCGTTGATCAGCGTGTACGCGACCATTTGATCACCAAAGAGTACACGATCGGCGATTTTGTGCTGACCGGCGGTGAGATGCCAGCGGCCATGATGACGGACGCTATCGTACGACTGTTGCCGGGTGCGCTGGGCGATGTAGAGAGTGCCTTGAACGACTCGTTTCAGGACGGTCTGTTAGAAGCGGGCGTATACACCCGCCCGGCCGAATACAAGGGCTGGAAAGTGCCGGATATACTATTATCAGGCCATCAGGCCAAGGTAGAAGAGTGGCTCTACGAGCAAGCCCTGCGCCACACCCAAGAGCGGCGCCCGGACCTGCTGGAAGAGTGATCAGAAATCGATCTGAAAGCCTGCATGCACATTGATGCCTGCTTGGGCATAGTACCATGCACATCGACTGGCATCCTCAAAACGACTGGCTTCCGCACCTCCGTTGCTGGCATATTTCTCATTAAAGAGGTTGTTGATCTGACACATTAGGCGTATCTGAGGTACGCCTTTTTTGTCGCCACACCAATCGTTGATCGGCAGCTGATAGTGGAGATGCAGATTGGTGGTCGTATAGGGTTTGAGCATCGCATGTACATCCTGGGTGTTGTCCAGATACTGGCGTCCGGTGACATTGGTCTGGACCGAAGCGTAGAAACCGCGGTAATCAAACTCAAAGAGCGACATCGCCGTCACGGATGGCGAGAAAGCGATTGTGGTGTTGCCTACAATGCTATCCTGTCCCACCCAGTTCCAGTTGTCCTGGTTGTCATAGAGGTCAATATACTGCTTGTAGTTGAGGATGCGGTTGCGGCTGAGCACCAGGTTACCACTCCAACGGAACCAATCGGTGATACGTACAGCTGCGGTCAGTTCGACACCGGCACGGTAAGAGTCCTTGACGTTGGTGGTCTTCATCGCGCCTACATCGTTGTATTCGCCGGTTAGGACAAGCTGGTTGTCATAGTCCATAAAATAGAGATTGAGGCCGATATTGAAGCGCGAGTGGGTGTATTGGTAGCCGAGTTCGTAGTCATAGAGGGTCTCCGGCTTGGGCAAGTTGTTCCACGTTGCTGTAGCGGCATCGTAAGTGACGTTCTCCTTATAGTTGTTACGACTGGGCTCGCGGTTGCTCATGCCGAACGAAGCCGAGAGTTGATGACCGGCATTGATATAGGTGAGGCCGGCTTTGGGATTAAAGAAATGGTAATGAACCAACAAAGGCAGATCCTCGAGGTTCTCGTCATTGATACCGTCACGCTGATAGCGTACGTAGCGATATTGCAGATCTCCGTACAGGGTGAGCCGCTCATGGTGTCGATTGATGATATTCCAGTTACACTTGGCATAGCCGTTGGCATCCAGTTTGTTGGCTTGGTTGCGGTAGTACTCATAGTGCACAGGAAGAGGCATCGTCGGCTCTTTGGCCGTATAATCGAGAATGCCCCAGTGGGAGCCGATATAGTCATTGGCTGCAGCTCCGAACTGGATATCCACACCATAACCTATATAGCGCGCAGAGAGGATGGCTCCTGCACAATGGTTGTCAAGCCATTTTTGATAGAGACCATAGGTCTTGCCGCTACCCTCAATGCCCCAATAAGCGAACTTCTTCTTTTTATACTGCTCATAATAGCCGTTGCCGTGCGTATAATGGAGCGTGGCATTGAGTGACCAATGGGGCGTAAAGAGGTGGTTGATGGCCAATTGGGCATGTTGCTGTTGGTAGTTGTCGGTCTGGTTGGGATAATAGACTATAGAGTCTGATCCATCTGCTGCCGGAACCGTATATTCACCGGCAGGATTATAGCGTCTGTCGGCACCGTTCTTGCCATAAGCCACATCGTAGCTGACACCATCCCAACCCATACCTGTTTTCTCTTTGCCACCAAAGAAGCGAGCCACTACTTGTGTACGCTTGCCGTACCAACCGAGGTCGCCATAGTAGCTGAGCAGGTCGGAGTTGGTACGATAGAGAAAACCGTCAGAGTTGACCTTGGAGAAACGGGCATTGAGGTGCCAATTGTTAGGCAAGGCGAGGTGTCCACTGACCATCTCACGGAAGGTGTTATACATACCGCCGTTAAACGACAAAGAGAGGTGAGAAGTGGAGTCTATGTCGCCTGTGGTCATATTGAGCGATGCGCCAAACGAAGCCGACCCGATGGTCGAAGCTCCTACACCACGCTGGATATCAACCGACTGTACAGAACTGGCCATATCGGTCATATTGACCCAGAAAACGGTTTGGCTCTCACCATCATTGAGGGGCACTTGGTTGACCGTCATATTGATGCGTGTGTGGTCCGTTCCACGCACACGGAAATAGGTGTAGCCTACCCCGAGTCCATCGTCTGAAGTGACCTGCAGACCGGGTACGGTAGAAAGCAGGTAAGGGAGGTTTTGACCGGTGTTTTGAACGTTGAGCTGTTCGGCCTCCACTTGTGTGCCGGAGAGCGTAATCTGGTGAAGGATAGGCGCCGTGACGGTGATTTGTTCCAAGTCGCGGTGACGAATACTGTCTTCGGCGCGAACAGGTGTGATTGCTTGGGCAACAGCCAAGACAAAGAAGGCAATAATAGCCTGACAAGTTGTTTGTTTCATTTTCCTTAGCAGCATTATCTGCTCAGGTTCGACGGGTATGTTCTCAGCATATAGGCACCCCGAATGAATCTGAACGTGTGTTATTAAATAGAGGTTGTTCGGTACGTTTTAGGTGTTACACCTACATGCGACTTGAAGAACCTGTTAAAAAAAGCTATGTTATCAAATCCAAGAGACATAGCGATCTCTTTGATTTGGAGGTTACTGATCTTGAGTTGTGCCTTGGCATCAGTCAGAATGGCATCGTTGATGATCTCGCCTGCTGTACGGTCACTGACTTGTTTGACGGTAGAGCACAAGTGCGGGAGGGTGATACGCATCGCTTGAGCGTACTGGTTGACATGGTGCCACTCCTGGTAATGTTTGACCACCAGCTGGCAGTACTCGTGGTATATTTCCGTCTTGCGATCCACGGGGCGCATAACGACATCCTCTTGGGCACGAATATAGGTAGCATAACTGCTCTGCAGGAGGTAGAAGATGTGGGTCATCTTCTCCGAATTGAGCATAGTAGGTTTGGCATTGAGCGCCTTGATGAGCGTGTCGTACATACTGCACAAGACATCCGCCTGTCCCTGAGAGAGGCTAAGCTTAGGCGACTTGATAGGTATGGTAGAGAGAGACATTCGATTGTTGAATGTATGTTTCTCCAGAAAACTACTACCAAACACTATCCAATAGACGAGTGCATCCTCCGAGCAATCATGGATAAAGAGGAAACTACCGGGCTCAAAGATGAGAACATCGTTCTGCTTGAACGAATAGTCGGTGATATTGACTGTAGCGGTAGCTGTTCCACGCACGAGCAGCGCGTAGACACCACAATTGATTTTACAGGGGAAGCGGCCGTACTCGTTCATCAGTTTGCCGCTGGCATCACCTATCATATAATCGCCATAAGGACAATCAAGAATAGGGATATTGCTATCTTCGTTCATGTGACTCATGTCTAGTGTATTTATTGTGTGACATTATAGTTTCTGCCGTAGGAACGGTAGGTATCTTTTTCTATTTCGATAGTTGGTTCTTCCCACTCTGACTTGTGTTGGAGTTGCCACTCCAGATACTTGATGGTCAGTCCTCGGTCTAACCACTGTTTCTCATAATGGGTCTGCAGGGCAGCTGCGTCTACCAACAACGGATCGGAGGTGTGGGCATAGAGATCGTCTGTATCTGCCAAGACGGGGTAGTGGTTGATCCGTAGCATCTCGCGGGTATACGTGTAGAGGAAGGGGCTATCCGTCTTGAGGTGGATTGTGCCGTTTGGTTTGACGATCTGCTGGTAGCGCTGCATAAACCACGTAGAGGTCAGTCGTTTGGTTGCTTTCTTCATCTGCGGGTCGCAGAAAGTGATCCAGATTTGGTCGATTTCATCGGCCGCAAAGAAATGGGGCAGCAGTTCGATATTGGTGCGCAAAAAGGCCACATTGGTCATATGGTCAAGTTCCGCCTCTTTGGCGCCCGCCCACATACGTGCGCCTTTGATGTCTATACCGATGAAATTGCAATCAGGGTAACGTCGTGCCAAGCCGACGGTATATTCGCCGCGGCCGCAGCCCAACTCCAGAATGATCGGATGGGTGTTATGAAAATAGTTTTCACGCCAATGTCCTGCCATCTGGGACACAGGATTGTCCGGCAGAAATTCGCGCGCGCCGCATTGGAAGACATTGGAGAATGTCTCCATTTCAGCAAACTTTTTGAGTTTATTCTTTCCCATACTGCAGTAGTTCGAAACCTATATTCTCAACACCTTGCAGGAAGGTATCTCGCATAGCTTGTTGTACTAAGACGGTATAATCGCCGGTATCGGCAAATTGTCTATTCTCTTGGTATAACATCGGCATCTCAACAATACCATTCTTGCCTTGTCCAAGCCACTCTCCTCGGTCATTGGCCAGGTAGAAAAGCAGGGTGTCATTAGGCATCGTTTGTAGCGATGAATCCGTCACAAATAGCCATATATTCTGATAAGGGTAAGTCTCACGGTGACGCACATACAAGCGCATTTGGTAGACCGGTGTGGTATCGGATATATGGAACGTGAAAGCACATACACTATCCCGATTCCATCCTTGGGATGAGACCGACTGAAACTCGCTATAGACGGTATTCGACGTGCAGGAAAGGAGCACGGCCGAAAGCAAGAGTATAAGACTAATTTTTGTTTTCATTGCGACGGCGGTCATTACGACGGTGTGAGTTATGTTTTTTTCGATCAAATCGGGTAACATCATCCTGTCCCACGACATTGTGATAGCCCAGTTCCTCTTGATGACTATTGGATTTGACTTGAAGGTCGATGGGTTTGTCTCCGCGTTTGTTGGCCTCGATAATCTCCCAAGCGCGCGCTGCCGAAATAGTTTGCAGATTGACGGGAGCATGTTGGTCAGTCGAATAGGTTACCTGCTCTGCCAAAGGATCGGCCGAGAACTGATAATAAACAGCATCCATCGTTTCCAACGGGATATTACGGTTGGGGATGCGTTTCTGTGCTTCCTCATAAACCGGTACCTCGTAGTTGAGACAGCACTTAAGTTTGGCGCATTGCCCGGCCAGTTTCTGGAGGTTGGGTGAGATGTTTTGCAATCGTGCGGCGCCTGTACCGACTGAAGAGAAATTGGTGAGCCAAGTCGAGCAGCACAGCTCGCGTCCACAAGGGCCTGTACCACCTATACGTCCGGCTTCTTGACGCGCGCCGATCTGTTTCATCTCCACACGGATACGGAACGTCTCGGCATAGACCTTGATGAGTTGGCGGAAATCAACGCGTCCATCGGCAATATAGTAGAAGATGGCTTTGGTGCCATCACCCTGATATTCGACATCTCCAATCTTCATTTCCAGACCCAACGATTTGGCCAGTTGGCGTGCTTTGATCATGGTCTCTTGTTCACGTGCGTGTGCCTCGCGCGCCTTATCGAGATCGTGCTCGGTAGCAAAACGTTTGACATTACGCACCTCATAACGATCAGCATCGATATGATACTTCTTCATCTGGAGGCGCACCAGTTCGCCTGTCAGAGACACTTCGCCGATGTCGTAACCGGGATTAGCTTCTACAACCACCACAGCCCCTTTCTCCAAAGGAAGGTGCTCGCTATTATGGTAATAGCCCTTACGGGTGTTTTTGAACTGGACTTCTATGAGATCGGTAATACGCGTGTTCTCCGGAATGTCGCACAACCAGTCAGTAACCGGCAGCATATGTGCTGAATTGCGTCTGCAACCGAGTTCGGGAAACTCACAAGCGTCATTACCTAATGTAAATTTATCATTCATATATTCGATGTTATCAGTTATTTCTTAATCAGTACTATCATCTGCAGGCAGAGGTCAAAGAATATCATTTTGGCATTGCCGTTCTGATGTATTTGTTGTTCGGCTACTTGCAACTGCTCCATGATAGCCTCTACATTACCACTGTGAATAAAGGGGGCAAATCGCTCAGAGAACGTCCGTTCCTGTTCGGTCTGGTAGTTGAGCTGCGGTAGTTGCAGATTATAGATATAGTTCTCGCGTACTTGCGCTTGTACATACTGGAGGAAGTTTTTTTGTTTTTCGCGTCCCATCTTGCTGTCCGCCATCTCCTGGCTCCATTTGCGCAAGCGCTGAAGTGACTCAAATTTCTTCTGTGGATCGCGTAGCACTCCCACGGTATAAGCATCGCGCATAAGAGCGATGAAAGCGTCAAGATATTGCCGTGACTGCTCTTTGGATTCGGCCAGTTTGAGTGCTGCCAGATAGCTGCCGTTAGCTATATGTGCATAGTCGGTAGCCGCTTGTGGATCTATGCCTCGGTCAACGAGTGCTTGGGCTATCTCTTGTTCGCTAAGACGCGGCACTTGTATCTGCTGAACACGCGATAGAATCGTAGGTAAGAGTAGTTCCGGCTGTTCGGAGACAAGCAGAAAGACGGTCTTCTCGGGCGGCTCTTCCAGCAGTTTGAGCAGCTTGTTGGCACACGTAATATTCATCTTCTCGGGCTGCCAAATGATCATACATTTGTAGCCGTTGCCAAAGGACTTAAGGCTCAGTTTGCGCAGGATCTCGGAACTCTCTTTCTCATAGATCATTCCCTGTTTGTTGGAAGCACCCAGTGCATCGTACCAATCGTCGATATCAAAGTAGCCTTTTTCTAAGATTAGGTCTCGGAAAGTAGCTACAAAATCGTCACATACATCCCCCTTGTCGGACTTAACAATAGGGAAAGCAAAATGCAAATCTGGGTGCTGCAGGTTTTGATACTGGATACAGGTAGGGCATTGTCCGCAAGCATCTTCCGATGTTCGGTTCGGACAATTGAGATACTGCGCATAAGCAACAGCCAATTGCAACTTACCTACTCCTTTAGGTCCGGTCAGAAGTTGGGCATGTGGAATGCGCCCGTCCTGAATAGACTGGATAAGTTGCTGTTTGACAACCGATTGTCCTATGATCTGCTTAAACTGCACAGCTAATTATTTTTGCAACTCTTGGCGTAATGCTTCTACCATTTGTGCGTACTCCTCGTCTGAGAGATACACCTCTCCCGGATTCATGCGGAAGGTGCCTCCATAGTCCGGCCCGTCCACATACTTAGGAGCGAGATGAAAATGAAGGTGGCTGAGTTTGTCGGAGTATGCCCCATAGTTGATTTTCTCCGGTTGGAAGAGTCGTTGCATAGCGCGAGTGACATCAGCCACATCGGCCATAAAGAGGTTGCGCTGCTCATCGGAGAGTTCGTTGAGATCGTTGACATGCTCGTTGTAAGCAACAAGACAACGTCCTTTATACGTTTGTTCCTTAAATAGGAACGCGCGCGACACGCGTAGGCGCGCGATAGGAATCATCAACGAATGAAGCGTATCATTGTTTTGGCAATATAAACAATCTTTAGGATCTGAATACATGGTGTTGTTGTTTTAATGTTTGTACTATATTTGTGCTATTGGATTCCCTCCTCTACTTTTTGGCGAACAAAATCGATCGCTTCTTGTGGGTCATCGAACTGTTTGAGGTCAATGGGTTCGCCTATATGCATATGAATGAGATGACGATGCACCGTCCATGCACCTTTAGGCATGGCTTGATAACATCCGCTAAGTGAGATAGGGATGACAGGCAGTTGGAGGTCAAGCGCTATCTGGAACGCACCTCGCTTGAAGCGTCCGAGCGAACCGTCCTTAGAGCGTGTTCCCTCGGGGAAGATGACGGTAGAGACACCATTAACCAGTTGTTGTTCAATGAGATGCAGGCTTTCGAACGAAGCTCTTGCGTTTTTGCGCGAGACGAATATATGTCCTGCAGCTTTGCACGCAGTTCCGACAAAAGGTACTTTTCGCAATTCGGCTTTCATGAGCCATTTGAAGACAACGGGCAGCCATCCATAGATAACCCAGACGTCGAACATAGACTGATGATTGCTGACAAAAACATAGGATTGTCCCGGTGTGATATGTTCTTCTCCGTCCACTGTAACAGGTAAGAACATGAGTCGGCACATACTACGCGACCAGAACTGCTGCTCTTTGTGCACAAACTCGGCATTGCGCCAAGGGTAACATACGATCGTAAAGATGGAAGTGAAGATCGTAAGCAACAGCGCCAGCGGAACAGCAATCAGATATTGGTATAAGACATAAAATACTCTCATAGCATCTGTTATATGGTATTATATTTTTGTAAGAATCCGCGATAGAGCGCGCATATACGGCGTATCTCGTCCCAGGTCTCTTCGGAGAGTTTGGTACCGACTATCTCTACAACTCGTCCGGCAGCAATCGTTCCGATCTCGCAGCAACGGCGGATATCGAATCCGTCACTGAGTGCGTGTAGGAATCCTCCTGCATAGAGGTCGCCAGCTCCTGTTGAGTCGGTACATGAAGTGGTGATCGCACCTATGTGATGGCGTACACTACCCTGCTGGACATAGGAGCCGCGCTTGCCGACTTTGACCACAGCGATGTCGCATTCCTCGGCGATTTTCTGGACTGCTTCTTCGGGGTTAAGATGCGTATAAGCGAACGACTCGTCCTCGTTGGCAAAGACGATATCGACATATTTGCGGATCAGTTCTTTAAGGAAGAGGTGGTTTTCGTTAACCACATTATAGGACGCCAGATCGAGCGAGACCATACATCCTGCTTCTTTGGCGAGGCGGATGGCTTTTTCGATAAGGGCATTGTTTTGAACGAGGTATCCCTCAATATGGAATATATCATATCCGACAAAAGCCTCTCGCTCGATATCATCGGGTGAGAGCTCGGACGCAGCTCCCAGATAGGTAGCAAACGTACGCTCTCCATCCGGGGTGATGAGCACGATCGAACATCCGGACATTTCAGTGGAGGAGGTGAGTAGAATGGGCTTGACTCCGTTCTTGATCATGTCCTCGCGGTAGAAATCACCTACTTCATCGTTACCGATCTTGCCAAGAAAAGCTGCCTTACCACCGAGAGCAGCAATACAGTTGATAGCATTAGAGGCAGAACCACCGGCCACCATACGTTTGCGCACGGAGGCAAATCGCATTTGGATTTGTCCAGCCTGCTCCATGGTGATGAGGTTCATACTTCCTTTTGGGAATCCCAATTCGCGCAAATCATCCTCGCTCACTTGGAGCAACATGTCGGTTAACGCATTACCAATTCCTAAGATTTTTTTCATTTTTGGGTCAATTTTCCTAAAAAATCGCTTAAAATTCAAAATTTTTTGCAAAGATACGAATTTTTTTTCAAAAAAACTTGCATATATGAAAAAAAAGCAGTAATTTTGCACCCGCTTTTGAAAAGGAACACTTTTTTAGAGGCACAAAAACACGAGCTTCCTTAGCTCAGTCGGTTAGAGCATCTGACTGTTAATCAGGGGGTCCAAGGTTCAAGTCCTTGAGGGAGCGCGAGAGTGATGGCAGAAAAGTCGTCACTCTTTTTTTATAAAAAAATTTCGCGCGCGCTTGCGTATATGAAAAAAAAGTTGTAACTTTGCACAATTTTTATAAATTACGCATAAAATAGGCTTAGAAATGGACTATTTTAGCAAAAACAATGACAAACTAACTAAAAAACTGAAATATGGGACTATTTTCTTTTACGCAAGAGATTGCGATTGATTTAGGAACGGCGAACACCATTATTATGTGTGACAACCAGATTGTGATTGATGAGCCTTCTGTTGTGGCTATCGATTCGAGCAACAAGATGGTAGCCGTAGGTACAAAAGCACAACAGATGATTGGTAAGGGCGGTACTCGTATTAACACGATTCGTCCTCTTCGCGAAGGTGTGATTGCCGATTTCTATGCTTGCGAGATGATGATTCGCGGTATGATCCGCATGATTCCTAAGCAGAACCGTTGGTTCACCCCTAGTATTCGTATGGTGGTATGTATACCGTCCGGCAGTACTGAGGTAGAGATTCGTGCCGTACGTGACAGTTCGGAGCACGCAGGTGGTCGTGACATCTATATGATCTACGAGCCGATGGCCGCAGCGATCGGTATCGGTATTGATGTAGAGAGTCCGGAAGGATGCATGATTGTAGATATAGGTGGCGGTACGACCGAGATTGCAGTTATCTCGTTGGGTGGTATTGTAAGCAACAAGTCCATCAAGGTAGCCGGTAATGATTTGAATCAGGATATCATCGAGTACATGGGTCGTATGCACAACCTGCGTATCGATGAGCCGACAGCTGAGCGCATCAAGATTCAAGTAGGTTCGGCTCTGCCGGAGTTGGAGAATGCACCGGAAGACTTTATTGTAGTTGGTCCTAACAAGGTGACTGCACTGCCGATGTCTGTTCCAGTAAGCTACCAGGAGATTGCACATTGCTTGGAGAAGAGTATCGTTAAGATCGAGCAAGCAATCCTGATGGCATTGGAGGCAACTCCTTCGGAGTTGTACGCAGATATTGTACGCCGCGGTATCTATCTGACCGGTGGTGGAGCATTGCTGCACGGTTTGGCTAAACGTTTGACCGACAAGATCACTATTCCGTTCCACGTAGCAGAAGATCCGCTGCACGCCGTTGCACGCGGTACAGCTATTGCACTGGAGAATGTGAACAACTTCGGTTTCCTGATCCGTTAATATAGCCGACGATGCAGAACCTACTACAAATCATACAAAAATACAGCAACTTCATAGTATTCATACTATTGGAGATTGCTGCATTTTTGCTGATTGTTCAAAATTCTGCATACCCCAAGAGCACGGTCTTGTCGACGTGCAACAGCCTGGTAGCATGGCATTATGAGTTGGAAAACACGATAGTCAGTTATTTCCAATTGAAGGAAGATAACGAGCAATTACAACAGGAGAATGTTATGCTTCGAAACCAGCTGGTGCTTTATGCCAACGAGCGCGAGCGGTACAAGGAATCAGAGAATGTATATCGTTATGCCAACCTGCAACACCATTTCATTCCAGCCAAAGTGATTCAGATGAATATGGGTGGTATGAAGAACTATATGACCATCAATAAGGGTGAGCGCGACGGCATAAAGGAGGATATGGGTGTAATCGGACCTATTGGAATAGTAGGAAAAGTCTGCACAGTCAGTCAACATTTCTCCATTGTTATTCCGGTGACAACGAGTCTTAATTTCGGTGTAAGTTGCCGCTTGCAGAAAAACAGCAAATTAGGCACTCTTAGTTGGGATGGAAATGATGACAAGCATGCCCAACTGACGGAAGTAGAATCGTCTGTTGACGTACAACCCGGAGATATCATCCTGACCAGTGGTTTGAGTACGACCTTCCCTGAGAACTTGCCCGTCGGTGTGGTAGAAAAAGCGTATGTTAAGAACGGTGATGCCATGTGGACTATTGATGTACGGTTATACACAGACTTTAGCAAACTAAGTTATGTCCAAGTGATTGACAACGACATAGCCAACAAAGAATTGGAACAACTGAAAAGTGAAATGGAGTAAACAATTCATACGGTTTGTAATCATCTTTTTACTACAGATATTACTCATTAACAACCTACATCTCAGCGGGTTGTGTCACCCGTATCTATATATCGTTTGCCTATTGATAATGCCTATCACCTTACCCAATTGGGCCGAATTGATCATTGGTGCGTTGGTAGGACTGATCATGGATGCTTTTTGCAACAGTCCCGGTGTTCATATGGCAGCATGTACCCTACTGATGTTGATCCGTCCGTACTTGATTGGTCGTATGGTAGCTGACAGCGAACGTTTGACCGATGAAATCGACCTGTCAACGATGAGCACAATGTCCTTTTTCATCTATGCTACAGTGCTGATAGTGACTCATCATGTGATGGTATTTGTGCTGACCAATTGGTTCCACGGGTGGCTATTTACGATAGGTCAAATTATTATCAGTAGTGCTATCACTTTGGGATTGGTATTCGGCTATCTGTTTATCAAAAAGAAATGACAAATGACAACTACTATAAGCGACAATATGTAATCAGCGGTATTGCCGTTGGTGTAGTAGTTGTATATCTTTTGCTACTCTTTCATCTGCAAGTGATTGATCAATCGATCGGTAGCAAAGCAGAAGGAAATGCCATTATCAAGCAGACTGTTTATCCGGCTCGTGGTATGATCTATGACCGGAACGATTCGTTATTGGTTTACAATCAGCCCATTTACGAGATTTTGATGACTATGCGCGAAATGCCTAAGAACTTTGACACATTGGCATTTTGCAGGACGATCAATATCGAGAAAAAGGATTTTGACGATCGCATGGAAGCGCTGAAGGACACGCGCAAAAACCCGGGGTGGTCAACATATACGCAGCAGGTGTTTATGAGCCAATTGCAGAAAGAGGACATCGCACGCCTGCAAGAAAACCTGCATCAGTTCAGAGGTGTAGAGATTCGCAACCGAACTATCCGAAGTTATAACTGCCATGAAGCTGCTCATATTTTAGGCAGTGTAGGAGAGGTCAACTGGGATGATATCAATGCTGATAACTACTATGTGCCCGGTGATTATTCAGGACGAGATGGTATTGAGCGCACCTACGAGAAAGCGTTACGCGGCAAGAAAGGAATCAAGAAGATGCTTCGTGACTCAAAGGGGCGCATCAAAGGGCACTACAACGATGGAGCGGATGACATACCGGCCGAAGCCGGCGAAGACTTGAAGTTGACCATAGACATCAACTTACAACATGTAGCTGAGCAGTTATTGCACGGCAAACTAGGCAGTATTGTAGCAATCGAGCCGGCGACGGGGGAGATTCTGACATTGGCTTCTAATCCAACATGGGATCCACAATTGTTAGTAGGTAAAGAGCGCTCGAAGAACTATCTGAAGTTGCTCCACGACAACACCAAGCCTCTGCTTAACCGTGCGACGCAGGCCGCTTATCCTCCGGGTTCGACCTTCAAGACAGTACAAGCATTAGTATGTCTGGGCGATCATATTATCACAGCCAATACACAGTACTCATGTAGCGGTACGGCCAGTACGCCTATCAAGTGTACTCACTCACATGGCAGTCCGGTCAGTTTGCTGAATGGAATTGAACAGAGTTGTAACCCCTATTTCTGGAATGCGTTTCACGATTATATCCAGAAAGGAACCAACAACGGAAAGAATCGCGCCAAAATTCATGAGCGTTATCACCAATGGAGGGAGAGTGTAATGCAGTTTGGTTTGGGAGCACGGTTTGAGGACTCGGATGTCTATCCACAAGCCAGAGGAAATGTGCCCTCGGAAGACTTCTATGATCGCATGTATGGCAAGACCGGTTGGATAGCTGCCACTATCCGCTCGTTGAGTATCGGTCAAGGAGAGATTTTGGTTACCCCACTCCAACTGGCTAATCAAGCGGCGACTATTGCCAACGAAGGATACTATATCACCCCTCATTTGAATCGCAATGATTCGATGAAATCGCGCATTCATCGCACTAATATCGGTGCCCATGATTTTGAATTAGTTAAGACCGGTATGGCTCGAGTGATGACCAACGGAACAGGTAAACGTTATTCTGTCAACGATGTAGAAGTGTGCGGTAAGACAGGTACGGCACAGAATAGCCGAGGCCGAGACCACTCTATTTTCATTGGTTTTGCCCCGAAAGACAATCCAAAGATCGCTATTGCTGTGATAGTAGAGAATGCCGGTTATGGATCGACATGGGCGGTGCCTATTGCTACACTAATGATAGAGTACTATCTAAAGGGTGAGATTGAGCACACAGATTTGTATCAACGTATGACCACTTCAAGCACCATTCAGCTGAATGCAACGAAACAATAACATATTGCAAAACATAGATTGGCTCACTCTAGCATTTTACGTAGGGCTGTGTATTTTCGGCTGGGTAAACATAGCCGGGGCTTCGCACACCTATGACCAAGAGTCGTTTATCGACTTCAGCACCTATGCCGGCAAGCAGTTGATCTGGTTGGGGAGTGCATTCTTGCTGGGAACGATTATTCTACTATTAGATTATAAGATCTACGACACATCTGCTTATTTCCTATACGGACTAATGATTTTGGCGCTGATTGCAACTCGCTTTTTGTCTCCGCCTGGAGGAATCAAGGGTTCATACAGCTGGATTGCTATCGGTTCCTCATTCCGCTTACAGCCAGCAGAATTTGCAAAATTGACTACTGCTTTAGCAGTTGCTAAGTTTATGGGGCAGTACGAATATCGCGTACGTTCGTGGAGGGATCTGTGGCGACCACTATTGATTATCGGCATACCTGCAGCTATTATTATGGTATGGGAGAACGAGACCGGTTCGGCCCTTGTGTTCGCTGCGTTCTTGTTGGTATTCTATCGCCAGGGAATGAGTGGTTATGTGCTGTTATGTGGTGTTGCAGCAATATTGCTATTTATCCTTGCTGTCAAGTATAGTGCTACGCCTGTGCCAATAGGAACCGGCTCGTTAGGAGTGGTGATTTGTATGGCGCTTTTAACTATAATCGGCGTATTTTTCCTATTACAAGAAAATAGACATACGACAGAAAAGATTATTGTAATAAGCACCATTTCCGTTATCTATGCAGCATGTTTGATCTTGAATGCATGGGTGCCTGTCAATTTTGGTTGGATAGGGATAGGTGTTGTATCAGCATTGAGTATTTATCTGATCGTTGCCAATTTGTACAAACGCAATTCATCGCTGGTGGTAGTAGGTATTTTTCTACTGATAAGCACCGTTTATGTCAATGTATGCGATATTGCCTTCAGCAGTGTACTTCGTGATCACCAGCGCAAACGTATTGAGTTGTTATTGGGCATGATAGACGAGCCTAATGGTGTAGGATACAATGTCAATCAGGCCCGTATAGCTATTGGTTCCGGAGGATTCTTAGGCAAGGGATACCTACAGGGAACACAGACACAAATGAAGTTTGTTCCTGAGCAAGCAACAGACTTTATATTCACCACTGTGGGTGAAGAATGGGGATTTGTCGGCACAGCCGGAGTACTGATTGCCTATTTGCTTTTCATACTGCGGTTGATATGGTTGGCGGAGAAACAGCGGGATAATTTCTCGCGCATATACGGCTATTCGGTAGCTTCGATATTCCTATTCCACTTGATTATCAACGTAGGAATGGTATTAGGTGTACTGCCGGTTATTGGTATTCCATTACCATTCTTCTCCTATGGAGGCAGTTCATTGTGGGGATTCACTCTACTGCTGTTTATTATGTTACGATTGGACGCAGCAGGAGCTGAAAGATTAAGATAAGATGTTTGTAACAGATCCTATAGGAATCATCGGCGAAGAAGAAGCCTCCAGAATGCTAAAGAATAAGCGATTACGCGTTCTGGAACATAACTGGCGGATGGGTCATCTGGAAGTGGATTTGATCGCTGAAAGCAAAACAGAGATTGTTTTTGTAGAGGTTAAAGCACGTACCACACTCTTCGGAGAGATGTTACCCGAGGAATATGTAGATGAGAATAAGAAAAGACGAATGATTGCGGCAGCAAACGCATATATCAAGCATAATAAGATAGACAAAAGTCCACGATTTGATGTGATTGGTATCGTAGTGGATGCGAAAACCGAAGAGATACTGTATCGTAATCACCTGGAGAATGTTTTTGCTCCTCAAATAAGAACGACTTATAGCGGTTCATTCAGCGGAAATTGGAAGTGGCAACACAGGGGCAAGATAATAGGAAAAAAGAGATGACAAACATGGATTTTACATATGATGTGATAGTAGTAGGTGCAGGGCACGCAGGCTGTGAAGCTGCTCATGCAGCTGCACGAATGGGTAGCCGTACGCTGCTTATCACTATGGATATGAATAAAATAGGGCAGATGAGTTGTAATCCGGCCGTTGGAGGTATTGCTAAGGGGCAGATTGTGAGGGAGATAGATGCGCTTGGAGGAAAAATGGGAGAAGTAACAGACAAGACGGCAATACAGTTCAGGATGCTCAATCGCAGTAAAGGACCAGCCATGTGGAGTCCTCGTAGCCAGAGTGATAGGAAGCGATTTATAGAAGCATGGGTAGAGACGTTGAGTAATACGGATAACCTGCATATATGGCAAGATACAGTAGTAGAGTTGATCATTGATAACAAGCAAGTGTGCGGTGTAAAAACGATGCTTGGAATCTCGATGAAATCGAAAGCAGTTATACTAACGAACGGTACATTTTTGAACGGTCTGATGCATATTGGTAGTACAAAGATCACCGGTGGTCGTATTGCCGAGAATGCATCGTACGGTATCACCGATCAACTAAGATCGTTGGGATTTAGGACAGACCGTATGAAGACCGGTACACCTGCGAGAATAGATAAAAGAAGTATCGATTTCAACGAGCTGACGGAGCAATTGGGAGACAGCGATTGGCATCGGTTCTCGTATATGCCGAATAGCCAGAGAGTGCTGAAGCAGATGTCGTGTTGGATAACCTATACGAATAAGCAAACGCACGAGGCTCTTCGTCAAGGATTAGCAGATTCTCCGCTTTTCAACGGACAAATACAAAGTATCGGTCCGCGTTATTGCCCAAGTATAGAGACCAAGATTGTCACTTTTGCCGACAAAGAAGCGCATCAACTGTTTCTAGAGCCGGAGGGTGTAGATAGCAATGAATACTATGTTAACGGATTCTCTTCTTCCCTCCCCTGGCAAGTACAATTAGCAGGATTGAAGACCATTAGGGGACTAGAGAACGTAGTGATGTATCGTCCCGGGTATGCGATAGAATATGACTTTTTCGACCCCACTCAATTGCATCATACATTGGAGACAAAAGAGATTAAAAATCTCTTTTTCGCCGGACAGATCAATGGCACAACCGGCTATGAAGAAGCAGCAGGGCAAGGACTGGTAGCAGGTATCAATGCACACCTGGCGATACATGGAATGCCGGAGTTTGTGATGCAACGCGATGAAAGTTACATAGGTGTATTGATAGATGATTTGGTATGCAAAGGAGTGGATGAACCCTACAGAATGTTCACCTCCCGCGCAGAGCACCGTATTCTACTACGCCAAGATAATGCTGACGAGCGTCTTACGTCACGAGGGTATAACCTTGGGTTGGCCACTGCAGAACGTAAAAAGGTATTTGATCTGAAGCAAGCCAAGATCAGCGAATTGACCGATTTTCTCAACAACACAATGATCAAGGCAGATCAGATCAGCAGTTGGTTGGAGGAGCAAGGTACTGGAAGTTTGCAACATAGTTGCAAAATACGTGAATTGATTACTCGCCCGCAGGTAAGTATACTAGGTTTAGCCGAAGTTGTTCCTGCACTAAAAGAAAAGCTTAATTGCATAAACAACGATGAAGTGGTAGAGGAAACTGAAATCACCATCAAATACGAAGGATATATAGCGCGCGAACGACAAGCAGCAGACAAGCTACAGCGCTTGGAGCAAATTCACCTGCCCGCCGATTATGATTACAACGCCCTACAATCTCTCTCTACCGAGGCAAGACAGAAACTAAATCGCATCCACCCTACCAGTATAGGCGAAGCAAGCCGTATCCCGGGCGTCAGCCCCAACGACGTTAGTGTATTGTTGGTTATGATGGGAAGATGATTAAATAGACATGTTCCACGTGAAACATTTATAATAAACATATCAAATTAGAAGTAAAGCTATGAATGCAGAACAAGTGAAAGCAGCTATTCGTAATGTACCTGATTTCCCTATCAAGGGTATACAGTTTAAGGACATTACTACAGCATTGAGCAAACCAGAATGCCTTAGGTGGATGCGAGATGAGATAGCATTGCGTTATAAGGATTTAGGAATCACTCAGGTGGTAGGAATTGAGTCGCGCGGATTTATTCTGGCTCCGGCTGTAGCAATCGAGATTGGTGCGGGATTTGTACCTATTCGTAAGCACAACAAGTTGCCTGCAGAGACTGTTTCGATCACATACGCCAAGGAGTATGGTGATGATACTATTCAGATTCATAAGGATGCATTAGGTCCGGATGATATAGTGCTCATTCATGACGACATATTGGCCACTGGTGGATCGATGGAGGCGGCTATTAACCTAGTGAAGAAACTAGGTGTTAAAAAGATTTATGTCAATTGTATAATTGAATTAGAGGGTTTGAATGGGCGCAAATACTTGGAAGGCAAAGTAGATAATGTAGATTGTCTATTTGGTATAGAGGTAGATGAATAACAGCCGGTAGTGAAAGAAAAAGACGAGCATATTGCACTATTGTTGAAGCGTATACCTGAGAGTCCGGGTGTATATCAATACTATGATACTGAGGGAGAGATTATCTATGTAGGAAAGGCAAAAAACTTACATAGGCGGGTGAATAGTTATTTCAACAAAGATCATCAGTCTTCGAAAACACGCCAACTGGTAGCTCATATAGCCGACATAAGGTATGTAGTAGTAGATAGTGAACAAGATGCATTATTGCTTGAGAACAACCTAATAAAAAAGCATCAACCGCATTATAACATCCTATTGAAGGATGGCAAGTCGTATCCATCTATTTGTATCAGCAGAGAATCGTATCCTCGCATATTTAAGACTCGCAATATTGTCAAATCTGCCGGTGAGTATTATGGTCCTTATAGTTTTGGGAATACGGTTGATTTGGTGTTAGAACTGATACATCGGTTATATCCAATACGGAGTTGCAGGATGCCGATTACTCTCGATGGAATCGAAAAGAACAAATACAAGGTATGCTTAAAATATCATATCAAGCGGTGTGGAGGTATATGTGAAGGATATCAACAGGAGGAGTACAAAGAGTGGATTGAGGCAGCCAGAAAAATCATTAAGGGAGATGGGCAAGAGATTATTGGTCAGTTAGAGCATCAGATGATTGCATATGCGGGAAAGATGGAGTATGAAAAAGCAGCTGAAGTTAAGCATAAATTGGAATTGCTGAATCAGTTCTGTAGCAAGACAATTATATCGAATTCATCGGTACAAGACATTGATGTATTCGGCTATGAAGAACAGGATAGCACCGTATATGTTGCCATGTTGCATGTGCACAACGGAAGTATTGTACAAGGTCAGACTATAGCGTACCGACGAATGATGGAGGAGACTAAAGAGGAGTTGCTGGCACTTGGTATGATGGAATTGCGGGAACAATTAGGCAGTAGAACAAAAGAAGTGTTAGTGCCATTTATTCCCGATGTATTCGATGAAAATCTGCATGTTCACATTGCAGTGAATGGGGATAGAAAGAAGTTGTTGGATTTGGCACAACAGAATGTGAAACAATACAAGTTAGATAGGCTCAAGCAGTCTGACAAGTTGAATCCTGATCAACGGGCGGCGCGAATATTAGGCGAGTTGCAACAGCTGTTGCAATTAGAGCATAAGCCAATGTGGATAGATAGTTTTGACAACTCTAACATACAAGGACAAAACGCCGTGGCCGGTTGTGTAGTATTTAAGAAAGGTAAACCCAGTAAGAGAGACTATAAGAAGTTTACTATTAAAACGGTTATAGGCGCCGATGACTACGCAAGTATGCGTGAGGTAGTACGAAGGAGATACGAACATTTGATAGAAGACAATGAGGGGTTACCCGATTTGATTATTGCAGACGGAGGTATCGGACAGATGGAAGCTATTCGTGAAGTGGTAGAAGATCAATTGGGTTTGCAGATTCCGATTGCAGGACTGAAGAAAGATGACAAACATAGGACTCAAACGTTGTTGTTTGGTTTTCCACCACGACAGATAGATATGGCCATTACGTCAGAAGTTTTTCGATTGATGGTTCAGATACAGGATGAGGTGCACAGATTTGCCATTTCGTTTCATAAAAAGAAGCGAAGCAATGCTCAAACGAAGAGCCAACTAGATGATTTACAGGGAGTTGGCGCTATAGCAAAACAAAAAATACTGCTTCATTTCGGTTCTTTAGCTCGCGCTAGAAGCGCTAAAATTGAAGAGTGGCAAAATTTACTTGGAAAGAACAGAGGATCAGCCATTTACGAGCAATTAGCGGCTCAAATAACCCTCTGAGAATTGAATATTTATCAGCGACATGTATAATTACACAATAAAATTAAGCGAAAAAAAGGAGATTTTGCTCCTTGATGAACAAGGCAAGGCTGTCAAAACGACGGATATCCTTCAAAAGACGGAGAGCACGGTGTTTGCTTTTGACGGACCGATGGGTGCCGGCAAGACGACCTTCATTCGTCAATTGTGTGCAGACTTAGGATCGGAAGATATCGTCAACAGTCCGACCTTTGCCATTGTCAATGTATACGACTACCCTACTGATGGAGGTAAGCGCGAGATTTATCATTTTGATTGTTATCGGATAAAGGACGTGCGTGAGGCACTGGACTTCGGAGCGGAGGAGTACTTGTATTCCGGAGAGTACTGTTTTATCGAATGGCCGGAGAATATTGAGCAGATACTGCCGGAAAACACAGTTTGGGTGAAGATTGTTCCAGAGGAGAATGGTGATAGGCAATTGAGATTAATGTTATGATAGAGATTAAGAATATACACAAGAGTTTCGGCTCATTGCATGTACTGAAGGGAGTGGACCTGAAGGTTGATAAGAGTGAGATCGTAGCTATTATTGGTAAGTCGGGAGCGGGTAAGACTACCCTACTCCAGATCATTGGTACTTTGGATCGTCCGGATGAGGGTAAGGTGTTGATTGACGGTATAGACGTGTTTGGCTTACGAGACAAAGAGTTAGCTCAATGGAGGAATAAGCATATCGGGTTTATCTTTCAGTTCCATCAGTTGTTGCCGGAGTTCACAGCGTTGGAGAACGTGATGATTCCCGGGATGATTGCCGGTGAGAAGAACAGTGTTATTCGTGAACGGGCCGAACAGTTGTTGTGCGAGTTAGGGTTGAAAGATCGTATGTCTCATAAGCCGAATGAATTATCCGGAGGCGAGAAACAGCGTGTAGCCGCAGCTCGTGCATTAATGATGTCTCCTTCGGTGATATTAGCCGATGAACCGTCAGGAAGTTTGGACGAGGCTAACAAACTGGAGTTGCATCGTTTGTTGATAGAGATGCGTGATAAGTATCAACAGACTATTATCATCGTTACACACGACAAAGACTTGGCACGGATTGCAGACCGTGTAGTGGAGATGCAAGATGGAGAAATCAAAAAATGAGATTAGAGGAATGAGAAATCACGTTATAATAGTTGCTGTACTATGCATATTATTAGCAAGTTGTGGGCATAAAATGGATATTTTTGAGGGTGTTGATTTGACCCCTCAGAAGGTAGATATTGTGCGTTTTGATAGTGCGCTTATTCAGATAGATACAACGGATATACACGTTTCGGTAAAGCAATTGTATGAGCGTTATCCGGATTTTACACCCTATTTTGTGACGGATTTATTGGGGTTGGATAATGGGGATAGTTTGGCTGCAGTGTTGCCACGTTTTTTGGCAGACACGACGCTTAGGATTGCACAGACCAATCGTGATGAGCAGGTTTTATTTGCCGATATAACAGCGATACAGAATGAAATGAACGAGGCTTTTACTCGCATTCATTATTTGTTTGATGAGTGGACTATTCCGACTATCTATTTGTATGTTTCGGGTTATGTTTCCCCTATCTATTTTCCGAATGATGAGATTATCGGCATAGGCGCAGATATGTACTTAGGCTCAAACTATGAGGTGTATAATCAGATGGTCTATAACTACCAGAAAATCACTATGCGCAAAGAATGTGTAGTGGGTGATGCAGTGAGTGCCTATCTGTTTAGGAATATCCCTTTCAATGGTTCACAAAACCGTTTGTTGGACCAGATGATTTATCAAGGTAAAATGATGTTTTTGTTGGATCAAGTATTGCCTTCTGAGCAAGAAGAGCAGATCATTGGTTATAGCAAGGAACAATGGGATTGGTGTATAGACAACGAGCGGGATATATGGCGTTATATGATGGATAAGCGCGATTTGTTTAAGACTGAATCTATTGTGCTGACATCCTATATGAACGATGGTCCATTCACTTCGGAGGTTTCACAAGACTCTCCGGGTCGTTTAGGCACATGGGTTGGATGGCGCATAGTAGAGAGTTATATGAATCATAATGAGAATGTTACGATCCATCAGTTGTTGGAGAATACTGATGCACAGTCTATATTAGAAAACAGTCATTATAGACCTTAAGGAGTATGAACAGAGAAGATTTTAAGATATTGGACGAGACGATACACGGACAAAAGTTGGTGTATTTAGACAATGCTGCTACGAGTCAGAAACCTCAGCAGGTGATTGAAACGATTGTGGAAGGTTATACAAAATGGAATAGCAATATACATCGTGGGGTTCACTATTTGAGTCAAGTGGCTACCAGCAAGCATGAGGCTGCTCGTGCTCGGTTGGCAGATTTCATCCATGCGTCTAGTCCTAAAGATATCATTTTCACCAAGGGAACTACGGACTCTATCAACACGTTGGCTTTTTCGTTTGGTGAAGCGTATGTGAAGGAAGGTGATGAGATTATTGTCAGCGGGTTGGAACATCACTCTAATATTGTGCCCTGGCAAATGCTGTGCGAGCGAAAGAATGCCATTCTGAAACATATACCACTCAAAGAAGATTTGACGCTTGATTTGGACGCTTTTGAGCTTATGTTGAGCGAGCGTACCAAGTTAGTGAGTGTGGCCCATGTAAGCAATGTGTTGGGTACTATTCAACCCGTGGAACATATTATTGGTCTGGCACATAAGAAGGGCATTCCTGTGTGTATCGATGCCGCCCAATCGGCTCCGCATATGCAAGTTGATGTACAAAAAATGGATTGCGATTTTATGGTTTTCTCCGGACATAAGATGTACGGTCCTACAGGTATTGGGGTGTTGTATGGCAAAGAAGAATGGCTTTCACAACTGCCTCCTAATCAAGGTGGAGGAGAGATGATAGACCATGTACGTTGGTCCGGTACTACCTACAACGAACTACCCTATCTTTTCGAGGCCGGTACCCCGAATTTTATCGGCAGTGTAGCTTTAGCCTCAGCAGTGGATTATATGGAGCATATAGGTATGGACAAACTGGCTGATTATGAGGAGGATTTATGTCGTTATGCGGAAGCTGAGTTGAAGAAGATTGATGGCATAAAAGTGTATGCAGAAGGACAAAGAAAAGTGGGAGTAATCAGTTTTAATGTATATACCACTCCGTCATTAGACAGCAGTCAGTTGATTCATCCATTCGATATAGGTACATTGCTTGACCAACAAGGTGTAGCTGTCCGTACGGGTCATCATTGTGCTGAACCGTTGATCGACAGTTTGGGTGTACCGGGAACTATACGGATTTCGTTCGGTTTGTATAATGATCGAGAGGATGTGGATATAATGATCAAAGCGTTGCAAAAAGCGATTATGATGTTATCGTGAGTCTGTTTAGCTTCTTATATAACCACGATATACCCTCGACTCGATTCTCTCTCGTTAGTGTCTCGTTAGTCTGTTTTTGGCTACTGATGTGTCCGGCAGCCTATTGTGCTAAGCCATTACGGGTGGTGAGTTATAATGTAGAAAACTTGTTTCACCCCAAGCATGACAGTGTAGCGGTAATCGATAGTGCCGGCCGAGATACGCTATGGATAGAGAAAGATGACTATGAGTGGACACCGGATGGCGAGAGGCACTGGACTTATACAAAGTACTATAACAAAGTATATAATCTTGCTAAAGTACTGACCCATATTGGTCAATGGGATGGTGTGGATATAGTGGGTTTGTGTGAGGTAGAAAACGCAAAAGTTGTAGAGCAATTATGCAAAACTTTGCGGTTTAAGAGTTATGATTTCGTTCATTATGAGAGTCCTGACAGACGTGGTATAGATGTAGCAATGATATACCAAAAAAGCCGCATAGATACCCTTCGAACGAGGGCTATTCGTATTGATCATCCCGAACTAAAAACAAGAGACATACTGTATGTATGCGGGCGAGTGGACAGGCGTGATACTGTTCATTTTTTTGTATGTCATCTCCCCAGCCAACGTGGTGGAGCCAAGGAGAGTCAGTGGAAACGCGATTTAGCCAAGCAAGTACTTCAAAATGCAGTGGATTCTGTTCTCGAAACCAACAGTCATGCCAAAATAGTTGTAATGGGTGATATGAACTGTACCCCAACCGATGATATTAGAGGTTTGACTAATAAGATGATTCCGTTTGCTCAAAGTGGAAAAGGTACGCATAAGTGGCAAGGCCAATGGACTTGTTTGGACCAGTTTTATACGTCGAATACATTGGATTCTATAGTCGATGTTCAAATATACGAAGGAGAGATGATTCAGGAGAAGGATCAAAAATTTATGGGTCTCAAACCCATGCGCACGTATGTGGGTTATCGCTATCAAAACGGGTTCTCTGACCATCTACCAATAGTATTGAATATAAAATGGTGAAAAAAAGAAAATTTATTTGCGTGTATTGATTTTTTTGCGTACCTTTGCACGCAGAATATTTAAATTAAAATCTAATAATGAAACTATTTCGCTCTATTGTTTTAGCGGTGGGTCTGTTTTATATCTCCGGCCTCTCGGCCGTCAACTACTGCGCTAATGCTGCTTGGGGATATGGCAAAAATGCCACTGGTGGCGGTAATGCTACACCTGTTTTAGTATCCAGTGTAAGCGATTTGAAATCTGCTCTTAATAAAGGTAAGAACAAGGTGATTATCATTACTAAGAGTTTGACTTTCACCTCTATGATGTCGGTACAAGACGGTCAGAATGTGACACTTATGGCGATGCCAGGAGTTGTACTTACCAGCAATCAACAGGATGCAAACACATCGGGTATATTATTTTTCAAGCGTTTCTCCAACCTGGTTATCCGCAATATTAAATTTGTAGGCCCGGGAGCTTATGATTGTGATGGTAATGACTTGTTATGTTTTGAGAACGTGACGAATGCTTGGGTAGATCACTGCGATTTTTCGGATGGTTGTGATGGTAATTTTGATAATAAGGGCGAAACGGATAATGTAACTATCAGTTGGTGTAAGTTTCACTATGACAAAGAGCCTAAGGCAGGTGGTTCAGGTGGCGCAGATGACCATCGATTCAGCAACCTGTTAGGTGCCAGCAGTAGTGATAAACCGTCGGACGGAACCTATAATGTCACTTGGGCGTATTGTTGGTGGGGTAACGGATGTCGCGAGCGTATGGTTCGGTGCCGCAATGCATCATTACATTTTCTGAACTGCTATTGGAACTCAACGGTTGCCAATTACTGTATAGGTCCTCAGAATGCGGATGCATATGTGGAAGGATGCTATTTTGATGTCAGTCTATCGGCTCAAAAAATTTTCTATGAGAACTACGGTGGAACCAATGGTGTAAAGTATGTCAATTCCTATGCTAAGAAAGGTGGTTTGAGTGATAAAACCAGTCGTAGTGTAGTAAAACCTACCTATAGTTATACAACTCTCAGCTATAGTGAGGCAAAAGAATCAGTAACCAATACCGGTTGTGGTGCAGGAGCTACATTGGCTGTTACAACTGACGGCCAAGTGTCGTCTTCCTGTGACGGTGGTTCCACTCCTGTGGATCCGGGTACTGATCCGGGTACTGACCCCGAGCCGGTGGTAACGAGTGATTTGACATGGAACTTTTCGACGAGTGAGTTTAAAGATTTAGGTACTATCAGTTCCACTACCACTATCAATGGTTTGACTATATCTGCTAGTTCTGATAAATCGGTCACTATAGCAGAAAGTGGAAAAGAAATAGATGGTAATACATTTACACATGTGCTGAAAACAGGCGGTACCGGTAGTGCTGCATACCGTAGTTTGAAGTTTGATGTCAGTGGTAATTGTACGATAGATGTATACCTGATCAGTGCCAACAATACTGCTAATAGAACACTCAATATCTTTACCGGTAGTTACAGTGGTACTCCTGCTGCTACGATGCCGGCTAATATTACTGCTTCAAAACAAACGTACGAATATACAGGAGAAGCGACTACTATCTATATAGGTAGTGATAATAGCGGAATCAATATTTATGCTATTAATGTCACCTATCCGGAAAGCAGTGGTGACGATCCCGATAAACCGATAGAGGAAGAGGATGATCCTATCAACCCGGATCCGGAAGAAGGTGAAGTAGAAGCACATAACTTGACATGGAATTTCTCGGACATTAAGTTTGACGGCGTAGTAGGATCAATAGCCGGTACGAAGGTAGTGGATGGATTGACGATGACGGGTATAAGTGGCAGCGCAATGACACTGGAGGCTAATGATCAGGACTATGTTATTGCCGAAGGAGATACTATCCATTTTGAACGTCGATTAAAAACGGGCGGAACAGCCAAACCTACATGCCGTTTTTTAACGTTTGATGTTCAAAAAGATTGTACGATAGACATCTATATTATGAGCGGAAGTAATTCATCTGTACGCGCGGTGAATATATGGAAGAATAGTGTGAGTGATGCTAACAAATTAACACAACTGGAAGTACCCACTACGCTTACTAAAATCAGCTATAAGTATAAGGGTGATGCTGAAACACTCGTTTTAGGTAGCGATAATAGCGGCATCAATTTCTATGCTATCAATGTGGCTTATGAATCGGGTACGGGTGTTGAGTCTATTACTGACACTACTCCACAAAGTATCAAACTGTTGAACAACGGACAAGTAGTCATTATCCGTGACGGTAAAACATATACTATTCTTGGAACACGTATTAAATAAGGAATATGAAAAAGTTTTTATTTATACCTCTTCTGCTGGTAGCCGTTTCTATAATGGCGAATGAGCCACAGCCGTATTTTAATGTAGATCAGATGCCTAATGCGGTAGTCTATTTGCCGGCTCCTCCGCAGACTAATGAGATGCGTTTTGCCTATGATACAGCGCAATATCAATGGGGAAAGCAGATGCGTTCGACCGCTCGTGGAGAAAAAGCCAGATTGGATGCCGAATACAGTATTGAACGTATGGCAGCAATTTTTTCACCTATAATGGGAATAACTATTTCGAAAGAAAATACTCCACAGATATGGAAGTTGCTTACCGATGCTACTAAAACCACCGATTTGGCCACCCATAAAGCAAAACAAACATATATGCGCAAGCGTCCGTATATGTATTTCAATGAACCTACTTTGGTGCCTGAGGACGAGGAAGAACTCAGTCATAACGGATCCTACCCTTCCGGCCATACTACCTTAGGTTGGAGTACAGCATTGATTTTGTGCGAGATTAATCCTAAAGCACAAGATGCCTTGTTAAAAGAAGGGTTTGAGTATGGACAAAGTCGTGTCATTGCCGGTTTTCATTGGCAAAGCGACGTAGATGCCGCACGCGTATTAACCAGCGCCGCTTTCGCACGTTTACACACCAATAAAGCCTATCTTAATCAACTTAAGAAAGCGCAAAAAGAGTTTAATAAAAAAAATAAGTAAACGCAATATTAACTCATCTCGAGCATACGATTGATAGAGGAGACGGCCTTACGGGCTGTCTCTTTGTTTACATGCATCTCGGGCGACTCGTTGAGCAGGCAGTTATACACTTTTTCTAAGGTGTTCATACGCATGTACTCGCACTCGTTGCAACTGCAACCCATACCTTCGGTCATCTCCGGCGGGACGGGAATGAACTGTTTATCCGGACAGGCGCGCTGCATCTCAAAGAGAATACCGGATTCTGTGGCTATTATGAAGCGTTTGGCAGACGATTTTATGGTATGCTCGAGCAATGCCTTAGTAGAGCCAATTACGTCGCTCTGAGCAAGTATAGGCGCTTTACACTCCGGATGAGCCAATACCTCTACGCCCGGATTTTCTTTTTTAAGTTGCAGTAGTGCCTCCTGCGAAAAACGACTGTGTACGTGGCACGCTCCATTCCAGAGGAGCATCTCACGACCGGTAACGGAATTGATGTAGTTTCCTAGGTTATAATCCGGGCCGAAGATGATCTTAGCGTCCTTAGGCAGTTGATCTATTATTTTCTTCGCATTAGAGGAAGTGACTACTACATCCGTTAAGGCTTTTACATCCGCGGTGGTATTGACATAACTAACCACCATATGATCGGGATGTTGTGCTTTGAATAAAGCCAGGTCTTGTGCGTTACAGCTATCGGCTAACGAACATCCTGCTGCCATATCAGGAACCAGTACTTTCTTTTCCGGACAGAGTATCTTCATCGTCTCGCCCATAAAATGGACTCCGCACATTACTAATATATCCGCGTGTACGCGTGTAGCCTGTTGCGCCAAAGCCAAACTATCACCTACAAAGTCGGCTATTTCTTGTATTTCCGGGCGAGTATAATAATGAGCAAAGATAACAGCATTTTTTTCTTTACACAACTGTCGAATGGCAGCACTTAGTTCCTTATTATTCATTATATATATTTTAAATTTAAAAATCTAATGGATATTATAATATGTCAATATTGTTAATAAGTGGTGTAAAATTTTGAATTTGTATTAGATGCAGTTAAGTGACTTTGGATGGTTAATTGTTAATAGTTTTAATAACCTAACCTTATCAACATCTATTGACTTAGAGCTGTTGAAAATGTTAATAAATTGTTAATAACTTTTGTTACAGCCACTTTTTCAGGCGGAAAATAAATAATATCACCACTACCGACAACACCATCAATCCTAATGCGAACGGATAACCGAGTTGCCATCCTAACTCAGGCATGTTTTCAAAGTTCATACCATATAGGCTACCAATCAGCGTAGGTGGCAGGAAGATGATATTGATGACGGTGAAAATCTTGATAATCTTATTCTGCTCGATGTTAACCAAACCAAGGAAGGTATCCTGGAGGTAGTCAAGACGATCAAAACCAAATCGGGTATAGTCAAACAGTGAGTTGATATCCTTAATGATCATCGTCAAGCGCGGATTGAGTTCTTCGGGAAAGAAGTCGCACTTCAGTATATTGGATATCACGCGTTGTTTATCCATGATGTTTTGACGAATGATGGTCACTTTTTCTTGCAGGTCCTTGATTTGTACCAGCAAATCCTCGTCTACGCGATCGTTATTGGCAGTGATCTGTTGCGACAGGTTGGTAATCATATCCGTCGTATCCTCTATCATATCAGCGTCTCGTTCCACACGCGTCTCCATCAGTGCTACCAGCACGTGGTATCCGGTGGGAAAATTACGCGTGTTAACAAACATCTTCTTAATAGTGTCGTTAAAACTCTCCAGATCCACATCGCGGATAGTTACCAAGATAGAGTTTTTGATGATAAAGTTGACCGGTTCGGTCTCAAAGTTAGATTTCAGGAAGTTAGAGTTGGCCACGATCGAGTCATCCGTTTGGATATAACGGGACGACATCTCGATCTCTTCCATTTCCTCATCTTCCTGAATATCGATTTTGAGGAATCCCTCCAATGTATCCTCTGTCTTGTCCGATACATCCAGCAGATCGATCCAGATAATATCTTTCTTATCCAGTTCCTTGAGTTTATTGATAGTCTTAGCTACCTTTATTTTCTCGTTCTCCTTATAGAATATCTTGATTTCTGACATAATTCTTAAATTATCAATTATCAATCATCAATTATCAATTAACTTAGTGAGTTCTATAAACTCATCTACTGAAAGTTGTTCCGGCCTTCGGGTGAGAAACCATTCGAGTCGTTCATTTCCCGTAACCGGTAACCCCTCACCCATAACCCCTTTTAACGAGTTGCGCATCTGTTTTCGTCGCTGGTTAAAAGCTGTTTTTACAACCGTTTTGAATAATTGTTCGTCACAATCCAGATGTTGTCTCCCATTGCGTGTCATCCTAATGACCGCCGATTTGACCTTAGGAGGCGGATTGAAAACATGTTCGTCGACTGTAAATAAATATTCTATATCATAATATGCTTGTAACAATACACTTAGTATGCCATATGCTTTTTTGCCCGGCTTAGAGGCGATACGTTCGGCCACCTCTTTTTGGATCATGCCCGAGCATACAGGGATACGGTCTTTGTATTCCAGTACTTTGAAGAAAATCTGGCTGCTGATATTGTACGGATAATTGCCGATGACGTTAAACTCGCCTTCGGGAATCAGTTGGTTCAGATCCAGTTTTAGAAAATCTCCTTCTATCAGGTTCAACTCCGGGTACCACTCACGCAGATAAGCGACCGACTCGCGGTCAAGCTCTATGGCTGTAAGGTGGATATTGGGATTTTTGAGAAGATATTGTGTCAACACACCCATTCCCGGTCCAACTTCCAGTACTCGTACTTTTTCCTTCGTACTTGGTACTTTGTCACTTGGAGCTATTCTTTGGGCGACCGTGAGGTCCGTCAAAAAGTGCTGCCCCAAAAATTTTTTGGCACGTACTTGTTGCATTCTCCGCGTGATAATCGTCCATATTCTATTTGCTTTAGTTGACTTGCTCCGGATCTCATCCGGCTTTTGCGACTGCAAAAGTACTGCTTTTTTTTTAATTGTGCAAGTTTTTTAGTAAAATATTTGCATATTCGGCAAAAAATCAGTAATTTTGCACCCGATTATGAATAAATTGGCGCAGCAAATAACCAAGATCATCGATTTTTTCTATCGTCCGTTTGCCAAATGGATGCCGGAACAGCTGTTCCGGTACGCTGCGTGCGGAGGGGGAAACCTGGTGCTTGACTGGGTGCTCTACTTTCTGATCTACAACTTTGTGATCGGGCATGATTTGGTGTACTTTCGACTTTCTACTTTCGACTTTCTACTTTGTCTGACCCCTCACATTGCCACGCTCTGTTTGGTTTTTCCGATTACGCTTCTGACGGGGTTTTGGCTCAATAAGTATGTCACCTTCACCCAATCGTCTCTTCGAGGGTGGAGTCAACTGGGGAGGTATATCCTGATTGTGGCAGTCAACCTGCTGGTCAACTATGTAGGTCTGAAACTTTGTGTAGAGGTATGGGGTTGGTATCCGACGCCCAGCAAGATGGTCATAACCATCATCACGGTCTTGATCAGTTTCTTAGGACAAAAATACTACTCGTTCAAATAACAAAGAGGGCTGTCTCACGACAACCCAACCTCTTTTTTAACCTTAAAATCTAATACCATGAAAAACACGGTGCAAAAGTACTGCTTTTTTTCGAAACCACCAAATTTTTAGATCCAAAAAATGCATAAATATTACAAAAAAAACATACTTTTATCTAAATCAAACATTCTAAAGTTCTTTTTTTTCAAAAAAATGGCGAAAAATTTGCGTATATGGGAATTTTGTTGTAATTTTGCAGCCTGAATTGTGAAAGTAAGTATTTAAACACGTAAGATACAATGTTAATGAAGAAATCTATTCTCTTTGTTTTAGCTGCTTTGGTTAGCATGGCAGTGATTGCACAAGACAGTATTCCGGCTAAGGGAGTTCATCCCTACAAGGTGGAAGAGAATAAGAATGCAGTGCCTGAGTTGACGCACTGGTCATTGATTCCTCATATCGGTTTCAGCTCGTTTGATGGAGACTTTAGTGGGGAAATGAAGCACAATGTGGCTATTCCTTCGGTAGGTATTGGTTTGGAGTACAACTTCACGCCGGTATGGAACGTGGGAATTGAGTATATGTATGACATGTATAATGTCACCGGTAAGCAAGGTGAAGGTACCGACAATGCCGATACACTATTGACGGGCCACATGCACAAAGTGGGTGGTTATCTGTCGTTTGACTTGATCAACCTCTTCTTCCCGAGAGCTAAGAAGAAAATCGTTTCCGTTATGCCGTTGGTCGGTGGTGGTATGGCTTTCTATAAGCGTGCTATCTACTATATGGATGATGCAGAGAAATATCCTACGCACAAACGTGGTCATACCGGTTCGTATATCAATGAGGCAGGTGAGCAAGGTCCTGAGCATGATGATGACTACAACATGTTAGGCTATCTCAACTTTGGTGCCAACATCGATTTCAACCTCAACCGTTCGTTGGCTTTGGGTCTGCGTGCCAACTACAGCTATTTCACCCGTGACTATGTAGATGGTCGTGGATATAGCGGCGAGGCATCGCATGCATCGAAGAACAACGATGGTATATTCGACATCACCTTGAACTTGCGTTACAAGATCAATGCGGTCAAGAAGTCTCACCCGCGTAATATGGTACGTGACTACTTCATGGATATGGCCGATTGTGGCAACTGCGGTAAGAAAGATACGCTCTATGTATACAGCAAGGATACTGTGGTATGCAAAGAGATCTATGAGAAAGACTATGCAACCAACGATCAAGCTTACTATGTATACTTCGACAATGCTAAGTCTAATCTGACCGAGCAAGGTCTGACGATCGTCCAGCAGGTGGCTGAGTTGTTGCAGAACAACGAGGACTTGTATGTGGATGTAGTAGGTATCTGCGACAACACCGGTGCAGACGGCTTCAATGCTAAGTTGGCCGAGGATCGTGCTAAGCGTGTATTGGAGGAGTTGAAAGAAGAGTACAACATCCCGGAGGATCACTTCCTGACATCCGGTCGTGGCAAGATCGTAGGTCGTCGCAGCAAGGGTGCTTATGGCCCGAACCGCCGTGCCGAGATCCGTATCATCAGCAAGGAGGAGTTTGAGCGTCGTAAGAAAGAGCGTGAGCAGAAGACCTATAACATCAACTCGGACGACAACACTCCGGCCGTTTCGGACAAGGAGTCGGTCAATGCCCTGACCTTGACTCGTTTGGCTCGCAGCTATTTTGGCAACCCTAACTGCTGGGTATATATCTACGAGGCTAACCGCGACAAGATCACCGATATCAACAACATGCCTACCGGCATCGATATCAAGGTGCCCGAGTTGACGAGCGAGCAAAAGAAGATCACGAAGGAGGAAGCTGAGGCTTACTACCGACTGATCAATAGTAAATAGTTATCATACAGTACTTGGTCCTATAGCTCAGTTGGTTAGTAGCACCTGACTCATAATCAGGGGGTCCTTGGTTCAAGCCCAAGTGGGACCACGAAAGAGACTTCATCGCGAGATGAGGTCTCTTTTGGTATGGTTAGAGTCTCTTTTGCTAGGATAGGGTAGTGTGTTATGGCATCGCGTGGCATGTTATGGCAACGTAGCACGAAGCATCACATGCAAATCAGTCCGAGTCTGAGGAATAGATTGCAGACGCGCCCAGTCCGGATGATAGACTGTTTGGCTGAGACGTAGGTAGAGTGATAGTTGTGGTATAATATGCCATCGGAGGTTGATATAGGCTCTTCCTCCGCGCCCATATACTGCAGGAGAGGAGAAGGCATAAAGCACGTCTTGCTCGGTGCGATAAATACGGTTGACCCATTGACGGGCATCAAAGCCTTGTAACCGAGCTTGTAGTGTGATGGGTACTGAGTGGAAGGTATAGGCTATATCTTGTGCTATACTTAGTCCCCAGCCTATGTTACTGATGCTATCCGTTGTCATATTGGTTTCGGCAAAAGAGCATAAACTCCATCCATCTTGCTGCCATACGAACTGTGCTCGAGTGCTATAATGCGCCATATGTCCTTTTTCGCGCGCTCTTACGCGCCAGCGAATGTTCCATATTGAGTTGGGTATATATTGTGCTTCAAACATTGCGTCATAGCCCATTGAAGGCGCGTAAGGAATGCCATATTTGATGCCCTGAAAGCGGAATAAGTCGGCATATCCAGTCAGACGCCATTTGGCGATACTTTGGACATTGATGCCAAGGTAGATTCCTAGTTCATCGTTAACTCGGGAGGTTTGGGAGAATGCGTACCCTTGAGTATTATCGAACCATGGCGAGAAATAGCGACCTAGAATGGTTAGACCGAGTCCACTGACAGGATAGAGACGCGTGCCTACTTGTGCGCCTACGCCCCAATGCGTATTTTGAGAGGCAGCTATTTCGCCAAAAACATCCAACCATCGCCATCGGTAACGGCCATTAAGTCCTATAATAGCTTGTCTTGTACCACGAAAATAGTGCTCGTTGTAGGCCATATCACGATAGGGTTTGACGCTATCGGAGTAGATGTTTTCGATGGCTGTGATGCCTATTTTCCAATTATGTTGACTAATAGTGAGGTTGGTGCCAAGCATGTGTTGATGAATATCAGATTTGTCTTTTTGTAGCGAATAGATACCTGATGCAGTGAATGTTATTTTGCCTTTTGTCCAGTGCATAGTGGTGCCTATGCCATGCAGACCACTACCATCTACAGAATTGAGTTTGCGTACTCCTTCTTGTTCATATCCCACGTTGTTGACATACATCGTTTTGCCGGAATGGAAGGCAGAAGCAAGCACCAGTCCTTGTCCGAAATGGGCTTGCATATTACCGAGTACCAGAGATTGGAGCGGGCCGATATGGCTGAGTTGGAGGTATCCGCCATATTGGAGCGAGGAAGCATCACCTCCTACGGGACGGTTGAGGCGTAAACCTACCTCTGCATAGTTGCGATAACTTGCTTTGTATCGAAATTGTGCCATAACCGGATCGTTGATGTAGTTTTCCATGTTACGCACATCTATTCGAGTGATGAGCTCATGTTTGATTTGGCGGGCTATGTCTTTAGAATTGAGAGGCAAGTTATTCGGTTTGTCCTTGGGTTGTACATAACAGAAAGCGCATATATTGCGTATGTCATAGTCTTGCAGCGAGGAGATCATGCGCAATTCGTATAGGCTATCCATTGGATGAAGATAGACATAGAGCAAGATGTCGTCTATCTGTTCGGGGCTAAGAAACCGCAGTTTTTGTAGGTCATTTTCTGTGGCGGAGTTGAGGTCGATAGGATGTTCGGCTAAGTCCAGTAGGTCCATTTGTAGTTCCTCATAATCCAGTTCTGCCGATTCGGTTAGTTCGGTCAGTTGGGAGTAGACATCACGGATGATGTCTTCGACGGAAAACTGTGATTGCGCCCGGGCGAGCAAGGTGCATAATAATAGTGTAATTACGATAGATTTTCGCATTTCAGCAGACAAAGGTACATTAAAATTTGCATATTTGCAAAAAAAAATAAAAAATACGCCCGATAGAGCGTATTTTTTGTAGCTTTAGACTTTAGACTTTTGAGTGTTATCTCTTTTTAAGGACAAAGTCGACATTCAATGTTGCTTGGCCGTCGTACCAATGTCTGTCGCCACCAGTATATGACACTGTGGTTTCAACGGAGTCCGAGGCATATACGCCGGAAGTATCATTGGCAATAATCCGGTGATATTCCAAGGGGAAAATGTTTCCATAGTGCCTTTGAAAGTTTCCCTCTGAATCGGTGTAGAACGTATCTGCATATTCCTGCCAGTACAATGTACCGACTCCATCTTTCCAGCCCTGTCGAACCACAATCTGTATGTTGGGAAGCGCTTCGGTCTCTTCGTTCGACACTTGCCCTTCGATATCTAAATCCGCATTCGGGACACCATATTCAACACTCATCCGGTCACAACCGGAAAAACCTAACACCCCGAGCAGGAAGACAAGGATGGCGTTGATTGACTTGAGGCATTTAGCTTTCATGATCGCGTACATTTTAAATTCGGTACAAAGGTACTGCTTTTTTTTGAGATATGCAAATTTCTTACTTGGGAAAAAGTTGGGAAATTATAATGAGGATGCTATAATTTTGTTTTGCCAAAAATTAAGTGTAAAAATGTATATTATATATAAATATATAATATAGTAATTACGTATAAAAAATCGGTCATTTTTTCGGCCGCAGGAGGTCTTGACTGTCGGTTGACTGTCGGGTGACCGTCGGGTGACCGTCGGCGCTCATAGGGCGCGGATAGTGCTATATTTGCGGAGCTTTCGCTCCTAATCAGTGATTGGCCAATTTAATGGTGATGAAATAACAAAATTAGAATTACCTATTCAAAATGATCCTATTCAATTGATTAATGAATTAAAAATTTGTGTATGTGCGAAAAAAAGTGTACTTTTGCAGCATGAAAACCGCAAAACGCTACTTATCGTACATAGCATGGGTGTTGAGCATAGCTGCCTATGCGTATATAGGATATAAGCTATATACATACGATGACTGGGCTACGTTGGCTGCCCATCTGGGTGCCGCCGACGGGGTGGCCTATGTATGCGGAGCGCTGGCGGTGGTGCTGATGCCGGTGAACATGCTGCTGGAAGCGTGGCGCTGGCAGTACCTTGTAGGGGATATATCGATCAGCGAGGCGCAACGGCAGGTGTACTTTAGCAAGATAGCGGGTCAGATGACTCCGTATCAGTTGGGCGAGTATCCGGCGCGCGGGTTGCTGATGGGCGAGCCGAAGTGGGGTTCGCTGCTGAGTCTGGGTGCGATAGGGTCGATGACGATGACGATGGCGATCGTGATAGTAGGCGTGGTGCCGACGATACTATGGCTGACCGGGGAGCAGATGGGAGGTACGGAGCTATGGATGATAGGGGGAGCGATAGTAACAACGGTATTAGTAACGATGTTGTTACCAAAGCTGTTGCGGCGCTGGGTGACGGTGAGCTATAGGACGGTGATGGTGAGTATAGGGCAGAGCATGCTGCGGTATTTATGCTGGGGGATACAGCTGGCGTTGGTGCTGCGGTTGTGCGGAGTGGCGTGGACGACAGATTGGTGGATAGAGATACCGGTGTACTATCTGATAGTGACGATAGCGCCGTCGGTGTCGGTGGCTGAGGTAGGGGTGCGTGGTGCAGCGGCGCTGATGGTGTTTGGGAGCATGGAGGCGACGTTGGCGGGTGTAGTGTTGTGGGGCATAAACAGCCTGTTGGCTATGTTAATCGGCAGTTTTGTACAGAAAAACGCAAAATAATTTGGCACTTTGAAAAAAAAAGTGTATCTTTGTAGCCAAAATTGAATCTAATAAGATAAACACTATGACAGTAACTTTTCAAATCAACTATCGTACTGAGTACGGACAGACTCTGTGTGTGGTAGAGACACAAAACTCTATTTTGGGTTGGACTGAGGAGCATCCTCTGGAGCTGACGTGTCACGGGGCTGACTTTTGGACAGCGACATTGCCGGTGTCGGATTTCCCAAGTTCGGTACAGTATAAGTATGCTATTCGGTTGCAGGATGGCGGGTATATCTACGAGGCAGGTGAGCCTCGCACGCTCGCGCTGCGCGCGATAGATAAGAAGGTGATAGTGCGCGACTACTGGCAAGCAATCGATTATGAGAAGTCGTTCTATACGACGGCATTCTTGAAATCGTTGTTCCTGCGTCAAAAGCCGGAGAAGGTGAAAGCGCCGAAGGGCAATATCCGTCTGTCGATCGACCTGCCGCAGATACTGCCGACGCAAGGCGTTGCGGTAGTGGGTAATATACCGGCGTTGGGTGACTGGAATCAGGACGATAAGCTGGTGATGGCGGACGGTGATTTTCCGCTGTGGAAGGTGGACTTTGAGGCCGAGCCGGACCAGATAATAGAATATAAGTATGTGATCTACGACCTGCGTACGGGTCAGACGGTGGATATGGAATGGGGCGAGAACAGAAAGATCTGGGGCGTACAGAAGGGTGTGAAGATCAACCAGAACGACCGTTCGTTCCGCCGGACGCAGCCGCGGTTTAAGGCAGCAGGTGTGGCGGTTCCGGTGTTCTCGCTAAGGACAGAAGAGGGATTTGGTATAGGTGAGTTTTTGGACCTGAAGAAGATGGCCGACTGGGCTGCGCTGACGGGCCAGAAGATGATTCAGACCTTGCCGATCAACGACACAACGCTGACTCACACAAACAGAGACTCGTATCCGTATAATGCAGTATCGGTGTTTGCGCTGCATCCGATCTATATCAACATCGAGCGTATGGGTCGCTTGACTCCGGCGCAGAAGAAGAAGTATGATGCGACCAAGGAGGCGTTTAACAAAAAGCCGATAGCCGACTATCAGTGTGTGTATGACGAGAAGATGAAGTACTTTAAGGCACTGTATAAGGCTGAGGGTGAGGCATGCTTCTCGACGGCAGAGTATAAGTCGTTCTATGCTAAGAACAGCGACTGGTTGGAGCCATATGCCGCCTTCCTGCACAAGCGTGACAAGCAGCCGAAGGATTTCTATTGCTATCTGCAGTTCCATGCGGACAAGCAGTTGAGCGAAGCAGTGGCTTATGCGCACTCGATAGGTGTGGCGATGAAGGGTGATATACCGATTGGTATCAGTCCGGACTCGGTGGATGCGTATACCGATCCGCAGCTGTTTAACCTGAACGCATCGGCTGGTGCGCCGCCTGATGATTTCTCGATCTCGGGTCAGAACTGGGGCTTCCCGACGTATAACTGGGACGAGATGGCCAAGGACGGCTTTGGCTGGTGGCGTCATCGTTTCCAGAAGATGCAGGACTATTTTGATGCGTACCGAATAGACCATATATTGGGCTTCTTCCGTATATGGCAGATGCCGAAGACGGATGTATGGGGACTGTGCGGCCATTTTGTGCCGGCGTTGCCATACTCGTACCAGGATCTGCAGAACCAGGGCGTGTGTCTGGACTGGGATAGAATGACCAAGCCTTATATCCGCTCGAACTTCTTAGGTGATGTGTTCGGCTATGACACAGAGTGGGCTAAGCAGCATGCGTTGGCTACGAACGATAACTATGTGTACTATTTCCGCGAGGAGTTTGATACGCAGGTGAAGGTACAGGCGTGGTATGACGCTATAGTGGCTGATGAGCGGATGTTGAAAGCAGCCGGTCTGACGGCCGAGAAGGCGCTGAACATATGTAACGGATTGATCTATCTGCATTGTGAGAAGCTGATGGTGATAGACCAGAACAACCCGTATATGTTGCACCCGCGTATTTCGATCTATCAGTCGCACTCGTTCAACGAGCTGTATGATGATCAGAAAGAGGTGCTGATGCGCATTTATAACGACTATTTCTTCCGCCGTCATACGGAGTTCTGGCGTCAGTCGGCTATGCGTAAGTTGCCGACCTTGATCAATGCAACGCATATGTTGTGCTGCGGCGAGGACCTGGGTATGGTTCCGGCATGTGTACCGGATGTGATGCATGAGTTGCAGATCTTGAGTCTGGAGATTCAGCGCATGCCTAAGGATCCGACCTTGGCGTTTGCTCATCCGGCTGATGCGCCGTATCTGAGTGTATGTACGACGGGTACGCATGACATGAACCCGCTTCGTGCATGGTGGGAAGAAGACAGGGCTGTGACGCAGAAGTTCTACAACGAGCAGATGGGTTGGTGGGGCGAAGCGCCTCAGGAGATGAGTCCTCAGATAGCTGAGTTTATCGTCAACCAGCATATGTACAGTCCGGCTATGTGGGTGATACTGCCGCTACAGGACTGGTTGGCAGTAGACGGCGAGGTACGGTTGCCGGATGCGCAGGGCGAGCGTATCAATGTGCCGGCTAACCCGCGCCACTTCTGGAACTACAGGATGCATATATCGCTGGAGGAGTTGCTGAAGAAGGATGCGTTCAATGCGCAGATTCGCAGATTGACCTCGGTGAGATAGTGTATAGGCTATGTATATGAAAAAGCCCTCCTGCGAAAGCGGGAGGGTTTTTGGGTAAAAAAAAGAGGCTTGCTCTATCGAACAGCCTCCATCCTGTGTTGCTACACTACTGATTACTCAGCTACGGTATCAACTACCTGCTCAGCTACAGTGTCAACAGCTGCGGTATCGCAAGCACCTGCATTCTCAGCAGCCTTGTTACCACAAGCCATAGCGCAAAGAGCAACAGCTGCGATGAAAAGAACTTTCTTCATAATTTTTTAAGCCTTAAAAAAGTTAATATTAACAAATGATTTCCATTTTTTTCAGAAATCGGCTGCAAAATTACAATAATTTTTGCATATATCCAAAAAAAAATGTAATTTTGTGCGATTTTTTTTAATAATTATGGATTTTAAGCTACTAAATACGCATTCTAAGGGTGGATTTGTACTCTTGAACGTGCTTTTGGCGATTTTGGCGACCATCGTGTTGGTGGTGCTTTTTTATGGTTGGATGAAGCTCTATACGGATCATGGTGTAGAGGTAGAGGTTCCTAATGTGACGGGTATGCTGGTAGAGGAGGCCGAGTCGATGGCTGAGTCGGTAGGTATGGATTTGACGATAGTGGACTCGGTGTATACGAACAAGGTACCGCGCGGGATAGTGATCAAGCAGACTCCTCCGAGTTTGAGCAGGGCTAAGCGTCATCGTCCGTTGTATGTGGTGATCAATGCGAAGAACAAGCGTCGTATAGCGTTGCCGGATGTGCGTAATATCAGTAGTCGTCAAGCGACGGCGACATTGGAGGCGATGGGTCTGAGGGTGACGAATATCGTGTATCAGCCTCATGAGTATCGTGACTTGGTGCTGAATGTGACGTTGAACGGCAGGAAGTTGCAGCCGGGCGAGAGTGTGGAAGAAGGCAGTCCGTTGGTGCTGGTAGTGGCGAGTGGTAGCAGAGGCGGCACGCGTAATGTGAAGGTGCCGGATTTGCGTGGCAAGACCTTGGATGAAGCGAAGGCGTTGTTGGAAGCCAACGATTTGGTACTGGGTGCATTTAACTATGACGAGCAGCCGACGGAGGAGAACATGCATAAGTTTGTTGTTTATACACAGTCTCCGCTGAAGGGTTCGGATGCGATAGATGGTGATGAGGTGATGATCATGCTGACGCGTAACTTGGGTCAGAAGTTGCAGAGCATGTACGAGACGACAGGTGGTACGGTGACGGAAGAGACGATCATCGAGAACCCGGGTGCAGACCAAGACAGTATAGACGATGAGTGGTTCTAATCCGTTGTTGGAGGAATGGGATGAAGCTCCGGATCGCTGGCATTGCGTAGTGGATAAGGGGCAAACGTCCTTGCGGGTGGATAAATATATAGCCGATCATATGTCGGACACCTCTCGCAGCCGTGTGCAGCATGCGGCGGATGCGGGTTACGTACATGTGAACGGTAAGTCGGTGAGCAGCAACTATAAGGTCAAGCCCGGCGATGTGGTGCAGGTGTTGTTGGATCATGAACCTCATGACACGACTATTCAGCCGGAGAATATACCCTTGGATATAGTGTATGAAGATGAGGATGTGCTGGTGGTGAATAAGCCGGCAGGTATGGTAGTGCATCCGGGTCATGGTAATTTTGAGCATACGTTGTTGAATGCGTTGGCATACTATTTCGGCGATCGATTGGACATGAACAATCCGGATATCGGGCTTGTGCATAGGATAGATAAGGACACGTCGGGACTGTTGTTGATCGCCAAGACGCCTCAGGCGAAGACGAATTTGGGTTGGCAGTTTTTTGAGCATAGCACGGAGCGGACGTATAATGCGCTGGTGTGGGGGACGTTTGACGAGGACTGTGGCACGATTTTTGGGGCATTAGGTCGTGATAACAGGGACCGCACTATCTATCGTGTATGGGATGTGGAGGAGAACCCCAGTGCTAAGGAAGCGATCACCCATTGGCGTGTGCTGGAGCGATATCCGTATGTGACCTTAGTAGAGTGTAAGCTGGAAACCGGTAGAACGCACCAGATACGTGTGCATATGCGCCATATAGGTCATCCGTTGTTTGGTGACGAGAAGTATGGCGGGTGTGAGATACTGAAGGGACTGAGGACGCAGAAGTATAAGCAGTATATACAGAACTGTTTTGCGTTATGTCCGAGACAAGCTCTTCATGCGCGTACATTGGGTTTCACCCACCCGCGCACGGGTGAGCGCATACAGTTGGATAGCGAGTGGCCTGAAGATATGTCTAATTTGATTAACAAATGGAGGAATTATGAGCCGAACCATGTCGTTTGAGCAGAGCGAGAAGAGAATACTGTGGGCTGACGATGAGATAGACTTGCTGCAGCCATATATCATCTACTTGCGTGAGAAAGGTTATGAAGTGTTGACAGCCAGCAATGGTCAAGATGCGTTGGATATATGCCGTCAAGAGCCATTGGATATCGTGTTCTTGGACGAGAACATGCCGGGATTGAGCGGGTTGGAGACCTTGCAGGAGGTGAAGAGGATACGTCCTGAGTTGCCGGTGGTGATGATCACCAAGAGCGAAGAGGAGCGTATCATGGAGCAAGCGATAGGTGAGAAGATAGCCGACTATCTGATCAAGCCGGTCAATCCGAGTCAGATACTGATGTGTCTGAAGAAGCATATTCATCAGCGTGATATAGTGAGTTCGCATACGAATCAGTCGTATAGGGAGGAGTTTGGCGACATAGCCTATCTGATCGATACGGCCAGTACGATGGAGGAGTGGCAGGCTGTGGAGCGGACGCTGACGCGTTGGGAGCTGCAGTTGGAGGATGTGGACTCGTCGATGCGTGAGATGTTGAGTATGCAGCGTCAGCAGGCGAATGCCGCTTTTGCCAAGTTTGTAAGGAGCCACTATGAGGAGTGGTTTGATGCTCGTGGTAAGGGAGAGTCGAATGTGCCGTTCTTCTCGCCGGATGTATTTAAGCGGGTGGTGTTCCCGATGCTGGATAGAGGGGAGAAGGTGTTTGTGATAGTGATCGACAATTTCCGGTACGACCAGTGGAAGACTATTCAGCCGCTGTTGGCGGAGTTTATGACGGTGAAGGAAGAGATGATGTACAGTTCGATCTTGCCTACGGCGACTCAGTATGCCAGGAATGCTATCTTCTCGGGTCTGATGCCGTTGCAACTGCAGCAGATGTATCCGCAGTATTGGGTGGAGGAAGAGGATGAAGAGGGCAAGAACCTGAATGAGAAAGAGTTGATCCAGACCCAGCTGGACCGCTATCGGAGGCGGGAGAGTTTCAGCTATTATAAGGTGAACGAGAGTGATTTCTGCGAGAAGATCACCAAGCAGTTCGGGAGCCTGAGTACTCCGCTGAATGTGGTAGTGCTGAATTTTATCGACATGCTTTCTCACTCTCGTACGGAGAGCAAGATGATGCGTGAGTTGGCCAATGACGAGGCGGCGTATCTGAGTTTGACGCTGAGTTGGTTTCGTCACTCGCCGACGTATGCGATGTTGCGTCGCATAGCGGAGTTGGGGTATCGGATTGTGCTGACGACGGATCATGGAACGGTGCGTGTGCAGAATCCGGTGCAGATCATAGGGGATAAGAACACGAATACGAATCTTCGGTATAAGGTAGGCAAATCGCTGGCTTGTCATTCAAAGAATGTGTTTGTGATAGCAGAGCCGAAGCGTGTGGGACTGCCATGCCCGAATGTGAGCAGCAGTTATATGTTCTGCACGGGCAATGATTTCTTCGGCTATCCGAACAATTTTAACTATTATGCTCAGTATTATCGCAATACGTTCCAGCATGGCGGTATATCGTTGGAGGAGATGCTGATTCCGCTGGTGGTATTGGATCCTAAATAATGCGTGTAAAGAAGAGACATATTATTGTTTGGGTCTTGTTGGTAGTGATAGCAGCAGGCTTGCTCTGGTGGGGACGCTATAGCATCTCGCATGGCATAGCGACTTCGTCGAAGAGTGATAGGGTGCTTCATGTGATGACGTATAACACCTGTCGTATGGGCGGTTTTGCCAAGCCGGAGGAGAATAAGGTGATTCAGTATATCTTGGCGCAGGATGCGGATGTGGTATGTCTGCAGGAGGTGGAGGTGTATCAGGATAACGAGTATCTGACATTAGGCGAACTGAGCGAGGAGATGAGTAGCTATCCGTATCGCTATTTCGCTTTCTCGGTGCACAATAACCGCCGTCAGTTTGGCAATGCTGTGTTCTCGAAGTTCCCGATTCTGGACAGAGAGAATGTGCATTATGTATCTCGTTCGAATAGTACCTGCCGGTGTGACATAGTTGCTTATGGCGATACGATTAGGCTGTTCTGCAACCATTTGGAGTCGTATCGCATCAATATAGACTCGTTGCAAGACTCTACGGCGATCGGTAGTGTTAGGCGGTTTAGAAATATGCTTCCGTTCTTGCAAGGCAAGGACAAAGGTCGTCTGGAGCAGGCGCAGGCGGTTAGAGAGGAGATCGAGCAGTCGCCGTATCCGGTGCTGGTGGTAGGTGATTTTAATGATCTGCCATGGTCAGCGACGTATCGCACGATAGCGCAAGGATTGACGGATGCGTTTTTGGCGACCTCTGTCGGGCGTTTAGGGGCATCGTTTCGTTTGCCGGTCAAAGTGGCGGGGCAGAAAATGGTGGTACCATTGCGGATCGACTATGTGTTGTGTGCGCCGACACTGGTGCCTGTGAAGTGCTGGACAGACAGTGTCAGCTATTCGGATCATTTACCAGTTCATGCTATAATTGAATTATGAAGAATAGAATATATCAATTGTTATTGTTAGCGCTGATGACCACCGGAGTAGTCGGGAGTGTTGGAGCGCAAAAACTGGCGATGGAGGAGGCTTATAAAGCTCTTGAAGCCCGTTATGAAAAGCGAGTAGTAGAAGATCCTAATCTTGCGATTGATCTGCGTACGTACTTGGCTACTTATCCGTATTCGACGTATCAGGATGAGGTGCAGCTGATGTACGGCATTATTCAGGTAGAGAAGAACAAGAAGGAGAACTATGCGAAACCGCTGAAGGAGTTGTTGAAGATTGATAACCCCAAGCGTCTGTCTCGTCCGCACTATCTGGACTGGCTTTACTACACGGGTTATTGTTATGTGATGGATGGCGAGATCAATAAGGCGGAGCAGCAGTTTCGTGTATTGTTGAACGCCAAGGACAAAGAGAACCCCTATCGTGAACAGGCGACTTATTATACGGCCTATTGTAATTACCGACAGGGAGACTATAGTGCGGCGATGTCGCAGTTTAAATCGGTAGAGTCTAAGTATCGTAGGTCAGCGCCGTATTATATGGTTCAGATGCAGTATGCTCAACACGAGTATAGTGCGGTACAGAGTCGTGCGGAGGAGCTGCTGAAGAATGATCCGGACAATACGAACAATGCCGAGTTGCACCGTATGTTGGGTGAGATCTACTATCGTCAAGGGGATTATAGCAAGGCGGCTGATCATCTGCAGAAGTACGAGAAATGGATTCGTACGATTAATTCGGGCGATGAGTTTGGGCATAACAAGCCCAAGAAAGCGCTTGAGTTGGAACGCAATGACATGTATCTGCTGGGAATGACGCATTATAAGTTGGGTCAGGATGTCAAGGCCATAGAGTATTTGAAGAAAGTGAAGGCAGACAAGGATACCATTTCGGAGAGTACGTTTATGACTCTCGGAAATATTTATATTCGTCAGAACAATATCGCGGCCGCCAAATTGAACTATGAGTCGGCAGCTAATATCGGGTTGACGCCAGCTTTGACGGAAGAGGCGGCATATAACTACGCGATGACGACGTATCAGTCGGCTTCGGCATTGGGTGATGCCGTAGGGGCCTTTGACAGTTTTCTGACTCAGTATCCTAATAGTCGTTACGCACAGCATATTTACACGCTTCAGTGTGATGCGTATATGCAGGCCAATAACAAGGAGGGTGCGTTGGCTGTACTGGATAAGAATCCGCAGCAGACACAACAGATACGTGATACGAAGCAGTATCTGCGTTATCAATTAGGTGCGGATGCTTTTTTGCAGGGTAAGATGGAAGTTTCACGCCAGTGGATGAGTGAGGTGATTGATCATCGAGCAGAATCGTCTAAGTATTATTCGGAGGCACTCTATTGGCGGGCTGAGGCATCGTATCGTCTGCGCGATTTTGCAGGGTGTGCCGTTGATGTGGCCGATTTTGCCAAACAGGCGGACTATGCAAGTTCGGCGCATCGCTTACCATCGATGTATCTGGAGGCTTATGCGCAGTTCTCGCAGAAGCAATATAAGAAGGCAAAAACATTGTTTGATAAGTATATAGCCGAAGTGGATCCGACAGACCGGACGTATGCGGATGCGTTGAATAGGATAGGCGATTGTTATTTCAACGATCGCAACTTTAAGGAGGCGATCACGTCGTATAGTCGTGTGATTCTACAATCCAATCGTGTGGCCAATGTGACGGGTGTGGACTATGCCACTTTCCAGCGCGGTTATGTGAATGGATTGTTGCATAACTATGATGCTAAGGTGGTAGATATGTCGACTGTCGTATCTAAGTATCCGAAGTCAGACTATGTGGTACAAGCCTTGTATGAGTTGGCGCGTGCCCAGATAGAGTTGCACCAGGAGCAGGCAGCTATCAAGACTTTTGATAAGTTGTTGGCTAACTATGGCCGCAATCCGAAGTATGGTGCCAAGTCATCTTTGGAGCGTGCGATGTTGTATCGTAACTTAGGTAAGACAGACGAAGCGATCAAGGCGTATAAGTATACGATTAGTCATTATTCGTCCACCGACGAGGCGTATACCGCTCTTAGCAGTCTGGAAGCGATCTATGTAGAGACTAACCGTGTATCTGAATATGTCAAGTATACGAAATCGTTGAAGACGATGAAGGTGGTGACCAAGGACGACTCGTTGACGTATGCCGCAGCAGAGTTGTTGTATATGCAGGCGCACTATCGTGAGGCAGCCGCTTCGATGGTGACGTATCGTCAGCAGTATGGTATAGGTAGTCGGTACTATACGATAGCCACTTATTATGCAGCAGACTGTTTGTATCGTTTGAAGGACTATGAGCAGGCCTTGCCGTTCTATCAGGAGCTGTCTTCGATGTCGGGCAACCCGTATATAGAGGAAGCGTCTATCCGTGCGGCGGAGATTAGTTATGACATGAAGAACTATGCAGCCGCGAAGAAGAGTTTTGAACAGCTGTTGGCAGTGGCGACCACTAATGACAATAAGTCTGTGGCGAGGATCGGTATTCTGAGGTGTAGTTATCTGCTCAAGGACTATTCGTCTACGATTGATGTAGCTACTTCTATTCTGGAACAGCCGATAGATGCTTCATTGCGTCAAGAGGCGCAGTATAACCGTGCAAAGGCCTATATAGCACAATCGAACTGGCGTGATGCGATACCGGATTTGACAGCATTGTCGAAGGAGGTGCGTACGGTGATAGGTGCTGAGGCTAAATATCAATTGGCGCAAGCCTATTTCAATCTGGATGACAGCGAGACTGCGGAGCAGCAGGTGATGTCCTTTACAGAGATGCAGACGACGCAGCAGTACTGGCTGGCGCGTGCTATTATACTGCTTTCGGATATCAGTATGAAGGCCGGAGACGAGTTCCAAGCACGTCAATATTTGCTTTCGTTGCAAGCTAATTATACCGGAAAGGATGATATTGCCACGATGGTAGAGCAACGTCTCTCATCGATGGATCAAACAATTAACGAAGAAGACGAGGATAATCAATGAAACGACCAATTGTAACAATCATAGCAGCCGTGTTGACTCTGACGTTGGCTGCTCAGGATAGCGCTTATGTGCGTAGTGTGACTGTGGAGCGCGACTATCAGCCTACGATTCAAGAGGCGCAGAAGATACAGATTCAGCCCCAAGTGCAAGAGGAGACGATGACTCCGGCCGAGGTGCAGTACTCTGACTATTCGCTGATACTGTCGCCGGACCATAATGTCACGCCGATGGAGATGTCTCGTTCTACGTTCAAGAGTTCGGGTGAGTATAATGGGTATATACAAGGCGGTTTTGGGCACACAGGTACACTCTTTGATTTGGATTATACGGTCAAGGATCAGAAAAAATCGATGCTTAATGTGTATGCTCACCACCGAGCAGAGTGGGGCTTGCGTACGCTGAGCAAGTCAAAGATAGGGCTTGAGTTTGCTCATCAGTTCCAGAAATCGGATCTGTATTTTGGCGTTAATGGTGGGAATCTGTACTATCATAAGTACGGCCGTATTTACGATTATGAGCATGGGGATACCTATTTGCGCGAGATAGGACTTACAGAGCAGGACAAGACGGCTCTTTGGACTGCTGAGGCGTTTGTAGGTGTTAAGTCCAACAAGTCTAAGAGCGATTTTAAGTATCGTTTCCAGACCGGCTATGCGCTCTATTCGAAGATAGGAGCTGTGACGGAGCATCAAGTACGTACGACAGCCCAAGTGGATTGGAGGACCGATCCACACCATGTGGGAGCGAATCTGTATGTGCAGAATAACATGCTGCAATTATCGGGCTTGTCGGCCGATATAACCGAGGAGCAGAAGAACAAGGTGCATGATATTCGTATAGAGCCATACTATGAGTATCAGGGCAAACGTATTCTGATCCATGCCGGTGTGAATTTTGATGTCAATATCGGTAGAGGACAGATGTTATCCGGTTCGGAGAATATATCCTTCTTGCCCTCTCCGAATGTGTATATGGAGGCGCAAGTGGCTAAACAATGGCTTACGCTCTATGCTTCGGCCAAGGGTTCGTTTGGAACAGGCAACTTGCAGTCGTTTATGGAGGAAAACCGTTATCGTCTGATTCACGCGGGAGTGGCCTCGACGCATGTGGTGGGTTATTCGCCGGTGGATGCAGAACTGGGTTTCCATATTCGTCCGACGATGAATCTGTTGTTTGAGTTGCACGGAGGTTATGGTTTGCTCTATAATCAGAGTACGCTGATTGCTACCACAGCAGATGGCGCTTCTGTTGAGAAACAGTTTGGTAAGGCGATGAATGCCGGCTGTTTTGGCTATGCCTATTCTAACTATGGCCGTGGTAAGGTAGGAGGACTGGTTGATTATCACTTCCGCGATATCGTTCATATCAAAGCATGGGGCGACTATTTTATCTGGCAGTCGTTCGGGCACGAGGAGCCGGAGTATGAGTTTGCCAATCCGGAGATACATTTGGACAGCGCAACAGTGTATGATCGTCCGACGTGGCATGCAGGTTTACGTATAGACGGTCGCATCGATTCGCATTGGTCGTTGTATTCGGATAACCGTTTTGAAGGTTCGCGTACTGTTATGGCAACAGACGGAGAGCACACGCTTGCCCCGATCATCAATCTTGGTTTGGGATGCAAATATGAGATGGCGGTTGGAAAGAAGGTGGTTAAGCGTGCAGAACGCCAAATGCCGAATTTAGAGTTGTTCTTGCAATTGGACAATATTATGCATCGCCATAATGCTCTCTACTACGGCTATCAGACTCAAGGTATACAGTTCTTGTTGGGAGCTTTGTATCGTTTTTGATTACTGCCAGCAGTTTTGACAAATAGCATGCCGATACGCGATGGCTTGACGCCGGAACGTATCGGCTTGTTTGTTATGGAACAGTTGGCGTAATGAGTGCTTGTTGATGTTTCCGTACGCGTGTGCATGGTCCTTGTCGTAACAACAGGGTAAGACGTCTCCCTCGGTAGTGATGACGACACCTCGCCATATACGAGGGCAAGCTTTGTGCGGAAGAGGCTTACGATGCCAGGAGCCATCTTTTTGTTGGGTGTAGCGTCTGTCTTTTTCGTTAGTAGGCATTAGCTCGTTGCCTTGTTGGTAGTCATAGAACTGAGCTGTTTTGAGGCTTAGAAGGTCAGCGCCTAAGGCTTTGTACGTTTTACGAAGATCGGCCCATTCGTGCTCATTGGATCGCAGTTTGAGGCATTGTAGTTCTATTGTGCAATGTGCTCCTGTTTGTTGTTTGGCTTCGCGTAACCAGCGCAGGGCCTGTTTGGTCTTGTCGAGGCTTCCGCCTATTCGGTAGGCACGATAGCTATCTTCGGTTAAACCATCCATCGATACGATGATACGGCTTAGGCCGGACTGCATGAGCTGAAGAGCCAGGTCTTGGGTAAGGGCTTGTGCGTTGGTGCTGACGATGGTATATAACCGCAGTTGGTGGGCTTGCGCTATGAAATGGGGCAGGTCTTTGTTGAGTAGCGGCTCACCCTGAAAATAGAACTGTACTGTATGAGCCCATGGTGCTATTTGTTCCAGTACGCGTTGCCAGAGGTCTTGTGAGAGGAAGGGTTGTTGGGTGCTATGGGTCTTTTGGTTGTTTTGTCCCACAGGACATTGGGGGCAGTGTAGTTGGCATATAGCGGCCGGTTCTACACTAACGAACACAGGCATATGACGGACATCTACGATGCCCATTTGGCTTAGTCTAACACTCCACGCGCATCGCGCAGCGTTAACCAGTCTACTGAATAGCAATTTTGCTAACACGACGCTCGTGGCGACCGCCCTCGAAGTCGGTCTGGAAGAAAGTGCGCACAATATCCAGTGCCATAATAGAGGAAATGAAATTAGCAGGCAGTCCCAGGACATTGGCGTTGTTGTGTTGGCGAGCCAACTCTGCCAGTTTAGTATCCCAGCACAATGCAGCGCGAATACCTTGGTGTTTGTTAGCCGTCATAGTGATACCGTTACCGGTCGAGCATATGACAATACCAAATTCCATTTCACCTTTCTCAATTGCTTCAGCCAGAGGGTGTGCGAAATCCGGATAGTCGCAACTATCGGTGTTGTAGCATCCGAAGTCTTTGACGGTGGCACCATTGTCCTCCAAGAACAGGCGTACTTGTTGTTTCAATTCGAATCCTGCGTGGTCACTTGCCATCGCGATGGTCATTTCACTAAATGCTTTCATATGTGTAATTTTGAGTTTACGATTTAAAATACGGATGCCAAATTGCCAAACATCAGTTTACATGCTATGGCCAGCACGATGATACCAAAGAACTTACGGATGATATAGAGTGATGTCTGGCCTAAGTATTTGGTCAGCCAGTTGGTACCGATCAAAACGAGGTATAAGAATACGATACACGCAAACAGTGATACGCACAAGCTGGCAATACTATACTCGGCTGTGATGGCTAATAGAGCGGTGAATGCGCCCGGTCCGGCATACATAGGGAAAGCTAAAGGCACGATTGATCCCTCGCCTTCCAAAGTGGTCTTGAAGATCGTGATGTCGAGTATCATTTCGAGTGCCATAAGGAAGATAATAAATCCACCGGCAATGGCGAAGTACTCTATTTGCACTCCGAAGAGTTTGAGGATCCATTCTCCTAAGAACAGGAAGGCTAACAAGATGATCAGGCTCGCCAGACAAACACGCAACGCATTGATTTTGATACCTTTTTCTTGCATCGCAATTGTGATAGGTATATTGCCAAACGGGTCAATGATAGCTATCAGGAATATAAAGGAAGATACGACTTGCCAAAAGTCTACTGTGCCGAAGAAATTTTGTATTGATTCCATAGTATTTGTAAAATTGGGGTGCAAAAGTACAAAAAAATTTGCATATATGCAAGAAAAATCGTACCTTTGCACCGATTTTCCAAAGAAACGGAATTTTTGATTCGTAAATTTTAATTTTTAATTGATATGATCAATAGTCAAGACATTAAGAATGGCGTTTGCATCCGCATGGATGGTCGTCTGTATTTTGTAATTGAGTTTTTGCACGTTAAGCCTGGAAAAGGTAACACGATCATGCGTGTAAAATTCAAGGATGTAGTAGATGGACGCGTGTTGGAGCGCCGCTTCAATATCGGTGAGAAGCTGGAAGATGTTCGCGTAGAGCGTCGTCCGTACCAATACCTCTATCAGGAGGGTGAGGATTATATCTTCATGAACAACGAGACTTTTGAGCAAGTGCCCATTGCTCATGATTTGATCACCGGCGTAGACTTCTTGAAGGAGGGATTTGTAGTAGATGTTGTTTCTGATGCTTCGACTGATACTATCCTCTTTGCAGAGTTGCCAACCAAGGTTGAGTTGCAGGTTACTTATACAGAGCCGGGTTTGAAGGGTGATACCGCTACTAACACGCTCAAGCCTGCTACCGTAGAGACTGGTGCTACCGTTCGTGTACCGCTCTTTATCAACGAGGGTGAGACGATCCGTATCGACACTCGTGACGGTTCTTACTGCGAGCGCGTACGTTAATTAGGACGTGATATCAACAAATGGCATACGTGGGTGCGTATGCCATTTTTGTATCTATTCAGTAGTTACGAGAGTAAAATCCCAAGTTTTTCCCAAGCTCAAAACTTGCATAGTTCACCTAAAAGCAGTATCTTTGCACCGGTAAAAAATGTGTAACCGATAAATGATATTATTATGAAAAAGAAGTTAATGTTTTGTTTTGCCGTGTTAGGTATTGGTGCAATGTTGTGTTCGTGTGGTGGTCATGTTGAACCGCCCGAGTTTGACGGCACACAGGTGGAAGGTGCGTGGGAATTGAAAAATATACGCTACGACTATGAAGATCCGGAGGAAGGAGCGGGAAGTTTTGAGCGTACGTATGAAGACAAAGAGAGCGTTTGGTGGTTTCATGACGGTGTGATAAGCGAATGGAGTTATTGGGAGGAAGACAAAGAGTGGGAGTTTATAGGAGAGATGCAAGATCGTCGTTATAAGACGGAAGGTGAAGGAGCCGATATGGTGCTCACCGAAACGATTATTGGTATGTTGCCGGGAGGCACTCCTGTAATACGGAATTATAGAGTGCTTCGCTTAACCAAAGCAGAGATGATATTGCACAATGAGGCAGAAAAGGCAATCTATTATTTTGTGCATGACGATGCTTTGTTAGATTATTTATTATTGCCTGATTAATTGTTTAGAGGTCGATACATATTATTTTTGCTATTTATCCTAGCCTTGGTGGCTTGTGATCGGCAGACGGCTGAGAGTTATTATCAGCAGGGACGTCAGTTACGGGAGGCGGATGAGCCAGTAGCGGCAATGGAGGCTTTCATTGCGGCCACACGTGTCCGTTCACAGGAATATGTTATCAAGGGCCGCTCTTATAGCAATATGGCTACTATGTGTCGCATCGGAGAGCGGCATGATTTGGCATTCTCCATATATGCGCAATCGGCAGAACAGTTTGCTTTGGCTAAAGACACGTATGCGTATGCGTATGCACTGAATAACATGGCGTGGGAGCAGGCTGTGCAAGGGAAGAAGGATTCGGCTATGATGTTCGTTGACTCGGCACTGGCTATCCGTCCGGATTCTGTGGTACGGAATAAGGTCATGGAGAGTCGTGCAGCTGCGTATCTTTATGCGCAAGAGTATGATTCTCTGTTGGGTTATACGCAAGCGTTAGGGCCGGAGCCACCGGTGTATTTTTGCATGTTGCGCGCACAGGCGTATACTTTTTTAGATCAATGTGACTCTGCGCTTTGTTATGCAAAGAGGGTGCTGGATCAGACTGATAATCCTCGCTATTTGGACGATGTGTATTACATCCTGACTCATTGTGATACGGCTGCTGCGGCTGAGCAGATACGTGAGTTGGCATCTACTAGAACGGATGTGCAACGAGGATTGGAGCGGAATCGAGCAGACTGGGCGGAGGCTATGTTGTTGGCTCAAGAGTCGCTCTATCCGGCTAAGCGATCATGGCCGCGAGGGGTGATTGTATTGTTGGTGTTATCAGCGTTTGTACTTCTTGGATGGACCTTTTACCGGACGGTTACACGTAAGAGTAAACGGAACTCATCGCTTGAGCAGCAATGCCGACAGTTAAGACATAGTGCGCACCTACGAGACGAATTACAATGGAGCGACTATTTACTTTTCCGCACCGTATGTAATCAGCGGTTAATGAATATTGTTGCTAAATTGGAGCAGCGCGGCTTGTCTGAACGCGAGATACGTATCTGTGTGTTGGTATTGATAGGGTTTAGTTATGCAGAAATAGCCGATATACTATATCGTGCAGAGAGTGGAATAGGTAAGGATAAGTATTTGATAGCAAAGCATTTGGGCGTGACGGCGAAAGATCTTAAGGAGGCGTTGCGAACCATAGCGTGTGAACCAAATGAATAGACGAATAGTGTTCATATTGATTGTTCTGTCGGCAGTTCAAGTATGGGCGGCCGGCAATACTATTTCAATTCCGCTTAGTCAGCAGATGTTCTATCGTATGCCGCAGGATGACCCTACCGGTAGTACTCCTGATCCGACAGATCCTAACCAGTTTCGTGCTACTCTAACCGGCAATATTCTGCATATAGACACTCAGCAGGACGCCGTTTCGTATGTTGTAGTACGCGAGCAGTCGAGTGATCGTCAAGGTGAAGACTACTTCTATAGTATTTCGTTTGGTGAGGTGGAATGTGTCATTACGCACCCGGGATTGTACACGATAGAGATCGGCTACTGGAAAACTGATTTTGTGGGACAAATAGCGGTTAGGGGAATCAACTATTATGCGTTTGACGGAAGCCTTATAGGTGTTGCACCATACCAACCCGTAGAAGACCTTGGAGCCTATATCTTGCGCGTTACTACTTCTTTAGGAATAACAACGACTAAAATATACCAAAAGCCATGATACGAAAACTGTCCAAAATATTGCTATTTGTTTCTTTTGCTATGGTGTTAGGGGGATGCATGGCGAAAACTGATTGTATTGACCCTTCTGAAGATGGTCAGTATGGTGCACCGCGACTGGTAGTAAGCGGTAAGGTGACTAATACGAATGGCGAGCCACTCCGTGGAATAAACGTAGCCATTTATGGTGTGCGTGAAGCGACTGAGCGAGATGTGCTGAGTTATAACTATGCTATTACTGATACACTCGGCAACTATACAATCATTCGATATCGTGGGAGGCAGTTGGTTGATGAAGTGACCGTTGAGGCGACTGATTCAAGGGGCGTATATAAGAGTCAAACTCTTTTTGCGCCGGTTGAATATGATTCTATAAAGGTAGAATATCATCCTGACCGCTATGAGTATTATAATGGTTTTGTGACAGCAGATTTTGTGCTTGAGGAGCAGTAGATTTGAAAATCACGGGATATATACATAGTATATATAGGGTGCAGTGGGGTACGATGTAAGTCCGATGTAATACCGACGAGCGTCCGAGCAGTATTAAACCTGCTTGTTAGGCGAGAATAGTTGTATTAATGTAGAAAAATGTGCTCAAATGGGTGCATTTTTTATATTATTTACTAAAAAATTTGCATATATAATTTTTTTTTCGTACCTTTGCACGCTTTTTTGTGGGCGCACGCGTACATACTGCGTTATGCACACGTATGAAATAAGCAGAATATAGAATAAACAAATAATAAACCAATTATGCAAAACAACGGAATTGTTAGAAAACTGGCGTACTGTCTGGCAGCCTTGCTGGCCTTGGCGTGCGCTTTCTATCTCTCGTTCTCGTTTGTGACCAGTCACTATGACAAGGCAGCAGCCGAGTATGCACAGGGAGATTCAGTGAAGCTGTCGATGTATCAGGATTCGTTGGCTTCGGAGAAAGTATGGTTTGGTTATACGCTCAAGGAGTGTCGTGAGAAAGAGATCAATCTCGGTCTGGACCTCAAGGGTGGTATGAACGTGACCATGGAAGTAGAGGTGCCGAGTATCATCCGTGCTTTGGCAGAGGGCAACCAGAGCGAGAACTTCAATCGCGCTTTGGAGATGGCCACCAAGAAGCAGGAGAGTAGCGGTGAGGACTATGTGACTCTGTTTGTGGAGTCGTATCAGGAGATCGATCCGCAGATCCAATTGGCAGCTATTTTCTCTACTCCAGCATTGAACAACAAAGTTACTTCGACTTCGACTAATGAAGAAGTTAAGGCTGTTCTTCAGGAGGAAGTGGATGGTGCTATTACCAACTCGTTCAACGTGTTGCGTACACGTATTGACCGTTTCGGTGTAGTACAGCCGAATATCCAGCGTCTCTCTCAGACGGGTCGTATCTTGATTGAGTTGCCTGGTATCAAAGAGCCGGAGCGTGTACGTAAACTGCTTCAGGGTTCAGCAAACCTCGAGTTCTGGGAGACTTATAACCTGACTGAGATTGCCAGCGGCTTGGAGCGTCTGGACGGTGAGTTAGCTAAGGGTGGCGTTGATACGACCAAGGTAGAGACTCCTGCAGAGGAGGCTGCTGAGGAAGTAGCTGCTGAGGCTGATACCACCAAGACTGAGGCTGAGCAGTTGGCTGCATCGATTGAGAACGACAGTGTCAAGAAAGATGTTGAGCAGTGGCGTGCTGAGCACCCTCTGTTTGCTAAGCTGCAGTTGAATGTAGGCGAAGGTGGCCAAGTAGGTATGGGTCCAGTAGTGGGTATGGCTCACTATACTGACACCGCTAAGATCAATGCTATGTTGACCGGCACACAGGCTCGTCAGATCCTGCCTAACGACATCTGCTTCCGCTGGACGGTGAAGGCTATTGACAATGCTAATGCATACTATCAGTTGGTAGCACTGCGTGGTCATAACGGTCGTGCGAGTCTTGAGGGTGACGTGATCACTGATGCTCGTGCAGACTTCTCGCAGACCAGTGCATATGCCAATGTGTCGATGTCGATGAACTCGGACGGTGCTAAAGCTTGGCAACGTATCACGAAGGACAATATCGGCAAGTCGGTAGCTATCGTTTTGGACGGACTGGTATATTCGTTCCCGACTGTACAGAATGAGATTCCTGGTGGTCAAAGCCAAATTACCGGTAACTTTACCGTAGAGGAAGCCAAAGACTTGGCTAACACTCTCAAGTCCGGTAAAATGCCGGCTCCGGCACGTATCATCCAAGAGGATGTAGTAGGTCCTTCGCTGGGTCGCGAGGCTATTGAGGCAGGTTTGTGGAGCTTCGTTCTGGGCTTCTGCCTGATCCTGATCTACATGATCTTCTACTATGGTTGGATCCCGGGTCTGATCGCTGATGGCGCATTGGTATGCAACGTATTCTTGTTGGTAGGTGTGCTGGCTTCGTTCTCGGCTGTATTGACTCTGCCGGGTATCGCCGGTATCGTGTTGACCATGGGTATGGCTGTTGATGCTAACGTGCTGATCTATGAGCGTATCCGTGAGGAGCTGCGTCAAGGCAAGAAGATGCGTCAGGCCATCACTGATGGTTTCCAAGGTGCTATTTCCGCTATTGTGGACTCGAACGTAACCTCGTTCCTGACCGGTGCTATCTTGGCTATCTTCGGTACAGGTCCTATCAAGGGCTTCGCAGTTACCTATATGATTGGTATCGTGACTTCGTTCATCACCGCTGTGTTCATCACTCGTTGGATGCTGGAGTCGTATGCTAAGCGCGAGGATGCTAAGGAGTTGAGCTTCACCACCAAGTTGATGGAGAACTTCTTGCAGAACGCAAAGGTTAACTTTGTAGGTTTGCGCAAGGTGGCTTACTGCATCTCCGGTGCTCTGGTGATCGTAGCAATTTTGGGTCTTGATCCTCACATCTTTGGTAAGCTGAACCTGGGTATTGACTTCTCAGGTGGACGTAACTATATTGTTCGTTTCGACCAGCCGGTTAAGACGGATGCTGTTCGCGAGTCGTTGGATAACATCTTCAAGGCAGAGTTGACAGACGACCAGACTTATTCGCTCAACGTGATCACTATCGGTGCGGATAATCAAGTACGTGTTTCGACCAACTATATGATCAACGATCAGTCGACCGAGATCGATGAGAAGATCGAGAAGATGTTGTATGACGGAACACACCAGTTCTTGGCTGAGCAGATCAGCTTTGAGGACTTCCGCTCTACTTTGGCTAACCCTGAGGTAGGTATTATGCAGTCACAGAAAGTGGGTCCGGCTATAGCTGATGACATCACAACTGCTGCTTTCTGGGCAGTATTGGCTGCATTGGCAGGAATCTTCCTCTATATCTTGTTGCGTTTCCGCAACTTTGCTTACTCTGTAGGTGCGTTGACCGCTTTGGCTCACGATACAGTGATCATCCTAGGTCTGTATGCTATATTGTGGAAGGTAATGCCATTCTCAATGGAGATTGACCAATCGTTTATCGCTGCTATATTGACCGTTATCGGTTATTCGATCAACGATACCGTGGTTATCTTCGACCGTGTACGTGAATACAACAAGCTTTATCCGAAGCGTGCTAAGGATGAGAATATCAACGCTGCGTTGAACAACACGCTCAGCCGTACGTTCTCGACCTCTATGTCTACCTTCGTGGTATTGTTGGCGATCTTCGTATTCGGTGGCGAGACCATCCGCGGATTCGTATTCGCATTGTTGATGGGTGTGATTGTCGGTACGTATTCGTCCGTATTTATTGCATCGCCTATCTCTTATGAGATTCAGCAGGCAATTGCTCGTCGCAAAGCAAAGAGAGCTGCTAAGTAAGCAGTAGAGAATATACAAAATAAGAGCCGCCCAACAGCGGCTCTTATTTTTGGATCTATGAGTTTTTAGAGTGTTTCTAACACGCGGCACAGCCAGTCGTAGCAGCGCTCGGTGCTAGGGATGGACAGACGCTCTTGAGGTGAATGAACACCATACATCTGCGGGCCGATAGAGACCATGTCTAGGTATGGATATTTCTCCAGGAAGAGTCCGCACTCGAGTCCTGCATGGATAGCCAGTACTTTGGGTTCAGCCTTGTAGAGGTCTATATAGGCTTGTTTTACTACTTCGAGTAGCGGAGAGTTGGGGTTAGGGGCCCAGCCGGGGTATCCGTCACCGTGGGTAACCTCATCGCAAGCCATAGCAAGCGCTTGCTCAACGGCCCATTTGAGGTGGTGTTTAGATGCCTCAATAGACGAACGTTGTGAGGTGTTGACCTCGATAAAACCGTCTTTCATCTTGATGGAGGCGAGGTTGGTAGAAGTCTCTACGAGTCCGGGCATCTCTTTGGACATTGCTATCATACCGTGTGGGCATTCACACAGTGCCATAATGAGGCGATAAGCCTTGTCGGATGGGATGAATGTCTCTGGCATATCTGTTGTCTCCAAATCCATGCGTAGGTTTTTTTCAACTTCCCCAAAGACTCCTTCCATTTGTGCTACGTATTGATTCCATTCGATACGTATTTGTTCTTTGTAAGCCATAGGGATGGTTAGGACTGCTTCGGCTTCGCGTGCGATCGCATTGCGTAGGTTACCTCCGTTGATAGAAGCGAGTTGGATGTCTGTTTGTGGCCATATACGTGCCAAGAACCATACCAATAGTTGGTTGGCATTAGCGCGACCTTTGTTGATGTCATCGCCTGAGTGGCCGCCCATTAGTCCGCTTACGGATAAGCGGACTGCTAAACGATCACCTTTGACCTCTAAGCTCTCAGCTTGATAGTGCATCTTGGCTAAGGTGTCGATACCACCTGCGCAGCCGATGAAGATTTGTCCGTCATCTTCGGAGTCGAGGTTGATGAGTCGTTTGCTACGAAGCATACCGTTTTGCAGTTTCATAGCGCCGGTTAGTCCTGTCTCTTCGTCTACAGTGAACAGGCACTCAATAGCTGGGTGTTTTAATTCCGGGTCTGTGATAGCTGCCAGCGCCATAGATATACCGATACCATTGTCCGCGCCAAGGGTCGTGCCTTGCGCTTTGAGCCACTCGCCGTCTATATATGTCTGGATAGGATCGGACATGAAATCATGCTCTACGTCTCCGTTTTTCTCGCAAACCATGTCCATGTGGGCTTGTAGGATAACGCCCTCTTTGTCTTCGTATCCCGGTGTAGCCGGAACACGCATGATCACATTCATTGCCTCGTCGGCAACGCATTCGATGCCGTGTTGTGCTGCAAAATCCTGCAACCATTGACTGATTCTCTCCTCGTGTTTGGAAGGACGAGGTACTTTGCAGATCTCTGCAAAGATGTCAAAAACTTTGTTTTTCATTTTCTATTCGTTTTAGTTGTCTATGAAATCGTATATGGAATAAGACTGCAGGGATGGCGAGTGCTATCACAAAAGCCATCCACATCCCTTTGGCGCCTAGTCCTGCGGGGAAAGTGAGTGCCAGACCGAGTGGTAAGCCCAGGATCAGATAGGCGATCAGAGCTATGCGCATCGGAACGCGTACGTCTTGGATGCCACGTAGCATGGCTGCACCTATGCATTGTAGTCCGTCGGCATATTGGAATGTGCCGGCGATGACAAGTAGTGTCGAAGCTATAGGTACTACCTCCGGGTCATCGGTGAAGATATAAGGGATATAATTGCGTCCGAAAATCATAATTCCTGCGCCGATGGTGTTCATCAATAGACATAGATGCACCGAGGCACGGCTTGCCATTTGTACGGCATGTAGATCTCCTTTGCCGAGTTGGTGTGAGACGCGTATGGTAGTGGCTGCCCCGATGCCTGTAGCCAGCATAAACGTTAGATCTGCCATTTGGTTTGCGATGTGATGAGCAGCTAGTGCTTCTTTGCTGATCCATCCGATAATAACAAACGAAGCGGTGAATAGAAAGGCTTCGGCAAAAGACTGTAAGCCTATAGGTGATCCGATAGTGATCAGTTTTTTGACATCGTGTAGTGTGATCATGCGACAACGCATCAGGGAGATGTATTGTCTCCATTCGGTTTTGCAGACCATTGCTATTCCAAAACAGATAGGCATCAAGCTGCGTGCTATTAGTGTAGCTACTCCTGCGCCTTTAGCTCCCATGGGTTCAAAGCCACAGTGTCCGAAAATAAACACCCAATTGAGACCTATATTGAGTAGGTTGCAACCGATGGTAATGACCATTGCTACCCAGGTGTTGCCGAGTCCTTCGAGGAAAGATTTGCTGAAACAGAATAGCATAAACGGGATGATAGACAGCACAATTAGTATATAGTACGGGCGCGCGCACGTGACGACCTCCGGCTCCTGACCAAAATGATTGAGCAATGGAATGCAGGGGGCTAGAAGCGCAATGGAGAATATACACATGATAGTAGTAAAGACCAAGCCGTTTGAAAGATAGTTAGGAATCTTGTCATATTGCTTAGCTCCATAGGCGTATCCGACCAGTGGTGTCACTCCCATTACCGCCCCCATAGCGAATACCATGACGGAGAAGAACAGGGCGTTGGAAAAACTGACCGCAGCCAAGTCTGCCGTGCCGTAATGCCCTACCATCATTGAGTCAAAGAATGCTACCATGGCTGCCCCTAACTGGGTCAGCATAACAGGGAAGGCTACTTTTAAATTGCGCCGATAATAGGGTAATGTTTCAGCAAAACTATAGTTCATTGTATCAAAAGACGCTGCAAAGGTACGAAAAATTTGCGAGTGTGCCAAATTTTTTATATCTTTGCAGTCGAATTAGTCTTGATACACAATGAAAAGTGAGATAGTACGCTGGATTTATATGCTTTTGGCCTTTGCGGCGGCATATACGATGAATTATTTTACCGTGTTGGAATTTCAGCCTGATAAGGGTATTATCTATATGCGTAATTATGAAATGACCCAATCCCGTTTTATAGTTACTCAGACTGAATTGGAAGGAGAACATAAGACAGAAGTAGTTGCTGTCGTTTCGCTCAAATGGCTTAACCGTGCCAAGTGGGCGATCATAGGAGCTACCATCTGCTGTATGCTGTTTTTCTTCAGTAACAGGATGCGTATCACGATGTCGCTAATGACGATATTGCTCTGCATACTGTATTATGTAGTGCTAATCTACTATGCGGTCAGGATCACAGACGAGGAGTTTCCGACGCTATATCCCACGTGGGCGGCGACACTTCCGTTTATAGTGGCGCAAATGATGATTTTTCTACGTAAGAATATATTGGAGGAAGTACGCCATCTGGACGAGACAATGTCTGTCGACTAGTCTTGCCTTAGCATTCCGCCATCGGTATTAACTATCAATTCCGCTTTTTTGTTCAGCCATAGAGGCATATTGTGCTCGATGTGTCCTGTAGGGAAGTTGAAGAGCACAGGGTAGTTGTATGGCTGTGTATAACGGGCGATGGTCTCGTAGAGTGTTTCGCCCATTGACTCGTCGTCTTCGCAGTCTGTGAACTGTCCGACGATGAGTCCGCCTATCTGTTCGAGCACTCCACTCAACCGCAGGTTGTTCATCATGCGATCGATGTGATAATGACGCTCGCCGATATCCTCAAGCACCAGTAGGGGTTTAGTGATGTTGGAGGATCGGATGATGGAGTTAAGGTCGTATGGTGTGCCTTGTAAACCGTATAATACCGACAGGTTTCCACCTAGTAGAACACCTTCGGCTGTGCCGGGTCTATTGAGTGAGTGGGGTGCCACATTGTAGTGCAGCGTTTTGCCTTCTATAGCGGCAATGGTTTGGGCAAACACGTCGTCTTTGGTCTCGTGTTGTGCCATATGCTTGCACATGATAGCATGGAGTGATGGTTGTGCATTGAGCCCTGCTAACATGTGTAGTTCGGTGATGTCAGAGAAGCCGATGACAGGTTTGTTGATTGTGCCTACCTTATCAATGATACGCTGCATCCCATACCCACCACGCGAACAAAGTATCATGTCTACTGAAGGGTCGGCCAAGGCGTCTCTGAGATCGCTGAGGCGTTGGGCGTCTGTGGCGGCAAAGCGTCCTGACTTGCTACGGGCATACTGACCTTCTGTTATATGCCACCCCAGCGACAAAAGGCGCTTTTTGGCGCCCTCTATGAATTGGCTTTCTATGGTTCCCGAAGGAGAGACGATACGTATATTCATCAGCTATACATTTTACCCTCTATCCAGTTGACTAAACGTTTAGGCAGTATTATATCCAGTGCGCAGAATACGCGGTAGATAGCGCCGCCTACATACTCAGGGCGCGGACAACGACAAGTGGCAATGTGATAGACTTTCTTGGCCATGGCCACAGGTGCCATTCCCCCACGCTCGTCGCGTTCCATAGCTTCTACTGCCTGTTTAGCGTGCGTGTAGGTGTCTTCTCCGTCTTGCTCTTTGATACGTGCTCCGGTGAAGCCTGTTGCTACATCGCCGGGCATCAGTACAGAGACCTTGATGCCAAAAGCCCTTACTTCGTTCTGTAAGGCTAGGGCGAAAGCGTTGATGGCTGCTTTGCTAGCCGAATAGAAAGCTTGATAAGGAACGGCCAATATGGCAGCGACGCTGGAGGTGAAGATGATACGTCCGCTTCTTTGTTTGCGCAAAATTGGTAACACCGCTTTCGTTAGATTGAAAGCTCCAAAGAAGTTGACATCCATCTGTCGGTGTGCATCTTCCGGCTTGGTGTATTCGATAGCGCCGGAGATACCCATCCCTGCATTAGAGAACACGACGTCCAGATGATCGGTCTGTTTGATCACCTCCTCTACGGCGTGTTGTACAGACTGTTCATTGGTCACGTCACAGTCTACGTGTATAATGCCCTCGCTGCTATGACCGCTTCGGCTCAGTTCAAAAACAAGCCAGCCGTGTTGCTTGAATAACACGGCTGTAGCTTTGCCTATTCCGGAGGATCCTCCTGTCAGTAGAAGTGTCTTCATTAGAACGGAACACCTTCCTTGAGAACACGAGAAATGATCTCCACCGCTTCGTCAATCACCGGCTCGGTGTGAGTGGCCATCAGCGTTGTACGCAGTAGGCACTCGCCCTCGACGCATGCAGGCGCGATGACCGGATTGACATAGACTCCCTCATCGAACATCTTCTTTCCGTAGTAGAGTGTGTCAAGGGTCTTATAGGTGAAGATAGGCACGATAGGTGTTGGTGCTTCGATGATCTTGACACCTGCTGCCAACAACTGCTTCTGGAAATATTTGGCGATGTTCATCAGTCGGGTAGGACGTTCAGGATCCTGAATCAACTGATGTAACGCTTCCAGAGCGGTAGCGGCTGAGCATGGAGTAATAGAAGCGGAGAAGATGAACGGACGACTCACGTGGCGCAGCCAGTCTGCTACACGATGCGACGTCAACATACATCCGCCTATCGAAGCCAACGACTTGGAGAAGGTCAACATCGTGATGTCCACCTTGTCGGTCAGACCAAAGTGAGCGGCTGTACCGCGACCACCGGGGCCGAGTACACCAAAACCGTGCGCATCGTCTACCATCACGCGTGCATTGTATTTTTCGGCCAATGCACAGATCTCCGGCAGCTTACAGATATCACCACGCATCGAGAATACACCATCGGTGATGATCAGTTTGCCTGCTGTTTCCGGGATAGACTGGAGTTGACGCTCCAGGTCTTCCATGTCGGAGTGGCGATAACGAAGCACTTTGGCGTAGCTCAAACGGCATGCATCGTAGATAGAGGCATGGTTCTCGCGGTCATTGAGGATGTAGTCATCCTTGCCGCAGATGGCCGAGATAATAGCGAGGTTGGTTTGAAAGCCTGTCGAAACAGTCATACACTCCTCATAGCCGGTGAAGGCTGCGATCTCGCGCTCCAACTGCAGGTGCAGGTCGAGCGTTCCGTTCAAAAAACGGCTACCGCTCACTCCCGTACCATACTTGTCCAATGCTTCGTGACCAGCCTTGATGACCGCCTCGTTCTCCGTAAAGCCAAGGTAGTTGTTACTGCCCAACATGATGACGCGGTGGTTCTCCATCGTCACGATCGGGGCCTGGCGAGACTCTAACTCATGGAAATAGGGATAGATCCCCATTTGGCGCACTTGTTTGAGTGTCTCAAAATGGTCACATTTTTCAAATAGATCCATATACTGGAATTTTCAATGTTCAATGTTCAGTTTTCAATTCCTTAAAGAACGTTCAGCTCTTTGAGGATAGCTGTAGTTTTGCGTACAGCGGCCTCGCTCTCACGCAGTTTGGCGCGCTCCTCGTCGGAGATATTGAGCTCCAGCACTTTCTCGATACCATTGCGGCCGATGATACAAGGAACACCGATGGTGATATCCTTCATACCGTACTCGCCCTCCAATGCAGCCGAGCAAGGGATCATCTTCTTCTGGTCTTTGATGATAGCCTCAGCCACCGATGCTGCAGCTGCACCCGGTGCCATCCATGCGCTTGTGCCAAGCAGACCGGTCAGCGTTGCGCCTCCTACCATGGTCGATTTGACTACGTTCTCCAACTCTTCTTTGGTCAGGAACTCGGTTACAGGAATACCCTTGTAGGTGGTGTAGCTGGTCAGAGGAATCATCGTTGTGTCACCGTGACCACCGATCACAAAACCGTCTACGTCATTGGCGTTGCACTTCAAAGCTTGGCTCAAGAAGTATTTCAGACGCGCGCTATCCAGAGCACCACCCATACCGATCACGCGGTTACGCGGCAGACCGAGAGCATGCAAGGTCAGATAAGCCATCGTATCCATCGGGTTGGATACAACTACCAAGATAGCATTCGGGCTGTAGGTCAATACCTGGTCGCAAACACTCTTTACGATACCGGCATTCACACCGATCAGCTCCTCGCGAGTCATACCCGGTTTACGTGGCAGACCGGAAGTGATGATAACGACATCCGAACCGGCTGTCTTGCTGTAGTCATTTGTCACACCCTCAACTACGGTATCAAAGCCCATCAGCTGAGCGGTTTGCATAATATCCATAGCTTTGCCCTCGGCAAAACCCTCTTTGATATCAATCAGACATACTTCGTTAGCCACCTCATTTACAGCCAACACATTTGCGCACGTAGCACCTACGTTTCCTGCGCCAACAACAGTTACTTTAGACATAGTAGTATATATTTTTATTGATTTATATTCGTTTTTGTTTAAACAAGCGTGCAAAGTTACATAAAAAAATGCACATACGCAAAAAATTATATATTTTTTGTTACTTTACTTTGCAAAATTATAGTTTATTCATTTGCCACCGCTCTTTGTCCCAGATCCAACCGTACTTATTGAAATAGCGGCACAGGTTTTGGATGTGTATCCAAAGCATTCGTCTGTCGCTGTACGAAGCTTGACGATGCGCATGTATAATCGTCCATTGGGGTTGGTAGAGTGTCAGCCACCGACGATGGATGGTGCGGGTGAGGTCTATATCCTCCGGATACATAAAATACCGTTCGTCAAACAACCCTGCTTCCAGTACAGCTTCGGTGCGTAGCAGCATAAAACAGCCGCTCAGATAGGGTGCGTTGATCGGACGAGTAAGGTCCAAGTCGCGTAGTTCGTACCGTCGGTTGCTACGAGCAGTCATCCACTCGGGCAAGAACCGGCGCGCAAACACATTCCACGGTGAGGGCAGACGTTTAGCTAAGTATTGCTGTTGTCCGTCATTGTTGACCACCCGCGGCATCAGTTGTCCCACCTCGGGGTAGCCGGCCATCCATTCGACCATTTGGTTGATATCGGTAGCCTTGACCTGTATATCGCTGTTGAGCACCAAATGAAACGTGGTCATGTAGAACACGCTTTCGCGTATAGCGATGTTATGCGCGCTGCCGTATCCTAAATTGGCCCCGTTGAACATGTATTGCAGTTTGGAACGCTTGGTTTCCAGCCATGGGTGGTCGGCTTTGTGTTCCGAATTGTCCACCAGATAGATCTTACGCAGCGACTTAACCTTAAGCAGCTCTTCCACCAGCGGGATCACTTCTTCTTCCCACTGAGGATGGTAAAGTACTATGGATATATTCAGGTTCATTAGCGTAAGAATTGGCGTACTTTGCGTATTTGTTTGCAAGCCACGGTCAGGTATCCTGCTCCGACATGATTTTTCTTGAGTACGATATAGTCTTCTTGTGTTTTGGACAGTCGTGCTCTGGAGTTCTTGTTGCTGGCTCCACCTGTCTCCATACTTACCAAAACCTCCGGGATATAGTGTGAAACATACCCAGCGGTGAAAATGCGGAGCATCATATCAAAGTCGGCCGATATACGAAACCACTCGTCGTACTTTCCTACCTGCTCATACACCTCGCGGCGTACATAGACCGTCGGGTGTGGGGGCATCCAACCGTATTTGAGGCTACGCGAATTGAATGGGTTGCTCTTCCACTGACGCACCACTTTTCCTTTGGAGCAATACTGCAAATCGCCATAGACAACATCCGTTTGATGGGAGGCGAAGGCGGCTGCTATCTGCTCGATGGAATTAGCGGCATAGAAGGTGTCGTCGGAGTGCAGGAAACCAATGACATCACCTGTTGCCATCTTGATACCTTTGTTTAGCGCGTTATAGATGCCTTCGTCGGGTTCGGATATCCAACGCACGTTTGTATGCTCTTTGGCGTACGTCTCAATCAGTTCCTTGGTGCCATCCGTTGATGCCCCATCTACAATCACATGCTCGATGTCCTTGTAGGTCTGGCTCTGTACGCTCTCCAGCGCGCGCTGAAGTGTCTTGGCGCTATTGTATGTGATGGTTATGATAGATATTTTCATATACTTGTTTGGTCTGTTGATATGTTTTGTCCCAAGAGAAACGCTTGGCGTTCTCAAAACCTTTTTCTACCATTTCCTGGGTGGAACGGGACTGTATTTCCTTTACTATAGATGCCATCTCTTGCGCCATATGTTGCAGCGTGTCGTGCTTAACCAGCCATCCGCTTTCGCCTATCACTTCAGGAATGGACGATGCTTTTTGTGCAATCACCAGACAACCTGCTTTCTGGGCTTCCAAGATCGGCAAACCAAATCCTTCGTAATCTGAAGGATAGAGAAGGCAAAGTGCTTCGTTGTAGAATCTATTCAGTTCTTGGGAGGAAACACCGGAAACAGTCTTAAGCTCCAAACCGGTCAATCGTGCCACCTCTTGTGCTACATCGTAACGCTTGTATTCCACGGCACTATTACCCAGGAACAGCAGGTAGCCCTTCTTTTGTACGGAGGGCATCGGATGGAAAATGTCATTTACACCATTATAGACCACATAGACCTGTTCTTCTTTGAGCCAAGGATAGAAACCTAACAAATCGCGTTTTGTGTTCTCACTCACACAAATCACTGCCTCACTATGTCCTAGCGCCCGCTCCTCTTCCCATAGATGCACCATCTTGGGCAAGCCCTTCCGGTAATAGTGGTACGTCAAATCATGCACCGTAGTGACGTTATATACACCTGTTTGCGGCAGGATACGGAAGTACGAAGAATGGAAGATCGACGGTGTTGGGGCGGTATAAGCCGGTATACGGTATCGCTCCATCCAACGAGGCGTGATCTTTTGCTTATAGTCCAGCTCTATGCATTGCAGATCCTTGTCGTTACGTGCCCGACCTAACAACTCGTTCCACACCACAGAGATACCCCCGTAGCGCTGTAGCGTATAAATAATATTGTCAAAAACTATGTTCAACTTTCCACTTTCCACTTTCCACTATCTTTACCCATTGGGGCATTATATTTTGTTCACTATACCTTGCTTGTGCATACTGTTGTGCTTTGTGTGCGCGCCCAGCTGCTTCTTCGGGATGCGAGAGGACGTAGGCTATCTGTTTGCTCAAGGCTTTAACATCCCCGTTCTCTACCAGCCATCCTCTGTTGTCTGATAGCAACTCTGCCGGACCATGCGGGCAGTCGAACGCCACACAAGGTAGTCCGCTCCACATCGCCTCAATCAGTACTAAGGGCAGTCCTTCATAACGTGAACTGAGCACGAAGGCTGAGGCTTGTGCGTATTCTTGTGCTATCTTGTCGGTATTCCCGACTAGTATTACGCGTTCTAAGTGGAGCGCTTTTATTTGATTTTCCAATTCGGCACGTTTATGCCCTTCACCCACAATACGCAGTGTCCACTCCGGATGGTTCTTATCTATCTCCTGCCAAGCCTCCAGCAACAAGTCAAAACCCTTCTGTTCGTGCAGACGTCCTACCGCCAGCATGGTCTTGGTCTTCTTCTCTTTAGGGAGTGCTTGTCCGTCCAGACTGCATATATTCGGAATACAAACGACATTATCACAGCCCTCTGCGTTCCATGCAACTTTGTCGGCTTCGGTGAGAACGACGAGTAGTTCCAAGGGTCTAACTGCCTGCACCAATTGCCACGTACGAATCTTGCCTAACAACGACCAGACCAACCCGTGATGCTCTGTGCATAACAACTGCTCACGCTGCTTCATCGCAAAATGCATCTCTGCGATCGTGCGACACGGCAGGTCCTTTAGGAATGCTATCTCCTTACCACCCAACGAGATACAGAGGTCTATCTTGTTCGTCAGGATATACTCCGTCAATGCTCTTCTGTACGTCTTCATTCTCCGCATATGCCCCCACCACTTACTCAACAATGGCTTTCTATAATCGGCATTGAAATCGATATCAAAGGGCACTACTTCTACTCGTTTATCGAGTGCAAAAGCGCAGGTCGATTTGCCTTTCGGTGTGGGTTCGGTAGTCGCAATGAAGAACGAATGGTCCGTATGTGCTGCCAGCCAGTTCACTTTCTGCGTCAACACCCGCTCAATACCCGCCGCGTTGTACAACATTGGTACACAATAGAGTATTCTCATGGCCGTACCTCCTTCTTTTTACCAAGGCTGTTCAGCCAATGGACGATCTGCGTCTGTCGTTCGGTGATACTCATCACGATCCATAACAGCAGCAAGCTCCAAGTGACCAGTCTGGGGTCAAACAACAGCGGAGCGCGCGGATAGATCAGCGCGTGACCAACCAGCAGGAAGTACATCATATACCAATACACGCTATCCTTGGCGCGGTAGTAACTCTCTTTTACCCATACGCCGATCAGCAACATCGCTATACACGTGCCTATCAGCCCGAACGAACGATAGGCTTCACCTACCATGTTTGTGCCGGTACCCCATGTGGCGTTCGGACCAAGGAAGAGATAACTCGGCAGGTCGCCTCCGTGTAACATCTCCGGTGGCACATCGCTGTGGGCGATGATATAGCTGCCCAAACCCGGGATGGGCGAGGTGATATCCAAAGTCATTCCTTGCAACCAAGTCAGGTCGTTGATCTGTGCCCAGCCAAACAGACGGAACAGGTTGACGTCATTGACGATCAGGTCTTCATAGATATCCCAAAACTCCTCCAGTTTGGTGTGGGCCAACACGGCTTGCCAAGCGCCGACATCCAGTCCTTCTTTGCGCAGCGTCATCACCAAAAACAACACGGCCGAACCTCCGGCAACCACGGTTGCTACGTGCCACCACTTCAGGTGATAGACATACATGCTAAAACCGGTGATCAGTATCAAGGCCAAGGCCACAGCCAACTGGCGACTGCCGGTGGATAGCAACAGTAGCATAAACGTCACGATCACCAGCAAATAGAACCACCATTTCTGCTTGGGCAAACGGAAGATAAAGATAGCCATCAGATAGCAGCCGATGGTGAAGATATTGTTGAAATAGCTGTATATACCTACGTCTCGCAAAACTCCTCCTCCACTATACACACTCTGCAACGCAGCCAAACCGCCGGTCACTACAAACAGCAGCCACGCCACTATAGTGATGCCGAAAAACCATATATATTGCCGCATCGTGATCGAGAATGTAGGCGTGGTCGGTTCTTCGCGTCGCAACTGTAGGATACGTGTCGCCCCTAGCAGATACCATGCATAGCCGCAATATGCCAATGCGGTGGCACGCGTCACATAGTTGTCGTTGAATGCAAAACTAAAGAACGACCAGTAGATGCGTTCCGTGGGAGCATAGAAGACGGGATAAACAAAGTTGACCAAGAAGAAACTGAGCATGAAAAAGAACTCAAACCCCAGCCAATGCTCACGTTTGTTGGTAGCGAAATGCAATGCGTTCTGCACCACAAACAGGCACATCAACGTCACGCAGTAGTCGTAGCTGTACGTCCACGGTGCTTTGATATAGAGCACCGTTGCCACTACGGCAAAAACAATATTGAGGATATACGTCAGCATACCTCCGCCCTCCATGCTTTCATTGCTTGCAATCGTCCCTCCTTACTCACAGCGCTACGCATCATCGCTCTCCAATGATAGGCTAAGATACGCCATTTGTCAATAGGACGTACATGCACTTTTTGCTTCGCGATTGTGTAGATCGCGTGGTCCTCGATGATATTCTGCGCCCTGCTCTCGGCGTTATTGGATACTTTATGCGCGTGCTTACGAAAACGGTTCAGACATCTAGCTATATACGCCACCCGACCTTGCATCGCCATCTCGATCCAGAACAACCGGTCGCCGCTGGCCTTAAACTGCGCCACTTGATCCATATCTACTCGCAAGGCTGCCTCACGACTAAACAGCACAGCACTAGCGTTGTAAATATTGTTGTACCCTAACAGATAGCGCCTTACAAAATCCTTTCCGTCCATGCTAAAGTCCTGTGTCCAGGGCTTTTTGTGTCGGCGACCTATCTCACGCCCCTCGCTGTCGATGAGCACGCTGTTGGAGAATGCCACTACGGCATCGTTCTGCTCGATCTCCTTTATCAGACAACTCACCAACGTCGGCTCTGCTACATCGTCACTTTCTGCTATCCATACATACTCGCCTGTAGCAGCCTCTAAACCCTTTTTCCACTGTACAAATGTGTTGCCGCTGTTCTGCTCACCTCTCACCATCATCTTCACTCGCTTATCGTCTGCATAGGTCTGTAGCACAGCCCAACTGTTGTCTGTCGAAGCGTCGTCCAGCACGATCAACTCTATATTACAATAGTCTTGCGCCAAGATACTGTCCATGCGCTCCTTTAGGTAAGGAGCGTGATTGTAATTGGGCATTATGACGCTGACTTTTTTCATTGCTTGAATAATGATGCATCAAAAGTGCGCAAATTTACACATTTTTTTGCACCTATGCAAATAATTCTCGTTTTTGCACAAAAAAAAGCCCAAAACTCTCGTTTTGGACTCCTTTTCGCTAAGATAAATACGCTTATTCTGCAGCAGCTTCTTCGGTAGCCTCTTCTGCAGGAGCCTCGCCGTTAGCCTCAGCTTCAGCAGCGGCAGCCTCTTGAGCGGCCTCCTGAGCGGCAGCAGCCAACTCAGCAGCAGCCTCAGCACGTTTCTGAGCGATTGCAGCAGCTTTAGCCTTGTTGGTCTCTACCTCTTGAGCGAGCAGAGCCTTGGCAGCAGCAGCTTTCTTGTCAGCCTCAGCAGCGCTGATCTTGCCATTCTTAGCATCTTTCTGAGCTTTCCAAGCGTCGAAACGCTTTTGAGCCTCTTCTTGAGTGAACGCACCTTTTGCTACGCCACCGTTCAAGTGCTTCATCAGCATAACGCCCTCACCGGAGAGGATGTTACGTACGGTGTCTGTCGGCTGTGCACCTACGCCTACCCAGTACATTGCGCGGTCGAACTTCAGGTCTACCGTTGCAGGGTTGGTGTTAGGATTATACGAACCAATGCGCTCGATGATTTTGCCGTCACGCGGCGAGCGGCTGTCTGCTACTACGATGTGGTAGAAAGCGTAGTCTTTGTGACCATGACGAGCCAAACGAATTTTTGTTGCCATTTGTGTGTTGTTTTAGGGGTCTTGAATTACGCGAATTCGTGACCGAGTTAATATTAATGACGTGCTTTTTACTCGAAAAAGCGTGCAAAAGTACTGCTTTTTTATGATATACGCAAATTTTTTTGCTTTTTTTTACACTTTTTTGCGTTTTCTCTCTCTACAATAGATAATTAATGCACAGATTCCGGCCATCACCATCCACGGTGTTATATCTCCGATGGGCGTGTTGACCTGACCGATCTCTTCGCCCTGAGGATTGCCTTCCGGATCATCGTCATCACTCCACGGGTTGTAGTACTTCACCTTACGCGGTCCGTAGGGCGAGGTGGCACCGGGTGTATAGATCGTCGAACTATAACGGGTGCTACCCATCATCGGTGTAGACGAAGTAGAGTGGAACTGATAGCCGGGACGCACATCCTCGCTCGTTGTAGGAGTACCACTCCAAGTTGTGGCTGGCTGGTAAGTGGCAGCTGAGGATACTACGCATCCCCACACCAGCAGCAATAATACCAACCAATGCTTATATGTCTTTCTCTCTATCTGTCTCATCTCACTTTCTGTCCGGTGACGGTATATACGTGGCCGCCTCGGATGATATATACATGGTTGTGATCAATGATCTTATATGCTTGCTCCACCTCTCGCTCAATTGGCTCATAACTGGTAGGCGTGTCGCCCGGCTCGGTAGTGTCCGGATTGAAGCCACGACGACGGATATAATACCGTTTCTGGTGGTTCTGATCCGGAGTCTCGATCGTGAGACATATACCGTCGATGATCGTGCGCTCGGTACCTAAAAGTGCATCGTAGAGTACCAGTTGACCGTCGATATTATTGACACCTGTAAACCACAGTTGTGTCGTCGGTTCATAGGGAAGGTCGCTCATATAGAACGATATCGGCACATTGACAATCGAATCCAGAAGGTTGATACTCAATCCGCAACTATCCTTTATCGCGTATATATTAAAAGGAGTAGTCGGTGTATTGGTCATGTGGAAATTGTCGATATTGAGGGTCGTCAATATCGCATCTTCTCCGCTGAGGATGGCGTTATGATAGCCCTGTCCCAGCAACAGCCGTGAGTTACAACGCGGCGAGACGGGGTTGATCGCCGTGATGGTCATGATACCCTCCGGGATTGATGATTGATGATTGATCATTGATGAACGTTTGGGAGCGGGACTTCCACCACCTCCACCACCGCAAGCATCTTTCTGCGTCACATCGGTCAGCACACGACAGGCGTTGAGGGTCAGGTTCTTCGAGTTAACCGCCGCTTCTCCGTCCCGCAGTTTGACCACCATCGCATGCATCGGCGGCAAGTAACGCTCCTGATTGGTAATCACATCGGCCGATCCTGCCGCTTCAGCTACTGCTTGGCTTATTGTTCGGTGGATTCCGCCGGCATCGATATAATCGATCTCCTGCTTGAGACTGTTATCCGCTATGAAGCCCCATATATCGATATAACCCATCGTCGGGTTACCGAAGACGAAGTAGGTGCCTGCCACTCCGTTGGTGAGTGTATACGCTTGCGAGGCGCCTACCGGATGGAAGGCCAACTTGCCGGCTTCGCCGTTGCCCAACTCAGGCGAGTTGCGCAACGAAAGCAAGTTCTGCTCATAGCGGTCGTATAGTTTCTCGCCATAGGTGCCATAATAATAGTAGATATCATCGTTCTTAGGCAGACGAACCACCGCATTGGAACCGGAGGCAGTACGGGCATAGACGGCAAATCCCTGTGCCGGTGACAACGGTAAGGTCATACCGTTCGTCACCTTGGACCAATCTGTCTCAGCAACGCGTTCCTCATCATCGCCTGTCTGAACCTTATGCACCGTTGCCTTGCTATACAGGGACAGCCAGAACGAACCGTTACCCGTCCTGTAGTTACGTCCGTCGGCATCGAATGATCCCACTTCCCAAAGCGGGGTCTCGTTGTTGAGATCCGCATTGGCCATGTAGAGGTCGCCGCTGATCATACCTTTGACCGGTGCACCGCGAAGCGCCCACTTCTGTTGTGGCAGTTTCATATCGACTACCACATCGGAGTAGTTCATATACTGCTGGTTTCCGATTGCAGCATCCGGCATAAAGCGGATGGTGTTGCATTGGTTATACTGGAAGCCCACCTGCTTAACGGAGTCGTAGGTAGCAGGATCGGTCAGGTCAGGCAGTTCCGGATACGGTCTGCCGTCTGTCATGGCAGGGATGATGATCGATGTAGTGGATAGCGGTGCGAAGCGGGCCGTGGCATGCATAGGCTGGTTGTATTGGTCAATACCCATCCAGTTGCCATGCTTGTTCCATTGTGAACCGATCGAGTCTTGCGGATCCCAACGCAGGTAATCCGGTACGACAGCAAGAGTGAACGGCACAGTTCCCACCTTACAACCTCCGTCTAAGGTATCCTTGCCGAGGATCGTCTGCAAATCAATAGCAAATGTATAGTTATAGCCTTGCTTCATCGTATAGTTGTTGCTACTTGCGGGATGCAGGGTGATATAGTTTCCCTTCAGGTAGTACTCCGTTTGCGGATAGTCCAAATCGGGTACCAAGTCCAGCTTATGGAATCCTTCTTGGAAATCGGGATCATCGGTTGCACGCAGCTTGACGGAAGCGATTCCTATGCGCGGCATGATCGAATCTACCTTGAGCGTGAACTCAGTATTGGCTGTCATTCTGTCTGCCAGTACTACTACCGGCAGTTCCTTCTCGCTCGGGTCGCGGTTTAGTCCGCCTACGATAAGCGGTATAGCGGAGCTTGACTGTGGTTTGAGCTTGATCAGAATCGGCAGCGGACAAACGTCCACGCTCGAGTGTTGCTTCGTGTCGGTACCTGTACCCAATATCGGGAAGATAACATACTGCACCGAGTCTCCGGATAGTACCGATGCTGTCATTTGGGATTGATAGAGTGTCAGGAATCCTTTGTTCACCAAGTCGGCAAGGATATCATACGGATGAGCAGTGGTATCCAGCTTCACAGTCTGCGCATCTTTGATACGCTGCATCTCATTACGGCTGACGGCGGCCAGGTTAGGTGCGAACTGGTTGGCATTCTCGGTGCCCGGAGGATCGCAACGCAGGATGTCTTTTACTACCTTCACGATATCGCTGTACTTATAGCCGTAGCGTCTCTTAGGCGAACCGGTCAGATCGGCTGTGTCGCCGTACAGCAACCAGTCGTTGGCGCAGGTGCCGTTGAGGTTGATCGGTGCGACGCTATCCAGGTAGAGCGAACCCTTCACGCGCAAACCGATATCATAGGTCGAGTTGGCGCATAGGTCGGTCGACTCGTTCGTGGGTTGCTCCTCGCCGTTGAGTTCCAACACCATTTGGTTGCTTACCTTCAGGTGATGGGTCATACCGCACAGACTGCTGAGCATGTCTTTATAGTTGCCCGACATATGTACGGTAAAGGTATCGATGGCATTCACGTGGGCGTTATGTACCACGTACTTGACAGGACGTATATCTCCCTCCAATATTTCGTAAATATAGCCCTCTTTGAAGATCTTGTATTCCGCATTCTCCTTATTCTTTTCGGATGATACCTCAAAGGTGTCAATCAGTTGGTTCATATTGACGAAGATCGAGTCCGGATGCGTCGGTTCGTAGGTCTTACCCGGGATAAAGAGTTCTCCGTATATCGTATCGGATTTCGATGGATCGGCATTCTCCTTTATCTTTTCTTCCAAATATCCATCTATCATCGGTACGAACGTAACAACTCGATCCTTGTTGACGCTCTTGAGGGTATAACATACGGTGGTGTCGTTGTAACCTTCGCCTACGATACCTTGATAGTCCACACGCAAGATGACATGCGACGGGAGGTCCTCGTCTGTTTTTTCCTTACAAGCCGTATTGGCCTGATAAGCGATCAACGGCGGCTTGGTAGCGAAGATACACATATCATCGATGATGAAGTCGTTTCCGTCCCAGTCGGACGATACGTTGTAGATTCGTACGCGGAAGTGTTGGTAGTCGATATTCTCGTCAAAGACGATCGGGAAGTATATCTGGCTCCACTGACTCGAGGGCTTGATACCTCCCGTGGTATAAGAGGTGATATCATCCCAATCTCTTCCGTTGACCGATCCTTGCACACTAAAGGTGAAGTTCGGGTCCGCCTTGCCGGACTGATTACTGGGGTTACATACATAGCCCGAGAAGAACATCTTCTGACCCGAGCACAAGTGGGTCTCCAGCGAGAGGGAGGCTACCTGACCGGACGACGACATACCGTCGCAGTAGATCATGTATCCGTTGGAAGCTCCTCCGTGTTGCTCCATCGGACGCCAATAGGACGTGACACCGTCCCCCCAATGACTTGCTGTCGGGATGCGGTTGATCAGACCGTACTCACCATGGTTCGGGAAGTCGGAATGAGCGTGCAGTCGGTTGTGGGGCAGGTCGGGTGTCTCAGGATATGTATAGCCGTACGAGGCATCCGCCCACGGCAGCGGGTGGGGATAGACGGTATATTCGGGTCCCGGTTTGTTGTAGTCGAAATTCAGGCGCTCCAGCACTTCGTAGTGCTGCTCTATATCGTCGTTGGTGATCAAGGCTTTGACATTACCTGCCTTGTCTTTCGTCTCGGCCAACGGACCGTACTTGCCGGGCTTATGATATATCAGCTTATAGCGGCATATATTGAACATATAGTTACCATCCACCGTTGTTTCACTCACACCCGGTTCACCTGTTGTGGATTGACTACGTGCGCGCAAACAATAATATACGGTATCAAACTCCTGCCCGTTGGTGATGTTTTCCTTCTTCGGTACTTTCAGGAAGTCGTCGCTCACGGTTGTCTCGTGATTACATATGGTGTATTTCTGGGTCTTGGGGTTGTAGGTGTACCATTGGCAGGTAGCATCCCAACCGCCGCACCAGATCATTGTATCCTTGCGGGCAGCATCCCAACCGCCGTCCGACCAGTGATCATCACGCATATAGTAGCCTAATAGCGACTCCGACTGTTTCGTTGTTTGCAGGTGCGCGAGGATGTAACGTTGCTCGGTGGAGAGTAACAACTCGTTGCCCAGCGGAGCCATCATCACATGATCCTCCATGTATTTCTCGTTCGCTAAGGGGAAGACCTTAGTGGTATGTGCTCCATCTCCGTCAGGAATACGCGTCTTGTAGTGATCCAACCGCTCTGCCATCTCGGTCCATGGGCGCAGCTCAAATATCTCACGCAGTGACAGCGTCGGCTCCGGTATGGCGGGCATGGTATCCATCAACGCGGTATCCACCTGGTTCTTGTACTTCAAGGACATCGGCAGGTTATCGTAGTAGTTACTGATCTCAGCCGCATAGGTCACAGTGGGCTTATCTTCCTCGCCGTATGTTGTGATCGGCGGTGCTACACGCGCGACCTTGACAGGAGGATTTTTCTTGTTGTCGTTATAATCTGCCGCCTTGTAATGGAAGACGGTGTAGCGACCCATGGTCATCAATACTTTTACGGAGTCATCTGGATCAGGCGTTGCCGTATTCGGTACTTTGACCGAGTCACCGATGATACGGAACGGGAAGTTATAGGAGCCGCTTTTTCCGGAACCTGTATTACTCGGCTTTTTTCGCCAGCTCTCATCCGGTATATCCGAGTCGCCTATCTCGCCTGCGCCCTCACGGAACCAGCGCCACCAACCGAAGAAGTGGTAGTCGCGAATCGGCAACTCCACATCCTGGTCGGGATAGTAGTAGAGGATGCGTTTGTTCTCGTGTACCTGCTGCATACCGTCGGCTCGCAGCGGATCGCCTGAAGCACCGGGTGAGTGAACCAGATGCTGGTTGTTGGCATACTGGAAATAACTGGGTTGGGATACGGTCAACTGTTCGGTGACGACATACATCTTGTCACTAATGACGATAATATAGAAGATACGTATATACGCCATACGCGGCGTACGGATACCGCTCTGCGTACATTGCACCGTGATGGTGGAGTCTCCCTTACCGGAGATACGACACCAAGTCGGCTTATTACCGAATTCGTCCAAGAGTAGTACCTCTGCCATGGCTGTATTGCTCAAATCCATACGGCCGGATTTCGTTACGAGCGTTTCCTTCTTATCCAGCACCTCCATCGTTGTGTTCGCTACGTCCAGCACGTGATGACCGGTACGATTCATTGTACTGAGCTTGAAGGTATAGGATACCGGATCGGTGATCGTATTAGGGAAGGTATGGTTGTAGGCATCGTCATTAACGACACATACGAGCGAGTCGTAGTTCGCTACGTGGTAGGTCTTACGTATCAGCGGTATCTTCAGATCCGCATCGCGTACGGACCGGAAGTCTTTCCAATCGCCCTTGAAACGATAAGCCGGCGCACCGGGTTGCAACGAGAGGGTAACCTGCAGCGTATCGACGATGTTGACGTACTTGCCGTCTATCATCACATCCCTCGGGCTGTCACCCGAGGTAGAAACGATGTTTGCCGTTTGACTGATACCGCTCTCGGGATTCGGATCGCCGTCGAAGTCACGTGCATCAGAGATGAGGCTGAAGGTTTGATTGGTTTTCCATTCCCCGCCACCGGCCGTCAGGTTAGCCATGTCGGTCTCCTGTTCGCGACAGCAATAAACCACACTGCTATCCACCAACATCGAGTATTCCTTATACGCCTTGTAGGGCGCCCGGATAGCTACCGACATGTCGGTGTTGTAACCGAAGATGACTGTATCGCGGTCGGGATAAGCACCGTTGTTGAGCAGGCTATACTCTTGATTCAGATAGCTCCATGAGAAAACGGAAGCAGAATCTTTGCTGTCCACCAGTACCAGTTCGGCTCCGCTACCGCCTGTCAACCTGAATTTCAACCATTTATCAGCGCCATACTGGAGCTTCACCAGCTCCTCTTCGTTGGCATTGTCGTTGGTTAAAACATCCACGTAATGGAAGGTCAGCAGAGAAGAGTCGCTTGCATGAACGCCACCCTGGGAACCAACTGCATCTCCAAGCATCTTGAAATAGCGGTTTACTTCATACTCCGTCTTCAGCGCCACTTGATTTGCATTCTCCGGGTTGTAGATGAAGCGCCACGGGGTGATATATTGCTTGTCGCTGTTGGCTGGGTCTTTCGAACCTTTGATGAGTGCCGTATTGGATGTTCCCTCTTTGTATAGCGTCCCATCCTTTAGTGCATATTGGCGGAAGATCAATCCGCCGGTACCCGCCATGATATAGTAGCGCTTGTTGCCGCTCTCTACCGACCAAATCAGTTCATCGCCTTCCAGCGAGGTCTGTACCAACGGCACACGTGCAGTCACGTGATATACTTTGCCACCGTAGGTCACATCCATGGAGACAATCAGGGTATCATGGTTATCGACCTCTTTGTTCACCGCTTTCGTGGCGAGCGTGACGTGCTGGCCAGACGTCTGCGCATTAGTTATATTGAAATAGGAGCCGGGACTACCCGAACTGAAACTACATGCGCCGGGACCGAGAGACAGACTCGATGTGATGTCATCGGAGTCAATAACCTCTTCGTCACCTATCGGATTACCGTTCACGTCAACCAATTGATGCGCGGTCACGTGCGCTAACGTGAAGTTAATCTGCTGACTGTTGCCCGCCAGCGGGTTGAAGATATAGGACTTGAACTCGGGTTTCAGTACCAGATGGGTGATCGTATTGCCGTAGTGGTATGTCTTCGTGCGAACGATCACATCGCGGGTACGCACCGAACCGTCTCCATTGACTTTCAGACCGCGTGCGCCATTCTTCCAACGACCGTAGTACTGTTTGATCTTACTGATACCGCCATGACTCATCGTGATACGGAAAGTATCGACGATGTCGATGTAATTGCCTTCGGCATCCTTCACATCGATCGGACTGTTAAGACCGCTGACGATGTCGTTGTGCCAGTGGTAGGAGGTTGTTTCATGCGTCGCACGGTCTTCTTCCGACACAGCAGTGCTTACGCGGCTATCCGGGATGAACTCAAAAACCTGTGATACGCGGTAGTTCTTATCCAGATACAGGTTGTTCGGGTCTTTGATGATATCGGGGTCCGGGTGGAAATAGACCGTGTCGTTGCCCACCTTCGTTACCGCCAGCAGGTGCTTACCGATCATGGATGTCCATACCTGTTCGCGCGACTGCTCGCCGTTATGATAAGCAAACTCAATCGTATCGCGCCAAGCCTTCGTCGTATCCGGCAGCACAACGTAGTGCTCATCTGCTACGCGGACACGCGAGATCTGGAAGGTCGTTGCTTCGCCTTCTGTCCTCACACCGTCGAACTGGTTGAGCTCCTCGTTGTACTTCACGTACGAAGAGTCTTTATTGGGGCGCTCGTGACGGGTAATTTCACCTTCTCCTTCCATAAAGCCGGAAAAATAGTACTCAGACTTTAGTTTGGTATTCTGCACATCCGCCACGCTGTAGTCAGGCCAACCGGTTGCAGTAGCTTTGCTGGTGGAGGTGAAAGCACCCGCCCAGGAGTTGTTAGCAACGATCGTCACCGGCTCCTTAAACGGAGTTTTGCGATCGTCGTAAGACAAACCTAAAAACTCATCATTCGCCGGCGCAAAATTGCTATAGAACAGTAACGAGTCTTTGGCTCCATACCGCCATTCACGGCGCGGGTCCAGGACGTATTCGTAAGATGTTTCATTATGATCACACAACTCACAGGTGGGGTGACCGATCAACTTATACGTGCTGATGTAGTTCGGCTCGGTATTATAGGGGTCCGACATACCCTGATAGGTGTCGGTCCAGTCGCCTACCGGACGAGCACGGGCATAACGGTTGGTTGTGCCTATCGGTTGGGTCAGGAAATAGCGTTTTCCGTTCGAATGCTCAAACGAGAAAACGACATGATACGTACCGTTATAGGAGCCTTGGGCATAAAGCGTCAGGGTGGAGTCTTTAGGACCGGTTAGGATGGTGCTTAAGTCAACCACATCGCCCGGATTATAGCTCGTTCCGCTGCCGTCTGGATTGGTAGTCCATTTCGTAAAATTAAATCCGTTTACCAGTCGCGATTTCTCTACCGTCACGGTCGTCTGACCCTCCGCCGGATATTGGTCAGGAACTTGTATTCCCAACAAACCGTTATAATCGTAGTGGATATGATATCTCGGATTCGCCAAGGTAAACTCCATATAGCCGTTAGCTTGCGAGCTATCGGCATGGATATGTGCCCAACCGTCCATACCGCCCGTCACGTGTTGGGTATGATCCGCCAAAGGCACGGTATTTCCGGTTACAAACACACTCCATCCCGGGATGTCTATTCCCTCATCGGTCGGACTATACTCCGGACCGGAGAACATCGTTGCTTTGATCTGCATCTTCAAATACGTAGAGTCAATATGCCACATCTCCTCGCAGGTCCATATAGTACTGTCCGCGTTCGGGCGCAGCTGTACGTTTGTGCCGGTGCTTACTTTCAGAAAATAACCTGCGGGCTTGAACTTCACGTTGAGGTTATCTAACGCCGAGGTTGTATCCGCTACCATCCGTCCGAATGCACCGGCAGGCGCCTTGAGGGAGTCTGCAAGACCTAATATCGTCAGTCCGCGGATCTGGGAGAACATGGAGTGCGCCCCATTCGTACCCATCGTCTCTCCTTTGTCTTTGTCTTTATAGTCGTTATTGTGACCTACATAGTAGTAGGTACTGTCCAGCACGGGCACATACATATAATCCGTTTGGACACAATGCTCTTCGTCCGCCGAATTCATGCAGAACATACGATCCATCGTATAGATCTTTCTAAACGCGGTACTATCGGACTTATCTATCGGGTTGCCTTCATTCTTACGATAGTTTATATAATCCTGCTCGTCGGTTGCAAAGAAATAACTGCTGCAACTGTTAATAGGGTCATCCAAGAGATAGAGACGGAAGAGCGTTCGAGGGGTCGCATCGTGCTTACTATCCGCATAGGCATAAGCTGCTTTACCTTTGACTATTTCGCCTGCACCAGAACCTAATTTCCACGTCGATAGCGTCGTGTTGAAGGTTACCAATGCCGCATTGGCATAGGATTGCGGACTGTTAGCTTTCGGAATGTCGAACATATAGACCTCGCGGTAGGTCATGCCCCGGAAACCCGTTCCCATCCTACTGTTAAAAGGAGCCGTGCCCCGGCCCAACGTACCATTCGGGTCAAAAGACTCAGGGGAAGTTTGGACTTTGTCTTTAGGATCGCGCTTTACGTCCGGCACACCGCGATCGGTAGGAATGACGAACACGACATCACAGGCTTTTGCATCGGCGTAATTACTCGTCAGGTCACCCAGGAACTTAAACGAATCACTCGTTTTAAGCGTCTTACCGTCGTTCCAAATCGTATAAACGGTACCTTCTTTAGCGCCCAGCGCTTTGTTACCGCGATCCAAAGGATAACCCACCTGCCATTCGTTCATCTCGGTTATTGTGTCAGCAGGGAGCAGTTTCATATACGTTCCCGACCCATAATTGTAATAACCGCCCGTGTAGCGGGTATAGTTACTAACAAAGAACTCCTCACCGGGATCTTCCGCTTTGTTGTTATTGATATCAACCCATACGGACAACAGGAACCGATCGCCTTGACCAAGGTTTACTACCAAACCGGCATCCGTCGGTGTCCAACCGACTGCTAAGGCCTGGAGAGAAGTACACAAAACGAGTATGAATAAAAATAATTTTTTCATAGTTATACGCAAAAAATTGCGCAAAATTACTGCTTTTTTTTGATATATGCAAATTTTTTCGTACCTTTGCAGCCGTTTTTTGACGATAATGACCATTATTGATGCCAAAATAGACCTTCCGGTCCTTCATCTGGTGGGTGAAGAGGCCGACCGACTCCAGCTCGAGTGCTATGTCATCGGCGGGTGGGTGAGAGACCTCTTTCTCCATCGACCCTCTACCGATATCGACATCGTCGTCGTCGGCTCAGGCATCACCCTGGCCGAAGCGGTCACCAAACGGCTCGGAAGAGGCGCACACCTGTCCGTCTTCAAGACCTACGGCACAGCCCAAGTCAAGAAAGGCGATACCGAACTCGAGTTCGTCGGGGCACGACGCGAGAGTTACACCCGCGACAGCCGCAACCCTATCGTCGAAGACGGCACACTCCAGGAGGACCAGAACCGACGCGATTTCACTATCAACGCCCTGGCTATCTGCCTCAACCACGACCGCTACGGCGAGCTGCTCGATCCTTTCGGCGGCATCCGTGATCTCAACGACTGTCTTATCCGTACGCCGCTCGATCCCGACATCACTTTCTCCGACGACCCGCTGCGTATGATGCGCGCTATCCGGTTCGCTACCCAGCTCGGCTTCCATCTCGACTCTGTCACTTTCGATGCTATCGTACGCAACCGCGAACGTATCCATATTATCACGCGCGAGCGTATCAACGACGAGCTGCACAAGATCATGCTCTCCCGACGCCCGTCCGAGGGATGGCTCCTGCTCGACAAGACCGGACTGCTACCACTCATCTTCCCCGAACTCAGCGCCCTCAAAGGCGTCGAGACTATCTCCGGCCGTGGACACAAAGACGTCTTCCTCCACACCCTCAAAGTCCTTGACAACGTAGCCGAGACCACCGACAACCTATGGTTGCGCTGGAGCGCCCTTCTCCATGACATCGGCAAACCCAAGAGCAAAGCGTGGGATCCGCAGGCCGGATGGACCTTCCGCAACCATAACTATATCGGTGCCAAGATGGTGCCTAAGATCTTCGCCAAGATGAAACTGCCGCTCAACGACAAGATGGACTATGTCCGCAAGATGGTCGATCTCCATATGCGGCCTATCAACCTCATCGAGGACACCGTCACCGACTCGGCCGTGCGCCGACTCTTGTTCGAAGCCGGCGACGATATCGAGGACCTGATGCTGCTCTGTGATGCCGATATCACCAGCCGCAACGAAGAGAAAAAAGCCCGATTCCATCGGAACTATCAGCTTGTTCGGCGCAAGATGGTTGAGCTTGAGGAGCGCGACCGTATCCGCAATTTCCAACCACCTGTCGATGGCCTGGAGATCATGTCTGTGCTCCACCTCGAGCCCTGTTCTATGGTAGGCGAGTTGAAGTCCGCTATCAAGGACGCTATCCTCGACGGCATCATCCCCAACGAACACGATGCCGCACACGCCTACCTCCTCACACTCGCCCGCCAAAAAGGCCTGATCGACTAAACACCAAATCTTACTTTTTATAGTTGCAATCAACACACAATTTTATGTGAAAGTGTGAAGTGTGTGAATTTAGGGCACAAAACACATTCACACTTTCACACTTTCACACTTTCACACAACTTGTTTTGATGAATAAAAAGCTCATAATATAATATAATAATATATATTATTATATTTATATTATGGCCAAAAACTGAACACAAATTTTTATGTGAATTTGTGAATTTGTGAATTTGGAGTCAAATCACACAAGTCTCTAAAAATCTGCACTTTACAAAGAAAATGCATTTTTTTGCATTTTTTTTTGCCAAAAAATTTGGAAAAAGTGGAATGTTCATCGTATCTTTGCACCAGATTTGAAAATCAAGTGTGATCGGACTTTTATCGGACTTTTATCGGAGTCACATCGGACTCTTATCGGATCATCAACGTATCCGCCTCACGCTTATCAACTCTCGGTTTTGATAGCAATTTTGCCCAAAATGCTAAAAAAACACACAATAATTTGCATAAATGCAAAAAAAGCAGTAACTTTGCAGCGGATTGAATATAACACTAAAAGTACAGATATATGAAACGATTTTTTACATTATTCGTAGCTGTGGCTATGATAGCAGGTACAGCGACGGCACAACACCGTCACGACGGACGCGGACACGGACACAACCGCGGAGGACGTACCGAGTACTACTGCGCTTCCGCAGAACAAATGCATATGGTGATGCGCGTATTGGACAACCAGTCCTTCGACGACAAACGACTCGAAGTGGCCGAACTGTGCGTCGTGCTGGGCGAGTTCTGCGTGGACGATCTGGCACGGATGGCAGAGAAATTCTCCTTCGACGACAACCGACTCAAGTTCCTCCAGATAGCCTACCCCTACTGCGTAGACCCCGAGAACTACTACTACCTGAGACGAACCTTTACGTTCGACTCCAATTTTGACAAGCTCATGGAAACAGTCCAGCCGGGCTTTAGAAGGAGATGAATCTCGACCAACTCAACACCTCACAACGCGCAGCCGTAGAGTACAACGACGGACCACAACTGGTCATCGCCGGCGCCGGATCAGGCAAGACACGCGTGCTGACCTACAAGATAGCCTACCTGCTCTCGCAAGGTGTGCCCGCCAACCGTATACTGGCACTCACCTTCACCAACAAAGCCGCACGCGAGATGCGCGACCGTATAGCCCGTATGGCCGATGCAGCCGATGTGCGATACCTGTGGATGGGGACCTTCCACTCGATATGCAGCAAGATACTGCGCCAAGAAGCTACCCAACTCGGCTTCACGCGAGACTTCACTATCTACGACACACAGGACCAGAAATCACTCATCCGACAGATACTCAAACTCCACTCCCTGGACGAGAAGATCTACAAACCCAACATGGTCGCCGCACGTATTTCCGCCGCCAAAAATGCCCTGCTCCTGCCCGACGACTATGCCCGCAACCAAGCCATCGCCAAACAGGATCGACAAGACCGACTCTACGAGATGAGTAAGGTCTATCACGAGTACCAGACACGTCTCAAAGCCGCCAATGCGATGGATTTTGATGACCTGCTGCTCTATATGTGCCGCTTGCTCGACCAAGACCCCGCCGCCAGAGCCTACTACCAGCAGATGTTCCAATACGTGCTCGTCGATGAGTACCAAGACACCAACTATGTCCAGTACCGCATCGTCAAACAGCTGGCCGAACCCGAGAACCGTATCTGCGTCGTAGGCGATGACGCACAGTCGATATACTCCTTCCGCGGAGCCGATATACGCAACATACTCCATTTCCAGGAAGGCTACCCCAACGCCCGACTGTTCAAACTCGAGCAGAACTACCGTTCTACCCAGACCATCGTCAATGCGGCTAACAGCCTCATCCACCACAACGAGAACCAGATATACAAAGAGGTCTACTCGCGCAAACAGACAGGCGACCGTATCGACCTCGTGGGCTATATGACCGACCGCAACGAAGGCGAAGGCGTGGCACGGAGCATCCAACAATACCGCGCCATCAAAGGCGTGTCCTACAACGACATAGCTGTGCTCTATCGTACCAACGCCCAGTCACGCACCTTTGAGAACGAGTTCCGCAAACTCGGCATCGCCTACCGTATCTACGGAGGTATGTCCTTCTACCAACGCAAGGAGATCAAAGATGCCATCGCCTACTTCCGGCTGGCCGTCAATCCCAAAGACAACGAGGCTCTCATCCGTGTCATCAACTACCCCGCACGAGGCATCGGCGACACCACCCTGCGCAAACTCTCCGAGTGCGCCGTGATGCAGAACATGAGCATGCTCGATGTTGCACAGCAACCCGAACAAGCAGGATTGGATGTCAGCAAAGCAACAGCCAACAAACTCATCGCCTTTGCTTCACTCATCGACCAACTACGCGAAGCGGCCGACACACTCAATGCCTACGACTTTGCCGAGCGCGTGATGCAGCTCACCGGTATCCGTACCGCCGCTATGCTCGACCGTACGCCCGAAGGAGTAGACCGCGCCGAGAACCTCCAAGAACTGTTGACCGGCATACACGAGCTCATCGACCGACGAACCGAAGAAGGTATCGACTTCACACCCATCCACGACTTCCTGGCCGAAGTGTCCCTGCTGACCGACCAAGACCAGAACCTCACCGACGACACTCCACGCGTCACACTAATGACCGTCCACGCCGCCAAAGGACTGGAGTTCGAAGTGGTCTATATAGTGGGACTGGAGGAAAACCTCTTCCCTAGCCAGATGTGCGTCAAGCCCAACGAGATAGAAGAAGAACGACGACTCCTCTACGTAGCCATCACACGCGCTATGGAGCACTGCCACATGAGCTATGCTCGCCAACGCTTCCGTAACGGCTCCGTACAGTTCTCCTCGCCGTCCCGCTTCCTGCGTGACATAGACCGGCAGTTTATCGCCGTCCGGCAAGCAGCCGACACTACTCAGCCCACCACGCCGCGTTGGGGCAACAACACCTGGCAGAACGGACCATCCCGCCCACTGCCGACCATGCCGTCCAAGCCGCTGGCATCCATGCCCTTCAAACCGCTCACCCAACTGTCCGATATCCGTACAACAACACACACCGACACACCGGCTGATAGCCTCTACCAAACAGGCGAGCGAGTCCGGCACGGCACCTTCGGCGAAGGCACCGTCCAACGTGTCTACGAGGAGAACGGCACCCAACGCATCGACATCCTTTTCGACCGATTTGGCAAAAAAGCAATGTTAATTCAATTTGCCAAGTTACAGAAAATTTAATAAAAATGGCGCATATATTTGGATATATGCGTTTTTTTTTATATCTTTGCGCGATTTTTGGTCTACTCACCTAACGCAAAGGCTTATGGAAACAAAGAAAAGTAAGTTCGAACCTATACTCAAACCGGATCACGAATATCCGGAAGTGACTCCGTATAGTGTCCTAATAGGCGTCCTGATGGCGGTGATATTCTCCGCTGCGGCTGCCTATCTGGGACTCAAAGTTGGACAGGTCTTCGAGGCAGCTATCCCGATCGCTATCATAGCAGTCAGCCTCTCGTCTATCCTCAAGCGTAAGAACGCCATCGGCGAGAATGTCATGATCCAGTCCATCGGCGCCAGCTCTGGCGTCATAGTGGCGGGCGCGATATTCACCCTACCTGCCCTCTACATCCTCCAGGCCAAGTATCCGGAGATGACCGTCACCTTCTCACAGATCTTCCTCTCCTCCCTCTTAGGAGGCTGTTTGGGTATCCTGTTCTTGATCCCCTTCCGTAAGTACTTCGTCCAAGACAAGGATGGCGAGTACCCCTTCCCCGAAGCGACCGCTACCACCCAAGTACTGGTCAGCGGCGAAGGCGAAGGCAGCCAAGCCAAACCACTCCTGCTGGCTGCCGGCATAGGCGGACTGTACGATTTTGTGGTATCGACCTTCGGCCTGTGGACCGAACAACTGAGCACCCGTATGACCACCATAGGCGAGACCATCGCTGCTAAAACCAAACTGGTGTTCTCGATCAACACCTCGGCAGCCGTACTCGGTCTGGGTTATATCATCGGCCTCAAATACGCCGCTATCATCTGTGCGGGATCGTTCTTCGTATGGTGGGTGTTGCTGCCTGTGTTAGGTGCCATACCCGGAATGGAGGCTACCGACCCGCAAGCCCTGTTCACCGGCTACGGACGTAACATCGGTATCGGCGCCATCGCAATGGCCGGACTGATCGGTATAGTCAAATCATGGGGCGTTATCAAAGGAGCTGTCGGACTGATCAAAGGACAAACCAAGGGACACGACAAGGCGCAAGGATCTATCCTACGCACCCAGCGAGACCTGTCGATGAGACTGCTGGTGATCGCTACAGCTGTGGCACTCCTGTGCACCTTGGTCTTCTTCTGGGTAGGCGTGCTACACTCGTTCTGGCAAGCCCTCGTGGCCTTCCTCGTTGTAGCCATCATAGCATTCCTCTTCACGACCGTGGCGGCTAACGCCATCGCCATCGTGGGCTCGAATCCCGTGAGCGGTATGACGCTGATGACCCTGATCGTAGCGTCGGTGGTATTCGTAGCCATCGGCATGAAAGGCGCCAGCGGCATGGTAGGCGCGATGGTGATCGGCGGCGTGGTATGTACGGCGTTGGCGATGGCCGGCGGATTCATTACGGATCTCAAGATCGGCTACTGGATCGGCTCCACACCACGTAAACAAGAGACCTGGAAATTCCTCGGCACACTCGTCTCGGCAGCAACCGTCGGAGGTGTGATGATCATATTGAACAAGACCTACGGCTTTGTAGGCGACAACGCCCTTGTAGCACCGCAGGCCAATGCGATGGCAGCGGTGATCGAACCCCTGATGTCCGGTCAAGGCGCACCATGGATGTTATATCTGGCAGGCGCTGTGTTGGCCCTGGTGCTCAATTTCCTCAACGTCCCCGTGCTGCCGTTCGCCTTGGGTATGTTCATTCCGCTGAGTCTGAACACTCCGCTGCTGGTCGGTGGTGGTATATCGTGGCTGGTGGGCGAGAAACATCAGGAGAAAGGTACCCTCATCGCATCGGGCTTCATCGCCGGCGGTGCCCTGATGGGTGTGGTATCGGCGGTATTGAAATTCTGCGGCGCTGACTGGTATATGACCGCTTGGGCAGAGAGCGGCTACGCCGCACTCGTAGGCATAGTAGCTTATGCTGCTCTGATCGCCTATTTTATCGCTGCTTCGAAGAAGAAATAAATCAAAAATCATACATTTGAAATCAAAAATCATACATTTGAAATCATAAATCATAAATTTAAAATTTTAAAACTATGGTATCTTACAAAGAATTAGGCCTTGTAAACACCCGTGAGATGTTTGCTAAGGCAATCAAGGGAGGCTACGCCATCCCGGCATTTAATTTCAATAACATGGAGCAACTCCAGGCTATCATCAAAGCTTCGGCTGAGACCAAGTCTCCGGTGATCCTTCAGGTATCGAAAGGTGCGCGTAACTACGCAAACCAAACCCTCCTCCGCTATATGGCACAGGGTGCGGTTGAGTACGCTAAGGAGCTCGGTTGGGAGCATCCGCAGATCTGCTTGCACCTCGACCACGGAGACAGCTTCGAACTCTGCAAGAGCTGCGTGGACTTCGGTTTCTCCAGCGTTATGATCGATGCTTCGTCGCTGCCTTACGAGGAGAACATCGCCCTGACCAAGAAGGTAGTTGACTATGCGCACCAGTACGATGTAACCGTTGAGGCTGAGCTCGGCGTGTTGGCAGGTGTTGAGGATGAGGTTGCTTCGGAAGTAAGCCACTATACCAAGCCGGAAGAGGTAGTAGACTTCGCTACCCGCACCGGTTGCGACTCGCTGGCTATCTCTATCGGTACCAGCCACGGCGCGTATAAGTTCACTCCTGAGCAATGCACACGCGACCCGAAGACCGGCAAGCTCGTTCCTCCTCCATTGGCTTTCGACGTACTCGACGCTATCATGGAGCAACTCCCGGGCTTCCCAATCGTTCTCCACGGCTCGTCTTCTGTTCCGCAGGAGTATGTCGATATGATCAACCAGTATGGTGGCAAACTGCCTGATGCAGTAGGTATTCCTGAGGAGCAACTCCGCAAGGCTGCTGCCAGCGCTGTTTGCAAGATCAACATCGATAGTGATAGCCGTCTTGCTTTCACCGCTGCAGTTCGTAAGGTATTTGCAGAGAAACCGGGTGAGTTCGATCCGCGTAAGTACTGCGGTCCTGCTCGTGACCTCATGGAGGAGCTCTACAAGCACAAAATTATCAACGTATTAGGATCAGACGGTAAGGCTGAGTAAATGTTAATTCGTTTGAGTCCTTCGGACTTTGTTTGAAAGTTTGAAATCGTTTGAAATCGTTTGATATAGTTTCGTTATGACATTGAGTAATTTTGAAGATTTGGAAATATGGAAACTATCTCGTGCTTTAAGTAAGGATATTTATCAAATTACCGACTCACAAGAGTTTAAAAGTGATATACGTTTCTGTTCTCAAATCAGAGCCGCTGTTGGATCTATTATGGACAATATAGCGGAAGGTTTTGAACGGGAAGGAAAAAAAGAATTTATTCAATTTCTGTATATTGCTAAAGGCTCATGTGGTGAAGTGCGCAGCCAGTTATACCGAGCTATGGATGTTGGGTTTATTCCAATTGATCAATGCAACTCTTTGTTAGAACAAACTAAAAATGTAGGAACTAAAATTTCCAATATGATTCGTTATCTTAAACAATCTGACATTGAAGGTAATAAATACAAAAAATAAACACTTCAAACACCTCAAACCAAGCACGCAGTGCTCAAACAAATCAAACCAAGCACGTAGTGCTCAAACAAATCAAACCAAGCACGTAGTGCTCAAACAAATCAAACAATAAAGCTATGCTTCCATTTATGACAGCTGAACAAGCTGCTGAATTGATTCAACACGGTGACGTCTTAGGCATGGGTGGTTTTACGGCCACGGGAGTGCCTAAGGCGGTTCCTTTTGCTTTAGCGCAACGCGCAGAGAAACTGCATGAGCAAGGTATCCCCTTCCGTGTAGGACTCGAGACAGGTGCCTCGATGGGCGACAGCTGCGACGGTGCTATGGCACGTGCTCACGCGGTCGAGTTCCGTACGCCGTATCAGTCGAACAAGTCCATGCGCGAGGAGATCAACGCCGAAGGTACACACTATTTCGACGGACACCTGAGCCATATGCCGCAAGACCTGCGTTACGGCTTCCTGCCCAAACCTAACTGGGCTATCATCGAGGCTTCGTACGTAGGCGAAGACGGTACGATCGTGCCCGCTGCGGGTGTAGGTATTATGCCGACCATCTGCCGTCTGGCAGACAAGATCATCATCGAGCTCAACGAGATGTTCCCCGCCGCTATGCGTGGTATGCACGATCTCTACGAGCCCCTCGACCCGCCTCAGCGTCGCGAGATACCTATCTACAAGCCCTCTGACCGTTGTGGCTCCGATCATATCAAGGTCGATCCCGCTAAGATTGCCGCGGTCGTGAAGACCAACCGTCCGAACGAGATCCCTGCCTTCACGCCTGTCGATGAGACAACGGCTAAGATCGGCGCTAACGTTGCCGCCTTCCTCGAAGCAGAGATGAAAGCGGGACGTATCCCGAGTTCCTTCCTGCCCATCCAATCGGGTGTAGGAAACGTAGCCAACGCTGTGCTCGGCGAACTGGGCAAGAACCCCAATATCCCGCCGTTTGAGATGTACTCGGAAGTCATCCAAGACTCTGTGGTTGATCTCATCAAAGCCGGACATTGTAAGTTCGCTTCGGGTTGCTCGCTCCGACTCGTCGAGTCCAAGATGGCAGAGGTGCTCGCTGATCTCGATTTCTACCGCGACAAGCTCTTGCTTCGTCCGCAGGAGACATCCAACAGCCCCGAGATAGCACGTCGCCTTGGTATCATCGCGATCAACACAGCGCTCGAGGCAGATATATATGGCAACGTCAACTCGACCCACGTGTGTGGCACGAAGATGATGAACGGTATCGGCGGTTCCGGCGACTTCGCCCGTAACTCCTACCTCTCGATCTTCACTACCGCCTCCACGGCTAAGAACGGTGCCATATCCTCCATCGTACCGATGGTGACCCACCTCGATCACTCCGAGCACAGCGTCAAAGTGCTGGTGACCGAACAAGGTGTAGCCGACCTGCGTGGCAAGAGTCCGCGTCAGCGTGCCGAGGAGATCATCAACAACTGTGTAGCGCCTGAGTATCGCGAGATGCTACGTGACTACCTCAAACATGCGAAACACGGACAGACCCAACACAACCTGTCCCTCGCGTTTGCAATGCACGAGGAGTTTATGAAATCAGGTGACATGCGGAATACCAAGTGGGAGAACTATCTCCGTTAATGTGCATTAACGATGCTGTCTATCATCACCGCCATACTGCTCAATATCAGCCTTTTGACAGGCAATCCTGCTACGTCTAAGGCGAAGATCTCTGTGATGGTCAAAGACCTCACGGATGGTCAGATAGTGGAGCAATATCAGCCTTCCAAACCTGCCACGCCGGCCTCGGTCACCAAACTGCTGACCACGGCGTCCGCGTTGGAGACGCTGGGCGAGAACTTCCGGTTCTCCACCAAGGTGGTCTATTCAGGCGAGGTAATAGACAGTGTACTGCACGGCGACCTCATTGTGCTGGGTAATATAGACCCGACCCTGGGAGCACCGGATAAGAAGATACCTTTGGAGCAGAGTGCCGCTCAACTGACCACAGACTGGGTGGCACGTCTGCACCACAAGGGTATCAAAAGTATCAACGGTCGTATCATAGCCGACATGAGTAGACTGAACAACGAAGGATACAACCCTTACTGGCTATGGGAAGATATAGGTAACTATTACGCACCGGCTATCTGGGGATTGAATTACATGCGCAACACGCTCAATATCTACCTCAATAGTGGTGCTTGCGGCTCTCGTGCCAATGTGGTGCGTACGTATCCTCAGATAGAGGGACTGGAGGTGACCAGCACCGTCACCTGCACACGTATATCCAAAGACCTGTCGTATGTCAGCGGCAAAGCACTGGATAACAGCCGCGCGATGCGTGGAGAGATACCGTCCAACAAAGGCGATTTCTGCGTCAAAGGCGACTTACCCAACCCGGGCCTTCAATTGGCTATCGATCTACAAAAAGCGATCGAGAAAGCCGGAGGTAAAGTGACCGGACAGCCGCAGTACATCTTCAAGAGTGTATCATCCGATACCCCACTCAAGACGGCTTTTGTGCACCATTCCCAACCGCTGCGCGAGATCATCAAGGTCACCAACGAGGAGAGTAACAACATGTACGCCGAAGCGCTTGGTCGCTATCTGGTGTCGCGCTACCAAACCCAATCCGGTTCGCAGCAGGCAGCTCAACACCTCTACCACTATTGGAAGAACCGCCATATGCCGATGAGTGGCTGCGTGCTAAAGGACGGTTGTGGACTGGCACCGCAGAACAAGTTGACGGCCTCGATGCTGGTACAACTGCTCGCACGTATGTACTACGGCAAACAGCGCAAAGCATGGTTCAACTCGCTGCCCATAAGCGGTAAGACGGGAACACTAACTCACTTCTTGGAAAATACGTCCCTCGAAGGAAAGGTGCATGCCAAAAGTGGTACATTGACCGGTACGAAGTGTTTTGCCGGATACATCCAACGGCCTAACGGACATCTGTGGGCGTTTGCTGTATTGGTAAGCGATACCGGAGGACCAACCGATCCTATCCAGAAAGCGATTGAGAAATACCTGCTGTCGTTGGACAAAATCAACAAGTGATGTTTGTAGCCCAGTGTCATAGTACCAACAGCCTGATGTTGGAGCAAGGCCTCGAAGGGCTACTTTGGACCGACTACCAGACCGCCGGACGAGGACAAACCGGTAATGGGTGGGAGAGCGAAAAGGGAAAGAACATCCTGCTGTCGATAGGTATCCAACGCCCGCCGATAAAGCCGGAACAACAGTGGCGAATGTCGATGCTGTTTGCGCTGACAGTATTAGAGGTGATACTGATGAATGGCGAAGGGCGAAGAGCGAATGGACAGGAGAAGTTCAGTATCAAGTGGCCCAACGATATCTACTATGGGGATAGCAAGCTGGCTGGGATACTGATCGAGCATCAGCTGGACAGCCAAGGAATAGCCTATTCGGTATTGGGAGTAGGCATCAACATCAACCAGACACAGTGGGTAGGCAACGCCCCTAATCCTACCTCACTACAACTTATCACGGGGCACGAATGGGACAGAGAGCGTATCGTCGAGCAGTTATGGCAACATTGGCAAGTTAACCTGCCGCTGCTTCAAGACGAACCGACGCTCAAACAACGATACATGGCGCATCTATACAGACGGGAAGGACTATTCCCCTATGTAGAACGAGAGGTCAACATCACCCCCTCGATGAATGCGCCAACCTCTACGCAAGGACAATTTGTAGCATCCATAGAGGACATCACGCCTACGGGAGAACTGGTGCTCCGCGATGCACAAAACAAGATACGAATATATCATTTTAAACAAATACGATTTATCCTATGAAATCGATCATTATCACCGGCGGAGCCGGATTTATTGGAAGTCACGTGGTACGCCTGTTTGTGAACAAGTACCCCGAATACCGCATCATTAATGTGGACAAGTTGACCTATGCCGGCAACTTGGCGAACCTCAAGGATATAGAAGACAAACCCAACTACCGTTTCGTCAAAGCAGACATCTGCGACTTCGATACCATCTATGCCCTGATGCAAGAGGAGCAAGTGACGGGTGTCATCCATTTGGCAGCAGAGAGTCACGTGGACCGCTCCATCAAGGATCCGTTCACCTTTGCCAAGACCAATGTCATGGGTACCTTGTCGATGCTGCAAGCCGCTAAACTATACTGGGAGTCCCTGCCTGAGAAATACGAAGGCAAACGTTTCTATCACATCTCTACCGACGAGGTTTATGGTGCACTCGAGATGACCCATCCGGAGGGCATAGAGCCTCCGTTCACTACTACTGCATCGTCTGCAGAACATCATCTGGCGTATGGTGAGGATTTCTTCTACGAGACCACCAAATACAATCCTCATTCGCCTTATTCGGCTTCGAAGGCCTCGTCCGATCATTTTGTGCGTGCTTTTCACGACACGTTCGGAATGCCGACTATTGTCACTAACTGTTCGAACAACTACGGCCCTTATCAGTTCCCGGAGAAACTGATCCCGCTGTTTATCAACAACATCCGTCACCGTAAACCGCTGCCTGTATACGGTAAAGGCGAGAACGTTCGCGATTGGTTGTACGTCGTAGATCACGCACGGGCTATCGACCTCATCTTCCACAAAGGTAAGATCGCTGAGACCTATAACATCGGCGGATTCAACGAATGGAAGAACATCGATATTATCAAAACCGTGATCAAAACCGTAGATCGTCTGTTGGGACGCGAAGAAGGCGAGGACTTGGACCTCATCACCTTCGTTACCGACCGTGCCGGGCATGACATGCGTTATGCTATCGATTCGACCAAGCTGCAACGCGAGTTAGGCTGGGAGCCGAGTCTGCAGTTTGAGGAAGGCATAGAGAAAACCGTACAGTGGTATCTTGAGAACCAAGACTGGCTCGACAATATCACTTCGGGTGAGTATGAGAAGTACTACGAGTCGATGTATAAGAACCGTTAATCGGCCTTAGGCATCGAGTATTCGCAACCGCAGTAGAGCTGGTTGTAGAAATCATATTGGCGCAGGAGCTCGTTGCGACGTTGTTGTAACCCGCCCTTGCGCCAGTTTTGTGCCCAGAACTGTGTACCCGCCACTTGTTGTGCCGCCCATTGTCCGGCGCGTTCTATCTGCTCCAAACTTTTCCAACGGGACGAAGCCAAGGTCGTAGCAAAACAGCTGATCCCTTCCTGCCGTGCCATCCGAGCGGTAGCCAACAGTCGACAGCGAAAACAAAGTTCACACCGTCCACCCCGTTCCGGCTCGTGTTCCAAACCACGAACAGCCTCTCTCCACTCATCATGGTTATAGTCTCCGTCTATCCAACGCACACCCAGACTGTCTGCGTGTCGTTTGGATTCGTTCTTGCGGATCGTGTATTCCTCTAAGGGATAGATGTTGGGATTATAATAGTAGATGACAGGCTCTATATCATGCGCCATCAGCCATTCTACGATGGCTGATGAACAGGGGGCACAACAGGCGTGTAGCAGCACACGTTCTACTCCCTCAGGCACGATGATAGCAGGCTGTTTCATTCGACGTTGAGTTGGCGGGCAGTCTCTTGCAGTTCCGCTTTGCACTTGTCCAGCAACTCGGTGGCCTCTTTGGCAAGGCGTTTGTATTCTTCTACGCTGATAGCCTCCGTCTGCTCCAGTTGAGCAATGATCTGCTCCGCACGTTTGATATTTTCGTCGTAACTCATATTCCTTTAACCTATAATCTATAACCTATAACCCTTATTTCCCTTTGCCTCGCAAGATAACATCGGCGGTAAAAAATAGTATCTTCAGATCCAACAACAAGGACATATTCTCCACATAGACCAAGTCATAGTTCAGCCGCTCGATCATCTTGTCCATAGTGTCGGTATAGCCCACACGAACAGGTCCCCAACTGGTCAGACCCGGACGCACTTTATATTGCAGGCAGTAGTATGGCGCTTGTTGCATGATTTGTGCTACAAAATACGGGCGTTCAGGACGAGGTCCAACGATCGACATCTCTCCCCTAAGTATATTGATCAACTGAGGCAGTTCGTCCAGACGATATTTGCGCAGCCATCGGCCTATACCGGTGATACGCGGATCGTTATCCAGAGTAAGTTGAGGCTGTCCTTCCGGCTCCGCGTGATCAATCATTGTGCGGAACTTATAGATGCGGAATGGTAGTCCGTATTGGCCGATACGTTCCTGAGAATAGAAAACCGGTCCTGAGGACGACCACTTAACCTGCAGGCTGATCAAGGCCAGTAGTGGTGATAGAACGATCAGACCTATCAGCGACGTAACGATGTCGAAGGCACGTTTGATACACAGTTCGGCATCCGACATATTCTGCTCCGTAACGCGTATCAACGAAGGACGGTCCAAGCGATCTATACGTGCCGCACCTACCAATATATCATACACACGCGGAACGATACTGATCTCACAAGACAGTGGGTAGAGTTGTGCGATCAGTCGGTACAGTTGTTCCGGATCAGTATGGTCCGGCAGGTCGATGATCACCTCTTCCTGCTCTCCTCGTACCAACTGCTGTGCTTCGTCGTACGAGTGAATGGTACGCGTACGCATCACGCCGCGTGAGCGGGTCAGAAGAGTGATAGTCAAACGCGGTATATAGCTGAGCACAAACTGCAGCCCAAACAACACTGCCAGCGATACCAGATAGCGGTCATACGAATCTACTTCGTCATCAATAATGATGATAAAGAAGAACAACAACGCAATAATAGCAGCCGAGATAAACGTGCGCATCAATTCCCGCCAGATAGGTTTTTGGAAAGGCCTGAGGTAATAGCCGGACAGGTAGTAGATCACCAGACACACCATAGGGTAGACGATCAGTGGTGGCCAGAAACTGAAAGCCGGTATCAGTACGTCTCCCGGTACACCTACACGCCCTTCATAGACGATCCAACGAAAAGCCAGAAAACACAACCATACCAACTCACTACTGATGAGGTCGGCTAAGATGTACCATAATTGTTGTTTTCTTCGTAGGGTCATGGTCGTATGATTTGGAATGTGCCGTTGGCGTCAAGTTTGATGATCGAACTGGGTTGGTGAGGCGTATCGTCCTCGCGACGGAAGCGGCAGATATAATCCGCGCCTTCTAATATCTCTTGCTCTATCTCGTGGTAGAATCGAGCAGATGGGTGTCCGCTGATATTGGCTGAAGTGGAAACGATAGGTCGTTTCAAGCGTTCGCAGAGAGCCTTGCTAAAAAGCTCCGAGGTGATACGGATGCCGATACTGCCGTCCTTGGCGATGAGGTTGGAAGCAAGATTGCGGGCATTGGGGTATATGATCGTCAGAGGTTTGGAATCAGAGTCTGCCTCCGGTTCCGAGGCTTCGAGTAGCATCCATGCCGCTTCGGGGATGTCACGAACGTACCCCTGCAGTTTGCCGGGTGCATCCAGCAGCACAAGCATCGACTTACTGTCCTCGCGTTGTTTGAGCGCATAGATCTTACGCACAGCTTCCGCATTAGTGGCATCACAACCGATACCCCAGATCGTATCCGTAGGATAAACAATGATCCCACCGGCGCGTAACACCTCTACTGCTTGATCCAAATCGGCCTTATCGTAACGACTATCTCTCATAGTGACTGCAAAGGTACGGAAAATTTTGCATCTATGCAAATTAAAATGCAAAAATCTATTCAAAACTCAGGTAATGACGCAGTTTGTCAATATCCTCTTCGCCGAGACCAGGTATTTCGCGCAAGTCATCTATGGTCTGCAGCGTCAAACGTTTTCTGCGTAGCTCGTATATGCCCTTGGCTTGTTCGAAGCGCAGATACGGATGGCGTTGCAGTCCCGTCACGCCTATCCTGTTAACAGCGAGCCGGGTGATAAGAGTGGTATCTACCGTCAAACGCCCAAGCACCGTATCCAACATTTGCTGGTCTATATGCGGTATCTCGCGTAGTTGTTCGACGCTGTAGTAACCTCCCAATTGTCTGCGATAACGCACTATCTGCACAGCAGTCCAACGTCCTATACCGCGAAGCATCTGTAGTTGCGTGGTATCGGCTGTGTTGAGTTCGAGTACTGTGTCTTTCTTATGGCTTACATAACGAGGAAAAGTGTCCCGCCGAACAGTGTCCGTGTCTGTTCGATAGTGGTTGTGCTTACTGCCAATACGTACATAAGGGAGTATGGACCGATATTGCGCATCGGTCAGACCATAGAGCTTGCGTATATCTTCGGGCTGTCTAAACCGTCCGCCTGCTTTGCGGTATTTGATCAGATTGTGTGCTTGCCACGACTTGAGCCCGTTGCCCAGCAAAGTTAGCGAGTCAGCGGTATTAGGATCGAACACTCGCATATGCCGCTGAGGCAGCCGTTTATACGAGCGATGATACGCTATAGTGTCACGCGGTTCGCTGTTGCTCGAGACCAAGGTGTCTGCAGCATAACTGACGGACAACGATGGCTGGGGGATGAGATAAATGAAGAACACTACCGCCGCCACGGCTCCCAGCAGGCAGAAAGTGCCGACCCATTGTTTGATGGTTAGTAGAGGATGGTGTTCGCTCATTGTACGATGGATTGTATTTGGCCATCCAACAGATGGCTGGTGATCGTTTGTCCTTTCTGTACGTCTTGTACGCTCCGTACAACTTTGCCGTTAGCGGTCAGCAGGGTGTAGCCCAGACGGTAGATGCGTTCCGGCGAACAACTCTCCAACCGCTGTCTAAGCAGGTCTATACGATGTTGACGAAGCATGATCTGTCGTTGGGCCGTTTGTTTGAGTCGCATACGCAGTTCATCAATCAGGGTAGCTTGACCATCCAGCCGCTTGATCAGCCATGCTGCTACTGCCGTTGGGGTTTTCAAAGCCAAGTGACTCACAAGATCCAGAACAGATACATCACGCGTGTGACCAATGCCGGTGATGATAGGTAGAGGGAACTGCGCGCAAAGGGCACAGAGGGTGTACTGGTCAAAGCAACTTAGATCAGTGGTCGCTCCTCCGCCACGGATGATAATGACGGCATCATAATGTATGCCCTCCTCCGTTTGATCGTAGATCTGTTGCAGCGCTGCAATGATGGATTGTTCGGCGTTCTCACCCTGCATAACTGCCTCAAAAAGTGTGGTATGGAACGTATAGGACGATTCGTTGAGCTGCTCGCAGAAGTCTCCGTATCCTGCCGCTCCAACAGCCGAGATAACTGCCAAACGTCGCACGATAGTGGGTAAAACCAATCCTTGCTGCATCTCCAATACGCCGTCTTTCTTCAGGCGAAGAATAGTCTCTTGTCGTTGGCGTGCGAGGTCTCCTACGGTGAACCGGGGATCGATATTGACGATATTAAGGCTTAAGCCATACACCGAATGGAAATGCACCTCGACCTCCACCAGTACTTGCAGACCAGCTTGCAACCGTGTGCCTGTCTCCTGTTCAAAATAGATTTGCAGCATCTGTTGCCGGTTTTGCCAACAAGTGGCACGTTGGCGTGCAACCATCAACCCACGTTCGCCTTTCTCTACCAAATCCAGGTATAGATGGCCGCTTTTCTCACTCAAAGAGGCTATCTCCGCCACTACCCAATAGGTAGTAGGTAGTGCCTTTTCTAGTGAGGCTTCAATGATATCAGATAACTGGGAAAGAGTAAGTGTTTTCATCTTGTTGATAGCATATATATTCCACAAAAAAACAGTATAATAGCCCCATATAGTACCACCGCCATCGTAGGCGTGATAGCCAGGTGCGTCACAGCGCCGGGCAAGGATTCAATCCACTCGGTAGCGCTATCCATCAACCATGTTATCCATTGGGTACAGGACACTAAAATTTTCCCCAATATTGGGATGGTGCCAAATACCATACACGCCAAGCCACCGAACACAGCCAGCCAAGCCAGAACGATAACGATACAGTTGGTCAGCAGAAAATAGTTGCTACATTGGCCGAAATAACATAATGTGAGTGGTAGCGTACCCAACCATGCCGCTACCGAAACTAACAACAGATCCGTGACCGGATGGCGATACCGTACTATCTGTACAGCCGCCAAGATGGCTATAACGGCCGCAAAACTGAGTTGAAAACTGGCCGAGAAAAGGCTTCGCGGTGCAAAAAGCAGAATGAAAACGGCAGCCGTGGCTACGGTGTTAAAGGAGTTCCCCTGACGATAACACATATACCCTATCTGCGCAGTAGAAGCCATGATAGTGGCCCGAACAACAGAAGGTGTGAAACCGGTGATCAATGCATACGTCCACAAACACATCAAAATCACTACCGACAGCACAATACGTTTACCCCGCTCTTCGTAGAGAGGCTTACGCCATCCAAACAAAGTAAGCAGACTCCACAGAATGGTGTAAATGATTCCGGTGTGTAAGCCGCTGACAGCCAGCACGTGAGCCGCGCCGGACGCTTGAAAAGCACGTTTGGTATCAGGGTCAAGATCCTCTTTGTATCCCAGAGTTATTGCAGCCAAAGTGCCCAATTCGCGGGATGCCAAACCTAATGAGGCCAAGCGTTCGTAAAGACGATGTTGTATATATCGTGGCCAGAGGTATAAAGGCAAGTGTTGTGTGGGATGAAGAATCTGAAAATCGCGTGCCCGTGCATAGCCGCTACCGATGATGCCTTGCATACGTAGGTATCGGCCGTAGTCAAACTTGCCCAACACACCTCCTCTGCGTATGGTTGTTTTGACCAGGACAGTATCACCCAAAGAAGGCATCGTGGCTGCGGTATCCAGATAGACTAACAGCCGTCGGTTGAGTTCAACACAATAGGTCTTTTTCCGTGGTGACGGATAGTCCGTTACAACGGCAGTATAAGTACGCGGCTGGTCCAGATAAGCAAATTCGGTATCACGCATCAGACTGAATGGCCCTCCAATATAGTTGCACACTAGGATAACTGCTATCACAAGCAGTAGTAGGACAACCATCGGGTGTGTGCGAAACCATTCCGCCATGCTATGCTTTCATTTCGCGGATGGTGGCCTCCGGATCAGAGGAGCCGAAGACGGCGCTACCTGCCACCAATGCATCAGCTCCGGCAGCATAGAGATCGTGCGCGTTCTGCGAATTGACACCTCCGTCTATCTCGATAAGAGTATTGAGCCCGCGACGGTCTATCTCGGTACGGATAAAACGGATCTTATCCATCGTCTCGGGAATGAATTTCTGACCTCCAAAACCTGCAAACACCGACATCAACAATACCATATCTACCTTATCTAGATAAGGTACCAAACGCTGTACATCAATGTCTGGATTGATCGTCAGACAGGTGCGAACACCTTTGGCTTTGATCAGGTCTAAGATGGGAAGAGGATCCTCTACAGCCTCCAGATGAAAACCTACCGACCACGCACCTGCGTCGCAGAAACGCTCTACATACTTCTCCGGATGAACGATCATCAGATGTACATCCAGCGGCTTGGTACAGTATTGACGCATCGGCTCCATCAATGGAAAACCGAACGATATATTCGGCACGAATACACCGTCCATAACGTCCACGTGAAGCCAGTCGGCTTCGGAACGGTTGATCATCTCAAGGTCGCGTTCCAGATGTCCGAAATCAGCGGACAATACACTTGGAGCAAGAATCTTAGTCATTTGCGCAGTTATTCATTTAATTCATTTTCTCATTTACCAATTTATACCCTTTGCCTCTAACGGGCATGATCTGAACACCGGTGCCGGTCAAATAGGTGCGTAAACGGTGAATGAATACCGATAACGACCGTGCTACAAAGGGATCATCTTGGTGCCATAGGCGACGCAGGATATACTTTTTGTTGACAATAGTGCCTTGTCGCCGACATAGCAGTAGTAGCAGTTCGCTCTCGCGTGCAGAAAGACGGATGTCGCCTAAAGTTTGGTGGGTGGAGTCAAAGAGCATATGTCCCAAGTGAAAAACCTTCTCTGTCGACTCGTTGAGCGAAGGGTTAGCACGTCTCAAGATCACCCGAATCCGACAAACCAGTATCTCGATACTGAATGGCTTGGTGATATAGTCGTCGCATCCGCACTCAAATGCATGCAGTATATCGTCCTTACTGGTCGCGTCCGATAAAATGACCACAGGTGTGGTACATTCGGCTTGACGCAGTCGGGACATGAGTTCGTAGATAGACAACTCGGTCTGATTAGACGATAGCAGCAACAAATCATACTCTCCCAACAGGATACGGTGTATGGTATCTGCATCCGGCTGGTGTACAAAACACAACCACCCTTGCGAACTCAAATAGTCCGCAAGGATGGTGGATAGACTGATATCCGATTCTGTAATAAGAATGCGTTTTTGCATGCTTCAGACCGGCTGAGCGTGTCAGAAGTACTTGGTCTCTGTGCCTACAATAGAACTGAGCAGGTTGTTAGCCAGACGGGAAGCACCAAAACGGAAGGACTCGTTATTGAGCCACTCCTCGCCCAAAATCTCTTTGACGAGTGTGAAGTGTTGTACTGCTTCGTCCGTAGTGGATACTCCTCCTGCAGGCTTGTAGCCCATTTTGACACCTGTCTTCTCACGCCAAGCCTTGATGGCGTTACACATAATGAAAGTAGCTTCCGGAGTTGCGTTCACTGCGATCTTACCGGTAGAGGTCTTGATGAAATCACATCCGGCTGCCATCGAGAGAATCGAGGCTTTCCAGATGTTCTCTGCCGTCTTCAATAGGCCGGTCTCCAAAATCACCTTCAAATGGCGCTCTTTGCAAACGTCTTTGATCTCACGGATCTCATCAAAGCACTCTTCATAGCGCCCCTCGAGGAACTTACCTACAGACAGCACTATATCTACCTCGGTAGCACCTGCTTTAAGTGCCATAGCCGTCTCTGCTACTTTGATCTCGGGGAAGGTCTGCGCAGCAGGAAAACCTGCACAACAGCAAGCGATATTGAACTTCGGATCCTTCAATGCACCACGTACATACTCAGCCATAGCCGGATAGACGCAGATTGCAGCTACGTTAGGAATACCGGGGAAGTCTTTCTCAAAGTTGTTGACCGCATTGGCCATCTTCTCCACTTTAGCAATCGTGTCATCTGCACTCAGAGTGGTATAGTCGATTTGATGAAGACACTCTTTCCAAACCTCTATATTGTTATTCTCTGCAAAATGGTTGGCGAGGATGTCAGCTACTTGAACTTTGACTTGCTCATCGGTAAAAGGGCAGGGATACTGCGCGAAAAGTTCTTCAAATTTATTCATGGTTGTATATGTGTTTTGTCAGTTATTCATTTTTCACTTGGCATCTGCCAAACGACCGATAATGGTCTCGTTGCCGCGAACAGCTTCGCCTACCTCAACAAACATCTCGGTATCTAAAGGCAGATACATATCTACGCGAGAGCCGAGTTTGATAAAGCCCAGATGGGTGTTGCGGTGACATTGCTTGCCCACTTTGGCATAGGTAACAATGCGTCGCGCCATAGCACCGGCTATCTGACGAACGGCTATCTGTACTTTATTAGGTGTCTCAATAACTACCAGCGAACGCTCGTTTTCTGTCGATGACTTAGGCAGCCATGCGCCTTTGTGACGCCCTTTCTGGTGCTCGCTTACTACGATGTTGCCTTCAATCGGATACCAATTGGCATGTACGTTAAACGGCGACATAAAAATCGACACCTGAAGCTTGCGCTCGTGGAAATACTCATGCTCTTCGGTCTCCTCTATCACAACCACACGGCCGTCGGCAGGGGCGATCAGAAAATTGGGGTCGTCCACCTCCAACACACGCACAGGGTTGCGGAAGAAATAGGTGACAAACACAAGCAGCGCTGCCGTCAAAATAAGCGAAGCGGCTAAGATCCAACGCTGCGGCGAGTACATAAACACGATGACGTTGATGATAAACAGCAACAATACTGTTCCAATGATGAGGTTGCGTCCCTCACGATGTATTCTCAGTCTTTTCATATTCGTTGTATTTAGATCCATTGGTTATAGGGGAATTGCGTCAGCATCACGGCGGCATCATCGATGCCCTTTTGTATCTTTTTGTCCAGCATCATCTTAAACATCATCGGGATGTCGGCTTTGAGCGTCAGACGCACAAAAGTCGTGTCGTTCTCACCCGGCTTAAGCTGAATCCAGAAATTGTTGTCCATCGGGAGCCCTTCAGCCCCGAACTTAATCGTATCATTCTCTATACGATCCACAATACCGATCGTGATACGCTGACCGAGTCCATCCACCTTCATAGTGATAGAGTCATTCTCTATCTCCAACTCCTGTACTTTGTCCTTCGGGATGAGGTCTTTGACCCGCTCTAAGTTTTTCAGATTGCTCAACACACGATATACATCCGCTATCTGAGCGGGGATCGTTCTTACTTCACTGACATACTTTGCTTCAGACATACCGATACAATTTGCGACTGCAAAAGTACAAAAAATAATGCAATAAAGCAAATTTTATCTGCAATTTTACCAAAAAATGCATAATTATCGCAAAAAGCGCGCGTTCCTCTTGCGTGTATGTGAAATTTTTCGTAACTTTGCAGCGCAAATTATGCACAAAACAAAAAAATGATACAAACTAATTTTATTAACAGCATGAAAAAGAGTTTATTTCTTTTGTCATTGGCCGCAGTAGTGCTGATGACATCCTGCTCGAAGATTGTGGACAAACCACAAGAAATCAAAGTGAATCCCGATCCCCTGACTTTCGTTGGTGGTGTAATGAATGCGGATATCACGGGTACTTTCCCTCCCAAGAAATTCGCTCGCAAGGGTGAGTTGGAGATCACTCCGGTGCTCAAATACGGCGACAAGGAGATCGTGGGTGAACCCGAAATGTACGTTGGTGAGAAAGCCAAAGTAAACGGTATCCCTGTTAGTTACAAGAAGGGTGGTAAGTATTCGCAGAAATGCGCTTTCCGTTACAATCCGGATATGGAAGGCAAGGAGTTGAAGCTCTACCTGCGTTGCAATGCTAAGAACGGTAAGAAAGTATATGATATCCCTGATGTACTGATTGCAGATGGTATCAATACGACTGCCTTGTTGGCTGACGCTGAGGATGTACCGGTTCTCACTCCGAGTGCATACCAAACTGTGACTACCGAGTTGACCGAAGCTGACATCCACTTCATCGTGGCTCAGGCTAACCTTCGCGACAGCGAGTTGAACAATGACGGTATGAAAGCCCTCCAGAACTCCATCAAGGATGCTAACAAAGATAGCAAGAAATCGATCAGCCGCGTAGAGATCTCTGGATATGCTAGTCCTGAGGGCGGTCAAGACCTCAATGAGCGCTTGGCTACTAACCGTCAGGCTAACACCGAGAAATACATCAAAGGTAAAGTGAATGGTAACCAAACCAAGTACATCAGCGCAACTACTGCAGAGGACTGGGAAGGTTTCCAAGCAGCTGTTCAGAACAGCGATATCCAAGACAAGGAACTCGTTCTTCGCGTACTGGAGATGTATAGCGATCCTGAAGAGCGTGAGACCCAAATCCGCAACCTCAGCCAAGTATATAGCGACTTGGCACGCGACATCCTTCCGCAACTGCGTCGTAGCCGTATCTTGGTGACCACCTCTGTTGTAGGTATGTCGGACGAGGAGATCCTGGCAGCCGCTCGCGAAGATGCTACCCAGTTGAATGTAGAGCAACTGCTGTACGCTGCTTCGGTAGCTCCTACCAAGGATGAGCAAATAGCACTGTACAAGAAAGTGGCTGAGCGCTACAATGACTACCGTGCATACAACAACCTCGGCAAAATCGCTTATGAGGATAACGATATCGAGGCTGCTGAGAAATACTATGCTAAAGCATTGGCACTGGCTCCTGCTAACCCGGATGTGAACTTCAACGCAGGCTTGGTAGATCTCGCTAACGGCGATGTACAGAATGCTGAGAAGCACCTCGGTAAGGCTGCCGGTACCAAGGGTGACCTTGATGGCGCACTGGGTACTCTTTACACCATGAAGGGTGACTACAACAAGGCTAAAACAGCTTATGGCACAGCTCACTCCAACAATGCTGCTCTCCAGCAGATCATCAACGAGGACTACTCTGCAGCTCGTCAGACCTTGAACGCTATCGAGAACCCGAACGCCAAGACGGACTACCTCAAGGCTGTGCTCGCAGCTCGTACCAACGACCGTGAGAGCGTTTACTCGAACCTCAAATCGGCCATTGCCAAGGACAAAGACTATAAGTCCCGCGCAGCTGTGGATGTAGAGTTCGCTAAATTCAAAGAGGACGCTAAGTTCCAAGCAATTGTGAAATAATGTCAGTTCTCTTTCCAAAACTGAACAAACCCAGACAGTGGGACTATCGTCCCATATACTTTGACCCCGATAAGGAGGCGCGCAACGAACGTAGAGCGCGCCTCCATCGAGGTTCATTCCGCGAGGAACACGAGAAGAACAAAAGCAAGATGCAGAAACAACATACCTCCAAGTTGCTATTGTGGTTGGTCCTGTTGGCTGCATTGATAATAGGCTTCTATGTCTTCCTTTGATCCCAAACCATAGCCTTTTACAACTCGCCTATTCCGAATAATGGACATCGTTCATCTTTTGCCAGATCATGTAGCGAATCAAATAGCCGCCGGAGAAGTGATCCAGCGACCTGCTTCGTGTCTCAAGGAGTTGGTAGAGAACAGTCTGGATGCTGAGGCTACATCCATACAGGTGATTGTTCGTGATGCCGGACGAACGCTTTTGCAAGTCATAGACAACGGCAAGGGCATGAGTCAAACCGATGCACGTATGGCATTTGAGCGCCACGCTACGAGTAAGATCAACCAAGTGGATGATCTCTTCTCGCTTCGTACTATGGGCTTCCGTGGTGAGGCATTGGCGAGTATATGTGCCGTAGCGCAAGTGGAGATGACTACACGCCAAGAGGAAGACGAGGTGGGCTTCCGTATCGAAGTGGACGGCTCCCAAGTGGTGGAACAAGAACCCTGCGCCTGTGCCAAAGGGACGAGCGTCAAAGTAAAGAACCTGTTCTACAACGTACCGGTGAGGCGTAAGTTCCTCAAAACCGACCAGACAGAGTTACGCAACCTGCTGACGGAGTTCTATCATATAGTGCTCGTCTATCCCAAAGTGCAGTTCCTGTTTGTGCACAACGACGAGATATTGCTCGACCTGCCTGCCACGACTGAGAAACTGCGTATTCAGACCATTTTTGGGAAAGGCTCGCACAACTACGGAGCACAACTGCTGGACATCCATACTGATACAGAACTGGTGTCCATACGTGGCTTTGTGAGCAAACCGGAGAACACCGCCAAAAGTAGCCAGCAGTACTTCTTTGTCAATGGACGCTACATGCGTCACCCGTACTTCCATAAGGCCATAATGACGGCCTACTCGGGTATGTTACCCGGGGAGTACAACCCTACGTATTTTGTCTATTTTGACATCGATCCACAGGCGATTGATGTCAATATCCATCCGACTAAAACGGAGATTAAGTTCTCCGACGAGCAAGCGGTCTTCCAGATTCTACTTGCAGCGGTGCGTGAAGCATTGGGAAAGTTTAGTCTGGCACCAACCATCGATTTCGACCGATCAGGAGAGATAGAGATGCCTACGCGCACCTCCCAGGCTTCAACGGTTGGTAATAGTTTTCCCAAGGCGCCATCTATACAAGTAGACCCCTCTTATAATCCTTTCCGTACACGTCAAACAGCACCGCGTAACTGGCAGACCATCTATCCTGATCGCCCGACACAACCCGAGGTAGAACAACTGCAGATAGGCACTATTCCTACCATCAGTGCTCCCGCCTACCAGTATGACAGCAGATACATACTCCAGCCCACCGAACAAGGACTGATGATCATCAACCAGCATCGCGCACATGCTTGCATCTTGTACCACAATCTGTTGGAACAGTTGCAACAACATCGCGGCACAACGCAACAGTTACTATTCCAAGAGGTGATCGAACTCACCGAGGCCGAGAAGACTATCTTGGAGGCCATATGGGAGGATTTGCATGCTATCGGGTTTGTCATTGACCAATTCAGCAAAACGGCATATAGCATCTCCGGTATACCGGCCCAACTGGCTGAGAACGATGCCGTACTGGTGTTGCGTGACATCATCCATAACGTTGAGCAAACGGGTATCAACGCCGCGCAACAGTGGCAAGAACAGATAGCTGTAGCTATGGCCAATGACATGGCTATACCATACGGCAAAACGCTGACACAGGATGAGATGCAGGACCTGGTACAACACTTGCTTTCTTTACCAACCTATATGCGTACGCCGGATGGTAAAAAAGTACTCACCATCCTTTCGGATGGCGAGTTACGCGACAGAATATAGAATTCTGAATATTTCTACTCTTCAACGACAGTGCCCAAGAGCGTAGCTGCAGAGGCGGAAGTGATCTTCACTTTCACCAGCTCACCAATGTGTCTGCCGGCACGCGGGAAAACAACAGTTTTGTATTGACTGGTGCGACCGAACATATCCTCCTTACTTCGCTTGGAGAATCCTTCTACCAACACCTCTACCGTCTTGCCTATTTCGCGCTGGTTGGAAGCCAGAGAGAGTTCGCTCTGAAGGGCGATGATCTCATTCAAACGGCGCACCTTTTCTGCTTCGTCAATATTGTCCGGCAAATGCTTGGAGGCAAACGTCCCGGGTCTCTCCGAATATTTGAACATAAACGCAGTGTCAAATCCCACCTCACGCATAAGACTCAATGTCTGGGCATGGTCTTCCAGTGTCTCGCCGTGAAAACCGCAGAACACATCTGTACCAATGGCTGCGTCGGGAAGAATGCGTCGTATTGCAGCTATACGGTCCAAATACCACTCGCGAGTGTACTTGCGATTCATGGCCTTCAGCACAGCATTGCTACCGGACTGAACGGGCAGATGAATAAATCGGCAAAGGTTTGGATAGCGCGCTATCGTCTCCAACGTACTGTCAGACATATCTTTGGGATGCGAAGTGGTGAAACGAATACGCATATCCGGTACAGCCTCAGCTACTATAGCCAACAGATCAGGGAAAAACAACTCCTTCTCATCCGATACAAAATGGTAGGAATTGACGTTCTGTCCCAACAAAGTCAACTCTTTATAACCTTTATCCTGCAGGTCTCGTACCTCACGAAGGATCGACTCTACATCACGACTGCGCTCACGTCCACGAGTGTAAGGAACGACGCAATAGGAGCAGAAATTGTTGCACCCGCGCATGATGGAGACAAACCCGCTGATAGACTTGCCAATACGTGCCGGTAGAATATCTCGATACGTCTCTGTTGTGCTCAACTCGACATTGAGAGCACGATGGCCTTGTTCTACCTGCCCGATCAGATTGGGTATATCCAAATAGGCGTCCGGTCCTGCTATAAAGTCCACACCATACTCATCTATCAACTCCTGACCAATACGCTCAGCCATACAGCCGATCACACCAATCATCGCTTGTTGACGAGACTTGATCTCTTGCAGACGATGGCGCACTTTCTGCTCGGCGTTGTCGCGAATAGAACATGTATTGAGCAGAATGATATCCGCTTCATCCAAAGACACGGTCAACTCGGCATCTGTCGTGCCCATGATTGCAGCCACCACTTCGCTGTCAGCCACATTCATTTGGCAACCGTAAGTCTCAATATAAAATTTTTTTGCCATATTTTGTCGAAAATCTTGCATATATCAAAAAAAAGCAGTACCTTTGCACTCGATTTCGGGATGTGGCGCAGTCCGGTAGCGCAACGGTCTGGGGGACCGGAGGTCGCAAGTTCAAATCTTGTCATCCCGACTTCTCATAATGAAGTAGTTATGTGGTGCTCTTCGATGAATAGTCGGAGAGCATCGTTTTTCTTAATCAACCCAAGCCACCACTCTGCTTCCTGTTTGCTTTCAAACGGACCAACAGACAATGCCCATTGGCCTTCCGATGTGGTGTGTTTGCGCAAGTCAAAGTCGCGCAATAGGAATACCTCAAAGTTGAACAATGCCACTTCGTACTGCAATGCATTATAGATCTTCTCATCCTTAGTCGGCAGGATGAGGTATGCAGTCGGTTGTTGATCTGCTATCGTCAGATCTTGGCCTTCATCGTCCTGATCATTGGCCTTGGCAGCCTCGTCGGCAGCTTGTTGACGTGCATCAGCCAAATCGTCCGCTTGACCACCTTTCTTACTCTCCATGCCTTGACCGATCATGGCCAACATATCCTTTGCTTTGGCACTCAACTCATGCTCCGGATAACGCTCGACCATCGTCTGTAGTCGCTCGGCAAACGCTTGTTGCCCTTCGCTGCGAGCGGCGGCTACTGCTGCTAGAAAATGGAAGCGCGGTATAATCTTCTCCGTGCCATACGCAGCCAACGAATCAGCCTCTTGTTGACGCTGCTTGACTTCGCCAAACTGCCCGCTGCGGTATGCCGTATAGGTCAAATCATACAAGCTGTCTAGCCGTGTCAACAAGGCCGGATCGCCCATCTCGGCAGTCGACAACTCTTGGCGGTTCGGGAAACGACGATACAATTCTTCACGCGTACTATTCGCCAGAGCAGTATCACGCAAGTCATAGCGGTAGATGCGCTCCATACCGGCCAAAGCATCTTCTATCAGGCTGTCAGATAGATGAATAGCCTCTTCTGTATGCGGTATCTGATCATAGTACATCTTGATATTGGCAGCCATCACAGGTCCTCCATTGGTCGAATCCTTGGGCACGGAATCGTTGAGGTTTTCATCGCCTTCCTCCTCGTTGGACTCAACAAGAGGCGTGGTCACAGCCTTAGACATACGACGCCACTGATCTTCCAATGGACGGGTTCCCCAACGACGCTGGAACTCCTGCTTACCTTGACGCATCAACTGAGGGTTGTAGAAGTACCACGAGGCGGCGCCTTGAATGTTACCTATCATCTTTGAGGTGTTGACACCTATCGGCCCGTCGCCTTCCAACTCTTCCTCGCGCGCTTGCTTGGCCATCTTGATCGAGTCGCGTTTGCGTTGTTCCTCTTGTTCTTTGAGCAACTTCTCAATAGCGGCTATCTGCTCCTCTTCACTCAATCGACTCAACGCTTGCAGCGAGTCTTGCAGAGTCACCGTATTGACATATCCTATCAATCCGTCCAACACCTCGGCCCGCTGATTCAACCGCTTATACTCAGGATGGTCTGCAGCAAATATAGTCAGTGCCTCACGATAACACGGCTGGGCCTTCTCATACTGCTTGCCTTCAAAATACAAGTCGCCGGCAGACACCAGAATACCCGCCTTATCCAGCGTCGCATTCTTGGCTGTATCAATAGCTATCTGATAATACTCTATCGCCTTGGCCGTGTCGCCGGATTGCAAATAGATATTCGCCATCGTGCCATAAATGACATCCAAATGATCTTTGTGCTTCGATTGACGGGTCATCTGTCGCAAGCCCTTAATGCCCGACTTGCCCTGCAACTCAGCCATATTCAGCCGCGCATGAAAATCCATCACAGGCGCCGGTGCCAAACGAATCACCTTGCGATAGGCATCAATAGCGTCCGATTTTTGGCCCTGCAGCGCATACAATTGCGCCAAAACATATTGAAAACGAGGCTTATACACCTTACGCTTCTCATATGGCAGAGCAATCTTCAAAAACGGAATAGCCTGCTTATATTGTCCTGCATGAATGAGTACATCGGCCGATGTCGCACCATACAAATGCGCATGACGCTGTTTCAGTGCGTCCTGCTGTACCTTCGAGAGCATATCCTCTGCCTCATACTGCCATCCCATCTCCGCGTACGCACGAGCTACCATCAGTTGACAACGAGCCACCACGTCGGCATCGTTCTGATAGTGCCGGATCACATAGTTGAACGTTCCCACCGAACCTAAGAAATCACCCTTGTGAAACTCGGCCTCGCCTAAGCGTATCCAAGCTTCCGACAGCTGGTTGTTAAACTCCTCCTGCTTGAGCCAAGCGCGATACTTAGGATCAGAACGACGACGAGGATCGGGTTTGGGTTTTGATTTGATAGAGTGCAACTTGATCGATTTGCGACATTTTTCTATCGTCACATCCATCTGCGACTTGGCCGACTCAGCCGCTTTGTGGTCGCTTACTGGATACAAAGCCAACACCTGCGAATAGTCGTCCTCACAGGCTGTCTGAATAGCACGCAGTCCTTCCTCGTACTTCAAATTGCCGTTATAAAGAATATTATACCGCACCTTGGTCTGGTGAAAACTGCGCGAAGCACGCGTGTTCTTCTGTGTAGAACACGACGCTCCCAACAGCACCAATACGGCCATCAGTACAGATATGTATCCTCTTTTAATCATTCTCTTCCTGTCATTTCAATCCCTTCACATGCGAAGGCGCAGCTACAAACTGCTTCAAATAAAACGGCTCATAGTAGGCGACATCTTCGCCTTTCGGATTCTTCTTATATGCCTCTTCTGCCAGTATGCCCATATAGCGCGCATCAGGAACAATGCCGTCTATATAATGATAGCGTGGGGCTGCCAATATAGCCTGACACTTACTTGCTCCGTCCCCGAAATAGTAGATATCCCCTTTCTCCGGCAACCACGATCCATCCTCCACTATTTGTGCATGCACTTCCCCTTGCGGCGCCAATTCCAGATCATAGAGATTGGTGTAGATCTCCATCCTTCGAGCATCAGTCATTGGGCATAACAAACCTTCACCAATATGTGCCTGCGCGAGCGCGCTGGCGCATATAATAGACAAGGTGTCTATCGCCAACAACGGTATATTCCTACCATAACACAAGCCCTTGGCCAAACTTGTGCCGATACGCAACCCCGTATAACTACCCGGACCGCCACTTAGCGCTACGGCATCAATCGTAGGGTAGGCCTTCAACAACTCCTCCACCATCAGCGGTGCCGTACGGGCATGGTTTGCCTGCTCGCGTTCGATGCGCCAAGCTACTGCCACACCGTCTTGGCAGATCGCTGCCGAACAGGTCGAAGTACTGGTTTCTATACAGAGTATCGTCATTTCGTTTACATCTCCCAAAAAACGGGACAAAGTTACACTTATTTTCTCAAATAGGCAAATTTTTTTATCAAATTTGCGAATATTCTTGCGTATGAGACGAATTTTTTGTACCTTTGCAGCGAATTCTAAAACCAAAATGTTATGAAAAACATTGTTGTTCTAACTGGCGCAGGAATCAGCGCAGAGAGTGGCCTGGGAACTTTTCGCGACTCAGACGGCTTATGGGAGAAATACCGTATCGAAGATGTCTGCACCCACGAAGCATGGGAACGCAATCCGCAACTATGTGTCGATTTCTACAATGCAAGACGCCGTGACGTGCTGAATGCCAAACCCAATGCTGCCCACCAAGCCTTGGCGCACTTACAACGCGCGCTGCCCTCTACCACGATCATCACCCAAAACATCGATGACTTGCATGAACGTGCCGGCTCAACCGACGTCGTTCACCTGCATGGCGAGATCACCAAACTGCGCTCGTCCATCGACGAACTGGCTACAGTCGACCTACAAGGTTGGGAACAACACTACGGCGATCGACATCCGGACGGAAGCCTTCTACGCCCGTATATCGTCTTCTTCAACGAAGGGGTGCCCTACTTCTCGCAAGCATGCTCTATCGCTTCTAAAGCTGATATACTGGTCATCGTAGGCACCAGCCTCAACGTCTATCCCGCTGCTTCACTCATCGAGTACGCACCCGAAAACTGCCCCGTTTATCTGGTCGATCCCGCCACACCCAACTTAGGTCGTTGGCGTGACAGGATCGTACATATTCAAGAGAAAGCCACAGTAGGCGTGCCTACTCTCGTTGAGAAACTGATCGCTCAGAACGCTTAGTCCTTGATCAGGTTCTTTCCGGTCATCTCTGCAGGCTGCTCTATGCCCAGGATGTGACAAATCGACGGCGCTACATCAGCCAAGATACCGTTCTCAACATGCGCATTCGTGTGATCTTTGCTGATATACACAAACGGCACAGGATTCAACGAGTGTGCTGTATTAGGTGTGCCATCTGCATTAACCGCGTTGTCGCAGTTGCCGTGGTCTGCTATCACAATGATCTCATAGCCGTTATCCAGCGCTGCCTCAATCACCTTGTTCGAACACTCATCAATCGTCTTCACAGCCTTCTCAATAGCCTCATACACACCTGTATGACCTACCATGTCGCCGTTGGCAAAATTCAGCGTGATATAGTCGAACTTCTGCGTCTTGATTGCATCAACCAGCGCCTCCGTCACTTCCGGTGCACTCATCTCAGGCTTCATATCATACGTCGGCACTTTCGGACTTGGGATCAATATACGCTCCTCGCCTTCGTACTCAGCCTCACGACCGCCGTTGAAGAAGAACGTTACATGAGCAAACTTCTCCGTCTCGGCAATCCTCAACTGCTTCATGCCCAACTTGCTCACTACCTCGCCCAGCGTGTTCTCTACATTCTCTTTCGGATAGAGCACATGCAGACCTTGGAACGAACTGTCATAAGGAGTCATACAGAAGTATTTCAGGCCCTTAATAGTCTTCATCCCTTGCTCAGGCATATCCTGCTGTGTCAGAACGATTGTGATCTCTTTGGCACGGTCGTTTCTGTAGTTGAAGAAGATCACTACGTCGCCTTCCTCAATCCGACCGTCGCAAGTAGCATTTACCAATGGTTCCATAAACTCATCCGTATCCTTATGCTCCTCCGTGTGGCGGTCATAACAACCCTGTACAGCCTCTACCATATCGCCATCCGTAACCTGTAACCCGTAACCCATAACCAATTGATCATAAGCCACCTTAATACGCTCCCAACGTTTGTCGCGGTCCATTGCATAGAAACGACCGATGATAGATGCTATATGAGCACCCGTCTCGTCACAAACGCCTTGCAACTGCTCAATAAATCCCTTGCCGCTTCTCGGATCCGTATCACGACCGTCCATAAAACAGTGCACAAACGTCTTATCGGCAACACCATACTCCTTAGCGATCTCTACCAACTTAAACAAGTGATCCAAGCTCGAGTGTACACCGCCGTTCGAACACAAACCCATAATATGCAGTTTCTTGCCTGCTTCCTGAGCTGCCTTATAAGCGGCTACAATCTCCGGATTCTCCATGATCGAGTTGTCACGAATAGAGCGGTTGATCTTCACCAAGTCCTGATAAACAACACGGCCGGCACCAATATTCAGGTGTCCAACCTCCGAGTTACCCATCTGACCGTCCGGCAAACCTACATTCTCTCCACTTGCCTGCAGTTGCGAATGCGGATACTTAGCCAACAACGCATCCCAATGAGGCGTCGGGGTCACACTGATCACATCGGCCTTACTCTTGTTGCCAATGCCCCAGCCATCTAAAATCATCAATAATGCTTTCATATCTTTTTGTCTTTTTTATTCATTTACTCTTTTTGTCTTTTTTATTCATTTACTTTCTCTCTCTACACCTTGTTTCTCGTCCACCATTTCTTTTTTTCGCTGCAAAGATACTACATTTTTTGCATTCATGCAAAATTTATTGCTTTTTGACAACTATATTTTACTCTTCTCTATAGCCCCGTGTCTATACCCCCGCTCTCCTTTTTCCCCATTCATCTCACCCTGCCTATTTAACATAAATCTTTAGTTCTTATTTAGTTCTTATTTAGTCGTTATTTAGTTCTTATTTGGTTCTTAACCTACTCCGGACTAACTCTAATCACCATTTTCTCACACGCCTCTTACCAACAAAAAACCACCCGAGGCAGCGCCCCGAGTGGTTCTTCTAATTAGCTTTTAGCTATCGATGTTAACGAATAACTGCGCCGTTTACATTGTACTTAACGCCCTTCTTCTCGATAACAACATTGCCGTTGATCAGACTCTTGATAGCCTTAACAGCTGCGTCAACATCTTCGATGCCTTGCTCTGGTCCGATGTACATCGATACCTTGTACAGCTTGCTGTTGTAGCCAAGCAGGTCAGCTGTGATGTTGTAGTCTCCACCATTACCCGGAGTAACCGTGATAGCTGCAGAGTAGATCTCAACAGGCTCTTCGCCATCATTGATACCGGAACCAATATTTCGACTATCCAAATCCTCCTCAGTGAAGTTGCCTTCGAAGCCATTCTCTGCCCAGATAGCGAGTTGAACATATACCTTGTTCTCGTCTTCGCCATAAACTGCGTACAAGCCATAGTCTGCCAATTCGTCATACAACGTACCTTCTGCAATAACTACGTTTACAGTCTCTTGAGCTGTAGGAATAACATATGCCAAGTTGAGGTTGTAAACATTACCATCCTCGCCTACCAATGCGCCAACAGCTGTTACGCCGTCATTAGTTACTGCCAAAGTGATTGCACCGTCCACGAAATTAACATAGGTGGTATCCTCACCATTGATAACGCCAATATAAGCATAGTCAGGATCGAGGTCGTCAATTGTATAAACACCTGCAATCTGCTCGGTCGAAAGGTTGGACAGTTCAATAACATACTTGTCATCTGATCCATACAGTTCCCACCAGCCTTCACCTGCTACATTGTCATAGAATCTCAGACCTTCGCTCATGGTTACATTAATCGTATCACCGGTCAACACGGTCTGTTTCTTTGCCAAGCTTACGAAGATAGCGTTCTTAACCTGAGGAGTGCCGTAATGCTCGCCGTAGATAGCCAAGATCTTCAAAGTGTCGCCCTCTGCAATACCTTCCTCTTGGAAGCACTTCTTAGCTTCACCGGCAGCGGTCAACAGACCGTAAACATATACAGTATCGGTCGCATCAATCAAGTCGAAGTTACCGTATTGATCGTTCGCAACGTTAGCTACAACACCGGTCAAGATGCAGGTGTCTACTTGGTTCTTCATCTCCAAGAACTCAGCAATAGTCTTCTCGCCCAAGTTCTTCGGCTCAACTACCGGATCAGTATTCTTCTCAAGAATACCAAACGAACCACCCTTAGCAGTCTCCGGAGTAGAACCATACTTAGTCAAGTTACCTTTTACCCATACAAGATCACCAAGAGCAGGTGCTTCTTCAGCGGTCTCACATACAACGCGGAATGCCTCAAATACTTCACCGCCGTCTTTTGCATCAGCCATCCAGAAGGATACGTTCTTGTAACTGCTCCAAGCCTCTTGGATCTTTGTTACGTAACCCTTAACGATAGCCTCGTCGGTGTTACCTGCCAATGCAAGCTCAGCTGCTTGTGTACAAGTCAGTGTGTCGCCCGGCTGTGGAGTCGGAGGAACAACCTCTCCAGCCTTGAATGCAAATGCATAGAAGTTAACACCGTTTACAGGATATGTTACAGCTACTTTACCAGCCTTTACATCAGCATATACGTAGTTGAAAATACGCGGAGAATGATCAGCAACGGTATCATTGTCTGTTACAACATTGTTGTAAATGGTGTCCGTGCCTTGAGCCAATACAAGCGTACGGGTCAAATCAGTTGCGGTAGCAGTGCGAACAGCAATACGGAGTTGACCATCTGCAGGAACTGTCAGTTCCATCGAGTTCTTGTTACTCGATTTGCCACCAGTCTGGAGACGGAAGTTGTACGCCTTGTTTGCCTCTACAGTACCAAAGGTAGCGGTATTAGCAGTCGTCTTGAGTTTGTTGTCTGTGTCTGTACATTTCAAAGTAAACTCACCAGCAGCAAATACGGAGTCATTAAACGCACCAGCAGCGGTAGCCTCAGTGAATACAATCTCAGACCAATCATCTGTCGGTTGTGGATCCGGATCCGGAGTTACACCACCGCCCTCACCGAGAGTAACGGAGAACGTCTTCAACAGCAATTGGCCTGCATCGCCAAGAGTGAAAGTAACAGTAGTTGCCGAACCGGTCCATTTGCCTTCGCCGGGCTCTTCCGGATGAGTGTAATCACCTACCGAAGCGGTAGCCGTGCTAAAGGGTTTGGAGCCTTGCTTCTGCCAATTAAACGAAATAGCCGTAATCGGGCTTGTACTAGTGATAGTAACTGTGTTCTTTGCGTATAAACGCAAACCATTGTCATACCAAGCAGGAACACTCGAACCGGCGCCCTTGTCAAAAGTAACAGTCACACCGTCTTTCTCTACTGCTTCAGCACTTGACAACGTAAAGTCAATTGCCATCATGCTACCTGCAAAAAGCACGGCGGCAATTAAAGAGAAGAATTTCTTCATGATGTTGTTAATAATTAAGTTAAACAAAAAAATAGTTGTTATCTAGTTTGCACTATCTTTCCAAATTTGACCGCAAAGGTACGAATAATTTTTCAATTGCGCAAAAAAAAATAAGTTTTTTTGCATATATCATTTTTTTTTCGTACATTTGCACCCGATTTTGTGGAATTTATAGAACATATCGCATATGAATGATTTTTTGAAGTTTGCTACATCGCAAGGACTCAACTCCATGCACGTAGAGAAAGTAATGAACGCGTCTGCACACAATATGCAGGCTAGTGATAGTTATATTTCCCCTTCTATCCTCGAAGAACGTCAACTCAACGTTACCCAAATGGACGTTTTCTCGCGTCTTATGATGGACCGTATTATCTTCCTCGGAACAGAAGTAAACGACTACACGGCCAATGTCATCCAGGCACAGCTGCTCTATCTCGACTCTGCTGATTCTGAGAAGGATATACACATCTACCTCAACACCCCGGGTGGCTCCGTATATGCCGGACTCGGCATTTATGACACCATGCAATTCGTTCGCTCCAAAGTGGCTACTATCTGCACCGGTATGGCTGCTTCCATGGGCGCTGTGCTGCTCGTTGCCGGCGAGAAGGGAATGCGTGCCGCCCTGCCGCATAGCCGCGTCATGATCCACCAACCGCTCGGTGGCATCCAAGGACAAGCTTCCGACATCGAGATAACGGCGCGCGAGATACTCAAACTCAAAGAAGAACTCTACCAGATCATAGCCGATCATAGCGGACAAACAATGGAACGTATTCGTCAGGATGCTGACCGCGACTACTGGATGAAAGCTGACGAAGCACTGGCGTACGGAATGGTGGACCGCATTTATACCAAACGATAAGATGGCTAAAAAAGACCTAATCAAGTGCAGTTTTTGCGGTCAAGTCCGCCAAGATCTTTTCCAAGGAGAAAACAATAGTTATATATGTTCGGAGTGTATCGAATCCGGTCATAAGCTCGTCATGGAAATGATGGCAGCACGTACGAAGAAAGAGCAGCAACAAGATGGCACACTCAACCTAAACGGCTTGCCCAAACCCGAGGAAATAAAAAACTTCCTCGACCTCTACGTCATTGGCCAAGACGAAGCTAAGAAATTCCTCTCCGTAGCCGTCTACAACCACTACAAACGCATCCTTCAACCCAAGGATGACAACGACGTCGAGATCGAAAAATCCAATATCCTCCTCGTTGGACCAACCGGCACCGGTAAAACACTATTAGCCAAGACAATAGCACGAATGCTCAAGGTGCCATTCGCGATCGCAGATGCTACAGCACTCACCCAAGCCGGCTATGTTGGAGAGGATGTCGAGACCATGCTTACCCGACTGCTCCAAGACTGCGAATATGACGTCGAAAAAGCACAACGAGGCATTGTCTTCCTCGACGAAGTAGACAAGATAGCCCGCAAATCGGAAAACCCCTCTATCACGCGAGACGTCACCGGAGAAGGTGTTCAGCAAGGCTTGCTCAAACTGCTCGAAGGAGCAGTCATCAACGTGCCGCCAGAGGGAGGACGAAAACATCCGGAACAAGAGTTCCTACACGTCGACACCAAGAACATCCTCTTCATTTGCGGAGGCGCATTCGATGGTATTGAACGCAAAATAGCACAACGCCTCAATACCCAAGTAGTGGGTTTTGATGCACAGCAGAAAGCGGACAAGATAGACAAAAACAATCTGCTCCAATACATCGCTCCGCACGACCTCAAGACCTTTGGTCTTATCCCCGAAATCATCGGACGATTGCCTATCATCAGTTATCTCCATCCGCTCGACAAACAGGCGATGCGTAACATCCTCACCGAACCCAAAAACGCGATCACCAAACAGTACGAGAAACTTTTCGAAATGGATGGCGTCAAACTCACCTTTGCGGATGATATGCTCGACTACGTTGTGGACAAAGCACTCGAGAACAAACTCGGAGCCCGTGGCCTGCGCGGACTAATGGAGTCTGTCATGATGGAGTTGATGTACTCCGTTCCTTCCCAAAAAGATACGCACGAGATCACGATCACACGCGAGTATGCACAAGAACGCATCGAGAAAACAGATTTTAGTCGGCTTAAAAATACCGAAGCTATATGAAAAACATGAACCACATTGTCTATATGGTACTTTGTACCATCTCAATGGGCTTATTGGCCTCTTGTGCTGCCAAACAGGTGGCCCTCAAGATCGATCAGTATCCTTCCAAACAAGGCTCACTCCGAGAAATGCAGTACAGCCCCGCCAAAACCACATTCGAACTGTGGAGTCCCGGAGCTGAGGCTGTCACACTACGTCTCTATGCAGATGATACCAGTGCCACGCCGCTCAAACAAGTCAAGATGCGTCGCCGCCAAGACGGCACATGGACTGCTTTCGCCAAAGGCGACTGGAAAGGCAAATTCTACACCTTCGAGATCACCCAATCCTCCTCGCGTTGGAAACTTCACGAGACACCGGGTATATTCGCCACTGCTGTTGGCACCAACGGCAAACGCGCCGCAATCATCGACCTCCAAGAGACCAATCCTGAAGGATGGGCCGAAGATGCCAAACGTTCTCGTATCCTCGAGAAAGATGCCATTATCTATGAGCTCCACATGCGCGACCTGTCCGTTCATCCTGCCTCAGGCATCACCAACAAGGGCAAATTCCTCGCTCTCACAGAGCACGGAACACTTTCGCCCGAAGGACTCAAAACAGGTATCGACCATCTCGTAGAACTCGGAGTGACGCACGTACAGATACTTCCTATGTATGACTATGCTTCAGTAGATGAGTCAAAGCCCGATAAACCACAATACAACTGGGGATACGACCCGCTCAACTACAACGTTCCCGAAGGATCTTACTCGACCAACCCTGCTGATCCCACTTGCCGTATACGCGAACTCAAACTAATGATCAAAGCACTCCACGATGCCGGTATAGGAGTCATCATGGATGTGGTATACAACCACACCTACGACGTAGAAAATAGTCAGTTCACCCAAACCTGCCCCGACTACTTCTATCGAATGAACAAAAAGGGCGAGCTTGGCAATGCTTCCGGCTGTGGTAACGAGACCGCTTCCGAACGCGACATGATGCATCGTTTCATAGTAGAGTCCGCCCTCTATTGGGCACAAGAGTACCACTTGGACGGCTTCCGCTTCGACCTGATGGGGATTCATGACCAAGCTACTATGATGGACGTACGCCGCAAACTTGACGCACTCGGCTCCAACTACTTGCTCTACGGCGAAGGATGGGCTGCCGGCGCACCGCTATATCCCAACGAGAAACTGGCAATGAAAGCCAATATCAAAAACATGCCCGGCATAGGGGCCTTCTGCGATGACATGCGTGATGCCCTTCGCGGTCCTTTCTCAGATGACCATGAGTCGGCCTTCTTGGACGCAAAACCCGGATTCGAACAATCTATACGCTTCGGCCTCGTGGGCTGTATCGCACATCCGGACGTACAAATGGACCAAGTCAACTATTCCAAGTCGCCTTGGACCACCATCCCTTCTCAGTCCATCAACTACGTCTCTTGTCACGACGACATGATGCTTACCGACCGACTCAAAGCTTCCGTTCAACTTGAGGAGGGAGAACTTGAACGACTCGACAAACTGGCACAGACAGCCGTTCTCACAAGCCAGGGACTGCCGTTCCTGTGGGCTGGAGAAGAGATCATGCGCGACAAAAAAGGTGTACACAACAGTTTCTGCTCGCCCGACTCTATCAACCAAATAGATTGGAGCCTTAAAGCCAAGAATCAAGACCTCTTCGCCTACTACCAAGGCCTCATTGCCTTGCGTAAAGCACACCCCGCTTTCCGCATGGGTATGCCCGAAGAAGTGCGCCAACATATGCGTTTCCTGGATACACCGGACAATGTAGTAGCATTCGTCCTGCGTGACCATGCTGCCGGTGATGAGTGGGAACAGATAGTGGTCATCCTTAATAGCCGTCGTGAACCCGTAGAAGTGAAGTTGCCTAAAGGCAAATTCGTTACCTGCGTAGCCGATGGACAATGCCCTTGTGAACCGGTCAATATGTCCGGCATTATTACCGTTTCGGCACAAAGTGCCACGATCCTGCATACACGATGAAAAAACTCCTGCTCCTCTTCACTCTCGCCTGCCTCCTAACAACAACAATAGCAGCCGAGACACGCGTTGACCGCGTGATCATGCCCCACGAGATACGCGTAGGATGGGGCGATATGCTCTTCGAAACACTCATGTGGCACAATCCACAAAATATCATCTCTACTATGCCCGAGGATTGGACGCGCACTTACCAAGAAGACTATCGTTATCACCAACACCTCTTCCTCGAGTACCAGTACCGCCCTAACTATTGGCTGAGTATAGGCGCTATGATCGATCTGGGCGAAGTAGGCTGGGACCAAGTGACGCGTAATGGCAAAGGGGCAGAACTCTCTCGCGACCCCAACCATTACTTCTACAACATTTCTGTCATGCCTACCATACGATTTACATACTTCCGACACGAATATGTGAACCTCTATTCCGGATTAGGACTTGGAGCCTGTGTCAACGGAGGAACGGAGACTAACAACAAAGGACAACACACCGAAGTAGGCGCCGCTATCAACCTCACCGTACTCGGACTTAGTGCCAACTACAAACGTTGGTTCGCTGCCGTTGAGTTCGGCGGATTATATGGCTTGCAAAGTGCCAACAAAATATACATGGCCGGATCACGAATGTTTACTGCCTCTGTAGGCGCAAGATTTTGAGTATGAGACGATTATATAACATATTACTGACTGCCTTTTCCATCCTGCTGCTCGGCTCTTGTCAGATGGGAGATACTTATGTGGTCGATTTTGATCAACCTACCGGAGACTCGACCATGTTCCGCGTGATCAGTCAGCGCGAAACAGACCTCTCTAACGGCTTGCCGTCTAACTGCTATCTGCCGGACGGCACACCCGTTAACCAATATACCGACGAACAAGAACCGATGGCTGATGGACCGCGACGCACCAATTCGGTCACTGGCACAGCAATCGTACAATCCCTGCTGGATTGGGGAAACAATAACAACGTCGTAGAAATAGTCGGTACATACCATAGTTGGGACACCGAATACGATGATATTGTCCTATCCGGAAAAGTCATGCTACCTAAAGGCAAACGCCCTAAACGAATGATCCTCGTTAGCCACTACACAGTCGGTAGCAACGCCGAAGCACCCAGCAACTGCTTCTCGCTCGAAGGTATATTGGTGGAAATGGGCTACGGATTGGTCATCCCTGACTACCAAGGATATGGAGTGACCTCCAACGAGATTCACCCATACCTCGTCATGGAAACAACCGCTATACAAGTAGTAGATATGTGGAGGGCTGTCAAACCATGGCTCAAAGCGGTAGGCATGGAGCCTGAAGAAGAAGCCATCGACCTTATGGGCTATTCCCAGGGAGGAGCCACAACAATGGCAGTACTCCGTCTCATCGAGCAAACCAATGACTATCTACCGGACAGCCTGCAAACCAAAATCCACCGCGTCTTTGCCGGCGGCGGTCCGTACGACGTCAAAGCTACCTACGAGCGCTTCGTTAATACAGACGTTGCAGGATATCCGGTGGCCGTACCACTGGTGCTACAAGGTATGATCAAAGGCAACAATCTTCAGATCGATTTGGAGGATATGATGCAACCGTGGCTCTGCGAGAAAATGGACGAGTGGATCAATTCCAAATCATACACTACCGCACAAATCAATGGATTCATCAACACCAAGGTAACCCACGAACTACTCACCGAACAAGCCATGGCACAGACGTCCGACAAAGTGGCGGAACTATACAAAGCCATGACCGAGAATTCTGTCATTTCCTACGATTGGAATCCCAAGGCTGCAGTCTATATGATGCACTCAATTGATGACGAGACGGTTCCTTATACCAATGCTGTTAATGCTAAAAACAAATGGCAAGGCGCAAACATAGAGTATAACTTCGGACACTATGGCACTCATGTTAAGTGCTGTCTGAGATTCATTTATTCAGTCAAGACACTCTTACAACGCGAAGAAAAAGAAAGGAAAAACTATGAGTAGACTATATCAACTCCATAAAAGCGGATGGATTCTTGGGTGCTTGGCGTGCCTGCTGACTATGGCCGGCTGTGAACCTACACCGCATTACGAACTAAACAATGTGACCATTGCTTCACATTCATTGGTTATATCTTCCGGATTTATCGAACAACTGTTCTCTACCGACAAGGACGCCTATTACCTTATCGGAATTGAACCGGTACGCGAGAACTATAATCCCAGCGACCCCGCAAACCAAAAGCAGTTCATGACCCTCGCGCTCGATTCGGCACATGCAGAATACCTTACTTGGCGCAGACAAATACTTACGGATGGAGAGTTCAATGTGGCAACCTTTGCCAGCCACGCACTACAATACGGCGAGACAGACTACTATTTCACAGGACTCAAACCCGGCACGGATTACTGGATCTATGCTTTTGTTGTGGATCCCGAGAGGCTGACACCTAAAGGCAAACTACATCTCGTTACCGTGCGTACGGCAACGCAAAGTACTGTGGACGCCCACTTCGAATATCGTATCAAAGGCGAGTGGGATTATATCTACCCCATGGACTCCAAAGGGCATATCCAGGCACATTTTCCATACCTCATGGTGTGTTTAGACAGCGTAGATATGGCAGAGCATTTCGCTTCTCCACAGGCTTTCTTCAACCACTACGTAGAAGTCTTCCTTCAGTATCCTAAATATGCGGACTTACTCTATGGCGTGCGAGCATGCAAGAATAACGGCTATGACAACTACATGTTATTCGAACAAGACCACACGTACTATACCTGCATAGCAGGATTTGACGGCCTAATATGCCATCCTACCATCTATAAGTTCCGTTGGGAAGGAGAACAAACAGAGTTGTATTTTAAAGATACACCCGAAACGAACCTCTACAACTATTCAGATCGCTGGTAGTGATATTCACTCCAACGGTCATTGCCACTGTCGTCATCGTGTCCGCGAAGACGACTCCACCATGCCTTCACATGAGGTTCACCGTATCGCCAATACAACATGACTAGCCAGCCGAATAGCATACCGCCCAAATGTGCAAAATGCGCTACATTATCACCGGTGAATACCATTCCTCCTAAACCGGCAAACAACTCAATCACAGCATATGCAATCACCATCACGCGTGCGCGGATAGGTATAGGTATAAAGAAGAGGAACATCGGCACATCAGGAAACAACCAGCCAAAAGCAAACAAAATGCCAAACACCGCTCCCGAAGCACCAATAGTCACCAATCGATTGGCAATATAACTTGGAGCCAGTGCCAATTCATGACCATACATCAGCGCCCACACACTCTCTTGCATCAATGCTGCACCTATACCGCAAATCAGATAGAAAACGATAAACTTAGTCGCACCCCATTCGCGCTCCAATACCGGAGCAAACATCAGCACAGCAAACATATTGAAGAACAAGTGGCTGAAATTAGCATGCATAAACATGTAAGTCACCACTTGCCACCAATGGAATGCTGGCGCAGTGATATAGTGGAGACCCAATAGCCCGTTCAAATCTATGCCTGAACGCGCCACAATAGATGTCAGCAACCAAACGATCACGTTTATCAACAAAAGGTTGCGTGTTATTGTCGGTAAATTTCTCATATCTTTCTACATTTTCGACGGCAAAATTAGTAAAATTTCTTTAAATAGACACACAAAAATCGTACTTTTTGACAAAAAATGCCTATTTTGGCAGAAAAAAACGCAAAAAATGACATTTTTTTTTGGTATTGTCATATTTTTATTGTATCTTTGCAACCGGTTTTCGGCATCATATGCCGCTAAAACACGATTAAACGTTTAATTTTTAACTAAAATTGATTATTATGAACAAAACTGGACTCGTAGAGGCTACAGCTCTGAAGGCTGGCGTTTCGAAAGCAGAGGCAGCTAAGGTTCTTGACGCAGCTCTGGAAGTTGCTGTTGAGGCACTCAAGAAAGGTGAGAATGTACAATTGGTAGGCTACGTTACTTTGAACGTTGTTCAGAAACCGGAGCGCAAGGGTATCAACCCGCTCACCAAGCAGGCTATCGTTATTCCTGCTAAGAAAGTTGTTAAATTCAAAGCTGGTTCGAAACTCGCTCTCTAATTCGTACAACTTCACACAAACGGGTTGCTCTAATAGGGCAACTCGTTTTGCGTCTGTTATTTTTTAAGGTACATTAACAATGCTAAACATTATTTTAAGCGGTGCCCCGGGAAGCGGAAAGGGCACTCAATCTGATTTGCTGGTGAAACACTATGGACTGCAACATTTGTCCACGGGTGACGTTCTCCGCAAAGAAATTAAAACCGGTAGCGAACTGGGAAAACAAATCGACGCACTCATATCTAAAGGCAATTTGGTGTCAGATGATATGATGTACGGCGTTATCGATCATTACCTGGCTAACTTGCCAAAAGACAGTAAGGGTATTATCCTCGATGGCTATCCACGTACAGTAGCTCAAGCAGAATCATTGACAGAACTGCTCCAAAAGTACAAAATGGAAGCCATTATGATCGATATGATGGTAGACGAACAACTACTCATACAGCGACTTATCGAACGCGGAAAAGTGAGCGGTCGTGCAGACGACAATCTCAATACCATACGACATCGTATCGCTGTCTATCACAATCAAACCGAACCCATTGCCAACTACTATCTGCACCACGGCAACTATTTTGCCATCAATGGCAACCATACCGTAGAAGAAGTATTTATGCAACTGGAGCGAGTGATTGACTTGGCTAGCAAATAAAACATACAAAACATACATTTACAAGAGGTTATGGCATCCAATTTTATCGACTACGTGAAAATATATTGCCGCTCAGGTAAGGGCGGAGCGGGTAGTATGCATTTTCATCGCGCCAAGTATCTGCCTAAAGGCGGCCCAGACGGAGGCGATGGAGGCAAAGGTGGGTCGATCATTTTGCATGCCAACCGCAACCTCTGGACACTCCTTCACCTCAAGTATCAAAAGCACCTCTTTGCCACAGACGGAGGTAATGGTGGAGAGAGCCGCTCGTTCGGCAAAGACGGAGAAGACAAAGTCATAGAGGTGCCTTGCGGAACAGTGGTGTATGACGGCGATACAGGCGAATTCCTCTGCGAAGTAAAAGAGCATGACGAACGTATCGTATTGCTTAAAGGTGGCCGTGGAGGCTTAGGAAACTGGCATTTCCGTACTGCCACCAATCAGGCACCACGCTACGCACAGCCTGGAGAACCCTGTCAAGAACGTAACATCATCCTCCAACTCAAAGTGCTGGCGGACGTGGGTTTGGTAGGTTTCCCTAATGCAGGCAAATCAACACTTCTAAGCGTGGTATCGGCAGCCAAACCCGAGATAGCCGACTATCCGTTTACAACTCTCACCCCACAACTGGGTATCGTTCGATATCGTGACGACCAGTCATTCTGCATGGCAGATATACCGGGTATCATTGAGGGCGCGAGCGAAGGCAAAGGACTTGGCTTGCGCTTCCTGCGTCACATAGAGCGCAATGCTGTGCTGCTTTTCATGGTGCCTGCTACTACCCCTGACATCGAAGCCGAATATCGTATTCTACTGGCCGAGTTGGAGAAATACAATCCCCAACTGCTCACCAAAGCACGTATCTTGGCCGTTAGTAAGATCGATATGCCGCGTATAGATCAGCAAACAGGTGAAGAAATACCTATGCCTACCGCTGATGACTTGGCAGCAAAACTTGGTGTCCAGGTAGTCTTTTTCTCGTCCTTTACCAATCAGGGAATAGACCAACTCAAGGATATGCTTTGGACCGAATTAAACAAAGAGCAAAACCAAGTCATCGAAATCAGCCACGCGCCGATAGAAGTCAACGTTATCGAGCGAGACGAAACGCCTGAACAAGAAGACGAGGAGGGTACTATCTACCTCAATGAGCTAGAGGAGGAATGGGACCTCGACAAATATAAAGGTATCGGATGGGATGAATAACACTTTCTACGATAGAATGATCGAATGGCGTGAACGCCATCTCAGCACCAAACATTTGGTGTTGATACTATCGTTCTTCGTAGGCTGCTTTTCCGCTTTTGCTGCGGTTGTTCTCAAATCGTTCATCCACCTTATCCAGTGGTTCGTCGAAACCCAACTGATCGCCGATACCCATACTTGGTGGTACCTGATCACCCCTGTCATTGGTATTGCTTTTGCCGCACTGTTCGTTCGCTATGTCGTCAAAGATGACATATCGCACGGTATAACCAAGATCCTCTATGCTATCTCGCAGCGCAAATCTATTATCAAACTACATAACGTCTGGTCTTCAGTCGTAGGATCAGGACTGACTATCGGCTTCGGTGGATCAGTCGGAGCTGAGGCACCTATCGTGCTGACAGGTGCAGCTATAGGATCCAATCTCGCCAAGGCCTTCCGTCTTGACCAAAAGACAATGATGCTCATGATCGGCTGTGGCGCCGCGGGCGCTATAGGCGGTATCTTCAAGGCACCTATTGCTGGACTCGTCTTCACGCTTGAGGTGCTAATGATGGATCTGACAATGACCTCTGTTGCACCTCTGCTCATATCCTCTGTCACAGCTACAGCCATCTCGTATATGGCTACAGGTACCGAGGCGATGTTCCCACTCGACAACTACGAAGCATTTGCTATCAGCCGTATTCCTTGGTATCTCATCTTGGGTGTTGTTTGTGGATTTGTGAGCCTCTATTTCACCCGCGGAATGAACTTCCTTGAGCAAGGGATGAAGCATCACGTACGCAGCACAGGATTAAAAATCCTGATTGGAGGCCTCACCCTGAGCATATTGATATTCCTTTTCCCACCGCTATATGGCGAAGGATATGGTGTTATCACCCAACTTATCAACGGAGACAGCCTCAGCGCATTGGAGCATAGCCCCTTTGAGAAATGGGCTATACTAGGACACGAAGAAACATTGGCCAATACCCAATGGCTCATTATAGCGTATTTCTCTGCGATAGTCCTGCTCAAGATCGTGGCTTCTGTAGCTACTAATGGAGGTGGAGGAGTAGGTGGAATCTTCGCTCCCTCGCTCTTTACAGGTGCCCTAACAGGATTTGTCACAGCGCGTATCCTCAATCTCACAGGTATCATGGTGCCTGAGAGCAATTTCGCATTGGTCGGAATGGCCGGACTGATGTCCGGTGTGATGCATGCTCCCCTAACAGGTATATTCCTCATAGCCGAATTGACCGGAGGATACCATCTGTTTATGCCATTAATGATAGTCAGTGTCATTTCCTATCTGACAATCATGCTCTTCGAGCCTCATTCGCTCTACGCGATGCGTTTGGCACAAAAAGGCGAACTACTCACGCACAATAAGGACCGCAATGTCCTCACACTCCTAAAGATGGACAACGTTCTTGAAACAGATCTGAAAACCGTCCACCCCGAAATGACCTTGGGTGAGTTGGTTAAGGTCATCAGCGAAAGCAAACGCAATATTTTCCCGGTCATTGACCATCAAGGACACCTCAAGGGCATTCTGCTCCTGGACGAGGTGCGCAATATCATGTTCCAACCGCGACTCTACCATCGCTTCACTGTAGGACAACTAATGACCTCTCCGGCAGCCATCCTACCGGCTGATATGCCTATGGAAAAAGTGATGGAGACATTTGAGGACACCGGCGCTTGGAACTTGCCCGTAGTGGACGAACATCGCCGATATATGGGCTTCGTCTCCAAATCGAAAATTTTCAACTCCTACCGTCACGTCCTCGTCCATTTCTCTGAGGAATAATCCACTGTTCCGGACAATAAATGATCTAAATTATTCTTAGATTGTGCTTTATTTGTCTAAAAAACAAAAAATATTTGCACATGTCTGAAAATTTATGTATCTTTGTGCGCTAATTTTAGGCTAGCCTAAAAAACGTGAATACAAATACATAAATATATAATGAAACATTTTAACGAATACAAACAACTCAACCTCCCAAAAGTGAGCAGCGAAGTGCTCGAACAATGGAAGCAAGAGCACCTTTTTGAGCAAAGTGTCGAGACACGCAAAGGACATCCCCAATTCCTGTTTTTTGAAGGCCCCCCTTCAGCTAACGGTATGCCGGGTATTCACCATGTCATGGCACGTACTATCAAGGATACCTTCTGCCGTTTCAAAACCATGCAAGGGTTCCAGGTGCGCCGTAAAGCCGGCTGGGACACCCATGGACTTCCTGTCGAATTGGGCGTAGAGAAAATGCTGGGTATCACCAAAGAAGATATCGGCAAAAAGATCTCCGTCGACGAATACAATGCAGCTTGTCGCCGTGAGGTGATGAAATATACCAAGGAGTGGACCAACCTCACCAAACAAATGGGTTACTGGGTGGACCTCGATGACCCGTATATCACCTACGACAACAAGTATATCGAGACCCTTTGGTACCTCCTCAAAGAGCTCTACAAAAAGGGCTATCTCTACAAAGGCTATACTATTCAGCCCTATTCACCTGCTGCCGGTACAGGACTCTCCTCGCACGAGCTGAACCAACCCGGTTGCTACCGCGACGTCAAGGATCTTACCTGCACCGCTAAGTTCCACCTCAAAGACGGACGCTATATCATCGCTTGGACAACAACCCCTTGGACACTGCCATCCAACACCGCTCTCTGCGTGGGACCTAAAATCGACTACGTTGAGATCCAACTCGAGAGCGGCGAGCACATCATTCTCGCGGAGGCACGTCTCTCTGCATACTTCGAGAACGCAGAGATCGTTGCCCGTTACAAAGGTGCAGACCTTGTTGGACTCGAATACGAACCTCTCTTCCCGTGGGTAAACCCCGGTCAGGGAGCATATCGCGTCATCCCGGGTGACTACGTTACCACCGAAGATGGTACGGGTATCGTACACATCGCACCTACTTTTGGTGCAGACGACAAGAAGGTGGGTGACGCTGCAGGCGTTCCTGGACTCTATATGCAGACCAAGAACTACGGCCCCCGCCCAATGGTCGACTTTACTGGTAAATACTGGAACGTAGAAGATCTGGACGAGGCGTGGTATGCAGCAAACGTTAACGATGAACTATATCGTCGCTATGCCGGCCGTTGGGTCAAGAATGCCTATGATCCACAGTTCACAATAGACGGCAAGTATGACGAAAAAGCTGCGGTTAAAGCAGAGACACTCGATCTGCACCTCTGTCTCGAAATGAAATCAGACGGACGATTGCTTAAATCCGAGAAACATGTTCATACATATCCGCATTGCTGGCGTACAGACAAACCTGTCCTGTACTATCCTTTGGACTCTTGGTTTATCCGTTCAACCCAAGCACGCGACGAGATGATCGCGCTCAACCAAACCATCAACTGGCAGCCTGAATCAACCGGCACAGGTCGCTTCGGTAAGTGGCTTGAGAACCTTAACGACTGGAACCTCAGCCGTAGCCGCTATTGGGGAACACCTCTGCCTATTTGGCGCACGGAAGATGGACAAGAAGAACTATGCATCGGATCCATCAAAGAACTCTTCGAAGAGATCGACAAATCCGTCAAAGCAGGCTTTATGAAAGCCAATCCGTGGCCCAAACATATAGTCGGAGACTATAGCAAAGCCAACTATGACCCATCAGTCATTGACCTCCATCGTCCGTACGTGGACAATATCATCCTCGTTTCGCCCTCCGGTAAACCCATGAAGCGCGAACTCGACCTCATTGACGTGTGGTTTGATTCGGGCGCTATGCCTTACGCACAGAACCACTATCCTTTCGAGAATGCTGACATGCCCCGTACCGCCGACTTTATCTCTGAAGGAGTGGACCAAACACGCGGATGGTTCTTTACCCTCCATGCTATCCACACGATGATCGAGGGCACGGTTGCTTACAAAAACGTTATCTCCAACGGTCTCGTACTGGACAAAAACGGCAACAAGATGTCCAAACGTCTCGGCAACGCCGTAGACCCGTTCGGCGCGCTGGATAAATACGGAGCTGATGCCGTTCGTTGGTATATGCTTACTAACTCCAGCCCATGGGAGAACCTCAAGTTCGATCCCGAAGGCGTGGATGAGATCCGCCGCAAGTTCTTCGGCACGCTCTACAATACCTACGGATTCTTTGCCCTCTACGCCAACGTGGATGGCTGGGGTACTACGCAAAATCAGACTAACGAGACACTAACGAGAGACCAGCGAGTCAGACTCTCAACGGAGGCTTACGCAGAGATCGACCTGTGGATCCTATCCAAACTCAACTCCCTCGTTAAAGAAGTAACCGAAGCCTACGAGGCCTACGAACCCACCAAAGCCGGACGCGCCATCAGCGATTTCGTGCAAGACGACCTGAGTAACTGGTACGTGCGCCTCAACCGCAAACGTTTCTGGGGAGGCGAGATGGACGCAGACAAACAAGCCGCTTATGAGACACTCTATACCTGTCTCAAGACGGTTGCCCAACTCATGGCACCTAACGCTCCGTTCTATTCTGATCGTCTCTATCGTGATCTTACTGGCGAGACTGTACACTTGAGCCAGTGGCCTAAAGTGAACGAAGCGCTGATAGATCTCAACCTCGAGCGTCAGATGTATCTTGCTCAACAAGCAACCTCGACTATCCTCTCGCTCCGCAAACGTGCTGAGAAGAACGTGCGTCAGCCGCTTCAGAAAGCCGTAATCCCCGTACAGGACGATGCCACACTGCAAGCCCTGAATCACGTGGCTGACCTCATCCGCGCAGAGGTAAACGTCAAGGAACTGGTCATCGTACCTGCCGACAAGTCGGAAATCAAACTTGTCAAGAAAATCAAACCGAACTTCAAGGTACTCGGCAAGAAAGTCGGTGCACAGATGAAAGCCGTGGCTGCAGAGATAGCAGCCATGACGCAGGACCAGATAGCGCAGATGGAAGCCGAAGGCAACTATCAGCTCTCTACGGTCAACTATCAACTCATTCCCGAGGATGTCGAGATCTTGACCGAAGATATGCCGGGCTGGCTCGTTCAGAACAACGGTGTATTGACCATCGCCTTGGACATCGAGCTCACCCCCGAACTCATCGAGGAAGGTATAGCCCGCGAACTCATCAATCGTATCCAGAATCTCCGCAAATCCAGTGGCTTCGAGATAACAGACCGTATCAATGTGACTATTGAGGACCGCGAAGAGATCCACAATGCTGTGCTTCACTGCAACGAGTACATCGCTTCCCAAGTTCTCGCTACGTCGCTAACGTTGGGCGCTGATATCCAAGGAGAGACAATCGAAATAGATGGACAAAACATACAAATCAAAATAGAAAAAGCATAATGAGAAAGTTCTATTATATGGCGCTTGTAGCGCTCATTGGAATTGCATTCAGCAGTTGTTCGTTAATTGGTGGCGGAGAGAACACCCCCGAATTCCGCCTGGGTGATCTGCAAGGACTGTGGCAAGAAACCAACACCCAACATTTTGTGAGATTCACAACAGAGCTTTCCGATGAAACGAATTACCTCTATGGTCGTGAATGGGATGAAGCGGAAGATATATTCGAAGAAGATCTCTTACCCTATGGCAACGGTTGGTTCAAGTATTGGTTTGAGACAAATGGTAAACTAACCGAAATCCATTTGATGGATAACGGAGGTGCTGAAATACCGAAAGTGTATGTGGTGTCCAAACTGACTGATACCGACCTCGAGTACTACGAGAAAGAGCGCACGTCCAATAAATTCAAATTCCAAAAAGTTGTCTCTGTGAAACAATGAAACGCGCATTAACGATTGTAGGCATTACATTAATCAGTCTGGTGGCTATTGTGCTGATAGCCGCTACACTGGTGGTATGGGTCGTCGTCACGCCGGATAAACTGACTCCCATTGTGCGTGATGTCGCCAAAGAATATGTGACCGTTCCGCACCAACTGGGAGACATCGATCTCACATTCTTCTCTTCTTTCCCCGCTTTCGGGGTGCGTATAGAGGGACTGGAGATCGTCAACCCCGTGCCTGGTGCTCAGAACGACACCCTGCTCTCTGCCGGTGAGGTAGTGGCTACTATCGACATCATGGCGTTTCTTAATGACAACAAACTGGACATTCGTGCTCTCACCCTGCGTGATGTGCATGCTAACATCTATATCGATTCTGTAGGAAAAGGCAACTGGGATGTGTTTGCCCTGCCGCCCGACACCCTGCAAGACGAGGATACAACAGCATTCAAACTGCCATTCGACGAGATACATGTCGACAATGCTATGATGGCTAGCAACCGACTCACATTCGTAGATCGCAAAGATAGTATAGAGGCTTCTATTGATGGATTCGGCTTCGATGCACAGATAGAAAGTTGGGACGATATACGCCTCAAACTCAGGACTTTAGCCGTTAATGCAAAACTCAAAGATCAGCACTATGTCCGTGATGCCAAGATCGAAATGGACCTGCCGTGTTCTGTTCATCTGGATAGCATGTACTTTGCTTTACACAATGCTTCGCTCAGCGTAGAGGACCTCAAACTGGGCATCGACGGTTGGGTACAGATAGGTGACTCTATTACCATGGATGCGCGCGTCACAGCTAAAGAGTGGGAGATTGCCAAAATACTACCCCTCGTGCCTGACACCTACCGCTCACTACTCAAGCAAGTGGAGGTGGAAGGTCTGCTCAGTCTGGATGCACATGCTTATGGAGCTTATGCGGACTCGGTCATGCCGATTGTAGATGCACAAATAGACCTGCAAGATGGCGAAGGACAATACAAACCGCTGCCCTACAAAGCTCAAAAGGTTCAAGCACAACTCAATGCCCATCTGGACCTCAACGACTCGCTGGCATCTTATGCTACAGCCACTCTAAGTGCAGATACCAAACAGTCCCACCTCGAAGCGGAAGCTGAAGTCAAAGAACTACTCGGCAACCCGCTGATAGATGGTATCGTACGTGCTAAAGCGAACATTCCCGACTTTGCGTACTTTATGCCTAAGAACCTTAAGGTAAAAGGTAAAACAGAGGGCGAGGTCAAGATATTGACCCGATTGTCCGAATTAACCAGCATGAACATCGCCCGCGGGCACTACATAGATGGCCGATTTGATATCAATCGTCTCTCCGTAGATATGGACGACATACATGCCGAACTGCCTAAGAACGAATTGTCTTTCCGTATCCCTAATGGTAAACCCACAGATGCTATCTACCGCTGGTTGGGCGCTCAGCTGAGAATGCAAAGCGTTAAAGCCCGGATGGGTGATCTTAAAGCGCAGACTGGTAGCACGAATATCCTACTGGAGACCAATAATATCTTAAGCTCTGATCCTGTCCTTAAAGCTAACTTGAGACTTGCTTGCGAACAAGACCTAACCGCCAAGAACGATAGTATGTCTCTACGGGCAAAACAACCCAAACTGGGCGTCAAAGCAGCCTATAACATCAAGTCCAAAGAAGCCATGCCTATCGTGGATGCGACACTCGATGCGAATGCAATCGACGGAGACTATACCGGTATCAAGGCCGCTCTACAAAAGACCCACCTTACGGCACATATGCATTCGGATAGCAAACGGAGCAGTTTGCTGCATATGAACACAACCCTTACCAGCCCCTTACTTACTGCCTCCATGGGTGATAGTGTCGCAGCCAAAATGAGTGCTCCGAAACTGTCTGCTACTATGCAGTATGACACCAAAGACACCACTACACTGCCGACAATTGATGCAACCCTCCTCTTTGCTACCCTCAACGGCAACTATACGGACATCGCCGCTGACCTCAAACAGTCCAATATAACCATGGGATTGAGTAGCGAGAAGAGTCAAAAACATCGCCCGAAGATCAAGGCTTCCTTAAGCACAACGGCTATGCAAGTAGCCAAAGGAGAGGTGGTCAAAGCCCAAACAGCTGCCTTTGCTATGGATGCACAAGCACATTACAACGACAAGGCTAAGAAATTCCTCCTCCAGTGGAATCCTAAACTGAATGTCAACCTCCAACAAGGACATGCCGAACTGGCCATGTTCAACTACCCGATAGTCATTCCGGCAATTGACTTCTCATACTCCAACCGGATGTTTGTCATCAATCGTTCGCAAGTTCACCTCGGCAGCTCGGACTTCTCTCTATCCGGCAAAGTGAACAACATAGGCGAATGGTTAGAGGGTAAAGGTATTCTGCAGGGAGACCTCAACTTCGTAAGCGACTATACAGATGTCAACGAGTTGATGACCATGTTCTCCGCCGAAGAAGGCTCGGAAGAAGAACATGTCGACAAATCCAAGGAAGAAACGGCAACCGCTAAACAGGAAGGACCATTCCTCGTGCCCACGGACGTGGATCTGACGCTGAACACCAAAATCAAAATGGCAGATGTCTTCACTGAACAAGTGCACGATCTCAAAGGTAAAATGTATGTCAAAAATGGCATTCTGGCGCTCGAGGAAATGGGATTTGTATGCAATGCAGCCAAACTCCAACTGACGGCCATGTATCGTACACCGCGCCGCAATCACCTTTACCTGGGCCTGGATTACCATATGCTCGATGTCGATATAGACACGCTCATCGAAATGATCCCGACCTTGACAGACATGGTTCCTATGCTCAGCAGTTTCAAAGGCAACGCCGAGTTCCATCTGGCTGCGGAGACATATCTCAACCAGAAATATGAACCCAAGATGTCTACCTTGCGTGGCGCCGCATCCCTTAGCGGCAAGGACCTTGTAGTTATGGACGGAGAGACATTCAGCAAGATATCTAAACTGCTGATGTTCAACAAGAAAACGGAAAACAAAGTGGATAGTATATCCGCCGAAGTAACGGTATACAAGAACGAGATAGACGTCTACCCATTCTGCGTCCAAATGGACAATTATATGGTGGCTATGGGAGGACGACACAACACAAACATGACCTTTGACTACGACATCAATGTGCTCAAACCGATCTATCTCGGCGTCAATGTGTCCGGCAGTTTGGACAATTTGAATATCAAGCTTGCCAAGTGTAAGTTTGCCAAAGATTTCCGCCCGACATGGCACCGCAAGGTGGATACCGAATCGGCTGACCTAAGACGCCGCATTCGACAATCGATGCAAAAAAACGTAAAACAATAATTAAAATGAAAAAAACAATTATTTTAGGACTTATTGCAATGACAATGATTGCTTGTAGCGGAAAGGATGAACGCCCTACAACGTATTCTATCCCCGCATTTGACCAAATCAAACTAGAGGAATATCTGCCCGCATTCGAGGCTGCCGCCAAAGAACAGAAAGCAGAAATAGACTCTATTGTCAACAACTCAGAGGCCCCGACCTTCGAAAATACGCTCGTAGCCTTGGACCGCGCAGGAATGACGATGGATAGTATTTCTGGCATCTTCTTCAATGTGCTCGAGGCAGATGGTAATGATCAGATGAACGAAATCGCTGAGAAAGTGTATCCGATGCTTAGCGACCTGGAGGCATACACCATCCTCAACGACGGACTCTTCCAACGCATCAAAACAGTTTATGAGCAACGCGATACACTGGGCCTGGATGCCGAGCAGATGAGACTGCTCACCGAGACATACAAGTCATTTGTCAACAACGGTGCCAACCTGCCCGCAGACAAAAAAGCGCGACTCACTGAGATCAACAAAGAGCTCAGCCTGCTCAGCCTCAAGTTTGGCAACAATGTCGTAGCTGAGACCAATGCGTACCAGTATTTTGTCAAAGACGAAGCCGAACTCAAAGGACTGCCTGAAAGCGCTAAAGCTGCTGCGGCTGAAGAGGCTGAGGCTGCCGGACATAAAGGCGAGTGGCTGTTCACTCCTAAACGCACTTCTTTCACTCCGGTACTCCAATATTGCGAGAACCGTAACCTGCGCAAAGAGCTGCTGATGGCCTATACCACTCGTGGCAACCATGACAACGCCAATGATAACAAGTCTGTTATCGTTCGCGAAATGGAATTGCGTATCGAGCGGGCCAAGATGTTCGGCTATGACAATCCTGCGGACTATATCTTGGCGGATTGTATGGCCAAAGATCACCAAACAGTCGACAAGTTCCTGCAGTCTGTATGGATACCCTCGCTCGAAGCTGCTAAACGCGAAGCTGCCGAACTGCAGAAAATGATGGACAAAGATCTGCCGGGCGAAAAACTGCAGCCTTGGGATTGGTGGTACTATGCAGAAAAACTGCGTGCTGAGAAATACAACCTCAACGAGGAGGAACTCAAACCCTATTTTGAACTCAACAACGTACGCAAAGGTGCTTTTGATCTGGCGCATAACTTGTATGGCATCAATTTCGAAAAAGTGGATGATATGCCGGTATATAATCCTGAGGTTGAGGTGTTTAAGGTGACTGAAGCCAATGGTTCTCTGGTAGGATTCCTCTATACCGACTACTTCCCGCGTGCCGGCAAACGTCCGGGGGCTTGGATGAACAATATCTCCTCACAATATATCGATGCCAATGGCGTCGACCATCGTCCGGTGATCATCAACGTAGGCAACTTCAACAAGCCTACCAAGGACAATCCGTCCCTCCTCTCTATGGACGATGTAGAGACCCTCTTCCATGAGTTTGGTCATGCTCTGCACGGGTTGCTCTCCAAAGCACACTATAAATCGCTCAGCGGAACCAACACACCGCGCGACTTTGTCGAACTGCCTTCACAGTTCATGGAGAACTACTGCTATGAACCCGAGATCATTCGTACCTACGCTTTCCACTATCAGACAGGCGAAGTGATTCCGGATAGCCTGATTCAGAAAATCAACAACGCAGGCAAGTTCAACCAAGGATTTGTGACCACAGAGCTCCTCTCGGCTTCTATCCTCGATATGGATTTCCATGAGTTGACTACCGCAGAAGGTCTTGATGTGAACGCATTCGAGGCACAGAGTCTTGCTAAGATGGGCATGATTGACGAGATCATCGTGCGCTATCGTCCTACGTTCTACAACCATATTTTTACTACTGGTTACGAAGCAGGCTACTATAGCTACACTTGGTCAGCAGTGCTGGACGCAGATGCTTTTGCTGCCTTCAAAGAGACGGGCAACATCCTTAACCCGGATATGGCCAAGCGCTTCCGTCATCTCCTGGAACAAGGCGGTACACGCGATGCACAAGAACTCTACGAAGAGTTCCGCGGCAAACCAGCCGACCCGCAACACTTGCTGCGTCGCAAAGGATTTATCGACTAAAAACCTGTGCTACAATGGCTTAAACATATAACACACATCTCCCTACCAATGACTATCTTGTTGTTGGTAGGGGAGTGTTTGCCGTGGCTATTCTCTCTTGGAGCACAGCCTCCCGGTCAAGTGATGTTGACGTTTATGTTTGCCGGTATAGCAGCCATATCATTAGTGACATTCTTCCAACGTGCCGCTATACTACATGATCTGGACTATCTTCCTGCTGTGCTATATATGGGTACTACAGCGGTATTCCCGGCGCTACACACGCATTGGAAATGCCAAATGGTAGTCTGTGTGCTGATAGGGTTGTTTTCTCTCCTCTACCGTGGATTCCGTCAAAAAGATTCCACACGCGATGCCTTCACATCCACTCTCTTAGTCTTGCTCTCTTCGCTCGTGATACCGGACCTGATCTGGCTCACGTTGTTCATCTGGATTGCCTATATGATGCTCTCTTCGTTCAGCTTCCGTACACTGCTGGCTACATTCATAGCCATAGGAACGTTTGCTATATATATAGTACTGGCAATCTGGCTGGGCTGGATGAACAATCCCTACGCTACAATCCTGGAGCGAGACTGGATATTTGAAGTGATGGATCCTGAGGAATGGCTAATGCCCGTTTTCTTGACCGGAGTGGGCGTATATTTCTTCATCTTTGCGGTGATACGCACCGAGCGGGACAGTATCCGACAACGTACTGTTTTGATGCTTTTCTCCCTCTTTTACCTACCATTGATGGCGATGTGTGTCTATCCTACATTGCCGCTTATGGTAGTTCCCGTTGCACTAGCATTACTCACAGGCTTAGGAACAGTCTTCTTCCGCCAAAAAGACTCTGTACACCGCAGTATCGTCTTCCTTCTGTACTGGGGAGTACTTATAGCAATCTATATCGTTCCTACGATCATTTTCGCGTAATTTCAGGGTAAAGTAAGCCTTTTTAGCTGCAAAAGTAAAAAAAATTTGCACATGTGCGCATTTTTTCTTACCTTTGCGGACTAATTTGCGTGAGTGTGCGCATATCGGTACGCGCGGCCACGAGAAGATTAAAGAATTATGCAGAATATACGAAATATAGCTATTATTGCACACGTCGATCATGGGAAAACGACCCTGGTCGATAAAATGCTGTACACCGCGAACTTGTTTCGCGAGAATGAGAACAAAGGTGAGTTGATCTTAGACAACAATGACTTGGAGCGTGAACGTGGAATAACGATTCTCGCCAAGAATGTGGCAATCGACTACAAAGGGACTAAAATCAACATTATTGATACTCCGGGTCACGCGGATTTCGGAGGCGAAGTAGAGCGTGTGCTGAACATGGCAGACGGCGTATTGCTCTTGGTGGATGCTTTTGAAGGTGCAATGCCGCAGACACGCTTTGTGCTGCAGAAGGCGTTAGAACTGGGACTGAAGCCGATCGTGGTGATCAACAAGGTCGACAAACTCAACTGTCGCCCCGACGAGGTGCAAGAAGAGGTCTTCGATCTGATGTGTAACCTCAACGCAACGGATGACCAACTCGATTTCCAGACGCTGTATGGCTCGGCTAAGCAAGGATGGATGTCCACCGACTGGCGCAAACCCACAACGGATCTCACAGACTTGATGGACGCCATCATCCAATATATCCCCGCACCTAAAGAGAACGAAGGTACGCCGCAGATGCTCGTGACGAGCCTGGACTATAGCCCCTATGTGGGACGTATTGCTATCGGCCGTGTGCATCGTGGTGAGTTCAAAGATGGACAGACAGTGACATTGGCTAAGAAAGATGGGACGATGGTTAAAACCAAGATCAAGGAACTGCACACATTCTCTGGCATGGGACACGTTAAAACCAACGTGGTACGCAACGGTGATATCTGCGCCATGATCGGTATTGACGGTTTCGAAATCGGCGATACCGTTTGCGATGCAGTAGAACCCGAGGCTCTCAAACCAATCGCTATCGACGAGCCTACAATGTCAATGACCTTCTGTATCAACGATAGCCCGTTCTTCGGCAAAGAAGGTAAGTTCGTTACCAGCCGCCATATACAAGAGCGACTCAACAAAGAACTGGAGAAGAACCTTGCGTTGCGCGTAGAGAAAGGCGCAGAAGAATCGTCTTGGCGTGTCTACGGTCGTGGTGTGCTACACTTATCTGTATTAATCGAGACCATGCGTCGCGAAGGCTACGAGCTACAAGTCGGTCAACCGCAAGTGATCGTCAAAGAGATAGACGGCGTCAAATGCGAACCCGTCGAGAGCCTTACGGTCAACACACCGGAAGAGTGCTCGGGCAAGATCATCGAATTCGTTTCTACCCACAAAGGTGAGATGACCAAGATGGAGATGGTCAACGATCGTGTACACCTCGAGTTCACCATTCCCTCCCGCGGTATCATGGGTATGCGTACCTACGTAATGAATGTCTCCGCTGGCGAAGCTATCATGGCGCACCGTTTCCTCGAGTACCAACCGTGGAAAGGCGAGATCGTTAAACGCAACAACGGTTCGCTCATCGCCATGGAAGCCGGCACGGCTTATGCTTATGCATTGGATAAACTGCAAGACCGTGGTAAGTTCTTTATCGATCCGCAAGAGGAGGTATATGCCGGACAAGTGGTGGGCGAGAATGCCAAAGAAGGCGATATCGTTATCAATGTCACCAAGTCCAAAAAACTGACCAATATGCGTACCAAATCGTCCGATGAGAAAGCTTGCCTCCCGCCGCCGATACGGATGAGCTTGGAAGAGGCACTGGAGTATATCAAGGAGGATGAGTATGTAGAGGTAACGCCGCAGTCGATGCGTATTCGTAAGATCATACTCGACGAGCTGGAGCGCAAACGCGCAGGTCGAGTTTAATAAGAAAAAACGATTAAAAAACAAAATAACATTATGCAAATCAATCAATCAGAGATCAAGGATCTCACCGCTGTGCTCAGCCTGACTATTGAGCCGACAGACTATCAAGAAGCAGTTCAACAAGAGCTAAAGAAAATTCGCCAAAAAGCACAAATCCCCGGTTTCCGTCCTGGCATGGTACCGGTCGGACTGGTCAAAAAAATGTATGGTAAAGGCGTATTGGCAGATGTACTCAACCGCCTCGTAGGAGAGAACCTGCAAAAGCATATCGAAGACAATGATCTTCATGTGCTGGGTGATCCGATGCCTAACAACGAGTTGACCAAGAACATCGACCTTGACAACGAGGATACGTTCACTTTCGCTTTCGACATCGCTGTGGCACCGGAGTTTGATGCCAAACTGAATGGTAAAAACAAACTCACCCGCTATACCATTGAGGTCACCGACGAAATGGTGGACAAACAAGTACAAAGCTATGCCGAGCGTTTTGGCGAGTATGTTGAGGTGGACGACGTCAAAGAAGGCGACGTACTCCGCGGTCTGCTTACCGAGCAGAAAGAGGAAGGTATCGTTAAAGAGAATGCTATCCTCAACCCGCAGTATATGAAGGATAAAAAACAGCAGAAATTGTTTGCTAAAGCTAAAAAAGGCGATATCATCACCTTCAACCCGATGAAAGCGTACGGTAGCGAGGTAGAGGTAAGCTCGATGCTTTCTATTACTAAGGAGCAAGCAGCTGGACTTGAGTCTGATTTCACCTTCGAGATCCAGTCTGTTACTCGCCATCAGGCTGCTAAGATTGACGGCGAACTGTTCGCTAAAGTATACGGTGAGAACGCTCCTAAAGACGAGGTTGAGTTCCGCGCACGCGTCAAAGCAGAGATCGAGCAGAATATGGCTGAGGACTCCAAGTACAAATTTGGTTTGGATGCCAAAGAAGCTATCATGAAGAAGATGGAGAAAGTGGCTTTCCCGGAAGACTTCCTTAAGCGTTGGGTGCTCAACACAGACGATAAGATGACGGCTGAGCAACTCGACAAAGAGTTCCCCGCTATGCTCGAGCAACTCAAATGGCAGTTGGCTAAAGACCAACTGATGAAGGCTTACGACATCAAGATTGAGAAAGAAGACGTAGAGGCATATGCCAAAGAAGTGGCACGCATGCAGTTTATGCAGTACGGCTTGATGCATGTGGATGACAAGTATCTTGAGAACTTTGCACAAGACATGCTCAAGAAAGAAGATCAACTTCGTGGCATCGTTGAGCGCGTAGCAGAGAACAAGATTTACGAGGCTGTACAGGGCGCTGCTAAAATCGAAGACAAAACCATCTCCCACGAGGACTTCGGCAAACTGTTTGCGTAATATGAGAATCCACTTCATAGCCATCGGAGGAGCTGCCATGCACAACTTGGCCATGGCGGTAGCCTCCAAACAAGGATACGTGGTGACAGGATCGGACGACGAGATATTCGATCCTGCACTCACTCATTTGCGTCAAGCAGGACTACTGCCTGACCGGATGGGATGGCATCCAGAGCGTATAACACCGGATATCGATGCCATCATTCTTGGTATGCATGCCAGAGAGGACAATCCGGAACTGGTGCGTGCTCGCGAACTGGGACTCAAGATCTACTCCTTCCCTGAGTACCTCTACGAGCAGACGCGTGACAAGATACGTATTGTCGTTGGAGGTAGTCATGGCAAAACCACCACTACAGCCATGATCCTCTATGTGCTCAATCGCATGGGCATAGAGGCTGACTATATGGTGGGTGCCCAAATAGATGGCTTTGAACGAATGGTTCGATTGTCTGACACCGCCAAGTATGCTGTATTTGAGGGTGACGAGTATCTCACTAGTCCGCTGGATCTGCGTTCAAAATTCCTATGGTACCATCCCCATGTGGCTATCTTGACAGGTATAGCTTGGGATCATATCAATGTATTCCCTACTTTCGACAAATATGTTGATACTTTCCGTCAATTTGTCGATAGCTTCGAACCCAATGGCAGCTTTATTTATTTCGACGGAGACCCTAATCTGCAATCGATTGCAGCCCAAGCACGCAAGGATATCATTTGCATCCCCTACAATGCGTATCAAGGCGATGTCCCCATGCAGGTGTTTGGCAAACATAACATGCAGAATCTCCAAGCCGCTATGCTGGCATGCCACTCTATAGGTATCGCTCCAGATGACTACTATCGTGAGATAAGCACTTTCACTGGTGCAAGCAACCGCTTGGAGAAAATATGCCAGACCGACACTAGTGTGGCATACAAAGATTTTGCGCACAGCCCTTCCAAACTGAAAGCGACTATCAATGCCGTACGGGAACGTTACCCGGAGAAGAAACTCATCGCCTGCATGGAACTCCATACCTTCAGCAGCCTCATGGTGGATTTCCTACCGCAATACAAAGATTGCATGAAGGAAGCCGATATCGCTTACGTCTATTTCAACCCCAAGGTGATCGAGCATAAACGCCTGACACCCATTACCTCGGAAGATGTGCGCAAAGCTTTTGGCACGAAAAATGTAGAGGTATTTACCGAGAGCGAAGCGCTGCAAGCACGGCTCAAAGAATTGGAGTACGATAACACTGCCCTGCTAATGATGAGTAGCGGCACGTTCGACGGAGTCAACATTAAAGAATTTGCAAAGCAATTACTTCATGGATAAACAACAAAAACGCGACTATCTGTACATGCGTATGGCACGTACTTGGGCGGAGAACAGCTACTGCGTACGACGCAAAGTGGGGGCGCTGCTGGTCAAAGACCAGATGATCATCTCCGACGGGTACAACGGCACACCTTCCGGGTTTGAGAACATATGCGAGGACGAAAACAATGTATCAAAACCCTATGTGCTCCATGCCGAGGCCAATGCACTGACCAAAGTGGCACGCTCCAACAACTCATCTGCCGGCGCTACGCTCTATGTTACGGCCTCGCCGTGCCTGGAGTGCTCTAAGTTGATCATCCAGTCGGGCATCAAACGAGTTGTCTATGGCGAAGAGTACCGCCTTATGGACGGAGTAGAACTGCTCAAACGAGCCGGTATAGAGGTCGAACTGCTCAGTGACCAAACGCTCAACGATAAATAACAATGAAAAAGTACATTCTTCCTACAGTTACCGTTATCTGCCTTTTGGTAGGCTTTATGGTGGGACATGCGCTAAGCAATACTGCTACAGCGCAGCAACGTTTCTTTATCCGTAACGGACAGATATACAGTCAAAACTCCTCTAAGGTGGACCAACTCATCGATATGATGCGACAGGGGTATGTGGATGAAATCAATACCGACAGTATCACCGAGGATATCATGCGCGATATCGTCCAGAAGTTGGATCCGCATTCTGCGTACATCCCCAAGGAAGATCTCGAGATGGTCAACTCGGAGTTGTCGGGCTCGTTCTCAGGCATTGGTGTGCAGTTCAGTATCCAACAAGACACGGTCGCTATCATCGCTGTCATAGCCGGAGGACCTTGCGAAGGAGTGGGTATACTGGCCGGTGACAAGATTGTTACGGTCGATGACTCAGTCTTCGTAGGCAAGAAGATCAACAACGAGAAAGTAATGCATACCCTGCGTGGCGAAAAGGGCACCAAGGTCAAACTGGGCATCAAGCGTGCCGGCACGGCCAAACTGTTGCATTACACCGTCGTACGCGGAGACATCCCTGTCACCTCTGTCGATGCCAAGTTTACCATCCAGTCCGGCAAGCATACCATTGGTTTTGTGCGAGTTAACAAGTTTGCAGAGAATACGTATCGCGAGTTTATTACCGCGCTTTCAGAGTTGCGCGAACAGGGTGCCGACCGTTATATCATCGACCTGCGCGAGAACTCCGGCGGATACATGGAACAAGCTATCAAAATGGCTAACGAGTTTCTTAGCCGTGGTGATATGATTGTCTATGCTGAGGGACGCAAATATCCTCGCTACGAAGCCAAAGCCAATGGACTCGGACGTTTCCAGAGCACGCCTATCGTGGTGCTTATCGACGATTTCTCTGCTTCCGCAAGCGAGATCTTCGCCGGCGCTATGCAGGATAATGACCGCGCGCAGATCATCGGACGCCGCTCGTTCGGTAAAGGACTCGTACAACAACAGCTCCCCTTTGACGATGGCTCAGCTGTGCGTATGACAGTCGCACGCTATTATACGCCATCCGGTCGTTGCATTCAAAAACCCTACACTATGGGCGAAGCAGAGAGCTACCAGAAGTCGTTCTACGAGCGCTTTGAGCACGGAGAGCAGTATTCAGCTGATAGCATTCATCAGGACACGACTACCTACTATACCAAACAAGGACGTGTCGTTCATGGCGGCGGAGGTATCATGCCCGACTATTTTGTAGGACGTGACACTTCGCTCTATACGCCATTCTCCAACGAGGCTATTAATTTGGCATACACCTACCAGTTTGCATACAAATATACCGACAAGCATCGTAAGGAACTCAAAAAGATAACGTCGTGGCAAGACATGGAGCGTCATCTCCTTCAAGCCAACTGGTATCCTGAGTTCGTGGCCTTCTGCCGCTCCAAGGATATGAAACCCGAAGAGGCACAAGTAGCCAAGTCGCGTCCGCTTATCGAGCGCCTTATCAACGCGTACGTCGTGCGTAATATATTAGGTGATCAGGGATTCTTCCCGCTCTTAGAGCGTGACGATGACACTACCAAGAAAGCAGTAGAGGTTCTCAGCAAATGAGAACCTCTATTCTTTTCTAACTATCAATGGTCGCTTCTTACAGCGCCTTCAACGTAGCCAGTACATACTGATAGAATTTCTGTACGGTAGCTATGTTCACACGCTCGTCCGGGCTGTGCGGATGTTCGATGGTCGGACCAAAAGATATCATCTCCATGTTCGGGTAGTTGCGACCGATGATTCCGCACTCCAAGCCTGCATGGATAATCACTACGCGGGGCGCGTTGCCAAACTGCTGCTCATAGATGCTCTTCATTGTGGCCAGCAACGGGCTCTTGAAGTTGGGCTTCCAACCCGGATAAGAACCCGAGAATGTCACTTTTGCTCCCGCCAGCGAGAAGGCTGACTCAATCACCGACTGCAGTTCCTCTTTGCGGCTCTCTACCGATGAGCGTGTCAGACAGTATGCCGTTACCTTGCCCTCTTTCGTCTCAATCATAGCCAGATTGTTGCTCGTCTCTACGATGTCCGGCATCTCAGGAATCATCCGATATACTCCGTGCGGACAAAGCGTGATAGCGTGAATTAGAAAGTCTTGTACATCTTCCGGCATCTCCTGCTTGGGGCATTCTACCTCTTCGACTGTCAGCTTCATGTCGGGCTCTATGCCCTCAAACTCGCTTAGTAGCTGGTCCTCCCAGCGTGCTACCATGTCGGTCACATCGTCGTAGTTCTCCTGCGGAATGGTGATCACTGCGGATGCCTCGCGCGGAATAGCATTGCGCAACGAACCGCCTTCTACCGATGCCAGACGAGCCTCGTAGCTTACCACCGCTTCTTTGAGTACGCGGAAGAGCTGCTTGATGGCGTTGGCACGCTGCAGGTTGATGTCACATCCAGAGTGACCACCTTTGCAACCCTTGATAGCTATACGTAGAGCGATATCACCTTCTTCGGTCTCAACCGGCTCGTAGTCAAACACTGCCGTTGTGTCCACACCGCCGGCACAACCTACATACAGTTCTCCTTCTGTCTCCGAGTCGAGGTTCAACAGATACTTGCCCTGCAACCAACCACCCTTCAAATCAAACGCACCATACATACCTGTCTCTTCGTCCACAGTAAAGAAAGCCTCCAGCGGTGGATGAACAGCGTTCTTGTCGGCCAGAATAGCCATGGCGGTAGCCACGCCGATACCGTTATCTGCACCCAGCGTAGTGCCGTTAGCGGTCACCCATTCGCCATTGTCTTCTACATATGCCTCAATCGGATCGGTCTCAAAATCAAACACCTTGTCGCTGTTCTTCTGAGGCACCATATCCATGTGTCCCTGCAGGATAACACCCGGATGATTCTCCATACCCGGACTGGCGGGTTTACGAATCAGCACATTGCCGATCTCGTCTTGCATCGTCTCCAAACCGAGACTCTTACCGTAGTCAACTAAGAATTGCGATACTGCTTCTTTTTTTCCGCTCGGACGCGGAATCCGGGTCAGGCTGTAGAAACTGTTCCACAAACCTTTAGGTTCTAAATTTTTCATATGACATGTAATTTTTTATTTTTAATTCTTAATTAATCGATTGTCATTTCTCCGCACAAGTTGGTCTGCAACAACTGCTTGACGCGCTCTGTGTCGTCTCCACATTCGCCGAACAGATACATCATCTTCGTCACTAGCGCTTCTGTCGTGATATCATACCCAGACAACACGCCGGCTTGCATCAGTCCTACCGATGTCTCATAACGCCCCATTTCCACCGATCCCGTGCTACACTGGGTCTTGCTCACGATCACTATGCCCCGCTTAACGGCATCAGCCAATAGCCTCGTCAACCATTCTGCGGTAGGGGCGTTGCCCGAACCGAAAGTTTCCAGTGCTACACCACGCAGTCCCGGAGTGGCCAGTATGCTGCTTACCACCGGTTCGGTGATGCCCGGGAACAGCTTTAGCAGCGCCACATTTGTGTCACACTGGATGTGCAATTTTAGCGGCAAAGAAGGATCGCTATAGTGCACCAGATGAGGCTGATACGTGATGTGAACACCCGCCTTGGCAAGCGGGGGATAGTTATAACTGTTGAAGGCCGAGAAGTGTTCCGCATTGCGCTTGGTCGTACGGTTCCCGCGGAACAAACGCCCCTCAAAATAGATCGTCACCTCCGGCACAATAGCCTCACCGTCCTCATCTTTGGCTCCGGCTATCTCGATGGCGGTCAGCAGGTTCTCTTTCGCATCGCTGCGTAACACACCTACCGGAATCTGACTGCCGGTCAATACTACGGGTTTTTGCAGGTTCTCCAGCATCCAACTCAACGCCGAAGCCGAATAACTCATCGTGTCCGTGCCGTGCGCTATCACAAAGCCGTCATACGCATCGTAGTGGTCATAGATGATACTCGCCATGCGGGACCAACACTCCGGATTGACATCCGATGAATCCAATAATGGAGTGAACGCGATGATGTCTACGTCGATATTGTTCAGCTCGGGAACCGAACGGCGAAAAGTCTGCTCGTCAGCCGGACGCAATGCACCCGAATCGGCATCTTGAACCATAGAGATAGTTCCGCCTGTCAGCAATAATAACACCTTGCTCATACTATTCATTTCAATTTTGCCGTGCAAAATTACAAAAAATATCTGACATATGCAAATTTTAGCGGTGTTTTGTCTAAAAAATCGTTATTTTTTCAAAATCACGGAATATATACAAAGTATATATATGTAGCATCGGGGTACGATGAGAGTCCGATATAATACCGATAAAGGTCCGATCACTCGCGTTCAGCAACAAGGTCGCAAAGAGCGAACCTCTCTGTCGTTTTTTTTGTAAAGTCTATTGTGCAAAATGATTTTTTTAAGACTTTTCTTTAGAAAATATTTGTGTATGTCGAAAAAAAGTCGTACCTTTGCATGCTTTTTCGCCGCGTGTGATCGTCTCGTGCGTACGTGTATAATAAAAACAACAAGAACCAGCGGGCACAAACGGATGGAAAGAGCGGAACTTTTATTAACAAAATTATTAACAACAAAACAAGTTAAAATGCCTACAATTCAACAATTAGTTAGAAAAGGAAGAGCAGAACTTATCGACAAGAGCAAAAGTCCTGCATTGGACAGCTGCCCGCAACGTCGCGGCGTTTGTGTACGTGTTTACACAACCACGCCTAAGAAACCTAACTCTGCATTGCGCAAAGTAGCGCGTGTTCGTCTGACCAACACCAAGGAAGTTAATGCTTACATTCCGGGTGAAGGACACAATCTTCAGGAGCACAGTATCGTAATGGTACGTGGCGGTCGTGTTAAAGACCTGCCGGGTGTTCGTTATCACATCGTTCGTGGTACATTGGATACCGCCGGTGTAGCTAACCGTTTGCAACGCCGTTCGAAATACGGTGCTAAACGCCCGAAAGCTAAGAAATAAGCTGCGCTTGACCGCTTCGCTGTAAGACCGCTGCGCTGTAGGATCATTACATTGTAAGACCGCAGCAAGCTGCTGTAAGAAACGAAGCAGACCAGTAAAATTCCTTTTATTAACTAAAAGTTCCATATTTGGGACAGATTACAAATGGGTTGAAGGTTGAGTAAGCCCTACGAGATAGAGCTGAAGAATCAAAACAACCACAAGGGAGGCCGATTGAAGATAAACTTTAAAGATCACTCCCTGCTAAAAAAAACAAACAAAACAATGAGAAAAGCAAAACCAAAAAAACGTGTCATCCTGCCGGATCCAAAGTTCGGTGAAGTAATGGTGGCTAAGTTTGTGAACCACCTGATGTTGGATGGTAAGAAAAGTACTGCTTACACTGTTTTCTACGGCGCATTGGACGCGGTAGAGGGCAAAATGAAGAGTGAGGACAAGACCGCTCTCGAGATCTGGAAGCAGGCATTGGATAATATCACTCCGTTGGTAGAGGTTAAGAGCCGCCGTATCGGTGGTGCTACTTTCCAGGTGCCGACAGAGATTCGTGCTGACCGCAAGGAGAGCATCGCAATGAAGAACATGATCGCATTCGCACGCAAGCGCGGTGGTCACTCGATGGCTGAGAAGCTCGCTGCCGAGATCATGGATGCGTTTAACAACCAAGGTGGTGCCTTCAAGCGTAAAGAGGATATGCACCGTATGGCTGAGGCTAACCGTGCATTCGCACATTTTAGATTCTAAAGAATCTGACCGCAGTAAACTGCTGTAAGACCGTTAACACTGAAAGACCGTTACACTGTAAGACCGCAGCAAGCTGCTGTAAGACACAAAAAAGATTGAAAAAGCAATTATGGCAAAACACGATTTACATTTGAATCGCAACATCGGTATCATGGCCCACATCGATGCCGGTAAGACAACTACCTCGGAGCGTATCCTCTTCTACACCGGTTTGACACACAAGATTGGTGAGGTACACGATGGTGCCGCTACGATGGACTGGATGGAGCAAGAGCAAGAGCGTGGTATTACGATCACGTCTGCTGCTACTACCACTTTCTGGAACTATGCAGGTAACAAATACAAGATCAACCTGATCGACACTCCGGGTCACGTGGACTTTACTGTAGAGGTAGAGCGTTCGCTGCGTATCTTGGATGGTGCTGTGATGGCACTTTGCTCGGTAGGTGGTGTACAACCGCAGTCTGAGACCGTTTGGCGTCAGGCTGACAAGTACAACGTACCGCGTATCTGCTACGTCAACAAGATGGACCGCTCCGGTGCTAACTTCTTTGACGTGGTACGTCAGATCAAAGAGGTGCTGGGTGCAACTCCTTGTGCTATCCAGATTCCTATCGGCGCAGAGGAGACTTTCAAGGGTGTGGTTGACCTCGTTCGTATGAAAGCTATCATCTGGCACGATGAGACCATGGGCGCTGAGTATTCGGTTGAGGATATTCCTGCAGACCTCGTAGCAGAGGCAGAGGAGTGGCGCGACAAGATGCTCGAGACCATCTCTGAGTTCGATGACACGCTGATGGAGAAATACTTCGACGATCCTTCGACTATTACTGAGGATGAGATCCGCGTAGCTATCCGCAAGGGTACGCTGTCGATGAAGATGTTCCCGGTAATCTGCGGTAGCTCGTTTAAGAACAAAGGTGTGCAGACGATGCTTGATGCTGTTTGTGCATACCTGCCGAGTCCTATGGATACTCCGGAGATCTTCGGTACCAGCCCTGAGAGTGGCGAAGAGCTCGTTCGTAAACCGGACGACAATGAGCCTCTCTGTGCATTGGCATTCAAGATTGCTACCGATCCGTACGTAGGACGTCTGTGCTACTTCCGTGTTTACTCCGGTAAGTTGGATGCAGGATCGTATGTTTACAACCCGCGTTCGGGTAAGAAAGAGCGTATTAGCCGTATCTTCCAGATGCACTCCAACCACCAGAACCCTGTGGATACCATCCTCGCGGGTGATATAGGCGCAGGCGTAGGATTTAAGGATATACGCACGGGCGATACCCTCTGCTCTGAGGATAAGCCTATCGTACTGGAGTCGATCGAGTTCCCGGCACCGGTGATCGGTATCTCCGTTGAGCCGAAGAGCCAGGCAGACCTTGATAAACTGGGTGTTGGTTTGGCTAAGTTGGCAGAAGAGGATCCGACGTTCACCGTTAAGACCGACGAGCAGACGGGTCAAACTGTCATCTCGGGTATGGGTGAGCTCCACTTGGAGATCATTATCGACCGTCTGAAACGTGAGTTCAAGGTTGAGTGTAACCAAGGTCGTCCTCAGGTAGCTTACCGCGAGGCTATCTCGCAGGCTGTTGAGTTGCGTGAGACCTATAAGAAGCAATCCGGTGGTCGTGGTAAGTTCGCAGACATGATCGTCCGCGTAGAGCCGGCTGACGAAGGCTTCGAGGGTACACTGCAGTTTGAGGATATCGTTAAGGGTGGTAACATTCCTAAGGAGTATATCCCTGCTATTGAGAAGGGCTTCAACGAGGCTATGAAGACCGGTGTATTGGCCGGTTATCCGCTGGATAAACTGAAAGTGACCGTTATCGACGGTAGCTTCCACCCGGTAGACTCTGATCAGTTGTCGTTCGAGATCTGTGCACAGATGGCATTCAAGAGTGCATGTGCAAAGGCTAAACCGGTACTGATGGAGCCGATTATGAAAGTGGAGGTTGTTACTCCGGAGGAGTCTATGGGTGATGTCATCGGTGACTTGAACAAGCGTCGTGGCCAGGTTGAGGGTATGGATACCGCTCACAATGGCGCACGTATTGTCAAGGCTAAGGTGCCATTGAGCGAGATGTTCGGTTATGTAACCGCTCTGCGTACCATCACCAGTGGTCGTGCTACCAGCTCGATGGAGTTCAGCCACTATGACGCAGTAAGCAGCTCGATCGCTAAGACTGTCCTCACTGAGGTAGGCGGCCGCGTTGATCTGGTTTAATGAATAAAAGGCGCGTATGTGCGCAAGTGTGCGCACATACACGTTCAATAAAAATACATGCGTACATACACGTACACCCGTACGTGTTGGTAGGTACGCTGACAAGAAAAACCCCATGCGGGGTGTGGGTCATCTGAGCAAATGACTCTTTAGGTGGTCTGCGCTCCGCAAAACAACAAAAAAATAATAAATAATAAACAATTATGAGTCAAAAAATTCGTATCAAACTGAAATCGTTCGACCACAATTTGGTGGATAAATCCGCAGAGAAGATTGTGAAGACGGTAAAGGCAACAGGTGCTGTAGTAAGTGGTCCTATTCCACTGCCGACGCACAAGCGTATCTTCACAGTTAACCGCTCGACCTTCGTTAACAAGAAAGCTCGTGAGCAATTCGAGTTGGCTAGTTACAAGCGTCTGATCGACATCTACAACAGCAACAACAAGACTGTAGAGGCTTTGATGAAGCTCGAACTCGCTAGCGGTGTTGAAGTAGAGATTAAGGTTTGATAATTTTGCTTTTTCGCGGCATCTTCGGCTTTTCGGTTCGGTCATTATGTACCCCATAACTCCCTTACCGGAAAAACCAAATCTGCTCAAACTAAGCAACAATGCCAGGTTTATTAGGAAAAAAGATCGGAATGACTTCCGTCTTCGGTGCCGACGGCAAAAACATCCCGTGCACCGTTATTGAGGCTGGCCCTTGCGTGGTTACTCAGCTCAAGACCGTCGAGAAGGACGGTTACAGCGCTGCTCAGATCGGTTTTATGCCGAAGAGCGAGAAGCACACGAACAAGGCAGAAGCCGGCCATTTCAAAGCAGCTGGTGTGCAACCGATGCGTCACCTTGCTGAATTTGACTATGAGGGAGAACTGACTCTTGGCCAGACGTTGACCGTAGCTGACCTCTTTGAGGAGGGTATGTACGTTGACGTGATCGGTACCAGCAAGGGTAAAGGTTTCCAAGGTGTGGTTAAGCGCCACGGTTTCGGTGGTGTAGGCCAGTCTACTCACGGTCAGGATGACCGTCTTCGTGCACCGGGTTCTGTAGGTGCATGTGCATACCCGAGCCGTATATTCCCGGGTACGCGTATGGCAGGTCACATGGGTACAGACCGCGTAACGATTCAGAACCTCACCGTATTGAAAGTGATTCCAGAGTACAACTTGATCATGGTCAAGGGTAGTATTCCGGGTGCAAAGAACTCAGTAGTAATGATTAACAAGTAATTAGAGATGGAACTTAGTATTTTGAACATGGCCGGCAAGGAGACCGGCAAGAAGATCGCTCTCAACGACGCAATCTTCGGTATCGAGCCTAACGACCACGCTATTTACTTGGACGTTAAGCAATTCTTGGCTAACAACCGTCAGGGTACAGCTAAGGCTAAACAACGTAGTGAGAATGCTCACTCTACCCGTAAGCTTGGTCGTCAGAAAGGTGGCGGTGGAGCTCGTCCGGGTGATTTGAAGTCTCCGGTACGCGTAGGTGGTGGTACTATTTTTGGCCCGGTACCTCGTGACTATAGCTTCAAATTGAACAAGAAAATCAAACAATTGGCTCGTAAGTCTGCATTGAGTCTGCGCGCTAAACAGGATCAGTTGATCGTTTTGGATGCTCTCCAGTTCGAGGCTCCGAAGACGAAGGCAATGATTGAGGTGCTGAAAGCTCTTCAGTTGTCCGGCAAGAAGGTGCTGTTTGTAACTGCAGAGAACGATGTTAATGTAATCAAATCTGCTTCGAACATCGAGCGCACGAATGTGATTACAGCTAACGAGTTGAACACCTACACGATTATGAATTCCAACGTAGTAGTATTGACCGAGGCTTCGGCAGCTGCTATTGAGGCAACTTTTAAGGCTTAAGGAGGATCAGATTATGGCAATTATTATCAAACCAATCGTCACAGAGAAGATGACCGCCGCAGGCGAGAAGTTGAATCGTTACGGTTTTCAAGTAGAGCGTACTGCTAACAAGGTGGAAATCAAGAAAGCAGTAGAAGAGATGTATAATGTTCAGGTTGCGGATGTAAACACCCTGATTGTAGCTCCGAAGACAAAACAGCGCTATACTAAGAGCGGTCTGTTGCGTGGTGCTAAGCAGGCTTACAAGAAAGCTATCGTAACCCTGAAAGAAGGTGAAACAATCGATTTTTATAGCAATATTTAACAATGGCTGTTCGTAAATTTAAGCCCTCTACACCGGGGCAAAGACACAAAGTTATTGGTGCGTTTGAGACAATTACAGCAAGCGCTCCAGAGAAATCGCTTGTGTACGGAAAGCGCAAGACGGGTGGTCGTAACCATGTAGGTAAAATGACCATGCGTTATATTGGCGGTGGACACAAGCAGAAATATCGTGTAATTGACTTCAAGCGCAACAAAGATGGTGTACCCGCAACAGTAAAGACGATAGAGTACGATCCGAACCGTTCGGCTCGCATCGCGCTGCTATTCTATGCTGATGGCGAGAAGCGCTACATTCTTGCACCTAATGGACTGCAAGTAGGTCAAACAGTAATGTCGGGAGAGAACGCTGCTCCTGAAGTAGGTAATGCTCTTCCTATGGTAAACATCCCTCTGGGTACGTTGATTCACAACATTGAGTTGCGTCCTGGTCAGGGTGCTTGCATGGTACGTAGTGCCGGTACGTTCGCACAGCTTTCGAGCCGTGAGGACAAGTACGCAATCATCAAATTGCCTTCGGGCGAGTTGCGTAAGGTGCTGAGCGCATGTAAGGCAACTGTAGGAGTTGTTGGTAACAGTGATCACGCTTTGGAGAAGAGCGGTAAGGCAGGTCGCAGCCGTTGGCTGGGTCGTCGTCCGCACAACCGTGGTGTTGTAATGAACCCTGTAGATCACCCGATGGGTGGTGGTGAAGGCCGTCAATCCGGTGGACACCCACGTTCACGTAAGGGCTTGCTCGCTAAGGGTTACAAGACGCGTCGTCCAAAGAACCAGAGCAATCAGTACATTATTGAAAGACGTAAGAAGTAAAACCTATTAAAATCAAGTTAACATTATGAGTCGTTCATTGAAAAAAGGACCGTTTATCAGCGTAAAGCTGGAGAAGAAGGTGCTGGCTATGAATGAGGCTAACAAGAAAGAAGTTGTTAAGACCTGGAGCCGTGCATCGATGATCTCTCCTGATTTTGTAGGTCATACTATTGCAGTTCACAATGGAAACAAATTCATTCCTGTTTACGTAACGGAGAATATGGTAGGTCACAAGCTCGGTGAGTTTGCTCCGACCCGTACGTTCCGCGGTCACTCGGGTAACAGAAAGTAATCCATTGAATCATTAAACAACATTAAAAAACATTTAGATTAAAATGGGTGCTAGAAAACATAATACAGCTGAGGCAATGAAGGAGGCTCGCAAGAACCAATACTTTGCTAAGCTTAATAACGTTCCTACCTCGCCTCGCAAGATGCGTCTTGTTGCAGATATGATTCGTGGCTTGGAAGTGAACCGCGCACTCGGTGCATTGCATTTCTCGACAAAAGAGGCAAGCCGTGCACTGGAGAAATTGCTGAAATCTGCAATTGCCAACTGGGAGACCAAGACCGGCAAGAAGGCAGATCAAGAAACATTGTATGTAAGTAACATCACGGTAGACGGCGGAATGATGCTCAAACGTATGCTTCCCGCTCCTCAGGGTCGTGCATATCGCGTCCGCAAGCGTTCTAACCATGTTACTATCTTTGTAGATACTAAAAATACTAACACTGAAAAGTAAAAACCAAAATGGGACAGAAAATTAATCCAATTGCAAACCGCCTTGGTATTGTACGTGGTTGGGATTCCAACTGGTTTGGCGGTAAGAATTTCGGAGATACTCTTCTTGAGGATGCAAAGATCCGCAAGTACCTGAATGCCCGTTTGGCAGAGGCTAGTATTTCTCGTATCGTCATAGAGAGAACTCTGAAACTTGTAACTGTAACTGTCTGCACCGCTCGCCCCGGTTATATCATCGGAAAGGGTGGACAAGAAGTTGACAAATTGAAAGAGGAATTGAAGAAAATCACCAAGCAGGATGTACAGATCAACATCTTCGAGGTTAAACGTCCGGAATTGGATGCAACGATCGTTGCTAACAAGATTGCTCGTCAGCTCGAGGGTAAGATTGCATATCGTCGTGCAGTGAAGATGGCTATCCAGAGCACCATGCGTATGGGTGCTGAGGGTATCAAAGTGCAGGTATCGGGCCGTTTGAACGGTGCCGAGATGGCTCGCAAGGAGATGTACAAAGAGGGTCGTACCCCGTTGCATACTCTTCGTGCAGACATCGACTACTGTCACGTAGGTGCTCTCACCAAAGTAGGTATTATTGGTGTAAAGGTTTGGATTTGCCGTGGTGAGGTATTTGGCAAGAAGGATCTTGCTCCTAACTTCACTCCTGCAAAGGACAACCGTCCTGATCGTCGTGATGATCGTCGTGATCGTCGTGGTGGTTTCCGTAGAAACAAAAAATAATTTTTAACGATTTGTAGATTAAACAGTTATGTTACAACCGAAGAAAACTAAATTCCGCCGCTGCCAAAAAGGCCGCATCAAGGGTGTGGCTCACCGCGGCAATGAGCTCGTATTTGGCTCGTTCGGTATCAAGAGTCTTGGTACCATCTGGTTGACAGGTCGTCAAATCGAAGCAGCCCGTATCGCAGTTACCCGCTATATGCAACGTCAAGGTCAGGTTTGGATCCGCGTATTCCCGGATAAACCAATCACGAAGAAGCCTTTGGATGTCCGTATGGGTAAGGGTAAAGGTGCTCCGGAAGGATTCGTAGTTCCATTGGAACCAGGACGTGTCATCTTCGAGATTGATGGTGTAAGCTACGAGATCGCAAAAGAGGCACTCCGCCTTGCAGCTCAGAAGCTTCCTATTACAACCAAATTTGTCGTAAGACGTGATTACGACCCAACCCAAAATGTTTAATTAGGATTATGAAAACAGCAGAAATTAAAGAATTAACCACCGCTGAGATTCAGGAGCGTTTGGACGCAGAGAAGAACAATCTGGTTCAGTTGAAACTCAATCACAGCATTTCTCCGCTTGACAATCCATTGCAGATTAAGGTTGCTCGTAAGACTATCGCGCGCCTTGCAACGGAGTTACGTGCAAGAGAAATTAACAAGTAAAAAACGACAATTGAAATGGAAAGAAATCTAAGAAAAGAACGCGTCGGTATCGTCGTTTCCAACAAGATGGAGAAGACAATCGTCGTAGCCGTAAAGTGGAAGGAGAAACACCCGATTTACGGTAAGTTTGTCAATAAGACACGCAAGTTCCATGTTCATGACGAGAAGAACGAGTGCGGTATCGGTGATACAGTACGCATCATGGAGACTCGTCCTCTGAGCAAGACTATTCGTTGGCGTCTAACTCAAATTATCGAAAGGGCTAAGTAATATGGTACAGCAAGAATCAAGACTCGTAGTTGCGGACAACTCGGGTGCTAAAGAGGCACTGGTAATCCGCGTTCTGGGTGGCACCAAGAAACGTTACGCCAGCCTGGGTGATACAGTAGTAGTAGCAGTAAAGGGTGTTATTCCTTCGAGCGAGATCAAGGATGGTACGGTCAGCCGTGCAATCGTTGTTCGCGTGAAGAAAGAGGTACGTCGTGCAGACGGTTCGTATATCCGCTTTGATGACAATGCATGTGTATTGGTCAACAACGCTGGTGAGCTCCGTGGCAGTCGTATTTTCGGCCCTGTAGCTCGTGAGCTGCGTCAAACGAATATGAAGATTATTTCACTGGCACCGGAAGTGCTTTAAATCATCTAAATTGTTACAGTAATGGCAAAATTACATATCAAAAAGGGTGATACCGTTTATGTAAACGCAGGTGCTTCTAAGGGCAAAACCGGCCGTGTGCTGGAGGTGCTCGTGGAAAAGCAGCGTGCAATCGTAGAGGGTGTCAACATGGTATCCAAGAGTACCAAACCCAATGCAAAGAATCCGCAAGGCGGAATTGTTAAACAAGAGGCTCCCATCCATATCTCTAACCTCAACGTGGTAGAGGACGGCAAACCGGTACGTGTTGGTCGTGTACGCAAGGATGGTAAGCTTGTACGTGTAAGTAAAAAAACCGGTAAGGAGATCTAAGTATGAATACAGCAAGTTTGAAGCAGGATTACAAGGAGCGTATCGTTCCTATCCTGATGAAGGAGTTTGGCTACACTACAGTAATGCAGTGCCCTCGTCTCCAGAAGATTGTGCTCAATCAGGGTCTCGGTGAAGCCGTAGCAGACAAGAAGATCATTGAGGTTGCTCTCAACGAGATGACTGCTATTGCAGGTCAGAAAGCCGTAGCTACTGAGTCGAAGAAGGATATCGCCGGTTTCAAGGTGCGTAAGCACATGCCTATCGGCGTACGCGTAACCCTTCGTGGCGAGCAAATGTATGAGTTCCTTGAGCGTCTGGTACGCGTGGCTTTGCCTCGTATCCGTGACTTCAAAGGAATCAACAACAAGATGGACGGTCGTGGTAACTACACTTTGGGTATCACCGAGCAGATCATCTTCCCTGAAATTAACATTGATAACATCACCAAACTCCTTGGTATGAACATCACCTTCGTGACGACCGCCAACACGGACGAGGAAGGTTTCGCTCTCTTGCGTGAGTTTGGATTACCATTCAAAAAGTAAGAGACTATGGCAAAAGAATCAATGAAAGCTCGTGAGGTAAAGCGCGCAAAATTGGTGGCAAAATATGCTGCCAAGCGTGCTCAACTCCTCAAGGATGGTGACTATGAAGGTCTCCAAGCTCTGCCAAAGAACGCAAGTCCGGTTCGTCTGCACAACCGTTGCAAGATCACCGGTCGTCCGAAAGGCTATATGCGTGCTTTTGGTTTGAGCCGTATCCAGTTCCGCGAGATGGCTTCTCAAGGCCTGATCCCTGGCGTAAAGAAAGCCAGCTGGTAAAATTAACATTATTAAATATTGTCCCGAAAGGCGGGATTAATTTAACAACAAAACATTATGACAGATCCAATCGCAGATTATCTGACTCGACTCAGAAATGCAATCAAAGCCGGCCACCGTGTGGTAGAAGTACCGGCTTCGAATCTGAAAAAAGAGATCACTCGCATTCTGTTTGAGAAGGGATATATCCTTTCCTACAAGTTTGTGGAGGATGGACCTCAGGGCACTATTAAGATTGCCTTGAAGTATGATCCGGTTAACAAAGTTAACGCCATCAAGAGTTTACAACGTGTATCAACGCCCGGTTTGCGTAAGTATGTAGGTTATCGTGAGATGCCTCGCGTACTGAACGGTCTCGGTATCGCTATTCTTTCGACTTCGAAAGGTGTGATGACCAACAAGGAGGCTCTTGGCCAGAAGTTGGGTGGTGAGGTTATTTGCTATGTTTATTAATGTAAGGAGGAAAAGACTATGTCAAGAATTGGAAAACTTCCTATTGCAATCCCTGCAGGCGTAACTGTAGCAGTTAGCGCAGACAATGTAGTGACCGTTAAAGGTCCTAAAGGCGAACTCACCCAAGCTGTTGATCCGCTGATCAAAGTGACTGTTGAAGGTGCAGAGTGCCACGTGACTCGTCCGAATGACGAAAAAGAGAGCCGATCGAAGCATGGTTTGTACCGTGCATTGATCAACAACATGGTTGTTGGTGTAAGCGAAGGCTATAAGAAAGTACTGGAGCTCGTCGGTGTAGGTTACCGTGTAGAGTTGGCTCAACCGAATGTGCTGAACTTCTCGCTGGGTTATACTCACCCGATTTATCTTGGTTTGCCTAAAGAGATCAAGGTAGAGACCAAGTCTGAGCGTAACCAGAACCCGTTGGTAATCCTGGAGTCGGCAGATAAGCAACTTATTGGTCAGGTATGTGCAAAGATTCGTTCTTTCCGCAAACCGGAGCCGTATAAAGGTAAAGGTATCCGCTTCCAAGGTGAAGTTGTTCGTCGTAAGGCTGGTAAGTCGGCTGGTAAATAATAATTAGAAAGGAGTAAGATTATGCTAAAGAAAATTGCACGTCGCCTTAAGATTAAGGCATCTATCCGTACCAAGGTATCGGGTACTGCAGAGCGTCCTCGCCTGACCGTATTCCGCTCTAATAGCCAGATTTACGCGCAGGTAATTGACGACACCAAGGGTGTAACCCTGGCAAGCGCTTCGTCACTTGCTATCAAGGATAAAATGACTAAGACAGAGAAGGCTGCACAGGTTGGTAAGCTGATCGCTGAGGCTGCTCAAAAAGCAGGTGTTCAGGAGGTAGTATTCGACCGTAACGGTTATCTCTATCATGGCCGAGTTCAATCATTAGCAGACGCTGCTCGCGAGGCAGGTCTCAAATTCTAATAACGTACGACAATGCAAAGAGTTAAAACTACACAAGACCTCGAGCTCAAGGAGCGTCTGGTCGCAGTCAACCGCGTAACGAAAGTTACCAAGGGTGGACGTACGTTCACTTTCGCAGCAATCGTCGTTGTTGGAAATGAGAACGGTATCGTAGGCCAAGGTCTGGGTAAGGCAGGCGAAGTAACGGCTGCTATTGCCAAGGCTACAGAGGCTGCTAAGAAGAACCTGATCCAGGTTCCTATCCTCAAAGGTACTATTCCTCACGAGCAGTATGCTAAGTTTGGTGGTGCCCGCGTTTATATTCAACCTGCTACTCACGGTACCGGAGTGAAGGCCGGTGGTGCTATGCGTGCCGTGCTGGAGTCTGTCGGTGTAACCGACGTGCTGGCAAAGGCAAAAGGTAGCTCTAACCCTCACAACTTGGTAAAGGCTACTATCCAGGCTCTCGCAGAATTGCGTGATGCTCGCACTGTAGCTCAGAACCGTGGCGTAAGCATGTCAACTGTATTTAACGGATAAAAACTCGAATGACTATGGCAACAATTAAGATTCAACAAGTACGCAGCATCATCCGCTGCCCGAAAGATCAGAAGGCTACAATGGCAGCTCTCGGTCTGAAAAAGATCAACGCCGTGGTTGAGCATGAGGCAAATCCTGCTATCCTTGGTATGGTTGAGAAGGTAAAGCACCTGGTAAAAGTAATTGATTAATTGAACTCAAAGATTTAAGCATTATGGAATTAAATAATTTGACTCCGGCTGCCGGTTCTGTAAAGACCGCTAAGCGCATTGGTCGTGGTGCCGGTTCTGGTTTGGGTGGAACATCTACCCGCGGTCACAAGGGTGCTAAGTCTCGTTCGGGTTACTCTAAGAAAATCGGTTTCGAGGGTGGTCAGATGCCTATGCAGCGTCGTCTGCCTAAGTTCGGTTTCAAGAACATCAACCGTGTAGAGTACAAAGCTATCAATCTTTCCACTCTGCAGGCATTGGCTGAGGCTAAGAAACTGGAGAAGATCGGATTGGTAGAGTTGCACGAGGCTGGTTTCATCTCCAAGACTCAGTTGGTTAAGATCCTGGGTAATGGTACGCTGACCGCCAAACTGACCGTGCAGGCTAACGCATTCAGCAAATCGGCTGAAGAGGCTATCACCGCTGCTGGTGGCACTATCGAAAAGATTTAAATTATTAAAGTTATGAAGGCTTGGGCTAGCCGAGGGTAAGTTTGTTTGCGCAACTCGGCGATGCCAAGGCTCCATAGCAAAACGAAGTTTTGATATGAAATTTATAGAGACAATTAAGAATATCTGGAAGGTTGAGGACCTGCGAAACAGACTGCTGACCACGTTGTTGTTCGTGCTCATCTATCGTTTCGGTAGTTATGTAGTCCTTCCTGGTATCAATCCACAAGCCCTTTCTGCTCTGCATTCGCAGACCGCAGGAGGTTTGATGGCGCTCTTGGATATGTTCTCGGGTGGTGCGTTCTCCAATGCTTCAGTTTTTGCATTGGGTATCATGCCTTACATCTCTGCATCGATTGTTGTACAGCTGTTGACTATAGCAGTGCCGTACTTCCAGAAGATGCAGAAGGAAGGTGAGTCCGGCCGCCAGAAGATGAACCAGATCACGCGCTATCTGACTGTGGCTATCTTGCTCTTCCAGGGACCGAGCTACCTGGTTAACCTCTCCGTTCAGATGGCGGCAGCAGGTCAACCGTTGGCAGTAGGCTTCAACTGGTTCACAATTTCATCAACTATCATCTTGTGCGCAGGCTCCATGTTCGTTATGTGGTTGGGTGAGCGTATTACTGATCGTGGTGTAGGTAACGGTATCTCGTTTATCATCTTGATTGGTATCATTGCTCGTTTCCCGGCAGCAATTGTTCAGGAGTTTGGTAGCCGTTTGAACGATGCCGGTGGTGGTGTGATTGTGTTTATTATTGAAGTCGTAGTTCTTTTGGCAGTATTGGCATTTGCTATTCTGTTGGTTCAAGGAACTCGCAAGATCCCTGTACAGTACGCTAAGCGTGTGGTAGGAAATAAGCAGTATGGTGGTGTTCGTCAGTACATTCCTTTGAAAGTGAATGCAGCCAATGTGATGCCTATCATTTTTGCGCAAGCAATCATGTTTATTCCTATCGCTATCGCGGGCTTCAACTCGGATGGTAGTGGTGCGTTTGTACGCGCATTCTCCAACAACGATGGATTCTGGTACAATTTTGTATTCTTTATCCTCATCATTGCCTTCACCTATTTCTACACTGCGATTATCATCAATCCGGTGCAGATGGCAGAGAACCTGAAGCTGAACAACGGATTTATTCCGGGTGTTAAGCCGGGCAAGAAGACAGCTGAGTATATTGATACAATCATGTCACGTATCACATTGCCGGGTTCTATTTTGCTGGGTATCATTGCTATCTTGCCTGCTTTTGCACGCTTGTTTGGTGTGACGATGGGCTTTGCACAGTTCTTTGGAGGAACGTCGCTGCTCATTATGGTAGGTGTTATCTTGGATACTTTGCAGCAGATTGAGAGTCATTTGTTGATGCGTCACTATGACGGATTCTTTGAGTCCGGTATGCGTATCAAGGGACGCTCGGGCGCTATGGCATACTAATGAATTGATTGTAAGATGATCTATCTCAAAACTGACGAGGAAATAGAGCTCATGCGAGCAAGCAATATCCTGCTGGGTAAGACTTATGCCGAAGTGGCTAAGTCTATCCGGCCAGGTGTTAGCACGGCGGAGTTGGATAAGATAGCGTACGAGTTTATCATGGATAATGGCGGTCGTCCCGCGTGTCTCAACTATGAGGGTTATCCTGCTACACTTTGTACTTCTGTCAATGAGCAGGTGGTGCACGGTATACCGAGCAAGGACCAAATACTCAAGGACGGTGATATTATCTCTATCGACTCGTCGATCGAACTCAACGGTTGGTGTAGCGATTCGGCTTATACGTTTCCTGTAGGCGATGTGAAGCCGGAAGTGATGCAACTGTTGAAGACGACTAAAGAAGCCCTTTATCTAGGTATAGAGCAGGCAATCACGGGGCGTCGTTTGGGAGACATCAGCGCCACTATACAGAATCACTGTGAACGTGCCGGCTATGGTGTGGTACGAGAGTTTGTAGGTCATGGTATTGGTCGCGACTTGCATGAGGATCCCGAGGTGTGCAATTATGGCCGCCGAGGTAACGGGATTGTACTCAAGTCGGGAATGACGATTGCTATTGAGCCTATGATCACGCTTGGACGCCGCCAGGTGCTGGTAGAAGAGGACGGATGGACAGCTCGCACTGTGGATCGCAAACCTGCAGCTCATTATGAGCATTCGGTATGTGTTCGCAACGGCAAGGCAGATATTTTGTCCACTTTTGACTATATCAAGGAGGTTTTAGGAGATAGATTCATCTAATAATCAATAAACAATACTAGTATGGCAAAACAAGATTCGATTGAAGTAGATGGCACCATCATTGAGTCGTTGAGCAATGCGATGTTTCGCGTGCAGCTCGAGAATGGTCCCATTATTACGGCTCACATCTCCGGAAAGATGCGTATGCACTACATCAAGATTTTGACCGGTGATCGCGTTAAGGTGGAGATGAGTCCGTATGATTTGACGAAAGGAAGAATATCCTTCCGCTACAAGTAAACAAATTAATTAACAAAGTAAACACTATTCAGCAATGAAAGTACGTGCTTCGGTTAAAAAGCGTAACGCAGACTGCAAAATTGTACGTCGCAAAGGACGCTTGTATGTAATCAACAAAAAAGAACCTAAAATGAAAATGCGTCAAGGATAAGCATTTCATCTTAGAAATTATTAAACTAAACAAATAATCCTTAAGTAAAAAATTATGGCTATAAGAATTGTCGGTGTAGATCTGCCGCAGAACAAGTGCGGTGAAGTCGGATTGACTTACATCTACGGAATAGGTCGTTCAAGCGCAAAGAAGATCTTGGCAGAGGCAGGCGTAGACCCAAGCATCAAGGTTCAAGATTGGACGGATGACCAAGCAGCTAAGATTCGTGAGATCATTGGAGCCTCGTATAAAGTAGAGGGTGATCTCCGTTCGGAAACCCAGCTCAACATTAAGCGTTTGATGGATATCGGTTGTTATCGTGGTGTTCGTCATCGTATTGGTCTTCCTGTACGTGGTCAATCTACCAAAAACAACGCCCGTACCCGCAAGGGACGTAAGAAAACTGTTGCTAATAAGAAGAAAGCAACGAAGTAATCAAACAAGTAAAACGCTAGTTTAAATTAAATTCATCAAACTATGGCAAAGAAAACAGTTTCAGCTAAGAAGCGCGTTGTTAAGATTGACGGTGTAGGTCAGCTGCACGTAATGTCTTCTTTCAACAACGTAATCGTTACCATGGCAAACGGTGACGGTCAGGTTATCTCCTGGTCTTCGGCTGGTAAGATGGGCTTCCGTGGCTCTAAGAAGAATACTCCTTATGCTGCACAAATGGCAGCAGCAGATTGCGGCAAGGTTGCATTTGACCTTGGTCTGCGTAAAGTAAAAGCATACGTTAAGGGTCCCGGTCAAGGACGTGAGTCGGCTATCCGTGCGTGCGTAGCAGCCGGTATTGAAGTAACAGAGATTATCGACGTTACTCCTATGCCTCACAACGGTTGTCGTCCTCCCAAGCGCCGTCGCGTATAATAAATTATAAGTTATAAATTGTAAAATTGTAGATTATTATGGCAAGATATATAGGCCCAAAATCACGTATTGCGCGTCGTTTCGGCGAGGCCATTTTCGGTCCGGACAAGGTGCTTGACAAGCGCAACTATGCACCTGGACAGCATGGCGTTAATCGTCGTAAAAAGAATTCTGAGTATGGTACTCAGTTGGCAGAGAAGCAGAAAGCTAAATATACCTACGGTGTATTGGAGAAACAGTTCCGTCTGCTTTTCGCTAAAGCATCTCGTAAAAAAGGTATTACCGGTGAGATTCTGCTCCAATTGTTGGAGAGCCGTTTGGATAACATCGTTTATCGTCTTGGTATGGCTCCTACCCGTGCAGCAGCTCGTCAATTGGTGAGCCACCGTCACATCACTGTAGACGGCAAGGTTGTAAATATCCCTTCGTATGAGGTTAAGCCTGGTCAGGTAGTAGCCGTTCGTGAGAAAGCTAAATCACTTGAGGTGATTGCTGCTTCGCTCGAGGGCTTCAACCATGGCAAGTACAGCTGGCTGGAGTGGGATCAAAATCAGTTGGCCGGTAAATATTTGAATATTCCTCAGCGTGAGGAGATTCCGGAGAACATCAAAGAACAGTTAATCGTTGAGTTGTACTCTAAATAATCATTAAATTCATGGCAATATTAGATTTCATTAAACCTAACAAGGTTATCATGTTGGATTCGACTGCGACAAAAGGCACTTTTGAATTTTGTCCTCTCGAACCGGGGTACGGAATTACGATAGGCAATGCTATCCGTCGTGTGCTGCTTGGCAGTCTTGAGGGATATGCTATCTGCTCTATTAAGATTAGTGGTATTGATCATGAATTTGCTACGATCCCCGGAGTAATTACTGACGTGACCAATCTTATCCTTAATCTCAAGCAAGTACGTTTCCATCTCAATGAAGGTGTGGAGGCTACCGAGGAGACCATCAAACTGCATGTGCAGAAGGCTAAGGCTTTCCGTGCCGGAGACCTGAATGCAGCATTGCAGAATTTTGAGGTCCTCAACCCCGAGTTGCTTCTCGCTGAGTTGGATGAGTCGGCTAATTTTGAGATTGAGATTACCATTAACAAGGGACGTGGCTACGTTCCCGGTGACGAGAACCGTCATGCCGATGACAAGATCGGCACGCTGGCTATCGATTCCATCTATACGCCTATCCGCAATGTCAAGATCGCTGTTGATCCGTTCCGTGTTGAGCAGCGTACTGACTATGAGAAGTTGACCCTCGAGATTATCACCGACGGTTCGATTTCTCCGCAGGATGCATTGACCGAGGCTGCTAAGATTCTGATTTATCACTTCATGCTCTTCTCTGACGAGCGTATCGTCCTTGAGGAAGAGACCAAGAATCCGAACAGCCAGCTTGACGAGGAGATTCTTCGTATGCGTCAATTGCTCAACCAGAGACTGCAAGACATGGACCTTTCCGTTCGTGCGCTTAACTGTCTAAAGGCGGCTGAGGTGGAGACACTGGGTGAGTTGGTTAAATATCACCGTTCCGACCTGCTTAAGTTCCGTAACTTCGGTAAGAAATCTCTCACCGAATTGGACGAACTGCTTGAGCGTAACGGTCTGGCATTCGGTATGGATATATCCCGTTATCGTGTAAACGAGTAAAAGATTATTTAGATAAATTAAAACAAAACAATGAGACATAACAAGAAATTCAATCATCTTAGCCGCAAAGCTAATCACCGTGCTGCTATGTTGTCCAACATGGCTTGCTCGTTGATCATGCACAAGCGTATCTCTACTACGTTGGCTAAGGCTAAAGCTCTCCGTATGTACGTTGAGCCGATACTTACTCGCGCTAAAGAGGACAATATGAACAATCGTCGTTTGGCATTCTCTATGCTCAAGCAGAAAGAGGTTGTAACAGAGTTGTTCCAGAATGTAGGCGAGAAGATTGCTAACCGTAACGGTGGTTATACACGTATCCTGCGCACAGGCTTCCGTCTGGGCGATGCAGCTGAGATGTGTATCATTGAGTTGGTGGATTACAACGAGAACATGCTTAAAGAGGTGAAGAAAGCCGCTAAGAAGTCAACTCGTCGTGCCGGCAAGAAAGCCGTTAAGGAAGCTGTAGAAGAGGCAACTGTTGAGGCTGCTCCTACAGCAGAGGCTCCCGCTGAAGAAGCAAAAGCAGAGTAATTATGTTTTTGGATGCTACCAAACATAACGCTAATGTAACAGATCTCGCCAACGTTCATGTTGGCGAATCTGTTACTGTAAGCGGCATGATCCATAACGTCCGCGTCACCAAGTGGGGCGGTTTTATCGTTTTGCGCAAATCCCGTGGCTTGCTGCAAGCAGTAGTGAGCAACGAGACCTCGAAGTTCTTCGACGAGGCCGGCAATGAGATCGCGATGAATGACCTCTGCCGTGAGATGGCGATCACCCTCACCGGTACGGTCAACGAGGCTAAGATCAAAGACCCCGCAGCTTTCTACAACACCATTGAGATTGCTGTCTCCGAGGTCCGCGTCCTCTCCCGCCCGACAACCGCCGAGGTAGTGGATATGAACGCCCTAAAGTTCGGCGACGAAGAGACGCTGTTGCGCTATAAGTTCGACAACCGTCAGGTCACCCTCCGCAACCCGCGCGATATGGCGATCCTCAAGGTGCAATCGACCATCGCACGTGCCTTCGGTGAGTTTCTCAGCGCCAACGGCTTCACCCAGATCTTCACCCCGAAGATCGTCTCCGAAGGAGCAGAAGGCGGCGCAAATGTCTTCCGGATGGATTATTTCGGCAAACAGGTGTACCTCGCGCAGTCGCCCCAGTTCTACAAACAGATCGGCGTCGGCGTCTATGAGCGCGTCTTCGAGATAGCACCCGCTTACCGCGCAGAGAAACATGCGACATCCCGTCACCTCAATGAGTACATCTCCCTCGATGTCGAGATGGGCTTCATCAAAGGGCAGGAAGATGTCATGACCCTCGAGGCTGCACTCCTCCGCCATATCATCGCCGTCGTAGAGCGCGATTGTGCCCACGAGCTCCAGCTCTTGAACGCCGTTAATCCGGTGCTCCCCGAGCAGGTACCGGCATGGAAGCTTTCTGAGGTACATGAGATCCTCTTTGAGAACGGTCTCTGTGAGCAAGACCACCGTGGCGAAGATGACTTGGCTCCTGAGGAAGAAAGGGCAATTTGCAAATATGCATATGACAAATACGGAAGTGATTTCGTCTTCGTTACCCACTTCCCCTCCGAGCACCGTGCTTTCTATGCGATGGACGACCCCGAGGACCCGAGTCTGACCCTCAGCTTTGACCTCCTCATGAGAGGTCTCGAGATCACCTCCGGCGGACAGCGTATCCATAAAGAAGCCGACTACCGCGAGAAGATGATCCGTCGTGGCATGAACCCCGATGCTTTCCACTTCTATCTGGATACCTTCAAGAACGGCATGCCGCCTCACGGAGGTTTTGCAATCGGATTGGAAAGAATCACGGCTTGTTTCTTAGGAATAGCAAACGTGAAAGAGTGTTCGATGTTCCCGCGTGACATCAACCGCGTAGCGCCGTAATGGACGAGATAGCGCACAAACTGGAACGGAAGGGTGTTAAACCCACAGCTAATAGGATGCTGGTCTATCAAGCTTTGGTAGATCAGCATCGTCCGTTGAGTATGCGCGATCTGGAGATGCAACTGCTCACGTTGGATAAGTCGTCTATTTTTCGAGTGCTGACGTTGTTTGCGGAGCACGATGTAGTGCATGCCGTAGAGGATGGCCGTGGTATAGAGTTATACGAACTGTGTCATCACGAGGATGAGTCTGATCACATGTCCAGTCATGTACATTTCTATTGCGAGAAATGTCAGCGCACCTATTGTATAGAAGAGATGGCCTTACCTGCCATTCAATTGCCCGAAGGGTATCATGCGCACTCGATGTCGTTTATGGTCAAAGGCGAGTGCCCGCAATGTAACAAAAACAAAGTACGATAATGAAAAATTTTTTCTCCCTATTTGTTTTCTCAGTAGTTATGTTATTTGCCTCTTGTGGTTTAGGCAATCTGCAGCAGGGTTCAGAAGCTGATTCACTAGTGATGGAAGAGGCTGACACTATTCAGGCTAAGCCTATAGTAGTCGAGCGTGTTCCGGCACAGCCTGATATGGTTGCTTTTGGACGTGTGCAATACGGCCAAGTGAAATCCGTTACCACCGATGATATATTGGCGGAGAATCCTATGATGGAGTTCAACGAGAAGGGCGAGATGATAATGACCAAGCCGATGGAGGTGGTTATCCGTGACAAACAAGGCCGCCCGGTGGTACATAATGGCGGCAAGATGGAGAAAGACTCGACCGGTTTTGTGTTCCGTCATACATATAACTATATCGGTGAGAGCATGCAGGTTGGTTCGATCTATGCAGAGAACACAACTAACATGAAAACGCTGATCAACCTTAAGCGTTTTACCTATACGGATGATAATATATCTCCTTGTGCGATGAGTGAGTTCCAGCAGACTGCATTACAGCCGTCCGCTAACTATAGTACCTACTCGTATATCACTATTGACGATCATGGCAACTGGACGGAACGTGAGGTGAAGAATTACTATTTTGCTCACCCGGATTTTCTGTCGCCGGAGTTGATCAACCAACTCAAGAACGACGATGCTACCCAACAAGCAGAGGCATTGTTGATAGAGCATTTGGAGGAAGCTAATGCTACCACCTATACAGAGACGCGTACGATTGAATATTATACTGCTGAGTGATTAGCGGTATTTAGATTCTGTACAGTCACCGAGTAGCGACAGATACGATTCTAATCGCGAGATAGCGATTTTGTCTTCTATAACAGCTTGTTGCACAGCACAACCCGGTTCGTTGGTGTGGGTGCAGTTGCCAAAGCGGCATTGTTGTCCGATTTGGAATATCTCACGGAAGTAGTGACCTACTTCCTCTTTTTTCATATCAATAGCACCGAAGCCTTTTATTCCCGGGGTGTCGATGATCCATCCGCCGTGATAGGGGAACATCTCAGAGAAAGTCGTGGTGTGCATACCTTTGTTGTGCGCATCGGAGATGTGTCCTGTTCGTGCGATCTCTTTTCCAAACATCGCGTTTAGGAGCGTTGATTTGCCTACACCGGAGTTGCCGGAAAGCAGTGTCGTTTTTCCGGTCAGTATAGTGGACAGCCCGTCTTTGGCAGATAGATTCTTGGCTGATATGGCTACAGTCTGGTAACCGAGTGACTCGTATAGAGTGCGCAGTTCATCAAGGCGCAGTAGTTCTTGGGGAGTGAGCAGGTCAATCTTGTTGAAGATCAGTACTGCCGGCACGCGATACGCTTCGGCCGTGGCTAGGAAACGATCGATGAAAGTAGTGGAGGTAACAGGGTGGTTGATAGTGACGATGAGTGCCACTTGGTCGAGGTTGGAGGCAATGATATGGCTTTCTTTGCTGAGGTTGGTGGATCGGCGTACGATATAGTTTCGTCTCTCTTCGACATCAGTGATCCACCCGATAAGACCTACTTCCCCCGTAAAATCGCTTCGCTGTGATGTAGGACTGCCTTCCTCTATCAGACTCACTTGCACATAGTCACCTACCGCCACGGGGTTGGTGCTCCGAATGCCACGGATGCGGAAATTGCCCTTGATATGGCATTCCGCATCCGAACCATTGTCCAGTCGGACAATGTAGCTGCTACCTGTAGATTTGATGACGAGACCTCGCATCAAACGGTCATGATTTCTTTCTCTTTCTTAGCGTAGAGATCTTCGATCTGTCGAACGTACTTGTCGTGCAGTTTCTGTGCTTCCTGTTCGTTGTCTTTCTCTACGTCCTCGGGCATACCCTCTTTGATCTGCTTTTTGAGCGTCTCTACCGCTTCGCGGCGGGCGTTACGAATGCTGACCTTGGCGTTTTCAGCCTCTTGTTTGCATTGTTTAGCCAGTTGCTGACGGCGCTCTTCGGTGAGTGGCGGCAGGATTAGACGAATACACTCGCCGTTGTTGTTAGGAGCCAGACCCAAGTTGGAGTTGATGAGTGCGCGCTCGATAGTGCCGAGCATGTTCTTCTCCCAGGGCTGAATCTGTATGGTGCGTGCGTCAGGAGTGCTGACGGTAGCTACATTGGTCAGCGGCGAAGGGGTGCCATAGTAGTCCACACGAATAGGGTCCAGAATACGTACACTAGCTTTGCCTGCGCGAATGTGTGCCAGTGCATCATCGAGGAACAGAACCGCTGCTTGCATCGATTCTTCGGCCTCATTGAGAATTTGTTTGGGCTCAATCATATTGTATAGATTTAAAGATGTGAGTATTGGTTAGTTGATTGTTATGGTGTCACGAGGGTGCCTATATTCTCGCCGTCGATCACTTTGGCGAGGTTGCCCACTTGGTCCATATTGAAGACATAGATCGGCATGCCGTTTTCTTTGCACATAACGGTAGCGGTCAGATCCATCACTTTGAGTCCGCGACGGATGACTTCGTCATAGGTGATCTCGTTGAACTTGGTAGCGGTCGGGTCTTTCTCCGGGTCAGCGGTATAGATGCCGTCCACGCGTGTGCCCTTGAGCATGACGTCCGCTTTGATCTCCAGTGCGCGAAGCGATGAACCGGTATCGGTAGTGAAGTAGGGTGCTCCTGTGCCACCGGCCAGGATGACCACGTTGCCTTTATCCAGCAGACGTTGTGCTTTGGCGGGACTATAGAAATCGCCTACAGGCTCCATGCGGATAGATGTCAGTACGCGTACCGGTTGACCGATAGCTTCCAATGCCGAAGACAATGCCAAGGCGTTGATAACCGTAGCCAACATACCCATCTGGTCTCCTTTGACGCGATCAAAGCCTTTCCGGGCTCCTGATAAGCCACGGAAGATATTGCCTCCGCCGATGACGATACCAATCTGCACACCTTTTTGTGCAATATCTTTGATCTGCTCGGCATACTGATTGAGACGTTCGGTGTCGATACCTTGCTTGCTATCTCCGGCAAGACTCTCGCCCGAGAGTTTTAATAAGATGCGTTTGAACATAATAGTCTTTTGTCTTTTAGTGAAACGGTCTTTTGTCTTTCAGCGAAGCGGTCTATTTATACCACGATGCGTACATGGCGTAGTTGTTGGCTATTTTTTTGTTGATCTCTTCGGTTTGTGCGGGGTCGGCTTTCTTGATAAACTTGGCCGGTACACCTCCCCATATCTCGTGTGGCCCTATCTGTGTGCCTTTGAGCACGAGTGCGTTGGCCGCTACGATGGCTCCTTCGCCCACGTGGGCATCATCCAGCAGGGTGGCTCCCATGCCTATGAGCGCATAGTCGTCCACGTCAGCGCCATGAATGGTCACATTGTGTCCTACGGACACATAGTCTCCCAGACGGATGGTGGATTTCTGGTATAGGGTGTGGAGTACTGCGCCATCCTGGATGTTGCAATGTTTGCCGATGACGATAGTGTTAACATCGCCGCGTAGCACACTGTTGAACCACAGGCTGGAGCCTTCCCCCACTGTCACATCACCAACGACGGTGGCGTTCTCGGCCATAAAGACGTCGTCAGCAATGTGCGGAGTAAGAATCTCTCCGTTTCTATTTATTGCTTTTATCAAAGCCATAGTTGTTTGACTTCGTTTGTTTGGGACTGCGTCCTTGTTTGGCTTCGCTGGTTAACAAGATTTTTGAAAAAATCCAAACCTTCAAACCAAGTCCAAAGGACTCAAACCTTCAAACAGGCGGTCTATTATCGTGCAGCGATAATCGCCAAGAACTTCTCTGCTACCAATGCAGCGCCGCCGATCAGACCACCATCGATGTCCGGGCAAGCGAACAGCTCGGCAGCGTTCTTGTCATTGCAGCTACCGCCATAAAGGATGGTTGTGTCGTCAGCAGCTTGTTGACCGTATTTCTCAGCTACGAGACCACGGATGTAAGCGTGGATCTCTTGTGCCTGCTCCGGTGTAGCGGTCAGACCGGTGCCGATAGCCCAAACGGGCTCGTAAGCCAGTGTGATGTTCTTCCACTCCTCAGCGCTCAGACCGAAGACCGAACCTTCGAGTTGTGCTTTTACTACCTCGTTCTGCTTGCCTGCCTCGCGCTCCTCTTTGACCTCACCGATGCAGAAGATCACCTTCAGACCATTAGCCAAAGCCAGGCGGGTTTTCTCAGCCAACATTTCATAGCTCTCAGCGTAGTACTGGCGACGCTCCGAGTGGCCAAGGATGACGTACTCAGCGCCGGTGGACTTAACCATCTCAGCGCTTACCTCACCGGTGTAGGCACCCTTCTCGTGGTCTGCGCAGTTCTCAGCTGCTACAGCGATAGGCGAGTCTTTCAACAACTCAGCTACGGTAGCCAGGTGAATAAACGGCGTGCCGATAACGACAGCGCACTTGGGATCTTTGACAGCCTCTTTCAATTCGGTAGCCAATGCTACGCCTTCCTGCAGGTTCTTGTTCATTTTCCAGTTACCTGCAACCATTCTTGTTCTCATATTTGTTCTTTCAATTTAATTATTTGCGATATTGCCCGCAAAGGTACGATTTTTTTTGCATATATGCAAATTTTTTCTTATCTTTGCAGCCGCTTATGCAAAAAATATAATTGGTAAACGATAAATTATACTAATCATCGTGTATTTGAATATACTCAAATCCAAGATCCACCGCGTGCAGGTGACCGAAGCGAATCTGGACTACATAGGTTCGATCACTATTGATGAGGCGTTGATGGAAGCAGCTAATATCTATGCCGGCGAGCGTGTACAAGTGGTGGACAACACCAATGGTGCGCGTTTGGAGACCTATGTGATAGCCGGTAAGCGTGGTTCCGGTTGTATCTGTATCAATGGTGCTGCGGCGCATTTGGTGAAGGTGGGTGATACGGTTATCATCATGGCTTATGCTTTGATGTGTCCGGAGGAGGCCAAGACCTTCAAGCCGAGTATTGTTTTCCCGGTTAATAACAGACTATGAGTTTTTTCGAATTACATAGCCAGAGTCGTTCTGTAGGAGCTCGTGCCGGTGTGATTCATACCGATCATGGCGATATCCTGACGCCGATTTTTATGCCGGTTGGTACGGTAGGAACGGTCAAGGGTGTGCAACGTCGTGAATTGGAGGACGATATCAAGGCACAGATTATTCTGGGCAACACCTATCATCTGTTTTTGCGTCCGGGTACAGAGATATTGCGTCAAGCGGGCGGCTTGCATCGGTTTGAGGGGTGGACACGTCCTATATTGACCGACTCGGGTGGTTTTCAGGTCTTTTCGTTGACCGATATCCGTAAGATGAGTGAGGAGGGCGTGCGTTTTTCCAGCCATATAGACGGCCGCAAGTTGATGTTCACACCGGAGAGTGTGATGGATATAGAGCGGGAGATAGGTGCGGATATCATGATGGCCTTTGATGAGTGCTGTCCGGGTACGGCGGACAAGAAGTACGCCAAGGACTCGATGGATCGCACGCACCGATGGTTGGATCGTTGTATCGCTCGTTTTGATTCGACGGACGATTTGTATGGCTACCGTCAACACCTGTTCCCTATAGTACAGGGCTGCACCTATACCGACTTGCGTCAGGAGGCCTCCAAACGCTTACGTGATCTGGATCGTGACGGCTATGCTATTGGAGGATTGGCGGTGGGAGAACCGACTGAGGTGATGTATGAGATGATAGAGGTGTGCAACGATATCCTGCCGGAGAACAAACCGCGCTATCTGATGGGTGTGGGTACACCGTGGAATATACTCGAGGCTATTGGTCGTGGCGTGGATATGTTTGATTGTGTGATGCCTACTCGCAACGGCCGTAATGGTATGATCTTCACCTGGCAAGGTGTGATGAACCTGAGGAACAAGAAGTGGGAAGATGACTTCACCGAGTTGGATCCGTATGGTACGTCGTATGTGGATCATGCTTATACGCGCGCTTATGTGCGCCACTTGATCCATGCTCAGGAGATGCTTGGCTTGGAGGTGTTGTCGATCCATAATCTGGCTTTCTATCTGGATCTGGTAACCAAGGCCAGAGAGCATATTTTGGCCGGCGATTATGATGCATGGATGGCTTCTGTGATGCCGCAGATAATGACACGACTGTGAAACGCCTGGATTGGTATATCATTCGCAAGTTCCTCGGAACGTTCTTTTTCTCGATAGTGCTGATTCTGTCGATAGCTATTGTGTTTGATATCACCGAGAAGATAGACGACTTCTTTGAGGAACAGATTCCGTTGCGCGAGATCATTGTTGACTACTATTTCAATTTTATACCGTATTATATGAATATGTTCAGTTCGCTGTTCATCTTCATTTCGGTTATCTTTTTCACGTCCAAGCTGGCGTCTAATTCTGAGATCATCGCTATGCATGCAGCCGGAGTTAGTTATAAGCGCTTGATGTTGCCTTATCTGCTCTCGGCTACGCTGCTATTTGTGCTGTCGTTTGTGTTGGGCGGTTATGTCATACCTCCGGCTAATGGTAAGATGTTGGCTTTTACGGATAAGTATGTGGATCATTTCTCCTCGACCAATGCTCGTAATGTGCAGGCAGAGATAGCGCCGGGTACGGTGTTGTATATCGAGACCTTACAGAAGAGTTCCGGCTCGGGCTATAGAGCCTCGTTGGAACATTTTGATGACAAGACATTGGTGGCTCGTACGACTTGTGACCGCATCGTTTATGACTCGTTGGAGCGCTGGCACATGGAGCATTGTATCAGCCGCCGGTTCAATGGGTTGAAGGAGACCTTGGTGCGCAAGGAACGTATCGACACGCTGTTGCACATCACGCCGGATGAGATGTTCATCACGTCTCAGTTGGCGCAGCAGATGACCAATCCCGAGTTGCGGGAGTATATGCGCAAGCAGCAAGAGCGCGGCACGGGTAATATACAGGCGTTTGAGACCGAGTACCACAAGCGTTGGGCGTCGCCGTTGGGTGCGTTTATCATGACCTTGTTGGGTGTGACGATGTCGAGCCGTAAGGTGAGAGGCGGTATGGGTAAGAATCTGGGTATCGGATTGGTATTGACAGCGCTGTATATATTGTTCTCAACGGTTAGTACAACGTTTGCTGTGAGTGGTGTGATGTCGCCGTTTATGTCGGCATGGATACCCAATTTTGTATTCTTGATTATAGCCGTTCCGCTTTATTTGAAGGCGCGTAAATTCTAATGATGATGAAACATATTCGTTTTTTGTTGGTGATTGTGTTGGTATGTATGGCTTCGGCTATGCGTGCCGGCGATACGATTCGTGTGTTGTGTATAGGCAACAGTTTCTCGTGGGATGCGGTGGAGCAGGAGCTTTATCCTTTGGCCAAGGCGCAGGGGACGGAGTTGATCATAGGCAACCTCTATTTTGGTGGCTGTTCGTTGCAACAGCACTGGGAGTTCTATGAGCAGGGCAAAGCCAACTATTCGTTCCGTATCATCAAGGATGGGGTTCGTACGGTGCAGGAGCATCAGTCGTTGATGGCTGCGTTGCGGTATACGCAGTGGGACTATATCTCTTTTCAGCAGGCCAGCCATGACAGTGGCAAGCGTCTGTCGTACGAGCCGTATCTTAAGCAGTTGCAGCAGGTGGTGCGGAAGTATCAACCCAAGGCCAAGTTCTGTTGGTTGCAGACCTGGTCTTATGCGCAGGATGCCAAACATCCGGGTTATCCGTACTATCAGTGTTCGCAGCAGGTGATGAATGACAGTATTGCTTCGTGCACGGGCGCGCTTATGCGCACGTATAAAAATATAAGGTTGGTACCTTGCGGTTCGGCTATCACATATGCGCGTCAGTCGATGGGTGATATCTTGTGTCGTGACGGTTATCATCTGTCGTACGAGTTGGGTAGGTATGTGGCTTCGTGTGTGTGGTGCGAGTTTCTGACCGGCAAATCGGTGGTCGGAAATCCGTATAAAAGCGAAAAAATGACCCCCGAACAGTGCCTTTTGGCCCAAAAAGCGGCACATAAAGCCATAAAAATGCCGATTTTTGAAAAAAAATGCGCGAAAAATTTGCGTATATGAAAAAAAAGCAGTACCTTTGCATCCGCTTTTGAAAAAGAACACCCCTTGGTGCGGTAGTTCAGTTGGTTAGAATACCGGCCTGTCACGCCGTAGGTCGCGAGTTCGAGTCTCGTCCGCACCGCTTCTTTTTCAAGAACTTGCGAATACCATTCCATGCTTGGTAGCGAGTTCGAAAGAAACGGTAGTTTTTTTCAAAAGTATGGTCCATTAGCTCAACTGAATAGAGTACCACACTACGGATGTGGGGGTTGCAGGTTTGAATCCTGCATGGATCACCAAGCAATCACAAGAGTACACAAGAAAGAGATACTTTCGAATGTGCTTTTTTTTTGCAAAAAGAAAACAAGTTCCTCGTGAGAGGACAAAAAATAGAAACGATATTATGAAACGTACATTCCAACCCTCGCAACGTAAGCGTCGCAACAAGCACGGTTTCCTTGAGAGAATGTCGACTCCTAACGGTCGCCGCGTACTGGCTGCACGTCGTGCTAAAGGACGTAAGAAACTTACGGTTGCTGACGAAGGTCGCCACAAATTTTAAGGTTATGCCTTCTTAGTTAAACCAAAATAGGGAAAAGAGACCTGGTCTCCTTTCCCATGTTTTGTATAAATCATCTAATTATCATCAGTTTGTATGGAATCAACCCGTCAACATAAAATAGCTCGTCTTATCCAGAAGGATATGAGTGATATTCTTTTGCGCTACGCGCGTACGCTACATAGCACGCTTATATCGGTTAGTGAAGTGCGCGTGTCGCCCGACCTGTCGATAGCGCATATCTATCTTTCTATTTTCCCGCAGGACAAAGAGGCTTCTACGATGGAGCAGATCGAGGAGTTGACCTCGCGTTTTCGTGGAGAGTTGGGTTCGCTGGAGCGTCATCAGTTGCGCGTTATCCCTGAGTTGCGCTTCCATCTGGACGAGACGATTGATCGTCTGGAGCGCATCGACCAGTTGCTCAAATCCTAAATCGTCAATCATATGTCGTTTGAGTCACATATTGCATGGCGTTACTTGTTCTCCCGTAAGCGGGTGAATGCCATCAATATTGTCTCGGGCGTTTCGGCAGCGGCAGTGGCAGTAGTCACTGCTGCTATGATTTGTGTGCTGTCGGTGATGAACGGTTTCGGCTCGGTTATCGAGCAGATGTTCTCGCGTTTTGATCCTCAGTTGGAGGTGGTTGCTACGCAGGGCAAGACCTTGTCGTTGGACGATCCTAAGATAGCGGCCTTGTATGAGGATCCGGATGTGGCTATTGTGTCCGAGGTGCTAGAGCAGACTGCGCTGATCCGATATAAGGACAAGCAGACACCGGCGCGGCTGATGGGTGTGGATACGTTGTTTGCTCGTGCTACTGAGATCGATTCGATCATTACGGATGGAGCGTTTGTGTTGACGGACGAAGGCGGTTTCCCGCGTTCGGTACTGGGTCGTGGTCTGGCGGCTACGATAGGGGTGAATGCCCATTTTGTGGAGCCGATCTATATCTATGCGCCTAAGCGTACGGGGCGGGTCAACCTGATGCGTCCGGACAAGAGTTTTCTGCGCGAACATACATTCATCTCCGGCACGTTTGCGGTCAATCAGGTGCAGTATGACGACCAAGTGATGATCGTTGCCCTGCCCCTTGTCAGACGGCTGTATGACTATGACTCGTTGACCGTTACATCCTTGCATTTGCGCTTGTGCGAAGGGGCAAATGTGGATAAGGTCAAAAAACGCCTTCGTGAGGCAGTAGGCGCTGATTATCAGGTGCTTGACCGCTATGAGCAGCAGGAGGATTTTTTCCATATCCTGGGCGTAGAGAAATGGCTGACAGCTTTGCTGTTGGTGTTCATATTGCTGATAGCATCGTTTAATGTGATCTCGTCGTTGACGATGTTGATCATTGATAAGCGTGAGGCTATACGCACCCTCTCCAGTCTGGGTGCCACGCCGCAGCAGATACGTCGTGTTTTCCTCTACGAGGGATGGCTGATCAGTATTCTGGGAGCGGTATCAGGCATCGTGCTTGGTGTAGGCATCTGTCTGTTGCAGCAACACTATGGATTGATCAAGTTGGGTTCGGGTGAGGACTATGTGTTGTCGTCTTATCCGGTTGTGGTAGAGTGGACGGATATAGTGTTGGTGGCAGCGGTAGTGCTGGTGTTGGGTTTTGTGGCTGCGTATATCCCGTCAAGAAGGGTTAAAAGCGAATGAAAAAGACTACCATCATATTGTTAGCAGTATGTGCTTTGGCAGCATGTACCCCCAATGCGCCCAGTAAGCGCTATTCGTTCAGCGAGTTCCAAACGGCTTATGTTCAGAATCACGGACATTGTTACGATTCGGTGGCATCGGCAGTAGTGTCGCTGGATCTATATACTTCGGATTTGTATCTGGATTCGACCGATCATATCCAGGGAACGGGTTATAACCTCTATCTGTCGGATATACTGGTGCCGGATTCGTTGTTGGAGAACGGTACCTATAGGGGTGCCACGTCGGCTGAGGCCTTCACTTTTCTGCCGGGCAAGTCGTTTGAGGGAACGCCCACAGGATGTTATCTGCTGACTATCGAGCAGGGGGCGCTGACCAATATTGCGTTGATTGACTCCGGCACGATGGTGGTTAAGGATACGCTGGGCGGCAAGAGGGATATCCAGTTGACGTACTATGTACGTCGTCAACGCTATACATCGCATTTTCAAGGCACGCTGACCGATAAACAATGACCGACCTGCTCAAGCAATATCATATCTATCTGAAGGTAGAGCGGGGACTCTCGCCCAATTCGGTAGAGGCTTATGAGCAGGATCTGAAAAAGCTCTACGACTGGTGCAAAGAGCAGGGCATACAGCCTGAGGCGGCCAGTTATGAGCAGTTGCAGCAGTTTGTGCAGTCGTTCTTCTCGCCGAGCTCCAATGCCCGTACGCAAGCACGTATCATTTCGGGTGTCCATTCGTTCTACCGTTTTCTGTTGTATCACAACTATATCGATCAAGATCCGTCTGAGTTGATCGAGGCGCCGCGCAAGGAGTTACACTTGCCGCAGGTCTTGAGTGTGGAGGAGATCGATAGGTTAGTGCAGGCTATTGATCTGTCGAAGAACGAGGGGCATCGCAACAGGGCGATGTTGGAGATGTTGTACGGCAGCGGTCTGCGTGTGAGCGAACTGGTAGCTCTTCGGTTCTCGTGTATCTATCGGCCGGAACACTATATGTTGATTCAGGGTAAAGGCTCCAAGCAACGCTTGGTACCTATGTCGCCTGTGGCGGAGCAGTGGCTTGATTACTGGTTGGAAGAACGCAACCATTGGCCGGTGCAACCGGGTTGTGAAGACTATGTCTTCTTGAACCGTCGCGGTCGTCCTTTGACGCGCGTGATGGTGTTCACTATTATCAAGCAGCTCTGTCTGCAAGCCGGTATCACCAAGTCTATCTCGCCACATACGTTGCGTCACTCGTTTGCAACCCACTTGTTGCAGAACGGGGCGGACCTGCGTGTTATCCAGCAGTTGCTGGGTCACGAGGATATCACTACCACCGAAATCTATACGCACGTCGATATCCAGGACTTGCGCCGTACTATTCTACAATTCCATCCGGCGAATCAATGAAACGCATTGTTCATATTGCTTGTCTGTTCTTTGTTTTGGTAGTCTTGGTCTTGCCGGCCAAGGCGGTAGAGACGATTGTGGTAGGCGAGGTGATGTCCGAGTTGACGGGTGCACCTATCGAGGGTGTAAATATCCATTTCAAGGGCACTAAGATCGGCACTTCGACCGATGCGACGGGTACGTTTGCCTTGCGGGTCGATTTGCGGGCCAAGATGCAACTGATCATCTCGGCGGTGGGCTATCACAGCCAGCGGTATGAGATCACGCCCGGTGCGGTGGGAGCCATACAAGTGGTGATGAAAGAGAAAGTGTCGATGTTAGAGGAGGTGCTGGCTATCCCGAATGAGAATCCTGCCTTGGCATTGGTGAAGGGTGTACGTGCCAATCGCGAGGCCAATGACCGTGCCTCGTTGGGTGTACAGACCACAGCGCATCGTTCGCGCCAACTCTATGTGTCGCATATAGGTCAGCGCCAGCTGAAACGTGCCTTATGGCGTTCGCTGGAAGGGGGATTGGTGCTGCAGAAAGACTCTACCTATCTGTTGCCACTCTACGAGGAGACCCAGTCGTTCCTTTTGTCGGGACGAGAGATGACACCGGCTAATGACCAACAAAGGCGAGCGTTGATCTTGTCGGAGACCGACTATTCGTCCTTGCTGTCGATACAGGGTAATGTCAATTTCTATAACACGACCATCTCGCTGATGGAACATCCGTTCGTGTCGCCTTTGGCACCGAATGGAGCGACGTATTATAAGTATTATCTGGCCGATTCGGTTAGTACGGACAGTGGCAAACAGTATATCTTGCATTTCCGTACCCGCAATCCGTTCTACAAGACCTTCAACGGTTCGATGACCATCGATTCGGCTACGTTGGCGGTGGTTGATATCGATGCGCGTGTACCGGCGGAGACTAATGTCAACTATCTGAGCGATCTGACTATTAGTCAGCGTTTTGCGCCGGACCACTCTTTGGCGCAAGAGGATATATCTGCGTTGATGGATTTTGCGGTTAAGACCGATTCTACGCACCGCTATCCGACGGTCCTGATCACCCATAGTCTTACAGCGAAGCAGTCCTACAGTGACAACGGTCCTACAGCGCAAGCGGTTTTACAGCAAAGCGGTCTTACAGCAAGCGACAGCTTGCGGTCGCCATCGGCTTTTGACGCCTTAGACAGCCTGCCTTTGATTCGAACCGCTACATGGTTCACCACGATTGCCATGACGGGCTATATCCCTACGGGAACATGTATTGACATCGGCCATATACAGCATATACTGCAGGTGAATGATCATGAGGGCGTGCATTTGGGTTTGCCGTTGCGCACCAATGAGAAATTGTGGAAACATGTGTCGCTGGAAGCCGCGGTGGGTTATGGTTGGAGAGACAGGCGTCTCAAGGGTCTTGGGCGTGTGTCGTGGGACTTGCCGACCAAACGCAAGAACATCCTGCAGGCGGAGTATCAGGATCACTATGTATGGACTGAGGTGGACGATTTTGACCGGCTGTTGCGCGAGAATAGCATGGGTTTGAAGACGATGGATTTTACGGCTTATGCGTTTGAGGCTTTGCATCGCGACTCGTTGTATGTGAATACAGCGATGCGTCAGCGTCAGTTCCAGTTGCATTGGTTTGCCGATTGGTCGCCTAATGTGGAGACTCACACTTATATCCGCGCGGGAGCGATGACTCCGATTACCAATGACCAATCACCAATCACCAATTACCAGACTCTGTCTGCAATCGTGCGCCTGAGCTGGGGCGAGAGCAAGCATGACGGCTATTTCCGTCGCCGGTATAGTTACTCTACGGTTTATCCGGTCTTGTACTTGGGCGCCGAGGCGGGTCACTGGTCGGAGGCAGAGCGTAGCGGTTTGTATGCCCATCTGCGGGTGTTGCTGACCCAACATGCTTCGTTGGGAATGGGTGGTACGTTGGACTATGCGCTGCAGGGCGGAGCTATCTTTGGCCGTGTGCCGAGCATGTTCTTGTGGCAAGCGTCCGGCAACCAGGGCTATGCTTATGACCCGTATCGATTCACCCATTTGCACAATGGAGATATAGTGGCAGACAAGTACGCAGCCTTGCAGGCTGAGTGGAACGGACAGGGCGTGTTGTTCAATCTGATACCGGGTGTTCGTTATCTGCGTTTGCGCGAGTTGGTAGAGACCAAACTGGTGTATGGCTACTTGTCTTACAGCGCCAGCGATCTTACAGGCGCAGCCGGTCGCTCTGCATTTTATGCCGAGGTCGGAGTCGGCATTGGTAATATACTGCGAGTCTGTGATCTGTATTCGGTTTGGGGTTTTCCTGATCGCAGTTGGGGAATGCGTTTCCGCTTCCATTTGGGGTTGTAATATTGTACCTTTCCGCTAAAAATGTAAACTTATGTGAACATAATAAATTTTTATCGTAAAAAATTTGCATATTTGATTTTTTTGTTGTAACTTTGCAGTCGGAAAGGAAAGGGAGAGTATTTTGAAATCAAAGATCAAACAAACTATACTATTAACCCCAAAATCTCAACATTATGAGAAAGTTTAAACTCTTTTTCGCCTGTATGCTGATGACCTTGTTCAGCGTCGGGCAAGTTTGGGCAGTAGATGTTTTAGTCTACACGCTCAATCCGGCTTCTGGAAGCAACAATAGTTACACAGGAAATTGTGACGTTGCGATTGAAGATGCGGATAATGACTTGACGCTCACATGGAATATTGAGGGAAACTCCCAGCAAATCCCATGGAGATTAGGTGGAAAGGCTTCTTCTACTTCCACCACAGCAACGCTTGATGTTACTCGAAAGGTATATAGCAAGAGTGCTATGAGCGATAACATCAATAAAGTTATTGTAACACAAGGAACATCATCCGTTAATAATATCAGTGAAGTTACATTAATAGTTTCTACTGCTGCCAATGGTGGGGGAACCGTAATTAGTAGTGTGACAGAAGATTTTGCGACTAATAGTGAAATCACATTTGAACGTCCTACGGGGCATGATTGGACTAATCGTTACTACACCTTCGTTTATGAAATGACTCTCAAAGGGAAATCAAACACATTTATTCAATTTAGCAAAGCTGAATTTTACAAAGAACAAGGTGGGTCATCTAAGCCAACTGTTCCTTCTGCAAACCTTGCGTGGGGTGCGAATAGTGCGAAAGTGTTCATAAATGGTGAAACCTACGACGAGCACGTTGCACACAATGCGCTACCAAGTTTGACATATGATTTGAGTGCAACGCTTACTTATGAGAGTACAAATACAGATGTTGCAACAATTAGCAATACTGGTGAGGTGACGATTAAGGGCGTAGGAAGCACGACTATCAAGGCTACATATCCTGAGGATGGAGATTATGCGGAAACAACCGTTTCGTATACACTAACTGTTGATGATATTTTGACAGTTGCTCAAGCGGTGAGTGTAATTGATCAAGGTTCCAATCTGACGAATAGATACGTAACCGGTACTATTTCTCAGATTGATAGTTATAATAGTAACTATAAATCCATTACGTATTGGATTTCAGCAGATGGTACTACCACTAATCAGTTTGAGGTATATGGTGGTTTAGCAGGTGTTGTTAAATCGGATTTTGGTTCTACGGACGATTTGTATGTGGGTGACGATGTAATCGTTAAAGGTACTTTGAAGAAATACAATTCCGTTTATGAGTTTGATAAGAATAACGTGGTTGTATACTACAAACCTATTGCTCGTCTCTCATGGGGTGTAACATCCTTCGATGCTTCGCTCGAAGGAGAAAATACATTCCCAACGCTGACGAACCTGAATAATGTTGATGTTACTTATGAAAGCAACAATTCCGACGTAGTAGAATCAATTAGCAATGCAGGTGTACCGACATTGAAAGCTGCAGGCTCAACAATAATTACGGCATCGTTCGCAGGTAACGATGAGTACAAAGCAAATAGCGCTTCTTATACGCTGAATGTAGCTTCTTCGTTAGTAACGTTAACGTATAACGTAGATGGCGGTGAGGCTATTGAGTCTGTTAATGTAAATGCATTACCGAATCCTCTGCCTACAACAACAAAGGCAGGTAAGAACTTCGGTGGTTGGTTCACCGATTCCGAGAAGACCGTTGAAGCCGTTCCGGGTGCTGCTATCTCTGAAAACACTACGATTTATGCTAAATGGCTTGATCCGTACACCGTTGCTGAGGCTAAGACTGTTATTGATAATAACCAGTCCGGTATTGCAAACCAATACGTAGCAGGTATCATTAGTCAAGTTGATAGTTATAATAGCAAATACAGCTCAATTACCTATTGGATCTCTGCTGATGGCACAACTACCGACCAATTGCAAGTATATAGCGGTAAGGGCTTGAATGGAGCTAATTTCTCTGAAAAGGCTGATCTGCAAGTAGGAGACCAAGTAGTTGTTTGTGGAACGTTAAAACTCCATAATAATAGTGTTTACGAGTTTGACTATGACAACACAATATATTCCTTCAGCCGTCCTGCTCCGAAGTACACCGTACGTTTCTGGAATAGTGAAGGTTGGGATGAGGTTTATGCCTATGTTTGGAAATATGACGAAGTGAATGATGTAACAACCGAACCGGTTGCATGGCCTGGTCTGGCGACTAGTGTTGTTGACGGTTGGAATGAGTTTGAAGTAGAAGAAGACTACAACATCATTTTCAACAATAATAAGTCAGGTGATGATGCTAAACAGACTATAGATATCAAAAATATTACAGCTGATGTATGCTATGTGCTGACGGGCGAAACAGAAAACACCAGTCTGGTGGTTGCTGCTGACAACGATTGCAACGATCGCTTCTATATTGCTGGCGACGAGGCTCTGACAGGTGAGAGTTGGAATACTACCGCAGATCGCTTGGAGAACGGTTCTATCACCTTCACCAATATCGCTGCTAACACTTACAAGTTCAAGATTACCAATGGTACCTGGAAATGGAATATTGGCGGTGCAAAGGTAGATGCAACGGCTTGTGACGGTGTAACGATCGAAGATACGGACTATGACGGCAACGTTGTATTCTCGATTGACGGAGCGAAAGATATCACTATCACCTACAACAAAGCAACAGACAAGATTGTCGTTACGGCAGTGGATTATGTTGCTCCGGTATACAAAGCTATTGTAGTTTCTTACGGAGGTAAGTACTATGCTATGACAACTACCTTGGATGGCGATGGTTTTACGCCGTTAGAGGTTGCTGTTGATGCCGATGGAAATGTCATCGTTAATAGTGATGGTGAGAAAAATAGTATTCTATGGAAGTATACAGCAGGCGCAGAAACCGCTACCTTCCAAGATGCTAACAACCTGTATCTCGCAAAGGGTTCAGGTAACACAGGCCTTGATTTGGCAGCTACCGCTGCGGTATGGAACTGGAATGGTGATGATAAATACTATTACGTAACGTCTGGTCGTACGTTCTTGTATCAGGGTGATGGTAATATATTCAAGAACTATTCCTTAAACAATTCAACCGGCTACTCCGCTGTTCCGGCATTATATGCTGCCGATAAGGTGAAAGTCAGCAAGACTGTTAAAGTAAGATTCTTTGCACCTGTTGCATGGGAGAATGTAAAGGCATTCACATGGGGTGGTACAGATAATGGTGACCACCAGATGACCGCGGTAGAAGAAGGCAGTCGCTGGTTTGAGGGTACTATCGAAAAGGGCGTTGACTTCCTGTTCTACAATGGTGCATGGGAAGGTTTGAACCAAACCGATGACCAAACTGCTATTAACGAAGACAAGTGCTTTGCCTGGTCGGGTGTTGCTACTAGTGGTAAATATGCTGTAGCCGAGATTACAACCTGTGACATGATCTTCTCTATCGCAGGTGACGAGGCATTGACCGGAGTCGCAGGGTGGGGACATACAGCATTGGTGAATAATACTATTACCTACAATGAGGTAGCTGTTGGCACCTATAAGTTTAAGATCAGCAACGGCACATGGGATTGGAGTCTTGGCGGTGCTTATGTAGATCAAACGGCTTGTAGCGGTGTAACGATCGAAGATACGGACGGTGACGGCAACGTTGTATTCTCGATTGCTATCAAGAGCAACATCACTATAACCTACAATCCTGCAACCGAGAAGATCAGTATTGTAGCTGTTGCCTCTACTCCGGAAATCTTGGTAGATAAAGCAGAGATTGCATTTGGTACAGTTGATTATGAGGATGCTGTTGATGCAGAGATCATTAACGTAACGCTCATTAGTGTTGCTAACGCTACTATATCTCTCTCGGGCGATGTGGATGCATTCCAACTTGACAAGAACGCTCTGACTGCAAGTGGCATTGTCTCGGTTACTCCGGTAACAACTACATCCGGTACGTTCAATGCAACGCTGACTATCAGCGATGCTGCAACTGCAGCAGAGGCAAAAGAGGTAACTCTCTCGTTGACCGTTAATGAGGCTCCTGCTGTGGATAATATTGCAGGTACATGGAATCTTGTTACCAGTGCAGATCAACTGGCCGCAAATAAGAAAGTGATTATTGCTAAGTATGTTGACGCAGATGAGACTGTTACATTAGGTATGACTCAAAACACCAACAACCGTGCGCAGGTTGAGGGTGCTTCTGTAACAGGAAATGTTCTCGTCCCGGCTCAAGGAACAGCAGTATTTACGCTTGTAGCTGGTACCGAAGAGAATACATGGGCATTTAAGTCCTCTGCAAATGAATATTTATATGCAGCAAGTAGCGCAAAGAACTGGTTACGTTCGCAAACCGAAAATGACGCAAATGGTTCTTGGGTGATAAGCATTGAAAATGGTGCTGCGAGCGTTGTTGCTCAGGGAACGAATACACGCAACACGATGCGCTATAATAATAGCGATCATCTCTTCTCATGCTATGCTTCTGGTCAACAAGACATCGCTATCTATATGCTTGAAGAGGAAGAACCGGAGCCGCAGTATGAGACTATCCGTTCTGGTTTGACACCGGGTCGTTACTATACCGTTTGCTACGACAAGACGATGAAGGAAATCAAGGGCGCAAGTCTGTGGTCATTCAACGGCAAGGATGCGAACATGGCATATATCGTAGAGGAGAATTTGGCATCGTACCCAGCAGGTACTCCGTATCTGATTTATGCAGAGTCGGATAAACTGGAGGCTATCACAGAAGAAGTGGCTAGTCCTACAGCAACCAACAACAATGGTCTGTATGGTACATTGACAACTTTGGAACATGACGACCTTGTAGCTACCGGTGCAACTCACCTGTTGATTAACGGTGACGCTGGTTCTGAGCTTCGTCCGATTGGTAATGGTGGCCGCTTGATCGCTAAGCGTGCATATGTCATTTTGGACGATATCCAGAATACTACTCCTACTCCTTCTAATGCTCCGGGCAAGCGCGTACGCGCAATTCCTATGCATCAAGATGCAGCTACAGGCATTGATGAGTTGAATGCTTCTGAGAAGCCGGTTAAGATGGTTATCGACGGACAGCTCTATATCCTCCGTGGCGAGAAGATGTATGACGCAACAGGACGTCTGGTAAAGTAAGGAGTGAAAGAGTGAATGATTGAAAGAATGAAGAAAATTATGAAACGTATGTATAACAAACCAGTTGTGGAGACCTCTGAGCTCCAAGCAGCATCACAACTGCTACAGGCAAGCCCCGGTATCGGCATCAACTCTACGCCGATAGAGGATCCGAACCAGAGTGGCGATTAAGCCAACTTGTCGGAAACAAACATGTACTATTCGCGATAAGCGAAACGATAGATCAAAGGCAGCTTTCGGGCTGCCTTTGATGTGAAATATTTGTAATTTCGTGCTTCACCCCGAAATTACATTTGCACTAATGTGCAAATAGCACCTTTTTTCCGCTAAAAATGTAAACTTATGTAAACATAATAAATTTTTATCGTAAAAAATTTGCATATATGATTTTTTTGTTGTAACTTTGCAGCGTTTTTGACATACACCATAAGTACCAACGGTTAAGACACTACTTTATGATGAATCAAATGACGGCATATCAATACTTTACCACCGGGCTAACGTCCGTAGTAGGAGATAGTGCGCTCTAGGAACAGAACCATTAAAAGGTTTTGTTTCTTTTTTTGATTGAAAGGTTAAACGATGGAACAAATAATAAAAACAGATTATGCGCAAGCGGTAAAGGCGATTAAGCAAGCTATTGTGGTTTGTCGCTATCGTGCAGCTCGTCAGATGAATGGCGAGGTGCTGGGCTTGTACTATTCCATCGGCAAATATATTTCGGAGCAAAGCCGGAATGCTCAATGGGGCACGAACGCTATTCAAACTATCTCAGATCAACTGCAACAAGAACTGCCTGGATTGAAAGGATTTTCGGGGAAAAACATTCGAAAAATGCGTCAGTTTTATGAGGAATGGTGTGAGGTGTTTGAAATTCACTCGGCAGTGCCGAACGAATTTAACATAGTGCCTCAAAGCACTGAAATACAACCGTTTACATTTTACTCGGCAGTGACGAGCGAAATAACAAATGAGGACATTTCCGCTTTTCTATCTGTAGGATTTACGCATCATTACTCTATCTTATCAAAGGCAAAGAACATCAACGAGCGGTGGTTCTATATACGGAAATGCGCACAGGAGTTCTGGGGGTACCGCCGTTTGGAACAAGCTCTTCGGGATGATCTTTACCATACTGCAGGCTCAATGCCTAATAATTTTGCACTTACTATTCCGGATGACAAGCAACGCACGATAGCGATGCAGACATTCAAGGAAGACAATGTGCTGGACTTTCTGCATATAGAGGATCCCGATTTTGTAGATGAGCACGACGTAGAGCAGCAGATAGTTAACAATGTTCGAAAGTTTATGATGTCGCTTGGTAATGATTTTGCCTTCATGGGCAATCAATATCGGCTGATCGTAAATAATAAAGAACGTTTTATAGATCTCCTTTTCTATCACAGATGGATGCGATGTCTTGTGGCGATTGAATTGAAGAATGGAGAATTTCAGCCGGAATATGCAGGAAAGTTGAATTATTATTTGTCGGCTTTGGATGAGTTAGTTCGCTTACCCGAAGAAAATCCGAGCGTAGGCATTCTTCTTTGTCGTAATAAAGATAATGCAGAGGTAGAGTTCGCGCTACGGGATATATCAAAACCGATGGGAGTAGCAACTTATCGCAGTGTAGACGAATTGCCTGAAACATATAAGGCGCTACCTTCCGCTGAAGAATTGAGAAAACTTTTGTAGAGAGAAAAGAATTGAAATAACAAACAATACGGCAGAGGAATAATTGTATACGCGCCGCGTATACTTTTACGGAGATAAAGATCTTGTACGCATGCGTACACAATTTGAAAAGTCTCCGCGTGCGGAGAAAATTGTAAAAAGGACCAAGCTAAAAATAGGGATCACAAATTGTGATGTCCAAATAGAGAGAAAATAATTTAAAGGAAGAAAGGATATGCCGCAGTTATTTACAGTTTTTGGGTTTAGGTTTATGTTCTATTCGAACGATCATGAGCCGATACATGTGCATGTTGTGAAAGCCGGAACCGAAGCGCGCTTTCAAGTAGAACCGGAGGTGACCTTGTTGGATAATAAGGGATTAAAACCGGCTGAGATAAAATTGGCAGAGTCTCTGGTAGAGGAAAATAAGGAGATGATTGTTGCACGTTGGAACGAGTATTTTAAGAAATGATAGACGTTCAGAAAATATGGTTAACTCCTACTGATGTGTGGATTCAGACATCAGACGGCAAACAGGCTTGCGAGCATTTTGCGGACTATAAAGGTTTGCGTAATGCCACGGCGCAGGAGCGCGAGAACTACACGCTCTCGCCTTATGGCATTCATTGGGAGCAATTAGATGAAGACCTTTGTTACGAAGGATTCTTTGCAAGAGTCTAAAAAAGGACCAACTAAGAGAGAAAATAATTGAAATAACAAATAACCCATAGTGCCATCTCGCGGCACTAAAAATGCGGGAACGAAGTAATCGTTCGAGCGAAGCGAGAAATGACCTTTGACATATTGAAAAAGACTGATAATTTGCATTTTAAAAACAAAATCTTCTTATTTTATGAGCAAAAACGATTATTTTGTTAAAAAATGCTTGCATATATCAAAAAAAAGTAGTACTTTTGCAGCCGAAAACAAATTACGCAAGTTGCGTTACGCAGATTGCGCATTGTTGTAACCAATTGAAAAAGTAATAGATATGATTGACAATCCTTTTCTTTTGTACGGCTACGAAGGTCCAGAATATTTCTGCGATCGTGAGGATGAGACTCGCCAATTAGTCGAATCCATGCAAAATGGTACCAACCTAACGTTAATCAGCCCTCGACGAATGGGTAAGTCAGGATTGATTCATCACACGTTCCAACATATAAAGGAACATAATAGTGATTTCCGATGTTTCTATATTGACTTGTACCCGACTCGCTCCTTGTCTGATTTTGTCAACCTGTTAGGCAAGGCCATCATCGGAAAGTTGGACACGCCAATCCAAAAGGCGGAAGGTTTTGTGATGAGGTTTTTCCGAAGTGCCCAATTAACATTCGGAGTTGACCCTTACACCAATCTGCCTCAGGTTAGTTTATCCTATGCGCCTCAAAACTCACAGCAGACATTAGAGGAGATATTTGCTTATATTGCTCAATCCAATGTAAATTGCTACATCGCATTGGATGAGTTTCAACAGGTAGGAGAGTATCCGGAAGACAATGTAGAAGCCATCTTGCGTTCGCTTTTGGAGCGAGTACACAATGTGCATATTATTTTTTCCGGCAGTAAGCAACATGTAATGGATGTGATGTTCTCTTCTCCGAAACACCCGTTCTATCGCAGTACAGAGCGAATGCAACTCGGTTCTTTGGACGAAGATAAATATTATTGCTTTGCTCAGTATCATCTGCAGCAGAAAAACGTCCGACTCTCTCGGGAGATGTTCCACCACGTTTATACGATGGTAGATGGGGTAACTTGGTATATCCAAGCTATCTTGCATCGTTTATATCGGCTGTCAGATATAGAGGTGACAGAAGCTGTTGTGAAGCAAGCGGTAGTTGCTATTATTCGATCCGAAGAAGATGATTACAAGAAGCAATATCATCATCTAACACAAGTACAATCGACTTTATTGCGTGCTGTAGCTGCAGAAGGAGAAGTCAAACAACCGACATCGGGGCTATTTGTCAAAAAATATCATCTGCGTTCAGCAAGCAGCGTGCAACGAGCATTAGCTTCATTGATAGAAGAGGAATACCTCTATCCTACCGAAGAAGGCTACATTGTTTACGACCGTTTTATGGCCATTTGGCTTAGAAGCATAGAGTAAGCCTCTCGCATATACTTTATCAGTCTGGCATGGAACGAAAGTTCTGTGTCAGATTTATTTATTACATAAACGCATTTCTTAGTCCTATGGACACGACGAAATGCCTATTCAGTCTTTTTCAATATTAAAAGCACCAACTAAGAGAGAAAAGAATTGAAATAACAAACAACCCATAGTGCAATCTCGCGGCACTAAAAATGCGGGAACGAAGTAATCGTTCGAGCGAAGCGAGAAATGACCTTTGACATAGTGAGAATAAAATTAACAAAAAAGAGTGATTTTTCTCACTTTTCTCATGTGATTTTTTGCTTTGCACTTTCTGCATTTTCTGCACTTTCTGCATTTTTTTACCCTCCAAAGTGCAAATAGTGCAAATAGTGCAGTGTAAATTTTTGCATGACAAAGTTGACAATCTTGACAAACTTAATTGCTTACTTTGCCAACTTGGTCAAGTTTGCCAAGCATTTTTTTACTTCCAAAGATCACTTTCTTTTTACCCGGGGCCCCCGAAAATTTTGATTTTTGGGGAGAGCGGAAGCCATTTTCCTCTTTCTGGAGCCCCCGAGGATTTCTAATCCTTGGGGAGAGGAGGATGTGCGGCGACCTTAAACTCACTGGAGGTGAGATTCTTGTCGTAAGCCACTTCCGACGAAGCGGAGTGGTATTGACCTTTGCAACTATGTTGCTGAACGCGTCGTTAGTGATAAGTTGTTGATAAGTTAACTATTCGTTAGTCATTGTCCTACCTATCTCCTATCTATCCCCTATCCGTCACATACCCATCGCCTACTCATCTCGTGACCATCTCGCGATCATTACGTACGTCACCGATGGATCTATATAGTTAATTTTATTCTTACCATATACCTTAGTGCTTTGCGGAAGAAAATAATTAAAATAACAAAAAGATTTGCAAATATCAAAGATAAGAAGATATGGCAAATGAGATAATGACATACGGATGGGAAGAGAATGTGGTTGTATATCGCAGCGCAGATAATGCGGTGCAGTTGGATGTGCAATTGGCAGAGGAAACTGTATGGTTGACTCAGAAGCAGATGGCGGGGCTATTTGACACCACTCCTCAGAACATTACAGTCCATATACGCAATATTTATAAAGAGGAAGAATTAGCGAAAGAGGCAACTTGTAAGGATTTTTTACAAGTTCAAATAGAGGGAGGCCGAGAACCGGTTCTTGATTATTGATGACAAGACGATTTATCTGATAGGTGCATCGCTAAAAGATGCCGGCAAACGACTCTTCGCATTCACCCAGATGGATGCAAGTCTAATAAATACGATAAAGGGGAGATTGTAAAAAGGATCAAGTAAGAGAGAAAATAATTAAAAATGAAAGAATAGTGCCTCTTGCCGAGCACTCAAAACAACGGCAAAACGACCTTTGACATAATGATATGATGAAAGAATAAGGATTCAAAATCACGGGATATATACATAGTATATATAAGGTGAGGTGGGATACGATATTACCCCGATGTAATACCGACATTCGCTTATGGTCTCTCCGGCCTGAATATTTCAAGGCTGAAGGCACCTAAAGGGTGGGTCAGAGAAAAGGAACCTTTTGTTGAAACAGCTACAGAGGGGTTAACAGCACAAGCGGCAGCATCTTTCCATGTAACGCTCACAACTACATCATAAGCAGGCATTGTAAGAGTAGTTCCTGATAAGACGGTAGTAGTTACATCTGAGTTGTCAGACTTCTTCTTAACCGTCCATGCATTGACTGTTTTTCCTGATGGAGGTGTAGCGGTAAGAGTTACGGTTCTCGTTGCATATACTGCCGGCATAATGCTATTAGTTGCGTCATATGCTGCTGTTGTAGACGTGGCCGCTATGGAACCGGAAGCGGGCTGTGTAAAAAGCACATTGTAGCCAATTTGATAAAAATATACAGCATTCTGTCCAGAAGCGTACCATCTGAATTTATTGCTACTGCCACTATTAGATTTCAAGACAGGAGAGGTTACCGTAGATGACGTAGACCCAATAATATTTCCGCTAGCATCTAATCGAATATTATTTCCTGTGTTGTTATCATAATCCGCCCAGTTCTTGGCTGAAGCTGTTTTTAATCGTCCATCAGGACCTACTGCATAGAAGCCATTTGTTGCACCATAAGCGGTGAACCGATAGGCTGAACCAATTGCGACTGCGCTTCCCCAACCATTATTGGTTGCCGCGACGAAATATGATCCTGTACCAATTACGTACTTGGCACCAGCCGTAATCGTTGTGGACTTTGCGATACTATCCGCAGTTAAAGTAGCCCACATTTGTGGAATAGCCCAGAAGGCAAACAGGATGATTGTTGTCATCCTTCGAAAGTTTGTAAATAATTTTTTCTTCATATCATTGTGTATTTAAAAAGTTACAACCAAAGCACAAACATAAAAAACATAACAATATGATGACAAATTTTATCTCTTTCAAATTCAAATGGTTATTAGTGCCATTAGTATTATTAACGCTCAATATTGGGCAAGTGTGGGGAGTGGATACTCCTGTTGCCACATTCTCTGCGAGTAGTATTATCAATAACACCACTTACCAAGCTTATGGTAATACTGACTTTTATTTAAGCCGAGGAGGAAATAATTCTACAGCAGGATGGAATAAAGCGAAGCAAGCTGCCACATTGGATAGTACATGGAGTGTCAGTGGAATTTCAACTAGCACTTATGGCTTTTATGTCAAATGCAAACCAGGTAAACCGCTGAGTAATATAAATAAGATAGTTATTACGAGTAGTGCGCCAACTAATGGATACTCTTCTGGTGACAAATTATATCTTTTATATTCCACCAATAATGGAAAGAATTGGTCTCAAATATCGCTAACATCAGGGACTCAAGGAGCATCTGCAGGGACGACAGCATTGAATAAGACCTTTCAATTCAATACAATCTCTTCTGCACGATATGTGATTTTGTTCTCAGGAGAGAGTACTTCTGCACAAAGTTTCAAATTCGATAATTTGCAAATTGAATTCTACGGTGCATATACGGTAACTTTAGATGCAAATGGCGGTAGTGTTACACCTACAAGTGTGACCCAAAATGCTTTCGGAGCGGCTGTTACATTACCTACTCCTACTAAGTCGGGTTTTACCTGCACAGGTTGGTACACCTCAACATCAGGAGGAACAAAAAGAGCAGATGCTGGCGGAAGTTATACTCCGGCTGCTAATGAAACTGTGCATGCTCAATGGGAATCTGCTGCAGCATGTACTGACGCCCCCTCTGTAAGTGGTTCAGAAAATGGTTCCATTTCTTGTACCACCGCAACGATCAATTGTAACAATGGATCGAGTAAGGGTGTTGTGAAAGGAAGTTGCGACATTTCGGAATGGGGATTTGTGTATGGCACAAGTAGTAATCCGACGGGCAACAAAACAAGCAAAGGAACAAACTCAGATAGCGATGTGGCTAACTTCAGTCACACGTTTACTGGTTTAACTCCAGGACAGAAGTACTATGTTCGTGCTTATGCTATTGTAAACGGCACGACCTATTACGGAACGGAAACGAATTTCACGACCAAAACTATTACAGTAACATCGAATGATGATGATTTTGGCTCGGTATCCGGAGAAGGATTGAGTTGGACAGGATCACCCAACTCCGGATATGTATATGCAAGTCCGGCTTATACGATTACTGCGGGTAATAATACAACCGTAGAAAAATCCGGAAACACGTTTACAATCACTTCTACCTCAACGGAGAACGTAGCGATTACGATTAACTTTGAGCCGAAGGGATGTAGTGATCATGGAGCATCGAGTATAACTACTGGAAGCAGTACAAGTTATACAACAGGCCCTATTGATGAATATTATAAATATAGTACGCGTCAGATCCTTTATTCAAAATCTGACCTAGGTTTAGCTGATGGGAAAAAGGGTACAATAAAATCTATATATTTCAAGTACGCAGGAAATTCAGCTATGACCGCCAAGACTTCTGTCGATATATATTTAGCGAACACATCGCTTACCGCTTTAGCCTCAGGTACGGCAGTTCCCTATTCTGCATTTACTAAGGTATATTCAGGCCCATTAAACTTTACCGCAGCCGGTTGGCAAGAATTTACATTCAATGTGGAGAATAATGAGACTTTTGAGTATAATGGAGTCGGTTGCCTTGCTGTTATGATTGACGACAACTCCTTTGCTTACGATGGACAAGCATATACCTTCAATATAAATACCTCCACCGGATCACAGATATACAAGCACTCTGATACTAAGAATGAGGTTCCTGAATCAGGTATCGACTGGTCAAGTGACGTTACGGCAACATCTGAGCGTCCCCATGCCAAGTTCTGTATCCAAGAATCGGATATGGATGAATATACCGTTAACTGGTATGTTAACTCTGCAACACCTGTTCACTCTCAGACGGGTTATGCGGGAACTACTTTGACGGATATTCCTGAACCGGAAAGTAGCGACTGCGACGGAGAGAAAGTGTTTGTAGGATGGTATACAGAGAGTTATTCGCATGCCACCAATGCGCCTGCGTTTGTAAATCCGACTACAATTCCAGAAGGAGGAGCAAACTACTATGCTGTGTTTGCAAAAGCAAGCGACGCATTAACAGCTACAATTAAAGCATCAAGTAGTGATAACGGAGATTTCTCAGGAGAAGGTACGTCTTGGAGTTATACAAATAGTGGAACGACTCTTGGATTTACTTTCGAAGGCAATCACTATACAAGTGGTAGTGCTAGTGGACATACCTTTACAATAGGAAAAAATAGCAGTACCGGCACGGTCTCTATCACTAATGGTATCATTACTCAGATAGTTGCTACCCTTTCAGAAAGTACGTATTACATACGTTCTGTTTCTGAAGGTGCAAGTGTAACTACTGGAGGAAGCGTAACATCGCAAACGATTACTTTCGATAGCGGTGCAGGAACAAGCGTTACGATGACCGGAGGTAGCGGTAATAGCACCAGTGATCAGGCTCGTATAACCAAGATGGTTATGACGTACAAGAAACTTTCTAAATTCTCAACCACTTGTTGTCAAAAACTGGGATCGGTAAGTGGGTCGGTTTCTTGTACTAGTGGAACAGCAGCAACATTGAGTTGGAGTGCTGTGACAGGAGCAGAGTCATATAAGGTAAAAGTTCCGGGAAGTACAAGTCATAATGATTGGACGACTGCTTCCTCGGGTGTTAGCGTAACTGGTTTGACTGCAGGACAGAATTATACCGCTTATTTCCAGGCTTTCGATTCTAATGGTTCTCACTGCTCGGATGGTCCGGAAAGCACAACGTCGTTTACAACTCCGAAAATTACGGTAACAGGTACGCCGGCTGCTATGAGTTACAATTATGACCATGGTCCGAGTGCCGCACAAAGCTTTACTGTGGCAGCTGTGGGTATGGCAGAAAATATGACGGTTACTGCACCGGAAAATTTTGAAGTAAGCAAAACGAGTTCGACGACAGGTTTCTCTAACAGCGTTGAATTAAGTCATTCATCCGGAACGGTTTCCGAAACTACTATATATGTGCGTTTGAAATCCGGTCTTAACGTAGGTAGTTATCCTGCTACCGGCACAAGCAATGTAACAGTTAGCGGTGATTATGCAACAACTGTTAATGTGGCAGTAAGCGGAACTGTCGCTAATCCGTGTTCGGCTGCACCGACAGTAAGTGCAGCAACGAGTAGCGCAAAGACGATGACCACCATTACGGTTAACTGTGCCGGACTAACTGCTCTGGGTACAGGAGGATGTACTATTGACCACTATGGTTTTGTATATGGTACATCAACCGCACCGAAACATCCAAACGATAATAGTGGAACCGGAACAGTGAAGGAAGTGGGTACGACATATACCACCACTGGTACGGCTTTCGGAGCAACGACTATTACCGGTTTGACCAAGGCAACTAAGTACTACATTCGTCCTTACGCACACAATGACTGCGGTTGGGCTTATGGAGACGAAATAGAGGTAACGACGTTGGATCTCAAATCACTTAGTGTAACGGCTCCGACGAAGGTTGCATATTTCCAAGGTGAGACGTTTGCATCGGCAGGTGCAGTTGTCACAGTTACCTATACGGATGATTCCCAAGCTACTGTCACAACATCAGCCACTTGGGATTTGACCACGTTAAATACCGCTGGTGCGAATACTGCTACTGCAAGTTATACTGAGAACGGTACTACTAAGACTGCCACAACAACGATTAATGTCTATACCGTGACGGTTACGACGGTAGACGAGGTGAATGATAACGAGATTGAAGTAGATGGTGTTGGGGCAAGTTGTTCGGTTAAGGCATTGTCTTACGAGGAAGCTGCGAACTACAAGTTCAAAGAGTGGTATCTGCAGACCGCAAGCGGTGTGAGCATCAGTAGTAATGCATTAACGGGCACACCGACAGGCGATGTAGTCGTTTACGCACGTTTCTACCAACCGATTGCTATAGCATGGAAGGTGGGTACAGGTGACGCACCTACCGGTTCACAGACTTTGCAGGTTCAGTATGGTACACAGATGAAGGATATTACCTTGCCGAGTAATCCGGATAAAGATGCATTGGGAAGTTGTGGTACGAACACGTTCATGGGCTGGAGTGCCAATGAGGTGAAGGGCACCGGACAGAGTGCGCCCGCAGACCTATTCACAGCAGCCAGCGGTGAAACTGCGATCACCAGCGCCAAGACGTTCTATGCGGTGTTTGCAAATGCAAGCAATAGCGGAAGTGCTTATTATGCAAAAGTAACATCAACGGCAGACATAACCGATGGTGATTATTTGATCGTTAACGAGACTAACGGTGTAGCATTTAATGGCGCTATTAACTCAACATCTTATGACGTCACGTCTAATAAGATTGATGTAACAATTAGTTCTAGCACTATCACAGCGAACTCTACTATAAATGCAGCAAAGTTTGTAATAGGTACAGATGCTAATTCAAATAGAACTATTAGAAGTGCGAGTGGCTATTATATCGGTAGGACGGCTAATAGCACCGGTATAAATGCGTCAAGTACAGATGCTTATACTAATAGTTTCGATTTTGATGATTCCGGTAACGTAGAAATTAAAGCATCAAATAATTATGTCTTGCGTTATAATGATGCAAGTGGTCAAGATCGCTTCCGTTACTATAGCGGTGCATCTGTCAAATCCATACAACTGTACAAATACAATCCAGGCGTAACATATTCCGACTATCAGACATCATGTTGCTCTGCTCCGGATACGGAATTGAGTATCACGAGTGCGAGTAGCGTGGCAACAGGTGGAACAGTTGATCTGGCAAGTACCGTTGGTAACGGTGGAACGGTTACTTGGTCGGTGGTTAATGGAGATGGTTCGGCAAGTGTGGAAGGTTCGACACTGACGGCTGGAAACGTAGGAACTGTAACTGTGAAAGCGCATCAGGAAGCTACAGGTATTTACTGTGCACAAGATGCAGAGCAAACGTTTTCGGTAGTTTCCTCGACGGTGAATGTAACCGGCGTGTCTGTGGCTCCGACGACCAAAGCAATTGTGTTTGGCGAAACGTTCACTATTACTCCGACCGTATTACCTGCGGACGCAACAGACAAGTCGGTAAACTGGACTTCGAGTGATGATACTAAAGCAACGGTAACGAATGGTGGTGTGGTTGAAGGTAAAGCTGCCGGAACAGCAACTATCACTTGTACAACTACCGATGGAGGAAAGACTGCAACGACTAGCGTGACCGTTTATGGCGTAACAATGCAGGCAACGGACGAGGACGGTAATCCTATCGCTACGGGAGGACCGGGTGTACCGAGTCGCACGGGCGCAAGTATCAGCCCTGCTGCTGACGCAGGCAACTACGTCTTCATGGAGTGGGTTATAAGTGGCGCTTCTTTGGGAAGCAGTAAGACCACCAAAGCAAATACGATTACTAACCCGACAGGACCTGTGACCGTTACAGCTAAGTATTACAAGCCGCTTGTGGTTAAGTGGAGCGTAAATGGTGACTACGAAGTAATGACCGTCGTACGAGATGGTGCGGTAACTGAATTACCAACACCTCCGACAAGTAACGATTGTGATGATGCTAAAGTGTTTGTTGGCTGGCGCGCAACGGCAATTGACGGAACTTCAGTGAATGATCCAACGGGAATATTCAACGATAAGGATGATGTTCCGGCATTGAATAATGCAGCGGAGACTATTTTCTATGCAGTATTTGCGGATGGCAATGAGCAAACGAAGAGTCTGACTAATGCGGAGATTACTGCATTCCATACTGCTGATGCAACAAATCATGGAAACTACAAAAAAGGGCCGTTCACATTAACTTCTGCGGATGGCAATTGGTATGGTATTTTTGCAACACAAAATAATTCAGGCACAATTACTGCAAATGTTAAATCAGAAGTAGTTGATCTGGACACAGACGAGGAAACAACGACATTTACCCCGTACTTGATGTCTCCAACATATAGTGCTACTATCAATAAGATTACTATTCTGGCAACACATGGAAGTAATTCATCTCGAACGCTCTATGTATGTTCTGAAGAGACAGCAACACCGGCTATCAATAATATCGGATCAATAACTGTGGTTAAAAACAACGAGACACCACAAGTAATTATTCCTTCTAGTAGCACTACAAAGTTGTATTTCTATTCAGCGGACGGTGCTATCATGATTAAGAGTGTTGACGTAAAGATTGGTACTCCTTCTAATTATGTGACGACTTGTGCAAGTTGTACAGACGTTCCGACATTTAATGCAGCTCCGACAGTAAGCGAGATTGGATGTACAGGTGCGACGGTAACGGCAACGAACGGTTTGGCAACACTTGGCGAAGGTGATGGATGTAACATCCGTGAGTACGGTTTTGTATGGGGTACTACTTCTGAACCGACCGTTGATAGCAATACCGGCAAGCATTCTGTAAGCGAGAACATCGCGGAGGACGTTGCCTGGGATTATGAGATTACCGGTTTGACGAAGGGTACAAAATACTACGTTCGTGCGTACGCAGAGAATAAATCCGGTGTGGCTTATAGTGAAACCAAGAGTTTCTGGACGAAGGCCCTGAGCAGTATTGCTATTACAACCGCTCCGACGAAAACCAATTATATCGTTGGTGAGACCTTCGATGCAACAGGTATGGTGGTTACTGCTACTCTTGCAGGTGGAGCTACTGAGGATGTAACGGCAGATGTAACATTCTCGGATGCTGCACTGACCGCAGGAGTAGATCAGGACTTCACGATTTCGTACACCTTATGTGAGACTGAGAAAACAGTAAAGCAAAAGATCAATGTATATACGCTGACTGTGGAGGAAGGTGATAATCAGAGTTACGGAACAGCAACTAACTCATCTGCGAATATTGTAAGTGTAACCGGTTTGGGCGATCATAAGACCTATGATATTACGGTTACTACGAACAATGCTGACTTGGTAGATAACAACAACGGTACCTATAGCGTCATTAACCCGACCGGCAATGTGACCGTGCGTGTGGATTATAAGGATGCTAATCAGGTTAAGGTTTACTATAAAGTGAATGGAGTGGCTGTGACAGGTTTGACGAAGGATGTATATGAGAGCGAGACGACAACACTTCCGACAGCAACTCAGTTGTCAACGGAGATGACTGCGCAGAGCATGTCTGTACCCGATGCAACGTTGCCTAACTTCTACGGTTGGTCCGAGAGTGAGTTTGGCGAGCAGACAACTGAGCCGACTATCGTTACCGGCACTCCGACGATCAATGCAGAGAAGACGTATTATGCGGTATTTACGAATGTAAGCAAGATTCGTATTGATGAGTCAAATATTACTTATACTGGATATGCAAGTTATAATGACGGAGCTTTGACTTCAACGTTTGGAGAAAAGAGTTTCACCTTCCTTAATGTGTTGAAGAATTCTACGAATTTGCAATTCAAGAAAGCTTCAAGTGATTATGGGTATTTATATAATGCTTCTGACCTTTCATATATCACGCACGTTGATATAGGAGCATCAAGTAATACGGATAATATAGATGTCTTTGCATGCTCTGCTGCGGGAACAGAAATAGGTTCGGCATTAGTAGATGCAAATACACGCGAAGATGCTTATGTATATCACATGCCGGCTAATACATCCTATTTCATGATAAAGGGAGACAATAGTTATACCTATTATATCGATTACATTGATATTTACTACGCTCCTGCGGCTGTACGTTATTCTACAGATTTCCGTACACTGACGTTCAAGAAATTGGACAACACAAGTGCGGCAACTGTAATGGCTAAGAATCACGTATATACGATTGTTGATGCGGACGTACCTTCGGCTGACGGATATATCTTCCAAGGCTGGACTGGTACAGACAGACAGACGTATAACGTGGGTGATGAGGCTACTTTGAGTGATAACCTTACGCTGAAACCGAACGTGGAGATTACGGGTGATGTAACTCTTCCGGACGGTTTAGGAGACGTAACGGTTAAGGATGGTAAGACCATTACTGTCAGCGAAAGCAGAGAGATTAATGACTTTATCATTGAGGCAACGGAAGGTCATTCGGGGCAAGTGAAGAATGCAGAGAACTTGACCGTTAATGGCAACGCTTACTACGACTTGACGTTGAACCCGAGTGGAACGATGGATAATACAAAGTGGTACGCATTTGCTGTTCCGTTCCAAGTTGATGCCGCAACCGGTATCCAACGTCTGAGCAATGATGGCAAGACTGCGAATGCCGGATTCAATAGCCATTATGTACTGCTGAAATATGACAGTGAAGAGCGTGCCACAAGTGGTAAGGGCAATAGTTGGAAGTACATCACAAAAGGCGAGACATTGACGCCGGGCAACTTCTACATGATTGCACTCAACAGCAATGTTTATAACCGCGTTCGTATGACCAAGAAGGCAGGTGCGGCTGTGAATAACCTGAGTAACCTGGATCTGAACGAATACACCAACAACGGTAATGCCGCTACTCTGGACAAGAACTGGAATGCACTTGCTAACAACGCACTCGCATATGCTAATGTAAGTGCTACAGGCGACAATGCAGACCTGAAGGTACAGGTTTATAACTCGGCCACGGACAATTATACACCGTATGCATATAACGAAGTAACCTTCACAGTCGGTACACCGTTCTTCCTCCAAGCAGCAGAAGAAGGCACGATGAACGTGAACATCGCGGCTTCGAATCATGAGACTGTCAAAGCTCCGGCTCACGAAGTGATGGCTACAGAGGAGTTCCAGCTGCGTCTTGGAGCAGACACGGAGAGCTACTACGACAAACTGTTCGTATCGGCTAACGAGGATGCTAAGAGTGAGTATCAGATCGGTCATGACTTAGCGAAGATGGGTGTCAGCTCGACAATACCGCAGATGTATGTTCCTGCATATGACACCAAACTGTGCGATGCTGAGTTCCCGTTGGTTAACAATCAGGCAAGCTTCCCGTTGACATTCGTTGCTCCGCAAGCAGGTACCTACCAGCTGTATGTGGCACGCGAAGCAAGAGATGCTGAGTTGTATCTGACGTACGAGGGTGGTATCATCTGGAACCTGTCGATGAGTGCTTATGAGCTCGAGTTGACGAAGGGCACAACCGAAGGCTACGGCTTGTTGTTGCAGGCCAAGGCTCCGGGTGCAGCGACAGGTGTAGACAACATCGACGCTTCGGAGGCTGCACAGAAAGTGATCATCAACGATCACGTTTACATCCTGCGCAACGGACAGATGTATGGTGTTGACGGCAAAGCCGTAAAGTAAGGAATTAACGAATGAAAGAGTTAATGAATTAACGAAAATGGCGAAAAAGTACTACAAAAATTTGCATATGTCAGATTTTTGTAGTACCTTTGTCGCCAGAATTAAAAATTGCTATGAGTCCAATATTCCTTATTAACGATCGGGGAATCATGATATCCGTACAAGGACAGGACTATTTTCTGTCGTATAATCGTGTGCCGTGGATGAAGGATGCGACCATAAATGAGGTTCTGGATGTTCGAATGAGCGGAAAGAACGCTATTGAATGGCCAAAGTTGGATGTGGATTTGGAGGTTGACTCGTTGAAGCATCCAGAGCGATATCCTCTGCTGATTAAGCGAAATGAGTTGGACTATGTAGCAATTAATTAACAGAACACTATGACTATGAGAAAATTACAATACATACAACCAGAGGTTAAGGCAATTACCTTGTCGCCTAAAGACAACATGATGCAGGGCAATGCTGCATCAGGAGGCACGTTCCCAGGACTCCCCAACGAACCGGGCCAAGTTCGCCGCAAGGACGGGACGAGGGCAGTATTCTAAACGCGTTCATCGGGGACTCCGTAGAGACCGAACCGCGTTTCTTCACAAAAAAGGCAGCTTTAGGGCTGCCTTTGATTGTTGTAAATTATCCGATTGGAGAAGATAGACCGGAGTATGCAAATTGTATAATTTGTTTTACATAAAATCGGTTGAGGGGGTAAAAATGGTAAAAGAACTTGGCAAAATGAAAGTTTCATGCAGTTTTTCATAAAAAAACTTGCATATGTGAAGAAAAAGTACTATCTTTGCGCTGTTATTTGGCCCTAAGGAAATTAACAACAAAAAATATACAAACAATGAAAGAGTTAGATCTGACTAAGTATGGCATTACGGGTGCAACCGTGATCGCACACAACCCTTCCTACGAGTACCTGTTCGAGGAAGAGACCAAACCTGAGCTGACCGGCTACGAGAAAGGACAAAACACCGAACTCAACGCTGTGAACGTGATGACCGGAATCTACACCGGACGCTCGCCTAAGGACAAATACATCGTGATGGACGAGAACTCGAAGAACACCGTTTGGTGGACCACCGAGGAGTATAAGAACGACAACCACCCGATGTCCGAAGAGGTTTGGGCTAAAGTCAAAGAGTTGGCAGTGAAAGAGCTGTGCAACAAGAACCTGTACGTAGTAGATGCTTTCTGCGGCGCTAACAAGGACACAAGAATGGCTGTTCGCTTCATCGTAGAGGTAGCATGGCAGGCACACTTTGTAAAGAACATGTTTATCCAGCCGAGCGAGGAAGAACTGGCTAATTTTGAGCCGGACTTTGTGATCTACAACGCTTCGTTGGCTAAGGTAGAGAACTACAAAGAGCTCGGTCTGAACAGCGAGACTTGCGTAGCCTTCAACACCACCAGCCGCGAGCAAGTGATCCTGAACACCTGGTATGGCGGTGAGATGAAGAAAGGTATGTTCTCGATGATGAACTACTACCTGCCGCTGAAGGGTATCGCTTCGATGCACTGCTCGGCTAACACTGACATGGAAGGCAAGAACACCGCTATCTTCTTCGGTCTGTCCGGTACCGGTAAGACCACTCTGTCGACCGACCCGAAACGTCTGTTGATTGGTGACGACGAGCACGGATGGGATGATCAAGGTGTGTTCAACTTCGAGGGCGGTTGCTACGCTAAGGTGATCAACCTGGACAAAGAGTCTGAGCCTGATATCTACAACGCTATCCGTCGCAACGCATTGCTGGAGAACGTGACCGTAGCAGAGGACGGCAAGATCGATTTCGCAGACAAGAGCGTGACCGAGAACACCCGCGTAAGCTACCCGATCAACCATATCGAGAAGATCGTTCGTCCTGTAAGTGCAGGTCCTGCTGCTAAGAACGTGATCTTCCTGAGCGCTGACGCTTTTGGCGTACTGCCTCCTGTATCGATCCTGACTCCGGAGCAGACCAAGTACTACTTCCTGAGCGGCTTCACCGCTAAGTTGGCTGGTACCGAGCGTGGTATCACTGAGCCGACTCCTACTTTCTCGGCTTGCTTCGGCCAGGCATTCTTGGAGCTCCACCCGACCAAATACGCAGAGGAGCTGGTTAAGAAAATGGAGAAGAGTGGCGCTAAGGCATACTTGGTGAACACCGGTTGGAACGGAACAGGCAAGCGTATCTCGATTCGCGACACCCGCGGTATCATCGACGCTATCCTGGGCGGCGACATCCTGAATGCTCCAACCAAGAAGATCCCGTACTTCAACTTCGAGGTTCCGACCGCTCTGCCGGGCGTTGATCCTGCTATCCTTGATCCGCGTGACACCTACGCTGACGCAGCTCAGTGGGAGGAGAAAGCCAAAGATCTGGCTAGTCGCTTCATCAAGAACTTCAACAAGTACACCAGCAACGAGGCCGGTAAGGCTCTCGTGGCTGCGGGACCCCAATTGTAATTGACGATTAGACAATTGACAATTGGACGATTGATTGTTCGATTGAAACGATTGTTCTATTGATAGAAATCGGGCGCTGAAGGGCGCCCGATTTTGTTATCGCAGATCTTTGGCGTGGTGTCCGCGGATGAGGATGTGGTGATTAGCAATCGGTTCGCGCAGTAGGCGCTCGGCCAGTTCGGGCGTGCCCTGAATCCACACCTGCGTACGGCACAGATTGGGTTCGTATTGGTTAGCCACCAGCTCTACATCCTCCGCCAAGAGACGACGCAGGTCGGCTGAGAGCTTCACCAGCGTATAGTCGCCCAGCGGCAGTTCGCCGTGGATGGCAACACCTATACCCGACTCGAAATGGGTGGTCAGCACATGGGAAGAGCACATCTTAAGCGGCAGGGTACAATGCGCCCACAACATTCGTCCGTCCTCCTGTATACGTGCCGGGTTGACTTGGAAGCAGTACTCGCCGGTGCGCTGATGACAAAGCATCATGGTCAGCAGAGCGGGTATATCGCCTTCGCAGGCAGCGGGTATACCTTCGTCATTGAGGCGGCTAAGCGCCATACAACCGGTGTTGTGCACCGTAGTGAGTATATCGAAGCAGCGGAGGGTGACACCTTGCAGGTCATACTTAGTGACGATCTCGCGCAGACGCTGATAGATGAGATCGGCGCCTTTCTGTCCGCCATCCACGATACCGAGCGAGGTGACTTCCTCGATAGGGATGTCGACGAGTTCAACGCCCAGTTCCTGGAGTGCACGCTCATAGTCCACCTGGCTGGCGATGAGCCAATCGCTGGGGAAACCAACCACGCCAAGGCGGCAGTTGAGCTTGGTGGAGACAGCAGGTTGGTCGGATGTCTCAAGCGTAGGGATCTGCTCGGGCGTGATAGACTGATAGCTGTCCTTGTCCTTCTCGCGCAGGAGCACACCTTGGCCGCCGTGCTGTTGGATCCACGATAAGATCTCGAGCGAGGCCGCGAGCGAGTTGCTCTGACCACTGACGAGCATATAGATAGGTTCGCTGAGGCTGAGTTGACCCTGACGGATAAGACGAAGAAAAGCGGCTTCGGTACCACCGGTGAGTACGGCAATGACCTGATGGGCGTCTTGCCACTGAGCATCGAGTTGCAAAGGCAGAGGCATGCTCTCCTTGTGCATAGCGGATGAGAGAATATGTAACATGATATTAGCTATTAAATTTGTGCACAAAGGTAGTGAAAATTTTTGATTTGACCATAGGTAAATTGTGTTTTTTTGATAAATTGGTGTTATTTGACATTTTTTGTTAAAAAAATACGGAAATAATTTGCGTATGTGAAAAAAATGTAGTACTTTTGCACTCGAAAATAAAATTTTCATAGTTAAGGTTTAGGTTTAATGGCAATAGGAGGCTGTGAAGTTTCCTATTGTTTTTTCAAAAAATTTGAAAAATATGGAAGACGCTTTGGAGAATGTTCTCCCCGATTTGGAGAACGCAGAAGAGGTTCGTAAGGCCGTGATTGCATCGGAGATACTGAACCGCAAGTGGTAAACGAAATAAATAGAAAAAAAAGAATATGGCAGTAACGTACATGACCGCAGAAGGTCTGCAAAAATTGAAAGACGAACTCCAGTACTTGGAGGCAGTAGAGCGCCCGCGTGTGATAGCGGCAATCGCAGAGGCACGCGACAAAGGCGACTTGAGCGAGAACGCAGAGTATGACGCAGCGAAAGAGGAACAAGGCATGCTTGAGAGCAAGATTGCTCAGATCAAGGGCCGCATCATGGATGCACGTATCATCGACCAAAGCAGCGTATCGACCGACGAGGTACAGATATTGACTAAGGTACGCGTGCGCCTGAAGAAGACCGGCGCCGAGAAGACCTATCAGTTGGTGACCGAAGGCGAGGCTAACAGCGTAGAAGGCAAGATAGCTGTGACGACCCCTATCGCTAAAGGATTGCTGGGCAAGAAAGTAGGCGACGTAGCCGAGGTGAAAGTGCCGGCAGGCGTGATGGAGTTTGAGATATTGGAGATCTCGTTGTAATTGACGATTAGACAATTGACGGGGTACGATTGATTGACAATTGTAATAAATTGTTTGAGTGATGACTATTTTTACGAAGATTATCAAGGGCGAGATTCCGAGCTACAAGGTAGCTGAGGATGATCGATACTATGCCTTTTTGGATATCAATCCGCTGCAGAAAGGTCACACGCTGGTGATTCCTAAGTTGGCCGAGCCGGAAGAGGACTATATCTTCGACCTGGACGACGAGACACTGGCCGGGCTGATGGTGTTTGCCAAGCAAGTGGCACGCGGCCTGAAGGAGGCTACGGGTTGCAAACGCGTAGGCGTGGCCGTGCTGGGCATGGAGGTGAATCATGTGCATGTACACTTGGTACCGATGAACTCGGAGAAGGATATGCTGTTCACCAATCCCAAGCTGTCGCTGGAGGCAGACGAGATGGCCGAGATAGCCAATTCGATTGCCGAGGCGATTGAGAGATAATAGGTGAAGGGTTACGGGTTACAGGTTACGGGTGAAAGGTTGGCGATACATATGGATAGGATTGCTGCTGACAGTCTGTATGGCTGTTGAGGCACAGAAATGGACTACGTTATTCGCATACAACAACGTGGAACAGATTGCGTTAGGCAACGAGTGCGTTTATGCACTGTCTGACGGCAGTCTGTTTTCTGTAGATAAGCAAACGGAGCAGATCAAGGTGTATAACAACCGCTCTGGTCTGCACGGCACGGGTATCACCGCCATCCACTATGACCAAGCCACCCAGTCGCTTTTGATAGGTTATGAGAGCGGCAAGATAGATGTGCTGACCAAGCAGGGCGTGCAGTATGTGGGCGACCTGTATGACAAGGACATGACGCAGCGCAAGACTATCTACAATTTCACCATCCGTAACTATATTGCCTATCTGTCCACCCACTACGGTGTGCAGACTTTTGACCTACGCGAGCATAAGCTGGTGGACAGCTATTGGTTGCGTCCCGGTGGTCAGGAGACACCGGTGATGGATGTCAAGATAGCGGGCGACACGATCTATGCCTTCGGCCAAGACAGCCTGTATAGCGCTGCGCTGAGCAGTAACCTGGTGGACTATACGGTTTGGAAGCGTGAGCAGAAAGGTCGTGTGGCACCGGACGAGGAGAAAGGCAAACACTATGTGGACGGCAATGACCATTGGTATGCCGGTCAAGCGGAGGGCGTGGTACGTTTCACGCCTACGAGCCGGTTGACCTATAAGCCTGACGGACCGATAGTGAATATGCCATATGCTATGTCCACCAGGGGCGAGATGCTCTATGTAGTAGCAGGCGGACGATGGACATCACAGAACGAGACACCGGGCTACGTGATGCGCTATGATGGTCACAGCTGGCTGAACATCTTGCCGGATCCGATCCAACAGAAGACGGGGACCAAGGCATTGGATTTTATGAATGTGGCTATCGATCCGCAGGACCCGCAGCACTATTATATACCCAGTTACGGCACGGGACTGTATGAGTTCCGCGGCGACTCGTGTGTATATCACACCTTGGCCAACGATGTGATCGGTTCGGCAGTGGCGAGCAATCCGCAGCTATACACGCGTTTGGCTGGTGCACACTATGATGCAGACAACAGGTTGTGGTTCTGCGATGCAGGTGAGGTGACGTACCCGATTGTCATCAAAGAGGGCGAGCAGTATTATGGTCTGCCGATAGTGATCAACGGTCAACCGATTATCTATTCGATACCTTGTGATCTTGTGCTGGACAACCGCGATGCCCACTATGTATGGGTAGCGAGTGCGTACAAGTCCAGTTGGCTGGTGTTGCTGAATCATCAGGGGACTCTGTCGGATGTATCGGACGATGTGGCCTATCAGCGCAACGAGTGGACCAACCAGCACGGCAAGTCGTTTAAGCCGGTAGATATCTTCGCGGTGATGCAAGACCGAAAGGGCCGACTGTGGATGGCTACGGAAATGGGTGTGGCATATATCGATGCCGAGACCGATTTCTTCACATCCGATGCTATCATCCAGCCCGATGTGATGGATACGAACGGCGAGAACCCGTTGACGACCTTGCGTTTTAAGGCTCTGTGCCAGACGCCGGACGGACATATATGGGCAGGATCGGAGAGTCTGGGTGTGTATGAACTGAACGAGGATGCGACGGAGATATTAGGTTACTATACGACAGACAACTCGGCGATGTCGGCCAACGGTATATTGTCGCTGGTGGCCAGTGAGGATGGCTGTGTGTATATAGGCACGTCGGAAGGCTTGGTTAAGTATAACCCGAATGGTTTAGACGAAGGCCTCTCTAACGCGGGCTCGGATGACGAGGCTTTGGATGAAGGCGTGATGTTGCGCTGGAAGCTGCATCTGTCCTACTCGAACGCCGAAGAGGTGGCTGCGACGCCGTCGCATGTGTACGCTGCGGCTAACGGTTCGCTATTCAGCATAGACAGGGCGGACGAACGGTTGGAGTGTCTGAACAAATCAACCGGCTTGAGTGGTACGACGGTGGCCCACATCGTGTATGACAAGCGTTCGGAGCGTCTGGTAGTGGCCTATGAGAACGGCCAGATCGACCTGCTGGACGAGGATGGCACGGTGATGCAGATGCCTGATCTGTCGATGAAAGCCGGTTCGATCACCGTGACGGTGAACGGTATGTTTGCGGGCTCGAAGTATGTGTATCTGGCAATGCCGTTCGGTATAGTAGCTATTGAGCCGCGTAAGGGCGAGGTGACGGATACGTATTATATAGGTGATGACGCTGCGGCTGTCGAAGTGCAGCAGGTGGTAGAGATGGGCGACTCGCTATATGCGTTCTCGTACGATCGGCTGTATCGTGCTGCGCTGAGCGATAACTTGGTGGACTACTCGTATTGGCGTTCGGAGGCAATGCCTTTTGAAACGGTAGATCAGGCTGTGGTATACAACGACCGGATCTATGTGCTGGCACATGATACGCTCTATAGACGTGCCGCAAACGGCTGGCAGCAAGTGGTGAACGAGCCGCTAAAGTGGGTGCATGTGAGTGGTGGTCAGATGTTGACCTATGTGCGTAACAAGGGCCTGTATAAGATGGGTGATGAAGCTCAGTTGGTGGGTTTGACAGATAGGTATGTGGCTCAGGATGCGGTGTACTCGAACGGCGAGTACTGGCTGGCCGAAGAAGGCCAGGGATTGGTTCGCTTGGGAACAGAGGGCGATGCTATGTTCCGTGCTGAAGGACCGATGAGCAATTATGGCTACCGACTGCAGGTGGCCCATGATCGGTTGTATGTAGCACCGGGAGGCCGCTGGGCTTCGCAGATGGGACGTCAGACGGGAATGAGTATACTGGAAGGAAACCAATGGCGCGGTATACCTTGGCAAGACACCTGGTACTATACGGATCACGACATACGTGATGTGGTAGGCTATGCGGTAGATGCAGCTGATCCGGGACATTTCTATGTGGCGACTTATGGTACGGGAGTGTTTGAGTTTAAGGACTATAAGGCTGTGCAACACTACGACAGCGTGAACAGTAGCTTGCGCCGAGTGAACTCCGGTGTAAACGACTACTACTTCACCCGTACGGATGGTGCGATGCTGGACGAGCAGGGTAACCTGTGGGTGCTCAATGCCACCGATATCGGCAATCCGTTGCACGTGAAGACGCCTATGGGACAGTGGTACGGCCTGAAGTTGAACAGCAATGAGGGCGAGATATACTTCAGTACGCCTTATGGCATATGGGTAGACCAGCGTAACAGCCAATGGAAATGGATGATGGACCAACGCGAGAAACCGCGTCTGATACTGCTGGACGATGGTGGCACACCTACGCTGAGCGGTGACGACCGATGTGTTGCCCGTAGCTCGTTTGTGGACCAAAACAGCAAGACGGTTAAGCCTAACTATTTCCACTGTCTGGCACAGGACCACCAGAACCGTATCTGGGTAGGCACAGAGAAGGGTATCATCCTGATACCGTCGAGCGTCAATTTCTTCAACTCCGGTTCGTGCCAGCGCATCATCATCCCACGTAACGACGGAACGGATCTAGGCGACTATCTGCTGGGCGACGAGCAGATCAACTGTATGGCAGTAGATGGCGGAGACAGGATGTGGATAGGTACGGCCAACTCGGGATTGTATCTGATAGAGGATGACACGATCACCGTGGCCCATTTCACGGAGACCAACTCGCTGTTGCCGTCCAACAATATCCAATCGATAGCTATCATGCCGACGACGGGCGAGGTGTTTGTAGGTACAGATAGAGGTATAGCGTCCTATCGTAGCGATGCCAGTGCTCCTCAGGAGACGATGCAGCAGGCTTATGCCTTCCCCAACCCGGTGCGTCCGGACTACGGCGGTGTGATCTCTATCACGGGGCTGATGGAGAACACAGTAGTCAACATCGTAGATGAAGGCGGCAATCTGATCTGCAAGACCCGCAGTAATGGCGGTATGGCAGTATGGGACGGCAAAGCACAAAACGGTAGCCGTGCCAAAGGCGGTGTCTATACCGCACTGTGTAATGCACCGGACGGTTCACATACGGTAGTGAAGATTCTGGTAATACGATAAGATGTCAGAAAAAATCAAAACGTGGCTTCGTAGTGCAGTATTGTTCTTGATACTGCTCCTGCCTAACGTATATGCTTGCTTTGTTGCCAGCGATTTGGCTTCGCCTGTCAAGGCAGTAGCCTATATGTTGGTTGTCTGTGCGGGATTGACATTGCCGATGCTTCTGTTTCGCAGGCGAACGTATTTTATAGTAGTTGGAGTGCTTGGCCTTTTCGGCGCGCCGATAGAGATAGCCAGTTTGTATCTGAACCATAATCCTGCGACCGCTACGTTTGTGGGACTATTCTATGCCACCAATTGGCAAGAGATAACAGGTGTGGTCAGTGCTGTTTGGCCATTAGCGATTGGTCTGGTAGCTATATGGGTGGGCTATTTCTGGCTGGCAAGTCGTCAACCGAACGAATGGATCATTCCGCGGCGAGTAGGCTTATGGATGGTAGGCATAGGTGCCCCGGTTCTGTTCGGAGGAGCCATCTTGTTCTTTAGTCACTACGCAAAGAATATCTATAAAATACAGAGTACGCGAGAGGCGGCGGTGTTTGCCAAGGATCTGACACTGATGAAGTTCTATAAGATATATCCGTATAATATCTACCTCAACTCCTATCATATAGCGGTAGAGCGCAGACAGATGCTTGGTGAGCAGCAAGCCTTGGAGTCTTTTCGTTTTGGACTGACTGGCTCTGAGGATGCGGAACCGGAGTTGTATATCCTCGTTATAGGCGAGGCGGCACGAAGCGGGAACTTTGGTCTGAACGGCTATGCGCGTGAGACAACCCCGCGGCTGAGTCAGCGGAAGAACATCGTATCCTATCCGCATATCTATTCGCAGGCAGGAACGACGGAGGTGTCGTTGCCCCATATGTTGAGTCGTATCTCTGCGGCGCACCATGAGGAAGTGTACAAAGAAAAGACCCTGCCGGAAGCGTTTCAGGAAGTAGGTTTTGAGGCGGCATGGATCACTAATCAATCCCGTATATTGTGTACCAAACGTGTGTTGGAGGCAGTAGACAGGCGCTTTGAGACGGGTAAGGATATGAGTGTGACCAATAACTATGACGAGCTGCTGTTCCGACCGCTGAAGGAGATATTGGATAAAGGCAAGACGCAGTTTGTCGTGCTGCACACGATGGGCAGTCATTGGCGGTATGACACACGGTACACAGAGGAGTTTGAGGTGTTCACACCCTCGCTGGGTAAGGATTTTACTTTGACGATGATCAACCCGGATAACAAACAGCGATTAGTGAACGCGTATGACAATACGATTCGCTATACCGACTGGTTTCTGGATTCTATCTGTTCGCTAGTGGAGCAACAACATAAGCCGGCATTGGTGGTGTATATGTCTGACCACGGAGAGAACCTATATGACGATGCGCGCAAGCTGGTGTTGCACGGCAATTATAGTGCGAGCCAATGGCTGTTTCATGTGCCGTTGATCGTGTGGTATAGCGATGAGTATGCCACGTTGTATCCGGATAAGGTAGCCCAATTGCGTGCACACAAGGAGAGCAGAGACAACTCGTCGATGTTGTTTGCCTCTATGATAGATGCTGCAGGGCTAAGGTATATAAACGATACCGCGAGCAACGCGGCTATACGTACTCGCAGTATATTCTCTGCAGATTATCGTTCTCCGGACACCCTCTGTGACAGTCATGGCGTGCTGTTTCTGTACGCCTCGCATCTGCATACACAGGTGCTCTGCTTCGATAACGACCATGACGCCCAGCGGATCGAGGGTAGACTGGATGCAGTCTTTGATCTGAGTAGTGAGGCGCTCCTGTACTTGCAGGCGACGCGCAAACACATCCACTACGCGTGCTATCTTGCTTAGGCCGGTGATACGGCCGTTGGGGATATACGCCACGTGTACCTTACCGAAGAAAGGTAGCATATGGTGTTCGCAGAGCGAGTAGAAGTCGATATCTTTGACCACTACCATCTGGCGGTAGTCTTCCTCAAAGAGGGCCGAGCGCAGGATAGCCTCCGGGTCCTCGTTATATCCTTTGCATAGAAACTGCAGGGCATTGCCTACGCGCTTGGGGGTCTTGACCAGACCTTCGCGTTGCGGGTCTTCGCCTATCTCTGTAAGCAGGGCATGAATATGCTCCGCTATCCGTTGTGTACGTTCGGTATCGGGTGTGAACTGTTGTAGATCCATTACTCTTTTTTCTCTTTGGCTTGCTTGATAACGATCGCTTTGATATGGTCGCGTACCACATAGGTGTGTGCACGCATACTAGGGAACTGCATGATGAACGAGCGCTTGAAGTTGTTGGCTTCTTCGAGTGAGCGGAAGTCGCCCAAGCGTACACGCCAGAAGGGGGTGTAGAAGCGCACGTAGACAGGCACGGAAACACGTCCGTTGAGTTGGGCATAGATGCGTTGTGCCTCCTGCTGTCCCATACGTTGGTCATTGGATTGGTACACCTCCACGCGGTAGCCTAACGGGTTGGCACGAATCACTTTCTTGCGCTTCTGTGGTGCATAGGTACGATGGACATAGCCACCCTCGGCCAGCACGCGGATATAGCTGGGCTGGTGGACGATGACTTCCGGCATCATGTCGCGCCAGATGCTGATAGCCGAGGTATCTGCAGCAGCCGAATCGGCAGCCAGACTATCTACAGTGGACGGTTGTATACCTCCCGTAGTAACGGGGTAGGTGTCTTGTGCCTGCAGGCCGATGGCCGACCATAGGCACAGACAGAATATGATCATCAGATATCTTTTCATAATCGGTATCAATAATGGAACGAACTACCTCCCACAAACTCACGCAACAAGGATGTTGGCGGTATTTCCTTCTCGGGTATCGGTACAAAATACTGTAGGAACTTGATGAGGCGGTGCGCTTCGGTATATTCCTCACAGTACTTGGGTACATCTTGCAGTATCGGTTCGGCGTGGCGTTTGAGTACGGCCAACTCGAAGAGCAAGGCGGAATTGAACATAGCGTCGGCTTCCTCCTGGAAGGGGTAGATCCATTTGTCTTCCCCGCGTATGACGCTCGGACAGCGTGCGATCGTGTCGCGTGCCGAATAGCCACGGTACTTATAGTCACGCACAATACGACGCAGCAAACGGATATCGGTGGTCGGAATCCAGTTGTGGTTGTCGATATTGATGGTGGTCAGTGCCGATACGTATATTTTGAATGTCAAATTTCGTGCCACATCGGGCAGAATGACCGGATTGAGTGCATGTAATCCTTCGATGACGAGCACATTGTCCTTGCACATCTGCAGTTTGCGTCCCTCGAAAACGCGCTCACCTTTCTCGAACGAGTAGGTAGGCATGTCCACCTCTTTGCCTTCGAGCAGTTCGACCATTTGTTGGCGGAAGAAGGGCAGATCGACTGCATTAACATCCTCAAAATCGTAGTCTCCGTTCTCGTCACGCGGTGTGTTGACACGGTTGACAAAATAGTCGTCCATCGAGATCACCTCGGGACGTATACCATTGACCATCAGTTGGATCTGCAGACGCTTGGAGAAGGTGGTCTTACCCGAAGACGATGGGCCGGCGATAAAGATAATACGGGGTTTGCGCTCCGCTATCTGGTCGGCTATCTGTGCCACTTTCTTCTCGTGGAGTGCCTCCGCCAGTTTGATAAGCTCGAAGGAGCGGTTGTTCTTGCATGCCACGTTGAAATCGCTGACGTTGTTGATCTTGAGCAGTTTGTTCCACGCGCTATACTCGGAGAAGATCTTGAACATACTGTCCTGATGCAGTTTATCCTCCAGTTTGTCGGGATCGCGGCGGTTAGGTATACGCAGCAACATACCGTCGTAGTATGGCTCGAGATCAAAGATGTTGATGTAGCCGGTTGAGGGCATCAGGCTGTTGGTATAGTAGTCGATATAGTCTCCCATGCGGAAGTAGCGGCAGTAGGGGTTGCCCAGTGTCTCAAAGATAGTGGACTCGCCGTCAGCTCTGGCGCCGAACATCTTGATGACCTCCTTGGTCTGTTTCTCCTCCTCGAAGATCTCCCGGTCTTCGTGTATGATCTGCCACATGCGCTCTTTGATGGCATTGACCATCTCAGGTGTCAGTTGCGGTTCGGCCGCTATCGCATTGAGGTCTCCATCTTTGGCCTCATGCCACTGGAGTGTGCAGTAGTAGCCTTTGGAGATCGGGTGCTCAATGCGCAAGTCTGCACGCGGGTACAGCTCTTTGATGGCACAAGCCAGTACCATATTGAGGGTACGTACATAGGCACGCATACCTGATGGCGAACTGGCATCCAGAAACTCTACATCTTTCGGTTTATAGAGCAAGAATTTGAGGTTCTCCACTTTGTAGTTCACATGCGCTGCAATGATCGGATAGCGGAGTGTGACGCCAATGAGGTCTTTGAGTTCGGTGAGCGAAATGCCACGCGGTACCTCGTGATAGGTGTGGGTGTTCTTACAATAAACAGTGATGGTCGGTTCCATAAGTTGGTCTGATTAATGGGTCTTCTGGTTTACCGGTCCTCTTGGACCAATTGGTTGATTTGTACTGCTTGTGTAAGCAATGACTGGATGTCAGAGAGTCGTATTTGGTTGGCTGCATCAGAGATGGCGTGGTCAGGATCGGGGTGTGTCTCGATGAACAGTCCGTCTATTCCCACGGCCAGCGCTGCACGCATCAGATAGGGCACCATCTCGCGGTTACCACCGGTGATGCCTTGTTGGCTGCTAGGTTGTTGTACCGAGTGGGTGGCATCAAAGATGACGGGACACCCGAAGCGTTGCATCTCTACGAGCGATGTCATATCCACTACCAGTCGTCCGTAGCCGAAGCTGGAACCTCGTTCGGTCAGCCATATGTCTGTCTCGGGACTGACGGAGCGTATCTTGCTGATCGCGCCACCCATGTCCCATGGGGCCATAAACTGACCCTTTTTGACATTGACTGTTCGTCCGGTGCGTGCTGCGGCTTCGAGCAGATCGGTCTGGCGGCTGAGGAAAGCAGGTATCTGTAGCACATCTGCCACTTCGGCCACCGGGGCACATTGCCAGCTCTCATGCACATCGGTGAGGATGGGTAGACCGAATTGTGTCTTGACCTCCTGCAGTATGCGCAGCCCTTGGTCCATACCTACCCCGCGTGGTGACGCAGAGGTACGGTTGGCTTTGTCAAATGAGGATTTGAAATACAATCGTATACCCAGCGGGTCGCACACCTCTCGGAGTCGCTCAGCGGTGGTCATCACCACGTCACGACTCTCGATGGCACATGGTCCGGCTATGAGCAGCAGGGGGTTCATTTGGCAGATTTATATACGCGTATCCAAGCTACGTTGAGCGTACCCTCCATGGCTTTCTGTTGCTCGTCGATGAACGATGAGATAGCCAGGAAAAGCGGCTCCTTAGGCAGGTGGTAGTTTGTACGATATACCTCCAAGTTGTTGACGTACCACACCAGTTCGCGCTCGGTCCAACGAAGCGTGTAGATATAGTACTTGGTGGGTGATATACCGCGCAGGGTCGTGCCGTCAAAGCCTTCCTGCTTGTAGTTGCCCATGGTGATACGCTTGCCGTTGTAGTGGAAGAGGCTGATCATCGGCAGCTTCTTGCCCGAACCCAACCAAATAGCATGGTGGATATCGCCTTCGGTGCGCAGTTTGACCATGAACATACCTTCCTTCTGGCGGAATGCATCAGCCGTCTGGATGATATCGCTGGTATATTCGAAGTCCTTGTTGATGAATCCTTTCTTCTGATCCCAAGCCGGAGCGGTCACATGCTCATTCTTGGTGAACAAGCACAGTTTGGCATCCATCGTGCCTACGTTCTTGCCGCCGTTGTTAGCCTGTTGCTCATTAGAGAATGAGTGCTGGGACTTGAGCTTCGGATTGTCGTACGCAAAACCGGGCTTCCATGCCGACTCAGACATACGGATCCACTCAAACTCGTCCTTGAAGGTCTCCTTCCAGCTCTCCAGTTCCTCAATCTGCTTGCGATCTTCCTTGAAGAAGTACTGGATTTCCGCCATAGCTGCCAGTTGTTTGTAGCGTACCTCTTGCTGGTACTCATCTGTGGTCTTCCAGCGTTTGGGGTTGCTCCAGAAAGCGTGCTGCTCTTTGTACTCCGGCGTGGAAACCTCAGCTACCAAAGCGCGGAAGCGCTCCGGAGTCTTCGAACTACGGTAACGGATATAAGCCTTGAAGTCAGCCGACTTCTCAAACTCGGCCCACTGTTTCAGCTCCAGCGAGTTGCGCACTTCTTTCTTGCTTTGCAGCTTGACGTAGTTCGGACTCTGGCGAAACTCCATATAGTCCTTCAGACGCTGGCTGTTTTCCAACTCCAGATAGAGCTGCAACTCCTTATCATGCAACATCTTTTTGTACTGACTGATAGTCTCATAGATCGAAGTACTCTTATACTTGGTGTGTACCCAGTTGTACTTCTTCTGCTGAAATTCTTTGCTCTCAACTACTTTTTTGAGTTCAAGATACTCTTTCATTTCAGCCGATTGCTCAATCTGACGATAACGTGCAATACGCTCCTCTTGAGCAATCATGTCGCGCTCCATCTTGTCCGTTGAATGGAGACGACCGGTTAATCTTAATAAGAAAAGATTCATAATAAAACGGTATTAATGGATCATATGATATAATTGTTCCAAACTATCAACATAGATTGGAGCATAATGTTCCTCTTGTGGCAAAAACGCCAAGGTGTGCATATGGTCTGTCAGGCGGATGAGGTGGTCGTAGAAACCCTGATAGTTGAGGATATAGATAGGCTTGTGGTGTTCGCCCACGGTGCCCGATGCTATGACGTCCATCATCTCGTCCAGTGTCCCGTAACTGCCCGGCAGACAGACAAAGCAGTCGGCTATGTCACGCATCATCTGCTTGCGCTGGGACATGTTGTCAACCATATGTTGCTGGTCGCAGTTCTCTGCTCGGCGTCCGGCTCGGATGATACGGGATGGAATGACTCCTATCACCTGGGCACCGGCAGCTTGGGCGGCATCGCTCACGCGGGTCATCAATCCCCCGGTAGCACCTCCATAGACGAGCGTGTGTCCCGCTTCGCCTATCCAGCGTCCAAGAGCGTCACCCAATGCCAGGTATTCAGCCGGAATGCTGTTTTTAGCCGAACAATAGACTGCAATCTTCATTACGCATCAATTTTAGCGTAGGTAGCGTTCTGCTCAATAAACTCACGACGCGGAGCCACTTCGTCACCCATCAGCATCGAGATGATACGATCGGCCTCTGATGCGTTCTCTATCGTCACTTTCTTGAGCAAGCGACGTGCCGGGTCCATAGTGGTCTCCCAGAGTTGTTCGTCGGACATCTCACCCAAACCTTTGTAGCGCTGTGTCTTGACTTGACGCTCGTCGCCATTAGCATATTTCTGGATGAAGTCATGACGTTGCTGATCGTTCCAGCAATACTCGCGGTAGTTGCCTTTGGAGCACATGTATAGCGGTGCCATAGCGATATAGAGGTGTCCTTGCTCGATTACCTCTTTCATATGACGGAAGAACAGGGTCATAATCAGAGTGGCAATATGTGCACCATCGACATCGGCATCGGCCATGATGATCACTTTGTGGTAGCGGATCTTAGACAGGTTGAGCGCCTTGGGATCTTCCTCTGTACCGAATGTAATACCCAGTGCGGTGAAGATGTTGCGTACCTCTTCGGATTCGAACACCTTGTGCTCCATTGCTTTCTCTACGTTCAGGATCTTACCGCGCAGCGGGAGGATAGCCTGGTGAACACGGTCACGACCGGTCTTGGCTGTACCACCTGCCGAATCTCCCTCGACCAGGAAGAGCTCGCACTCTGCCGGATCTTTGGATGCGCAGTCGGCCAGTTTGCCCGGCAGACCTCCACCGCTAAGAGGAGACTTACGCAGCACGCTCTGACGGGCATTACGCGCAGCGATACGTGCCTGAGCGGCGAGGATCACTTTCTCGACGATCTTCTTGGCATCATCCGGATGCTCCTCCAGGTAGTTCTGGAGCGCCTCGCTCACAGCTTGGTTGACCATACCGGCTACTTCGGAGTTACCGAGTTTGGTCTTGGTCTGACCCTCAAACTGCGGCTCTGCCACCTTGACGCTGATGACTGCTGTCAGTCCCTCGCGGAAATCGTTGGGGTCGATGGTCGAGTTGCCTTCTTTGTCTTTGAGCTTGGCTTTCTCTAACATCTTGCTCTCCTCAGCATAGCGTTTCATCACACGCGTCAATGCAGCACGGAATCCGGCTACGTGGGTACCACCCTCGATGGTGTTGATATTGTTGACGTAGGAGTGTACGTTCTCATTGAAATCGGTATTGTAGAGGATGGCTACTTCAACCGGCGTGCCGTACTTGTCGGTATTGAGGTGAATGACCTCAGAGATCAGCGGAGTACGGGTGCCGTCTATATAGCGCACAAACTCCTGCAGACCATTCTGCGAGTAGAATACTTCGCGTTTGTAGTCTTGAGTCTTGGTGCCATCTTCGTTCACCTGCTCAACCTTGACACGCTTGTCCTTGAGGATGATCTTGATGCCGGCATTGAGGAAGGCCAGCTCGCGCATACGATTGGCCAGCAGATCCCATTGGTAAACGGTCTCGGTGAAGATCGTGTCATCCGGCCAGAAGTGTACAAACGTACCGGTCTTACGCTGCTCCCAGTTACCGGTAGCCTCCTCCTCGGAGATCACATGTACCGGAGCCAGCGGTTTGCCCTTAGCATAATCCTGGCTGTGGATCTTTCCGTCGCGGTATACCTCCACGTGCATCTTGGTAGAGAGTGCGTTCACGCAACTCACACCCACACCGTGCAGACCGCCGGACACTTTGTAACTGTCCTTGTTAAACTTACCACCGGCGTGGAGCACAGTCATTACCACCTCCAGCGCACTACGGTGCTCCTTGGGGTGCATATCCACAGGGATACCACGACCGTTATCCTGTACGGTAATCGAATTGTCCTCGTTGATATGAACAGCAATCTCGGTACAGAAACCGGCCAATGCCTCATCAATCGAGTTGTCCACCACCTCATTCACCAAGTGGTGCAAACCTTTCTGCGAGATGTCACCAATGTACATCGCAGGGCGCTTACGCACCGCCTCTAAGCCTTCGAGCACTTGAATACTCGAGCCATCATACTTTTCTTTTTGTTCTTCCATTGTATAATCGTTATATATATTTCTAAATAGTATCGCGCACGCGCGCATATAAATCGGCTACAAAGGTACAAAAAAAAATGCAAACGCGCAAATTTTTTTGCACTTTTGCATCAAAAAAAAGTGATTTTTGTGTGTTTTAATCCTTAAAACAAGCTTAACTGCTCATCTTGGGGCTTACTATCCTCCGGAATCTCGTTGGTAATAGTGAGTTTGACGCCGCCCACTTCGGTGGTCAGCGTGCCTTCTTTAGTCTCTGACACGGCTTTGTCTGTCGTTTCGGCAGTGGCCTGCGGTTCGGCCTGCTGTTCCGTCTCCGGAGTTGTCTGTGGAGCCTCTGCTTCGGTTTCGGCCTCTGTCTCTGTTTCCGGGTCTTCGGGCTCTGGTTCGGGCTCCGGGGTGATATCTTCGATTGTGGTTAGAGGCAGCGTGGTGAAACGTTTGCCTTTGGCTTTGGCGGACTTGTCGTCGATAAAGTCAGCCATCAGGATATCCTGCGGCTCGCGGTTCTCGTCTTCGAAGATCAGTCTGAAGCATGCCTCCTCGCGGTCGCTGAGGCAAATGATACGTGAGTCTTTGCCTTCGCCAAGCATAGACTGCGGTTTATCTGAGTTGTCTATCTTGAAGCGTTTGCCATAGTAGAACTCCAGTTCGGAATTCCACATCGCCAGCGACCATATCTTCTCGGCATTGTATTTTTCAATGCGCAGGATGTTTTGGTCAAAATGGGCAGTGAGGTCAAATCCTGTGGTATAATAGTCGCCCGACTGGGTGATGACCAGGATGCGATCTTCGTCCCAGAACTCGCCCAGATAGGTGCCTTGACTGTCGTAGTTGATACGCAGCACGTCAGGATCGAACCATACTTTGCGTCCTCCAAGGGTGGAGCGGCCTTTTTGTTTGAGGGTAATACTCTTGACGTCGTATTTGGTGAGCACATTGCCTCGCGCAGTACGGGACTTGATGGCCAGTTCTGACAAGTCTTTGAGCACCTCCAGTTTCTTGATGTGCAGGCTTGGTTTGAGTGCCACACGGATGACTTCGGCTTCACCGTTTGGGTTGGCGGTGAAATAGACTACTCTGGAGCCCGGTTTGCCTTGCGTGAGGTCGTATTCCTTGTCGCGCGTCACACCGGTGACATTGAAGCGTTTCATGTAGTATATGCCACCCCTGCCGTCGCGGTAGACCACGTTGTAGACAGTGCGTTCGTCTTTCTTTTTGAAGATGTCAATATGCAAGATATCGGTACCGACGAAAATCTTCTCTGCTACTTTGACTACTTTGTATTTGCCATCTTTGTGGAAGATGATGACTTCGTCCATGTCGGAGCAGTTGCATAGGAACTCATCTTTCTTGAGTCCGGTACCGATAAAGCCTTCTGCGCGGTTGATGTACAACTTCTCATTGGCTTCCGCTACGGCAGCTATGTTGATAGCGCCAAAGTTGCGCACTTCAGTGTGACGCGGGTACTTGGCTCCGTATTTGGTCTTGAGCATCTCGAACCACTTGATGGTATAGTCGGTCAGATGGTTGAGGTTCTTCTGGCACTCTTTGATCTGTTTGGCCAGATCCTTCATCAGCTCGTCTGCTTTCTTGGAGTCGAACTTGGTGATACGGATCATGCGGATCTCAAACAGTCGTTCTATATCTTCGCGGCGCACCTCGCGGATGAGCTGGCTCTTCCACGGTTCGAGTGCTTGGTCTACAAACGCGATCAGTTTCTCCTTGTCTGCCGCGTTCTCATATCCCTCTTGTTTATAGATGCGGTTCTCGATGAATATTTTCTCCAGCGAGGTATAGAAGTATTTCTCTTCCAGTTCACCTTTTTCGATCTCCAACTCCCATTTGAGCAGTGCTTTGGTGTTGTCGGTTGATTTGCGAAGCAGGTCGCTGACCGTGGTGAAGATAGGTTTTTTACCTTCCACTACGCAGCAGTTAGGAGAGATATTGATCTCACAGTCGGTGAAAGCGTATAAGGCATCTATCGCCTTGTCGGATGACGAACCTGGGGCCAGTTGCACCATGATGCGTGCTTCTTCAGCCGTGAAATCGTCCACCTTGCGGATCTTGATCTTACCTTTCTGGTTGGCACGAAGAATGGTCTCAATGATCTTGCCGGTAGTGGTACCGAACGGTATCTCGGTGATGATCAGGGTCTTGTTGTCATCCGATTTCTGTATCTTGGCGCGGATCTTGATTTGTCCGCCGCGTTCACCGTCGTTATAGCGTGTCACATCTATCTCGCCTCCGGTCGGGAAATCGGGATAGAGGGTGAACTCTTCCTTGCGCAGGTAGGCCAGTGAGGCATCGCATAGCTCGTTGAAGTTATGCGGCAGGATCTTGGAGTTCAAACCCACCGCAATACCTTCCACACCCTGTGCCAATAGCAGCGGGAACTTAACCGGCAGGTGAATGGGCTCGTTTTTGCGGCCGTCATAGGACTTCATCCATTCGGTGGTCTTCGGGTTGAAGACGGTCTCCAGGGCGAACTTAGATAGTCGGGCTTCTATGTAACGGGGCGCTGCAGCGCCGTCGCCTGTGAGGATGTTTCCCCAGTTTCCTTGACAATCGATGAGCAGATCTTTCTGCCCCAACTGAACCAGCGCGTCTCCGATAGATGCATCGCCGTGCGGGTGGTACTGCATCGTCTGGCCGACGATATTGGCCACCTTGTTCATTTTGCCGTCATCCACGCACTTCATTGCGTGCAATATACGGCGTTGAACGGGCTTAAGTCCGTCCTCTATGGCGGGCACAGCTCGTTCCAAAATAACATACGAAGCATAGTCCAGGAACCAGTCCTGGTACATGCCCGTCAAATGATATTTGATGCTATCGTTGAATTCGCTCATCAACGAAGACGGCGATTGATAAGGATGTATGCCAAAATACCGCAGAACTCAAGTACCAACGCTGCAACAAGAAGAATGTTGGTCGGCACAAATTCATAGACTACGAGGAGGCAAACGCCTGCCAAAACAAGGGCAACACCCAGATATTTCAAAAATGTATTCATAGATAATAATGTTTATTCTTCCTTTTTGGGCATGATAGCCATCAAAATCAAGTATAACAACAATCCGGGAAATCCGGTAGAGAAAACAGACAGGACAGCATATGCTACGCGAACCAGTGTCGGGTCTATCTCAAAATACTCGGCTATTCCTGCACAAACTCCGGCCAACATCTTGTTGGGACTTTTCGTTAACTTCTTCTCCATGGTGATAGTTAGCATTTAATTTTGCTGCAAAGTTACAACTTTTATTCCAAATATCAAAATATTTTTGTTTTTTTTATACTTTATTTCGGCTTAAACACGTATTTTTATAAAAAAATTATAAAAATCTTGCATATTTCAAAAAAATGTAGTACTTTTGCACCGCTACTAATGTGTAGAAATTGACAAAACGAAATATGAAAGAAGTATCAACTAAGAAATTGGCGGAGACCATTATTGAGGGTATCCGCAACAGAAAAGGTCAACGAATTGTATCGATCGACTTGCGTAAGATCAAAGAGGCTCCGGCAGAGATGATGATCATCGCTGAGGGAAACAGTAATACGCAAGTGTCTTCTATCGCAGACGAGGTAGACGATTTTGTACGCACGCAGACGCATGTGCACCCTCTGTCCGTGTCCGGTCAAGAGAATGCTGAATGGATTGCGATGGACTATGGCACTATTTTTGTTCATATCATGCAGCGCGAGCCTCGTGCTTACTATGACATTGAGCACTTGTGGGCGGACGGCAAAATGACCGAATGGGAAGACTAACTAAACAAACAAGTATGAGCAAAGAAAAATCGCAGAAAGCGCAATCTACCCCTCCTGCACGCAGACAGCCTAAGCGTCAGGATCAACGACCCGGCAGTGGAAACACACCACAGAAGCCGGATTTCCGTCGTTGGATAAGCCTGATTTTGTATATCATAGCGTTTGCCTTGCTGGGCTATTGGATGTTTAACGGTGACGACGGCGAGCGTGCCGGCAGCCAGAAAAAAACGAGTTATACCCAACTCAAGACCTATATCGAAAAAGACGCTATTAAGTCGGTGACCGCCTATGATGACAACACTGTCAAGGCACAGGTACAAGGTCGTAGTTATGTGTTGGTGTTTGGCGCCCAACCCGCAGGCGAGAATGCCAACGGAGAGATTAAAAGTCAAGTGCCTTCGCTGGAGGAGTTTGACAAGTATATGGCGACGGTTAACGCCAAGCGTATCAAGGAGCAAAAAGCGCCGGTGGATGTGACCTATAAGGAGAGTCGCAACTACTGGACAATGATCCTGATCAACGTGTTACCCTTTGCGTTGCTGATTCTGTTTTTCGTGTATATGAGTCGTGGTGTGGCTAGCAATATGGGTGGTGGCATTTTCGGTGTCGGCCGTGCCAAAGCACAGCTGTTTGACAAGGACAAGAAGGACAAAGTGACCTTCAAGGATGTTGCCGGATTGGCAGGAGCCAAGCAGGAGGTGGAAGAGATTGTGGAGTTTCTCAAGAATCCCAAGAAATATACCGAGATAGGTGCTAAGATCCCTAAAGGCGCACTGCTGGTAGGCCCTCCGGGAACGGGTAAGACCCTGTTGGCAAAAGCCGTGGCAGGTGAGGCGGATGTGCCTTTCTTCTCTATGTCCGGTTCGGATTTTGTAGAGATGTTTGTGGGCGTAGGCGCGAGCCGCGTACGCGACTTGTTCCGCCAAGCTAAGGAGAAAGCGCCGGCTATTATCTTCATCGACGAGATAGATGCCGTGGGACGTGCCCGAGGCAAGGGTGTGATGACCGGTGGTAATGATGAGCGCGAATCTACGCTCAACCAGTTGTTGACCGAGATGGACGGTTTTGGCAGTAACACAGGTGTGATCATCTTGGCTGCCACAAACCGTGCCGAGATATTGGATCCGGCATTGTTGCGCGCAGGACGTTTTGACCGTCAGATACATGTCGAATTGCCGGACCTCCAAGAGCGCAAAGAGATCTTTGAGGTGCACCTGCGTCCGCTCAAACTGGACAACACATTGGATGTGGACTTCCTGGCTAAGCAGACTCCGGGATTCTCGGGCGCGGATATAGCTAATGTATGTAACGAGGCCGCGCTCATAGCTGCGCGTAACGGACATAAGAAAGTGGGCAAGCAGGACTTTATGGATGCCGTCGATCGTATCATTGGCGGTCTGGAACGCAAGACCAAGATCATGACCGACGAAGAGAAGCGTTCGATAGCCTACCACGAGGCCGGACATGCCACTATCAGTTGGTTGCTCCGCTGGGCCAACCCGCTGGTCAAAGTGACTATCGTGCCGCGAGGCATGGCGCTGGGCGCTGCGTGGTACCTGCCGGAGGAACGCCAACTCACGCAGAAGGACCATATATTGGACGAGTTGTGTTCGCTATTGGGAGGCCGTGCTGCCGAGCAACTGTTCTTGGATCAGACTTCTACCGGAGCACTCAACGACCTGGAGCGTGCTACCAAACAGGCACATGCTATGGTCGCTTTCTACGGCATGAGTGACAAACTCAAAGACATCAGTTTCTACGACTCTACCGGGCAATACGACTATGCTTTTGCCAAACCCTATTCGGAGAAAACGTCCGAGTTGATAGACAGCGAGACCAAGCAGATCATCGCCGAGCAAATGGAGCGTGCCAAGAAGATCCTCGCTGAGCATGCCGAAGGCCATCACAAACTGGCCGAGATGCTTATCGAGCGTGAGGTGATCACCCACGAGGATGTAGAGTCGGTACTGGGTGAGCGCCCGTGGAAGAGCCGCGGTGATCAGATTCTGGAAGAAAATCAAGCTAACAACAATGATAAAAAATCCCCAAAAGATAACAACAATGAGAAGACTGATGCTTAGTATCTGGATGCTGGGAGCAGCGCTGATGGTTGCAGCGCAAGAGGCTCCGGCTAAACTGCCCGTTGATCCGGAAGTGCGTTATGGCAAACTGGATAACGGACTGACCTATTATATTCGTCATAACGAGCAACCCAAGCAGCGTTGCGAGTTCCATATAGCCCAAGCTGTGGGTGCTATCCTCGAAGAGGATCACCAGAACGGTCTGGCGCACTTCTTGGAGCATATGGCCTTCAACGGTACAGAGCATTTCCCCGGCAAAGGGATCATCAACTACTTTGAGTCAGTAGGTGTGAACTTCGGTGGTAACATCAATGCCTATACCTCACTGGACGAGACCGTGTACCGTCTGTCGGACGTGCCGACCTATCGCGAAGGGATCGTTGACTCCGCTTTGCTGGTGATGCATGACTGGGCGTGCGGACTGTTGCTGTTGCCGGAGGAGATAGATGCCGAGCGTGGTGTCATACTCGAGGAGTGGCGTACCGGCCGTACGGCGCAACGTCGTATCTGGAAAGAGATGCAAGCCAAGATGTATCCGGGTTCGCAATATGCCATCCGTGATGTGATAGGCGACACCGCGGTGATCAACAATTTCGAATACCAAGCCATCCGTGACTATTACCACAAATGGTACGGACCGGACAACCAAGCTATCATCGTAGTCGGAGATATCGATGTCGATGCCATTGAGGCCAAGATCAAAAAACTGTGGGCGGACGTGCCTGCACGTCCTAACCGTGGCGAGCGTCCTATCTATACAGTGGGCAACAACGACAAGCCGCTGGTGGCTATCGTTACCGACCCCGAGGCACAGGGCAGCCGTATCACGCTCCAGTACAAAGCCGACCAACTGCCGGAAGTGCTGCAAGGTACCGCTCAGGCCTATGTGGTAGATCTGGTGCGCGAACTGATCTGCGATATGATGAACACGCGTTTTACCGACCTGTCGATGGATCCGAAGGCATCCTTCACGGGAGCCGGATGTGCTTATGGCGAGATCGTCAAGCAGCGCGATGCGTTCTTGGCTGTCTCTATCCCCAAAGAGGGCAAGGAGACGGAAGCCTACAATGACCTGCTGTACCAACTGGAGAAAATGCGTCGATACGGATTCACAGCAGATGAGTTGGAGCGCGCCAAGAACGAGCAACTCAATGCGATGGAGAAAAGCTACAACGAGCGCAACACACGCAAGAACTACAACCTGGCGCGTGAGTGTGTCGCCCATTTTGAGGATGGCGAGTTGATGCCTGGCCTGGAGTGGGAGCACGAGACAGTCAAGGCTATCCTTCCGATGATTGACCTTAAAACGGTCAACGAGATGGCAGCGTCCTTTATCCACGACAATCCTACGGTGGCTATCTCGGGCCCTGAGAAGAAAGAGGTGAATATACCTACTGAGGAGACCATCCTCCACTCGCTCGATGGCATGAAACTATTGGATATTCAAGCGCCTAAGCAAGAGGTACTGAGCGACCGACTGGTCAAGAAAGCACCCAAAGCCGGCACGATCACCAGCGTTACAAAAAATGACGAACTGGGTATCACCGAGTGGACGCTGTCCAACGGAGTGAAAGTGGTGATCAAACCTACCGAGTTCAAAGCCGACGAGATCCTGATGCAGGCCTTCTCCAAGGGAGGTTACTCGCAGGTCAAGACTGCCGATTTGGCTTCGGCTGAGATGGCTACCTCTGTCGTAGAAATGATGGGTATAGGCGAGTTCTCGATGACACAACTGCAGAAGATGCTAAGCGGCAAGACTGTCAGCGTCAGCCCAAGCATAGCGGAGAGCACCGAGCGCATAAACGGCTCAAGCAGCGTCAAGGATCTGGAGACTATGCTGCAGTTGAACTATCTGTATTTCACGGCTCCGCGCAAGGACAAACAAGCCTACGAGGCGTTCATCAATATGGTTCGCAACCAGATCATCAACCGTGACAAGAACCCCAAAGCAGCCTTTGCCGACTCGGTAGAGGTGATGGCTAACGGCCACTCGCCACGTGTGATCCTGGCTACAATGGAGATGTTGGATCGTATATCGATGGACAAAGCCCTGAAGATCTACAAGCAGCGTTTTGCTAATCCGGCTGACTTCACGTTTGTCTTTGTGGGCAATATCAATCCCGATGACGAAGCCACCAAGGCAATGATTTGCCAATGGATTGGCGGTATGAAAACCAAGAAATGCCGCGAGGAGGTCAAAGACTGGGGCGTGACGGTGGAGTTGGGCAAGCAGAAGAACTACTTCACCCGTGAGATGCAGACCACTACGGCTTCCAACCGTATCCAGTACACCTCATATGAGATGCCGTACACGATGGCTAATGACCTCAATATGGAGATGATCGGACGTATATTGAGCACCCGCTATCTGGAGTCCATCCGTGAGCGCGAAGGCGGCTCATACGGCGTGGGCACATACGGATATATGGTTCGCATCCCGCGTCCGCGTGCCGGCCTGATCATGCAGTTTGATACCGATCCTAAGAAACAGGAGCGACTCATGGAGATCATCCACGAGGAGGTACAGACGATCATCGACAATGGACCTCTGGCTAGCGACTTGCAGAAAGAGAAAGAGTCGATGCTCAAAGACCACCAAGAGGATCTGGAGAAGAACACCTACTGGCGTTCAGCACTCTATCTGTACTACATGTACGGAGACAACGAGATACGTGACTACGAGGCTGCTGTGGAGGCTATCACGGCCGAAACAGTTCAGCAGACACTCAAACAACTGGTCGATGCCGGTAATGTGTTCGAGGTAGTCATGTTCCCACAAGAGTGACAACGCTGACAGCTGATGGCCAGATATTTCATCATAGCAGGCGAAGCCTCCGGTGACATACACGCGGCAGAGCTCATCGAGCAAATCCGCAACTTGGATCCACAGGCCGAATGTACAGGACTTGGCGGTGACCGAATGGTTGCCGCCAAGTGCCATCTGCATCAGCACTATCGCCATATGGCGTTTATGGGCTTTGCGGCTGTACTGCGCAACATAGGCCAAGTGCGACGCAATTTCCGTATTGCCCAAGAGGCCTTGCTGCACGACCGACCCGACGTATTGATACTGGTGGACTATCCGTCCTTCAATCTCCGAATGGCAGCCTTCTGCCGTCGCCATCTGCCGGCTACACGTATTATCTATTATATCCCGCCCAAAGTGTGGGCATGGAAGCGGAGACGTATCCATCGTATAGCACGTCTGTGCGACGAGGTGTTGGGCATCTTCCCCTTCGAACCGGCTTACTATGCCCAATATGGCTACCGCTGCACCTACGTCGGCAACCCCACAGCCGAAGAAATCCTACAGCGAAGCGATCTTATAGGCGAAGCCGGTCCTACTATTGCTATACTGCCGGGTTCCCGCCGAACTGAAATCGAAAATTGCCTGCCGCGAATGCTGGCTGCGGCTCGTCAATACAGCGACTATTCGCGGGTCATCTGTGCCGCGCCGGGTATAGACGATACGCTCTATACTCCTTATCTGCGTGAAGGCGAGACTTTGCGCCGCGACACCTATGACGTCCTTAGCCAAGCTCGTCTGGCTATCGTCAATTCCGGCACTGCCACCTTGGAAGCTGCCCTGCTGCGCTGTCCGCAAGTGGCAGTCTATCATTTGGCGTGCTCACGGCTCATAGGTCTGATCCGTCGAGTGGTACAACCGCTGATGTTCTCCATCCCCTACTTCACGCTCGTCAATATCATCGCCTGCAAACAGGTGATACGCGAACTCCTGGCCAACGAGTTCACGGTTACCAATCTATCGCAAGAAATCAAGCGACTGTTGGAGGATGAAGCATATACACAAAATATGCTCGCGTCCTACGAGCATATCAGCGATCTGTTGGGCAACCAATCGGCCGCCCGAACGGCAGCACAATACTGCGTGCCGAAATAATCTACATCGTCATTATCAGGGTTCCTAATATATAGGGCAGGGCACCAATCAAAATGCCCTTGCTCAGCTTCCACGTGTCGGTGGTATAGAATAGAAAAATCAGCGCCAGATCAGGAAAAACGCACACAATCATCAGCTTGCTGTAGATGCCTTTGGCCATCTCCCCAAGACTCGACAATGCCTGCCACAGACCCATGCTCTCCAGATAAGCGTAGCCGAAGATAGCCGGCAACAGCAGACCTAAAACGATACCAATCCAGTATTTGTCAAAGCGATGCATAGTGGGTCACATCTATCGATACGGGCTGAATGGAGATAAATCCGTGATGTAGCATCCACCAGTCGGTGTCCTCTGCCTCCGGTTCATCGTTCACAAACTCGCCGCCTAACATATAGTAGGTATTGCCTTCTTCATCCGTGTGGGGAGCCATCTCTTTGGTCCAGCGACCGCGGCACGAACGTGCCCAACGAAGGCCGGCTATCTCGCCAACCGGGGCATTGACATTATAGCATACCAATGGCGGAATACCTTCGTCCAACAAGTGTTGGGTGATCTGGCTGATCCACGGTTGCAGATACTGCAGATCCACTTCCATGCTATGGTCATCAATCGAGAAACCGATTGACGGAATACCATGTTCGCAGCCTGCGAAACAAGCGCCCATCGTACCCGAGTAAAGCACATTGACCGAGCAGTTGTTACCATGATTGATGCCGCTGACCAACAGGTCCGGTTTCTGACCCTTGAACACCACTTCGACAGCCAGCTTAACGCAGTCCACCGGTGTGCCGGTGGTCACAAACACCCGCACGTCGGCCATGTCACTCTCGACCTCCTGCATATAGATGGGCTTGGTCGCAGTGATACATGCGCCAAAACCGCTACGAGGCGAATCGGGCGCAATGACCGTCACACGCCCAAAGCGGGTCATCTCCTTGGCCAGAAGACGTATACCCGGCGTTCCCCACCCGTCATCGTTTACAATCAGTATCTCCATCACCAATCACCAATTACCAATCACCAATTACCAATCACCTTCATCACTTCTTGCGCCAGACGGTTAGCCTCTTCCATCGTGGCGGCTTCCGAATAGACGCGTATAATCGGTTCGGTGTTACTCTTGCGCAAGTGTACCCATCCGTCAGCAAAATCGATCTTCACACCGTCACGGTCGTTCACACGCTCGTTGCGGTAGATATTCTTCACCTCCGCCAGGATAGCATCCACATCCAACTCCGGACTCAGATCGATACGGTTCTTGCTGATACAGTACTCCGGATAGCTGCGGCGCAACTCACTCACTTTCATGTTCTTGTGTGCCAGATGGCTCAGAAAGAGTGCTATGCCCACCAACGCATCGCGTCCGTAGTGGCACTCGGGATAGATCACACCGCCGTTACCTTCGCCGCCAATCACAGCGCCTACGCGTTTCATTTCGGTCACCACATTCACCTCGCCTACGGCACTGGCGCTATATTCGCCTCCATGAGCACGTGTTACATCGCTCAACGCCCGCGTACTCGACATATTGCTTACTGTGTTACCGGGCGTGTGCGTCAGCACATAGTCGGCTACGCTCACCAGCGTATATTCTTCGCCGAACATCTCACCGTTTTCGCAGATGATAGCCAGGCGGTCTACGTCCGGATCCACTACAAATCCTACATCCGCTTTGCCGCTCTTGAGCAACTCGCTGATCTCAGTCAAGTGCTGCGGTAGGGGTTCGGGATTATGTGGAAAATGGCCGTCAGGCGTGCAGTTCAACTCGATGATATGTTTCACGCCCAGCGCTTTCAAGATAGCCGGGATGGCCAAGCCGCCTACCGAGTTGACGCAGTCGATAGCTACGGTGAAGTCGCGCTTCTCTATCGCCTCTTTGTCCACCAGTTTCAGCGCCAGCACATCCTCTACGTGTTGCGGCAGATAGTCCTTGTGCGTCATATGACCCAACGCATCCACTTCGGCAAACACAAAATCCTCTTTCTCGGCTATCGACAACACACCCTTGCCCTCGGCGTCGTTCAAAAACTCACCGTGCTCATTTAGTAGTTTGAGTGCGTTCCACTGCTTGGGATTGTGGCTGGCGGTCAGGATGATACCGCCTGCTGCATGCTCATGTACCACGGCCAACTCCGTTGTCGGGGTGGTAGCCAAACCGATGTTCACCACGTCATACCCCATTCCCATCAGTGTGCCGCAAACGAGAGCATCCACCATGTGGCCGCTCAAACGGGCATCACGACCCACTACGATCGTGTTGTTCTCACCCAGAGCCGCACGGCGCTGGGTGGCATATGCGGCAGTGAAACGTACTATATCTACGGGATTGAGTCCCTCTCCTACGCGTCCACCTATCGTGCCGCGGATACCGGAGATACTTTTTACTAAACTCATATTATCGTTTGATTTTTATTTTCATGATGTAGCAATAGGGTGTCACCGAGTTCTGGTCTTCGGAGAAGCCTTGCTTGCTCGGACAGATGATCTGACATTCGGCATTGGTGTACTTCATGTATTGTACGGCCAAATGCCAGCCGGTCGCCTCACAACTCGTCGTGTTCATATACTTGAACTCGGTCGGGTAGGACTGGTCCAGCGTAGTCCAATAACTGAGCGTGTCGGCGTTCTCGGTTAGCGCGAACTTCTTGTATCGTACCACCACGGTCTCTTGTGCGCTCACTGCCTCCAGATGGATAGTGTCTTGGCCGTCCACTGCTATCGAGTCGCCGCGTTGACGCAGGTGGAAATACAGATTGTCCACACCCGGTACCAGCAGGTAGTCATTCTCTGCCCACTCATAGTCATCCGCCGGCTCTTCGGTCAGCACGTTGATATGGTTGCGCGCAATGAAATTGGCTATCAGCTTGTCTTCTGCCTTGCGCTGGTTAGAGTAGCTGTTCTGTGAGCAACCGGTGACCACCAGTGCCGAAACAACTGCCATCAAAATAAATGCTATCTTTTTCATCAGTCTATTGTGATTTCTATTTTTACGTTCATATACGGTTCTATGTTCCCGTTTCCATCCACTCCGAACGCGGCGTGCCACGGTGCCACAATAATGCCCGACTCGCCTCGATAGAGTTCGCGTATCGCATATTCGATACCCAGTGGCATCTCGCCGTTACCTACGGCATAGTCGCCCTCTATGTCTTGCAGCAACTTGCCGCTCAGCGTGTAGATCTTCATCTTGGCGTGGTACGACTCGGTCATCTTGGGATGCTCGCCGCCTTCCACTCTCGTCGTCCTGGTCACCCATGCTCCTTGTTGGCATTGGGCGTATTGGTGTGCTGTATCCGCTTGGATAAATCCCACCACTTCATGGTCTGCTTCAGAGGCCATCCGTTGGTTGAGTTGTACCAGCCGCATCAGGCTCGAATCCGGCTCTGCCACATTATTGCCATGCTGAGCCGGCCGTTGGGGCGCAGGGCTCGAACTACATGCTGCCACCAGCACACCTACCGCTATGCTTATCCACCCGTTTCTCATTTGCTCGTCTTCTTGTCGCGTTTGTACTCCGACGGCGTCACACCGTACGTGTTCTTAAAACACTTCGAGAAATATCGCGAGTCGTTCATGCCCACCATATAGGTCACTTCCGTGATATTATATTTGCTTTGACTGAGCAGTTGAGCAGCACGTTTGATACGTATCTCGCGGATGAACTCCACCGGGCTGAGACCTGTCATGGCTTTCAGTCGGTTGTAGAACACCGTTCTGCCCAGTCCCATATCTTCCACCACTTGCTCTACCGTCAGCGCGTTGTTGTCCATCTCTTTGTCCATGATCTTCAGCAGCTTGGCCAAGAACTTATCTTCTTGCATCGGGTCGCCGCTCTCTTCGGGCTCCAGGCGTAGCAACCGTTCGCGGTAGCGCTTCTCCAGCTTCTCACGTTGTGCCAGGATGTTGTGCACGCGTGCACGCAGATAAACCGGCTCAAACGGCTTGGTCACATAGTCATCCGCACCGTACTCAAGTGCCTGCAACCGGCTTTCGATAGCCGACTTCGCGGTCAGCATGATCAGCGGGATATAGCTGGTCTCCGGCGCTGCTTTCACACGTTGTGTCAACTCCAGTCCGTCCATGTTCGGCATCGTCAGGTCTGTGATGATCAGGTCCGGCAGATCTTTGTGCACCACTTCCAGTGCCTGTACGCCATCTTCGGCAGTCAGCACAGTGTATTCTTTGCTGATCACTTCTTTGAGAAAACGACGCATGTCCTCGTTGTCATCCACTACCAATATCTTGCGCGAACTCTTAGGACTGGGGTCTATATCCAGCGCTTTCTGCAGTGTGCGCTTAGCCTGTCCGGCTTGCTCTTCTATCGTGGGCTCCGGCTTAGGTTGAGTGGCCATCAGCCGGTTCACTTTCTCTAACATCTTGCGATTGTTGGCCTGCACTATCTCCAGTTGGTTGCGTACGCTGGCGGTTATATGTTCGTGTGCCAGGATGTTGTCCACCGGCGCAGAGATCAGAGTGAGCAAAGTGTGCAGATCATGGCTGATCTCCTCTTGCTCAATCGCCGCACGGCGACGCTCCTGCTTACGCGACCACCATAGATAGCAGCCTGTACTTATCGCACAGACTATTACCACCACACTGACAATCACATACCACGTTGCCATCAAGCCTTAGATGCTAATGCTACGAGATACTGCCCGTATTTGGTTTTCATTTCTTGGCCCAACGCCATCAACTGCTGGCTGTCAATCCATCCGTTACGCCAAGCTATCTCTTCTATGCAACTCACGTAGAACCCTTGGCGGTTTTGGATCGTGGCGATGAAGTTACCGGCGTCCAACAGACTGTCGCAGTTTCCTGTATCCAGCCATGCAAAACCGCGGCTGAACAGTTTCACTTTCAGGGTGCCTTCTTCCAGGTACATCTTGTTCAGGTCTGTTATCTCATATTCGCCACGCTTGCTGGGCTTGAGCACAGCCGCTTTGTCGCAAACAGTCTCGTCGTAGAAATACAGTCCCGGCACGGCATAGTTGCTCTTCGGCTCTGCCGGTTTCTCCTCCAGACTCAGCACTTTGCCTTCTTCGTCAAACTCTACCACGCCGTACGCTCTCGGATCGGCCACTTCGTATCCGAATATCACCGCTCCTTTGGGCTTTTCGACCGACGCTACTGCTTCGCGTAACATCGTCTTGAAGTGCTGGCCGTAGAACATGTTGTCGCCCAGTATCAGACAGCCGGCCTCGCCATTCAGAAACTCTTTGCCCAGTACAAACGCTTGTGCCAAACCGTTGGGCACTTCTTGTACTTTGTAGGCCAACTTCATACCCAGACGGCTACCGTCGCCCAACAACTCTTCGAACATCGGCAGGTCGCGTGGTGTACTGATGATCAGCACCTCACGAATGCCGGCAAGCATCAGGGTTGAGAGCGGATAATAGATCATTGGCTTGTCATATACCGGCATGATCTGTTTGCTGATAGCTTTGCTCAGGGGATACAATCGTGTTGCACTACCACCTGCAAGAATAATTCCTTTCATATGCTGTCTATACTATTTTATTTCGTTTTTATTCACGCTGCAAAGATAGTAAAAATATTTGACATACGCAAATTTTTTTACTATTTTTTAGTATGAATCTTTAGTTCTTCTTTAGTTGTTCTTTAGTTGTTCTTTAGTTCTTATTTAGTTCTTCTTTGGTTCTTTACCTACTCTCGTCACACAAAAAACGCAGCCCCGAAAGGCTGCGCTACACTATGTCGTTATGTTTTATTCTCTCTTTAGGAATGTAGAAAATCCAGTTACAGCACTAGAAGCGAATTTGAATGAGCGCATCTGCATAATCAAATTGGGGTCGTTAGACAGCATTTCTTTGAAAACTTCTGGTGACTCTTTCATTGCTTCTTCTAGAGTGGGATCGCCACTGGCGTGCTCATCTATCTCTGCCAATTCGGCACGATAGAGCCAAATGTCTACCAAGGCATAATCTGGCATGTTTTTAAACAAGTCTGGATTTAATATTGCCTCTCCGGTATCCGGGATAATATCCATGTTTTGAATATATGCATCTTGCGGCGACTCAAATGCCGTCACACCGGACCATTCTGCAATAACTGCTACCCCGTATCTATTTGTGCTGTCAGCGTTCCATTGTATCTTAAAGTTGTCACATGAACACTCGGGGATTGGATCGCAACTATCTACTCGCGGACTTTTGAGTTCTATCGGTTTGGCGGAGTTGAGACTATAGTTATGTACATACCAATTAATCTCCGTATCTGCTTTAATCCGTTTGGGGCTATTTGCATCTTCTAGGATCGTTCCTTTGCGTATCAATTGCAGATGGGTAATTTTTCCATCGTTTTTGATTTCATACTCATCGTGTAGGCGAATACGCATGTTGTTCTTCAAAGTAACGACAATATCTTCAGCCTGATTCGCGGATACGTGATTTTGGGTTGTGCTATCTTGCGGATATGCCTTATACGCACACGAAACAAATCGCTCAGTCGTATTGTCCATATACCAGTCTATATAGGGAGATTTTCCCTTATATATGATATTAAGATTTCCATACTTATTGACCGGTTCGTTCGGGTTACAAGCCAATAGAGTTAGTGCAAACAACGCACATAAAAAGACCTTTGCTTTCATGATTTCAAATGTATAAGTTTTATAATATATTTTGCACAAAAATCATGCCGCTTTTGGTGCGTTTTATGCACATTTTGCATATTTATGCACTCTTTTTGTGTCAGCTGTAATTTCAATCGGATATACTTCTCGAAGTGTGTCACCATCTAGCTTTTTACTCGTTGATAGCTTTTTTAATTAGGAAAGAGCGCAGGTTCTTGGCGGTTGTGCCCATCTTGTTAGCAACGCGCACTTTGAGTTTGCCGATGCCGTTGGGAGCATAGAACAACAGTTCTGCCATCTGCTCATAACTCAATTCAAATAGCGACAGCACGCACACACGAACTTCGCGCTCCGACAGATTGTATGCTTGTTGTATTTTTCTGGCCAACAATCCGAACTGCTGGTTAACCACATGGCACATCTTTTCATAGTCGCTCCAGCAAAAATCTTCTTTGATGTGTTGGATGTTATCAGCATAGACGGCACAGAGTTCTTCGATCTGTTTCCTTTTCTGCTCAGCAGCTTCTTTGTTTTTCTCTTCCAGATCATCGATTATTTGTGACGGCAGCAGATAGAGTTTCAGATCATTGATATTGTCGGTCTCTTCGCAGAGAATGACTTTTTCTCTGAGCCTGAATTTATTATTGCGATACTTGATAATCACTCGCTGGGTGAGGAATGGCGCATAATGTCGAAAATAGATTCTGTCTATGTGCTTCCAGTCTATTTTGATACCGCGAGGATGAAATACCGATCGGATAACACAATATCTATCGTATACGCGCAAGCGACTCATACCGCATTGTATGCCCGAGAAAATAGTCACTATAGACCAAAAAGCAATAATACCGGCGGTCTCGTAATATCCTCTTATATAGGCTAATATAGCAAGTCCTATACAGCAGAGAACAAATAGATAGATCAGACTGATGATCAGCACTTTCTTACTTGCCGACAATTGATAGGTCTGTAAAGCAGAATCTTTCATAATTTCACTCAATTTAAAAGTTACACATCGCGTTTTCGTTTGACGCTGCAAAGGTACTGCTTTTCTCAGATTCCTGCAAATATTTACATGGGCAAATCAAATCGTTCACCTTGCTGATTTCCAGCAAGATGAACGAATGTAACATGGGCAATTATTGCTTTGTCGCCGTCACAACGGCTGATCCGTTGCCCGGAACTGTAATGCTGTTATACCGTGCAGTTCCTTGGACATCAACACTCCAGCTAAGCTGCTTTTCGTTGAGTGTCGCATTGCCATGATTAAGCACCATTTCGTAGATAATACCACTTTGTTCCGTGGTATATGTTCCTGCCTCCAAAACTAACCGGTCTCCGGAGACGGTCGCTTGAATTGGATCATGAATGCCTTCAATCAGGACCTTGTCCTCATTGCCTTGTTTGGTGATAGTCATGGTGCCACTCTCGTCCAGTGGTACAGTCAAAGTCATGATTGAAGCATTAAACACAACGGTTCCGACAACCTCATAGTTGTATACTCCCACATATGCATCGCGTGGGTCCACTTTGTTGTCACATGCAGCCAGCGCAATTCCGATCACTGCTGCTAAGCTAATTTGAATAAATCGTTTCATAATAATGTACTAACACTTTGAGTTGTAAATGTTCCTATTACATATGGCTCGGAAAATCCTTTCAGCAACATGGAATCTTGTATTGCAGCTGAAGGATAGTGCCATTTGTTATGATATACATAACCTTCTACTCCGAATACAGAAGTTTGTGCCACTCCTTGCTCCTCGGTATCAATCGGTGTAGACGCTCCTATATCTGTTACGTAACGCTCATGATCTGTATAGGATAAAGTCTTGTCCTGTTCATAAAAGTTATTAGTTCCTTGCCAACTCCAATAATATACATTTTCAGGAATCTTACTGATTTGCAAATCACTAATTTCTTTATACAGCAAATTGATTTTATCATCAATCTTTTTAAAGAAATAACATTGCATAACAACAAACACATCTTCATAATAAGCTGCATATGCGATAATGTACGTATCTCCTTTTGTGCGTAATCCATCTTGATCTCCATATTTGTAAGTGCTTACTCTATTAGGAGTTATTTTTTGCGGCATATTTATCATTTCCGGCATATTCGCTCTTAATGCAGGCATCTGTGTTTTGGTGGTGTCAGCTACCAATACAAAGCCGGCTTTCAGCAAACTCTTTTCTACTGCAGCCGAGTTTTTCCCTAATAACTGGACGGCATCTACAGTAACGAGTTTAAGTGCATTTTTATCATGTCGCGATATTTCTTCGTTTTTCTGCTCACATGCTATGACTGTAATAGCCACCAAAGCTAGTATAAGAATCCTTTTCATAACATATAACTATTGAGTTGATAATAAAATAAAAGCACCTCTTTTTAGGCACTCATCGGTTTAGAGTGCAAAAGTACAATTATTCTGTCAAATATGCAAATATTTTGCACAAAATTGTGATATTTTATTGCATTTTTACATAAATCACGCTATTTTTGTTATGTTTTATACGTATTTTGTATATTTATGCACTCTTCCGCGTGTAATACGCATGGCATAATAAGGAATGCACCCAATGCCAAAATCGAAAAGAACTTTTTCATGATTTTAATAATTTTAGTTTAATAAAAATGATACTATAAAAAACACCGCCAAACCTGTTTCGTTTGACGGTGCAAAATTACTGCTTTTTTGCTTAACTTCCAAATATTCTTGGTCTACAATTTCAAAATGCAAATCGCTGAATTTCAGCAATTAACGACATTTGCAGGTCTACATTTTGTGCAGAAGATGCTCTCTTAGCTCTGGAGGTGTGGTGTGTAACTTGTCAGAGATCCGTTTTTTTAGCGTTTTAATACCCGAGGGGTAACTATAATGAATGATTTCTGCTATTTGTTTTTGGCGTATATCCAATATCGTTAATATGCAAAAACGTACCTCTGTCTCATTTAGATTAGACGCTTCTAATTTGCTCACAATTCCGCCCATATACAAATCGGCTTCTATTTTCATGGCCGCATATTCTTTCCAATGAAGCGTGTTGTTTAAGTCTGATACATCTATATGCTTCTGTATAGATGCAACAATACTATCAGCATGTTTGTTGGATATTTGTGTGATTTGTTGCTGCAAATGCTGTTTGCGTTTTTTCCAAATGAATGGAATCACCGTAACGGCGAGTAAGGCAATTACTATAAAAATAATTATCACATACCCACGCCACTCAGGCCCATTGTATATGTCTTGTTCTAACAATTGATATGCTTGCGCCACTTTGCCTCTGCGAATTTCAATCTGTTTTTGAGTGTCTGATCGTTGGGCTGATACTTCGCGAATGGAGCCTTTATCTCTGGTGTCGTCATCTTGAGTCATGATATACAAAGCATTAGCCCTATGTTGTATATCACAAGGATTATTCAATACCATATTGGCATAAAATACAGCAGAATCGCGAACACCAAGCCAAGAATATGCTTGAGCTAAAATAAGTATAGCTGTGCTTTCATTGGGGAGGTATGACAATGATCGATGCGCAAATCGAGCCGCAGAACGATATCGCTTTGTCACGATAGATCTCTGCGCTCTTGTCAAATGGCAGAAAGCCAAAAGAGAATCATTGCCTAAATTCGCACGTTCAATGATATTAAGAATAGAATCACACTTAAGGGCTTTAGGCGTCATTGCATCTTCAAATGCGGCCCTATAATTCCCATAGTAATACAATAATGTGTCACCATTGTGTAAATACATCTTGGCACATCGTTCATACATTTCGCGTGACAAAACATACTCTCCTGCCAAATGACAAATGTCACCCATATTGCTATATACGCGACCAAGAATGTGATAATCGTGAGACCGAGAATGTGAGGCATTGATGAAAACCTGCATAGCTGATACCGGATCGTCTTTCTCGCGTAGCAGCCTGCCATAATGATAACAGCTGCGCACATAATCATCTGCATAAAACCACTCCACCTTCTCCAATGTCCTACACGCTCGCGCTATTTGTGTGCTGTCACTATACATCTGACCTGCCGCACGCAAACTGTCTGCCTCATATACCACATCCTGCGCCTCACGAACCATGCGAGGCGTACATGCTGACAAACAACATAGCACCAGACTGAACAATATATAACGACACCACTTCATTTACGCTGCAAAATTACTAAAAATATTTGACATACACAAATGTTTACCCGTTTTTCAATCAAAACACTGGAACAACTCAAACTCCCCCCTATATTATATATTATATGGAGCGAGCGTGCGCGCGTAACGCACGCGCGTATAAGCGAAAATATAACAGAAATTGGCCCAAAAGTACTAAAAATATTATCCTCTGATTATCAGGCAGTTACAAAGAAAATGCAAAAAAAATGAAAAAAAATGCATCAAAAATTTGCACATATCAAAAAAATGCACTATCTTTGCATCCGCTTTTGAGAAACAAGTGTGTTTCTATTTTCTGCCGAAAGGGTATTAAAATGTAGGACTATCACTCTAGAACACAAACGAGAGATACCTATTTTTTTTGCGCCCTAATCGAAAGCAACAAAAGCAAATGATCTTTGAATGATTGGAACAATTAGTGTAGTACAAGAACGATTATAAGTTCCCGTACAATTCTTAATAAGTCATTTTGAGCAACGATTTAATTTTTTATTTTACAACGAAGAGTTTGATCCTGG
>CACZCR010000002.1 GCA_902779705.1 uncultured Bacteroidales bacterium | reverse complement strand
GATGCATACTCGTCAGCCGGGAGATGGAGCAAGAACTCACCGCTAAGTGGCTCGCTGAGCAAAAGGACAATCGAGAGGTAAGAATCGAGATTGTCGAAAAGAACTAAATTATCAACCTTTAAAAAATTTAACGCGAAATGGGAAAAGTAACTTACGCGCCGGGTATCCAGTATGTGAACGGTAGCCTGGCAAAGCCGAAAAAGCAAGACGGTCACAGTCATGGTGACTATCTGATTGGTACTCACCGTACCGCTCCAACCACCAATCCTAACTGCACTCGTCTGTACATCCGCAAGGGTGACACGTACGACCAGAGCAACCGTCAGTTGTCGCAGAAGGAGACTGCTACACGTGCAAGCTTCGCAGCCGTAGCTGCAGCAGTAGCAGTCCGCCGCAAATCGCTGGAGCACATTGCTTCTGACAAGGCAGCCTTCGACGCACAGAAGGATCTGCCGGAAGGCAAGAAGACCATGCGTGCGTACTTGTGGGCAGTCTGCAAAGCTGCAATCGAGTCCAACAACGGCTAACGTCGGCGGTGGCTTGCGACAAGAACCTCACCTCCAGTGAGCTTGGGGTCGTCGCACCGCCTCCTTTCCCCACAGATTAAAAATCTGCGGGGGCCCCAAATCCAAGGGAAATAGAGTATCGCGACGCAAGTAAATCATCCTGCGTCGCCATTATGAATAACGAAAGACTTTTCAAGATCATAGAGACTATTGTCATCGCTGTTATGACGTGCTGCGCGATCGCCTTGGGTGTCACTTCCTGCAAAGCATGGCGCACGATCACGACTACCAGCACCTACACCCAAATGCAGGACTCTGCCAAAACCTCTGCCACCATCACTACCAAAACTTCTGAAGAATACACTGGTATTCGGAAGAAGTAATGGGGCCCCCGAGGATTTTTAATCCTTGGGGAGAGGAGGCGGTGCGGTTAACCTAATCCGGGTACGGATTCTTTTTAACAAGCCACCGCCGACGAGAGTATCAGGGGCACAAGAAAAATTAACCCGTAACCCGTAACCCGTAACCCCTAACCCCTAATGGGGCCCTTTATGCCGATTACCGATACTCCATAAGGATGCCTATTTTGGTTTGGCCGTTGTCGCTGGTGAGGATGTGTTCGTTCTTATAGGTATAGATATCCGATTTTAGTAATTTCTGGCGGAGGCATTGTGTGTCGCCGCTGGTGGTAGAAGTGTTGGTGGTGTGATAGACATAGAAGGTGTAGTAGTTGTCGCCATCAAGTAGGTCCATCAGCAGCGGTGAGGAGAAATACTTGACGTACGGGATATCGGAGTTGTCGAGTAGCGGTGTATAGACCGTGGTGAATCCCCAATTGGTACCAAACCAGTCATCATCTTTGCAGACAACCTTGTAGTACTTGTTCTCATATGGTATCTTGTACAAGGTATAGCCGGCGATATAGATAGATGGTTGTTTGACGGTGATCGTCTTGGTGCAGTCATACTTCTGCGTGCCGGCCGTTCCGGTCAGAGTGACCTTGTAGGAGCCAGTTGCAGCATAGAGGTGTTCGACGTCGATGTCATTAGACCAAGTGCCGTCTCCAAAGTCCCATCGATAGCTGTCTGCACCCTTGGAGGTGTTGGTGAAAGAGTAGGTGAAGGGCGCGACCATCTGATAGGTGAAGCCGATGGTGACATTTTGGGTTTGTCCTCCTCCGGGATTTGATGGTGGGTTGACATCAGAACAAGCGGCCAAGAAGGCCGTGACTAAAGTGAGCAAAAAAGGATAGTGTTTCATAGGTCGAAGTTTTAAATTTTTGCGCAAAGTTACTGCTTTTTGCGCATATAATCAAAACTTCGATTTCGATATCGAACAAATCGAATGTTCCAGTTCTTTTTGAGCTTTTGCTACTTTGGTAGCAGCGGTACTGGGAATGGCTTCGTTGAATTGGCTTGAGTTAGGCACTTGTTTGCGGGTCACTTCTGCCACCCACAGCCGTAGGTGGTGTTTGTCCGTCAGATCGGCGTGTCCCATCTTGTGCAGGGCAGTCAGATAGTGTGCCACCAATGCCAGATTGATGTGTCCTGCTTTGTTTGGATTGTCGGGCAGGTGAGATAGTAGTTGTAGAACCAGTTCTGTCTGCTCCGGGCTCAAGGCACGCAGGGGCGAATAGTCCTTGATGGATTCTTGGTGTGCTTGGTCTTGCTTGGCCATACGCTGCTCAACGATATATTCGACTTGCGCCTCAAACTCCTCTTCCTCTTCTGTTTTGACGAAGAATGCTAAAACCATTCGCACCAGCACGCAGAGCAGTATGAGTCCTCCGAACACGGACCAAAGAGGCCGATAGGAGATGCCAAAACAGGCTAACGCAAGCAGCACAAACAAGACCACCGCATCGACCTTAATCACTATTGCTAGTGCTCGGTCGATGCGATAGAGTATATGTCCCTTTTGGGCTTTCATTATTCTTTCGGTTTCTGGATTGCTTGGACGTATCTTAAGGCTTTTGGTTTAGTTTAGCTTTTAATACTTTTTCACGATTCTCTAATTGTTGAAGTTTCTTTTGAAACTCATCCTTTTGAAAGTATATATTTATCATCGCACCGGTATTGCCTATCATCTTACCAAACTCAGGAGTTACTTTCAGTATGCGCCAAAGATAGTAATTCGATACTTTGTCACCTTCTGGGATGTATGAAAGTAGATGGTCGCCCATATTTGTAAGATCGTCCACTAATTGAGCATTTTCATTTTCAATATTCTGTCTGGGGATGTTGTATTTTTTCGCCATTTCATCAATCATCTTGTCTTTCAAATATTTTAGATCTTTAGCCAGCATAGCAACCTCCTTTCCTGTCATTTCGATTTGTTTGATTGCTAAATTTAAACCTTGATCTACAACTTCTATCCCATTAGACTTTAGTTCCGTTTGCAAAGAGGCAATAAGATCTTTATACATTTTTTTTGTATTCTCAATCTTAGTTAACTCTTTTTCAATATCTTGCTTTTGTTGATCTGGCTTAATCGGATTAACTACATTTGGCTCTGTTGTAATACAATAATTTGCTTGTACTCCTTCGGGCGTCTTTTTACAAGAACTTACTATGGTGTAATTGGAGTCGCCTTGTTTGGCGGTCCATTCCGGAATCTCTTTTTGACACAATGCCAAAAATTCCTCATTCGTCATAGCACCAACCTCTTGGTACACGGTTTTTTCAAAACAATAATGACTTGTTCCTTCGTTTTGGGGATTCTGCTGATCCAATCCTGCTTTGAGTTTGGCTAATTGCTCCTCCAATGCGTCAATTTGTCTTTGTAGTTTATCAGCTTCAGAGCTACTTTGTGCATAACATACGGTGTTAATACCGCCTACCAAAAGGGAAAATATCACTATCGATGATATTCTCACTGCAAAACGATGCTTTAATAATTTACTTGTTTTCATAGGTAGAATTATTTTTTAGAGTTAGTATTTTTTTGATTTTCTTTTTCTTGTCTTTCTTTTTCACGTTCAAGTTCCTCAATTTCTCCTTTCAGTTGAGCAATTCGTTTGCGTAATTCATCAAGATTGACTCCTTGCGCCGGGTTCCCTTTGTTCCCCTCGGCTTGTTTAGCTTGTTCACTTTTGGTTCGTAAGCCGCTAACTTTATTGGCAAGATCTGGGTTACTTGCTTCTGTGGCATAGGAGTTATTTCTGCCGATTTTGGTACTCCGATCTTTGGGCATTTGCTCGAATCCGCCTTGATGGCCTGCCTGATTTATACGTTGCGCATCATTCCTGTTTTGTATTGCCTGTTGGCCGGCTCTAAGGGATTGTAGCCAACTTTTGTATTTGGGATCCAACTCTCCCATTTTATCAAGATATTCTAATTGCTGTAACGCATCATTTTTTAACTTTTCACTTTCTTCCTTTTTGTCTTGTATTTTTTTCTGTCTCTCTGCCTCTTCCAGCGCTTTCCTTACTTGCTTTTGTATATAATCCTCCTCGCTTTTTGCATTCCTAATTTGCTTATTTAATATTTCAATGTTTTTTTGAGCATATTTAATGTTCAAAAGAATTGATTCCTCTGCTCTTACCCAAGCCGAATCAGACACATAATATGGCTTGCTTGAAGATCGATGTATACTAAGTTGTGTCCGTAATTCTGATAGTTTTTTTTCCCACTCTTTTTTCGAGGCTTGCAAATTTTGTATGTAATCAATAGACGGATTCTTACCTCCACTGGTGTTAAAGCCAGACATAAGATCTTGTTGAATAGATCTTTGAGCGACACAAATCTCTATATTACAAGAGATGAAAACAAAGAGTATAATTGCTATTTTTTTCATGTTGGTAGTAGTTTTTACAGTATTAGAAGAACAGCACATCATTGCCATCCTCGGTGTTGGCCGGTGGAGTAGGTTGAGCCTGTTCGGATTGTTTGGTTTGTTTGGATTTCTTGGCTTTCTTGGATGACTTGCCCTGTTTAGCCTGCTTGGCCTTTTGCGCCTCCTTTTGCGCCGCCTGTTGTGCAGCCTTGGCATTCGCGGCCTGCTTGCGCTCTTGCGCCTGCAGCATCAGCTCGGCTTTTTGTCTCATCTTCTCCATGCTATTGCGATTGATGAGCTGGTAGTTGGCCTTCTTGTGGCTGGCGTTATAGCCGTTCAGCAGCGGGCTGAAAGTCTCGATGTCGTCGCCTATGAAGATCGGTTTTCCGTTTTTGGAGACAAAGATCGTGCTGTCCGACTCTTCCCACTTGACAAACGTAAGATGACTAACATCCTCTTTGTGCTTAGAGGTCCCATTATTATAGTTGAATCGCGTGTGTGCATAGCGCACCCTCACATCCATTAAGTTAGGAGCCATCGGGGTCATTATGATCTCGTAATCTTCGGCATTCTCAATATTGGACGAATAGATGATCGCAGCCACCACCGCTAAAGCTACTACTTGTACACCGATACCTATTCCGATACCTACAGCAGTTCCTGCGCCCCATTTGCCCCAACTAATGTAGTTGTGGGCAAGACCGTAGTTCAGCTCTTTCTGAAAATGGTCTAAACTCACTTTCATCGTGGCTTCGAAGTCCTGCATCAGGTCCAGCGCCTGCTGCTGTGCTTTGGGGTTACCTTCTTTCTTGCTTTGTTTACTGAATAGTAGCTGCATGGAACCGGTATTGCTGTTGAATCCTGTGTTGTAGGAGTACCGGAGTTTGTTGTCATCGTGGGTCTTGTCGTTCCACAGATACCGGGACTTTTTGGCCTTCCACTCACACTTGGGCGAACTCAGGATCATAGTGCCTGTGGGAATAGTCACATCTACTATATTCAGTATATGCTCGGGCGCATCGGCCAAGGTGCCTTCGGGGGTGGTATCGTTGATCGACACCCAATAGCCACTCATATCTCGCAAGGTCTCAGGATAAATTACATCATAATAGACCGTGGTTAGCGAGTCGATAGTGGCTTGGTAGGCATCCTGACGCAACATCGATACGTCTTTGAACTTGCCCATCAGAAAACGCGTGTTGTCGGTCTTCTTGGCCAGTCCGTATCGCGTGATGATGATGTCCCACATCAACTCCTCTTCGTCTCTACCGCCCAGCATCAGGTGTTTGAACGCTGCCATACTGGCTGCCTCCAGTCGGTTCTTGCGGCCGGCTTCGATAAAGGCGTCATAGTAGTGGTCAAGCACCTGCTTATAGACCGGGTACTCGAGCATCGTCAGCAGCTTGGACAGGTGCTGCTGGGTTTTGTCGTAATATATACACGGGTTGGACATATTGAAATGCTCGCGGAAGATAGCCTCTACCTCGTCGATGGCCTCGTCAGCCGTGTACTCGCGCAGCGCGGGGACGATCACCTTATTGCCGCTCTTGATCGTACCGGCATACTCGCGGCGCGGGTTGCCTTCGATCATAAAGGGGCAGTTCTTAGGAATATACTGATACATATACTCCGGACAGAGCGTATGGTTGCCTCGAACCAGCGACAGCTGTCCGCAGAAAGACAGATTGAGCGCTTTGCCTTGGTTGGTCTCAAACGGCTCGTCCGGCACAATCAGGACGGTTAGGCTGGGACACTCACGAAACGCTTCGCTACCCACAAACCGCACACTGTTAGGCAGCGTGATATACTGCAGTTGCTGGCAGTAGAAGAATGCCAATTGACCCACATACTCCAGCTGATTGGACAGCACGAGGGTAGTCATGTTCTTGCAAAAAAAGAAACAGCCGTTACCAATCTCCTTGACCGAATTGGGCAGCACTACCTTGGTCAGACCATAGCAGTCATAGAAAGCACTATCGCCTATCGACTCAAGCGTACTCGGCATCGAGATCTTGGTCAACTTGACGCAGTCCTCAAAAGTGCGGTTGCCGATACGGGTGATACCTTCTTTGATCACCACCTCTTTGACATTACGCTCGCGCCAAGGCCTGGACCAACTAAAATCTTGCATCGGCCCCGAACCGTAGAACGTCAGGATACCGTCGGTCAGTGTCCACTCCACATTGTCACCACATGTGCCATGGTGGCTGCTGCGCGCATACACGTGAGTTGTCGACCAACAGAAAACCAACAAGCTGACCATTAGCAGTTGGAACAGTCGTCTATGGGTTGTTGTTTTCATGTGAGTAAAGTTTTGTATTGTGTTTTTGTTTCGTATCTTAGTTTGCCTTCTCTTGGAACATCGGGAAGTGGCGCATCGCGGTGAAGACCACCCAGTCGGGCAAGTGGTTGATGATCGGCACGATGATGTGGTTCCACGCGCCGGGCATACAGCGTTTGCGGCGTGAGTGGAACAGGCTCCGCAGCGCCGAACGCACCAATCGCTCAGGCGGCATGGTGATACCTACCGCGCGCAGGATGCGTCCGAACGTGTCGCCAAACGGCAGCAGTCCCGTATCGGTCGAACCCGGGGTGACAGCCAGCACATGAACGCCCTTGGGACGCAGCTCATACCACAGCGCACGCGAGAAATTGAGCACATAGCTCTTAGACGCGTTGTAGCACACGATGGATGGCATAGCCATCCAAGCGGACATCGAAGACATATTCAATATAAAACCGCGACCCCGTTCGCACATCTCCGGCGCAAACAGCCGACAGAGCTTGGTGGCGGTGACCACATGCAGCATCAGCAGCGTCTCGGTCTTGGCCATCGGGGCATGGATAAACGCATCAAAAATGAGCATACCGGCGTTGTTGACCAGCACCTCGACCTCGATGCCCCGCTCCTGACAGAACGCATAGATACGATCCGCCGCATCGGCTTGACTGAGGTCGCAATAGTAGGGGATGGCATCCACACCATACGCCTCGCTCAACTGATGGGCGAGCGCCTCCAACTCAGCAGCTTGGTTGCTGATGAGCAGTAGCGGATAGTGATAGTCGCGTGCCAGTTGGGTGGCGTAGTGCAGACCTATTCCGCTGCTGGCGCCGGTTACTATTGCGAATTTCATTGATGGAATGTTGTATTGATTTATTGTTGTAATGATTTATTGTTGTATGATCAGCCTAAAAGCGTCGGTTACTTTGCTTACAGGCAAGATCTTGATCTTGCTATCGGGCAGGGACAGTTGTTGTCCCGCTGGGATGATGATGCGTTGGAAACCCAGTTTCTCGGCTTCGCGTATACGTTGCTCCAGTCGCGCCACCGGGCGTATCTCACCCGCCAGTCCCACCTCGCCGGTCAGACAGGTGTTCGGGTCGAGCGGCACGTCCATGTTGGACGACAAGATAGCGGCCAGCACACTGAGGTCGATAGCGGGATCGTTCACCCGCAGACCGCCGGCTATATTGAGGAACACATCTTTCTGTAAGAGCTTGAATCCAACCCGCTTCTCCAGCACCGCCAGCAGCATGTTCAATCGCTTGACATCAAACCCCGTAGACGAGCGTTGCGGCGTGCCATACGCTGCCGAAGAGACCAATGCCTGTACCTCGATCAGGAAAGGACGCATACCTTCGATAGCGGCCGATATACTGATACCCGAAAGGCCCTCACGGGAGGTGGAGAGCAGCAGCTCGGAGGGGTTGGACACCTCACGCAGTCCGTCCTGACGCATCTCATAGATACCCAGCTCAGAGGTCGAACCGAAACGGTTCTTCTGTGCCCGCAGAATGCGGTACATATAGTGCTGGTCACCCTCAAACTGAAGCACCGTGTCCACTATATGCTCCAGCACCTTAGGTCCGGCCAGCGTGCCCTCTTTGGTGATGTGGCCAACGATGATAAAGGGTATATTGTTGGACTTGGCAAAATCCAATATCCGCACCGCACACTCGCGTATCTGGCTGATAGAGCCGATAGAGGCTTCGATGGCCGATGTGCCGATGGTCTGGATCGAGTCGATGACCACGATCTGGGGTTTGAGCTCGTTGACGTGGTCGAAGATACGGTCGAGCGATGTCTCAGCGCAAATATACAGGTTCTCCGGATTGCCTGCCAGACGTTCGGCACGCAGCTTGAGTTGGCGTGCACTCTCCTCGCCGGAGGCATAGAGTGTGCGCAGATCGGTCAACTGTAGCAGCACCTGTAGCGCCAGCGTCGATTTGCCGATACCGGGTTCGCCACCCAGCAGCACCAGACTGCCCGGCACCAGTCCGCCGCCCAGCACGCGGTTCAACTCGCCATTGTGCATGTCGATACGCATCTCTTCGGTAGCCTCAACGTCTTGTAGACGTTTCGGCTGACCGCTAATGCTGTAGGACCGCTTTGCTGTAGGACCGCTTTGCTGTATGATTTCCTCTTGATACGTTCCCCATTCGCCGCAGACGGGACAACGGCCTAATAGCTGCGGAGCTTTGGCGCCGCAGGACGAACAAACATATTGTGATTTACGATTGGACATTTCAAAACTCTATCGTTTCTCCTTCGCGGGCGAGGAGGGTGTTGGGGAAGACAACTTGTGCTTCGTTCAAAAACTCGGTATGGTCGATCACCCGTGCCGAATAGTGGCCGATGAGCAACTGACCCACCTGCGCCTTGAGCGCTATAGTGGCTGCCTGCGCCGCTGTGGAGTGCATGACGGTGCGGCAGAGCTTGGCTTGTGCCTCCAGGAAGGTCGACTCGTGGTAGAGCAAATCCACACCCCGAACGATGTCGATGATCTTCTCGGTATAGAGCGTGTCGGAGCAATAGGCATAGCGCTGACGGGGCACGCGGATGAATCCGCCCTCACCATCTGGTTGACGGTGGGTCTCAGAGAACAGAAATCCGCAGCACGGCACCGAGTGCTTCAATGGTATCGTCTCTACCTGCACCGTCCGATCCTCGAAGATCACCGCCCGTTTACGCGGGTTGATCGGATGGAAGATGATCTCGTAGTTCATGTCCCGGCAATAGTAGTCCAGCTGCGGACGCAGCAACTTCTCCAAGTCCGCGTGGGCGTATATATGCATCGGCTGCAGCCGTCCCTGCATCGACAGCGTAGACAGCAGTCCGAGCAGCCCGAAACAGTGGTCACCATGCAGGTGGGAAATGAAGATGTTGTAGAGCCTCGATGTGCGAATGCCCATACGCGCCATGGTCAGTTGCACGCCTTCGCCACAGTCGATTAGAAACGACTTGTCACATAGATCTAAGATCTGTCCCGAAGGAGAGTTCTGGAACGTGGGGCGTGCGCTCCCTGAGCCTAATATGGTAAGTCTTGCATTCGCCATTCGCCTATTTTTGCCTATTTCACTTTCGCCAGTTGGTCGAGTATCTTGTTGCCCAGCGCCGTCTTGCGGTCGATGTGCTCGAGCACGGCCTTGACAAACGAATTGGACTCAAAGCTACCGCGTACGGACTCGAAGTCAGCTTTCCGGGTGCTGCCGTTACCGTCCACGCCGAAGCCTGTCTGGCTGTTGAGGTTAAACTCCTTGCGGGCATCGTTATAAACCATATGATCGAGGTCTACCACAGCCTTGAGCCAGCGGTTGACCACAGCGGTCACCTGCTCCAACGTCACCTCTTCGACACTGCATCCCCAGATCTGCTCCAGGTGAGCGAGCGCCCAGGTCCACTCGTAGGAGTAGTAGTTGCTATGCATCTCCACAAACCGCTCTTGGATCTGGTCGAGCGTCAGCTTGCCGGCCTCGATATCGTCCAACAGTCGTTTGACTTCGCTGATAGGGGCTATCAGTCCTGCCAAGTCGGCCCAGTCGCCCAGTCCGACAGGGGTATCCGGACGTAGTGCCGCGCGTACATCGTCGATACTCTTGAGCTCTCGGTTCTCCAGACGGGAGATCAGCGAGTTGCCCAAGAACTTACATATACCGATCTCATACAGCTCGCGTCCATGAACGAGCGAGGTATTGCGGATCTTACAGTTGTTATAGCCATACACCTCGGTGTTGGCACCGGACAGGGTCTGCAGATGGTCCAGTATCTCGCGGCCGCGCCACATCTTCTGCACGGTATATGGCGAGAGTAGGTTGAAGTTGATCTGGTCCAGTTTGACAGGATCTTGTCGGTTGTCACGCTTAGGCCACTTCTGTGCATCACGGATCGTACCTACGGTACGCAGGTTAGCACCCGGCACCAGATAGGTCTCCGACTGGTTCTCTATCAGATAGGAGAACGGCAGCTCAGAGGTGTCGGAGTGGTGGGTGTGACGTCCCATCACGAGCGAGAACGCACCAATCTTAGACGGCCACAGCAGGTAGGAGTCGGACGTGGTCTTGGCGCCGCGTTCGGCCAAGCCCTGATGGATAGGACCGAGCTTGTACATGTGGTTAGACTGGTTGCTACCCGAGCCGGCATTCAGGAACGAGAACATACCCGCGATCAGCAAGGTCGATTTGTGGTGGGTCACCGTATATGGTCCGGCAAAGATAGCACAGGCCTCGCCGTGCATACCCTGGCAGTTGCTGAAGAACAGCGACTCGCCTGCCGAATAGTGCTTGTCGAAGATACAACCTTGTCCTACAAAGCAGCGGTCCACCAGCGTCGAGTCGCCGATGGTGACACCCGAAGCGATGATGAAATCGGTACACTTGACACCCGAACCCAGTTTGACGGGTGCTTGGCGATTGGAGTTGACGGTACCGTTCTTGAGGCGGCTGACGCCATCCAGTACGGCGCAGTCGCCGATGCGTACGTTTTTGATCGAACCGCAGTTGATCATGCGTACATCCTCACCAATCACACCCATGTCGGATTGCTGCTGGGCAGCATATTCGTCCACCATTTGGTCGAGCACGCTAATCAGCTCGGGACGGTGACGATAGAGCGTCATCACATACGCCAGGCTGGCAGACAGATGGTCGAAGATAGGTATCTCGCGTCCTCCGCCTTCGTTCATCACGGCTACACGAACCCCATTACCGAAACTGGTCTTACCATCCACCAGGATGGAGTTGATGTTCTCGATACAGGTGTTCTGTCCGATGCGGTAGTTGGCGATATAGTTGTTGACATTATACAGGCGCACATTGTCGCCCACCTCCACATTGTGAAGCATGGCGTGGTAGATACCCGACGGCACGGATATGCCTCCCGGCAGCTCAAACTCCTGGCCGAACACACCCAGTCGAATGTCTCCGGAGAAGCGTGCGTCGCGCACATAGGCCGGGTCGAAACCCTCTTTGACTAATACCTGGCGCCAGTTTTGTGCGGTACAACCCTGAGAACGCAGTTGTTGCTCCTCAGTGTCGGTTAGTTGTCTATAGTTCATCGTGAAAAGATGCGTGTAAAAATCTGTTTGGTATATTGCGGGAAGTCGGTGCCCATCAGCCAAGCGTAGTAGCTCGGGTCACGACGGAACACATCAATCACCCGTGTGCCTCTATACTTGCCGAAGTTGAACACCTCTACACCCTGTTGGTCGTAGGCTATCTTGCCTGCAAAATCAGCCAGGTTCTCGCGTGTCTTGGTGACTTCAGCCAGTCCCTCTACCGTCTCCGGCAGGTCCTCATAGCGCTCCATCTGTGCCATCAGCACCTCATAGGTAGCCATGGTGTCGGCTTGTGCCGAATGGGCGCCCTCCAAATCCTTGCCGCAGTAGAACTTATATGCAGCCGTCAGGTTACGCGGTTCGTGGCGCGTGAAGATAGTGAACACATCGACCATCTTTTTGGCCTTGAGGTCGATATTAGCGCCTGCGCGCAGCAGCTCTTCGGCCAGCAGGGGGATGTCGTAGTTGTTGGAGTTATATCCCGCCAAGTCGCTGCCCTCCAGTAGGGCGACGACATTGTTGACCACCTGCTTGAAGGTCGGGCAGTCTTTGACATCCTCGTCGTATATACCATGTACGGCAGAGGCCTCTTCAGGGATGTGCATCTCGGGATTAATGCGCAAAGTCTTTCCCTCGGCGGTGCCGTTGGGAAAGACTTTGTAGTAGCTCAGCTCAACGATACGATCGGTAGCTATGCTCAGACCCGTGGTCTCCAGATCAAAGAAGACCAGCGGACGTTCCAGTTTCAGTTTCATAGACTATTAGTCGTTCAAGAGCATTGGCATCAACAACATCAGCAACTCTTGGTTCTCCTCGTCCTCTGACGGCAGGATCAGGCCTGCGCGAGCGGGATCGGCCAAGCGAAGCAGTACATCCTTGGATGTCACAGCCTGGAGAATCTCGATGAAGAACGGTGCTTTGAAACCGATAGCCATCGGCATACCGTTATAGTTGCACGAGATGGTCTCTTCAGCCGAGTGCGAATAGTCGATGTCTTGTGCCGAAAGCTTAATCTGGTTCTCGCTGATAGCCAGACGCAGCAGCGAAGTGCTGGAGTTAGCAAACACAGCTACGCGCTTGCAGGCGTTGATGATCGTCTGACGATCCACCATCACCTCGTTCTGGTTGTTCTGCGGGATAACGGCGTTGTAGTTAGGATAGCGTCCCTCGATCTGGCGGCAAACGATCTCGGTGCGTCCGAAACGGAAGCGAGCGTTCTTCTGACCAAACGAAACGGTAGCATCCTCCTCCTCTTTACCCAAGATAGCACGCAGGATCAGCGCCGGCTTCTTAGGCAGGATGAAACTCTGAGCCTCCGGCGCAGAGATAGCGTGGTTGATGTAGCGCACCAGACGGTGTGCATCGGTGGCCACGAGGGTGATATGGTCTTGTGCCAAGTCAAACAGAATACCGTTCATCACCGGACGAAGCTCGTCGTCAGCGGTGCAGAAAATGGTCTTGTTGATCGCCTCAAGCAGCGTCTGTGCCGGCATCTGGAAAGCGTTGGAACCCTCTTCCTCTACAGGCATCTCAGGATACTCTTGGCCGGCTACACCTACAAACGAGTAGGAACCGTTAGCCGAGGTCATATTAACACCATAGTTGTGGTCATCGATCTCGAAGAGCAGCGGTTGCTCTGAGAACTCCTTGAGTGTGTCAAGCAGCAGCTTGGCACCACTGGCTACCTTACCTGCACCCTCAGCATTCTCCACCTCAAGCGAAGTGCGGATAGTGGTCTCGCCGTCCGAAGCGGTCAGCGTGAGCAAATTGCCCTGCAGGTCAAACAATACATCCTCCAAAATAGCGATACTAGTCTTAGCCGGAATAACGCGGCTTACAGCTTGCAGCTGTGCAAACAGTTTGGAACTGGAAACATTAAATTTCATATCTGTGTGTTTTTAATGATTTGCATAATGCGCATTTTCGCGACAAAAGTACAACTTTTTTCGCATATACGCAAATAAAACTGCACTTTTTTTGCTTTGAAGAGCAAATTTATTTGTATATGTGCATTTTTTTTACTACTTTTGCAGCGCAAAGTCAAAAATAGCAACATGAAGATAGGAGTTTTTGATAGCGGATACGGAGGATTGACTATCCTGGAGAAGATTCGTCTGCAACTGCCGGAGTACGACTATTTGTACCTGGGCGACAACGCCCGTGCACCGTACGGAACCCGCTCGTATGAGCTGATCTACCACTATACGTGGCAGGCGGTCGAGTATCTGTTTCAACAGGGTTGCTCGTTGGTGATCTTGGCCTGCAACACCGCCAGCGCTAAGGCTTTGCGATCGATTCAGCAGAACGATATCCCGCGCATCAATGCACGGATGGGCGACGTGGAGATGGTCAACTGTCTGGGTGTGATCCGTCCAACCGTAGAGGTGGTCAGCCAGATGACACAAACCGGCCACATAGGCGTGCTGGCCACACCGGGTACGGTGCAGTCGGACAGCTATCCGATCGAGTTTAGCAAGCAAGACGAAAACTTGGTCATCACCCAGCAGGCTTGTCCGATGTGGGTGCCGCTGATCGAGTCGGGCGAGCACCAGAGCGAGGGGGCAGACTATTTTGTCAAGAAGTACCTGAGTCAGCTGTTGGAGCAGGACGATCAGATAGACACTATCGTACTGGGGTGCACCCACTATCCGCTGTTGTTGCCCAAGATCAAAAAAGAGCTGGCTAAGACCGGTATCCGTGTTGTGGCACAGGGTGACCTGGTAGCCGCCAAACTGGACGACTATCTGCATCGTCACGGCGAGATCAACGGTTCGTTGTCCCGTGGTGGTACATGCACCTATTTCACAACTGAGTCAGCGGAGAAGTTCCGCGAGAATGCGACGCTGTTCTTGCGCCAGAACATCCGCGCACAACATATCGAACTCAAGTAACCGGCTTTAGCCGCCGATAGCTTCCAGTCGGTTTTTCATCTCAAACATCTCATCGCGCAGACGTGCGGCATTGTCGAAGTCGAGGTTCTCGGCGGCGTGTTTCATCTGACGCCGTTTGAGTTCAATCGCCCACTTCAGCTTTTTGGCATCCATCTGCTGCCACTCGGCATCCTTCCAGGATGCACGTATCTGTTGCTCGAGTTTCTGTTTCTCGGCTTCGGCATCGTGATAGAGTGCGGATAGGGCAGAGGTAGTGATAGCTTTGCGGATGGCTTGTGGAGTCTGGTGATGCGCCTCGTTGTACGCCATCTGCACAGCACGACGGTGCGCTGTCTGGTCGATACAGTATTGCATCGACTGGGTGATCTTGTCAGCATACATGATCACTTTGCCTTCTACGTGTCGCGCGGCACGTCCTGCGGTCTGAGTGAGCGATCGGGCATCACGCAGGAAGCCCTCTTTGTCGGCATCCAGGATGGCCACCAGGCTTACTTCGGGCAGGTCGAGTCCCTCGCGCAGCAGGTTGACACCCACCAGCACATCATACAGTCCTTTGCGCAGATCCTCCATGATCTTGACACGCTCGATGGTGTCGATGTCTGAGTGAATATACGCGGAGCGTATACCGGCATCGCGCAGGTACTGGTCCAACTCCTCGGCCATGCGTTTAGTGAGGGTGGTGACCAGCACACGCTGATCTTTCTCCACCCGCTGTTGGATCTCCTCCAAGAGGTCGTCTATCTGGTGGTGGGACGGCCGCACATCAATCTCGGGGTCGAGTAGTCCGGTCGGGCGTATCAACTGCTCGACGATGACGCCTTCGGCACGCTCCAACTCATATTCGGCCGGGGTGGCAGAGACATAGATGGTCTGCGGCGTGCGTGCCTCAAACTCGTCGAACATCAGTGGGCGGTTGTCCCGTGCTGCAGGCAGCCGGAAGCCGTAGTTGACCAGATTCTCCTTGCGTGCTTTGTCACCGCCGTACATACCGCGTATCTGCGGTACGGTGACGTGGCTCTCATCGACGATGAGCAGCATATCCTTGGGGAAATAGTCGAGCAATGTATAGGGCGGGGTGCCTTCTTCGCGTCCGTCGAAATAGCGGCTGTAGTTCTCGATGCCGGTGCAGTAGCCGAGTTCCTGAATCATCTCAATGTCGTAGTTCACACGCTCCTCGATACGCTTGGAGAACAGCTCCTCGCCGATGGACTCAAAATAGAGTATCTGTTTGCCCAAGTCCTGTTTGATCTGGGTGATGGCGGAGGCGATACGGTCGGGGGTGGTGTTGAAGATCGTGGCGGGCGATATCTGGTAGTAGTCAAACTGCTCAAGCACACGTCCCGTGATAGGATCGATAGTCGAGATAGCATCTATCTCGTTGCCAAAAAACTCCACCCGCACCAGGTAGTCGGCGTACGCCAAGGCGATATCCACCGTATCGCCCTTGACGCGGAACCGTCCTCTGACCAACTCCAGGTCGTTGCGCAGGTACTGGGCATTGACCAGCATCTTCAGTAGGTCGTCCATATAGAGCTGCTCGCCGCATTGGAGCGCAATTGAGTTGGCCGTGAAGTCCACCGGACTGCCCAAGCCGTAGATACAACTCACCGACGAGACCACGATCACATCCTTGCGCCCGCTCAGCAGGGCCGAGATAGCCGACAGACGGAGCCGGTCGATCTCTTCGTTGATAGACAGATCTTTGTCGATATACGTGTCGGTAGATGGGATATACGCCTCAGGCTGGTAGTAGTCGTAATAGGAGACGAAGTACTCGACGGCGTTGTTCGGGAAGAAGGCTTTCATCTCCGAGTACAGCTGCGCCGCCAGGGTCTTGTTGTGGCTCATGATGAGCGTAGGACGGTTCAACTCACGGATGACATTGGCCATCGTGAAGGTCTTACCACTACCGGTCACACCCAGCAGCACCTGCGCCTTAGCGCCGGCTTGCGCCCCCTCGACCAGCTGGCGGATCGCCTGCGGCTGGTCGCCGGTGGGCTGATATGTACTCTTGAGTTGAAACATAAAAGCGCAAAAACGCCCCGAAGGACGTTTTTGTTTATTTAACTCGGCGCTCTTGGATGCGAGCTTTCTTACCTGTCAGTTTGCGCAGGTAGTAGAGCTTGCTGCGACGAACCTTACCGTACTTGTTAACGGTGATTTTCTCAATGAACGGGCTGTCCATCGGGAAGATACGCTCAACGCCGACATTACCCGACATCTTGCGAACCGTGAAGCGCTTCTTGTCCTCCGAACCGTGGATGCAGATCACATCACCACGGAACTCCTGGATACGCTCCTTGTTACCCTCTTTAATACGATAAGCTACGGTGATTTGGTCACCGGCCTTGAATGCCGGAAACTCTTTCTTCTCACCGGCGAATGCTTGTTCAGCAATCTTAATCAAATCCATTTCTTTACTCATTTATGGATAAATATTACACGCAGAGTATACACTACTATTCGATACGGGTGATCTCTTTTTTAGACAGATGATAGTCCTATCTAAGGCACCCTCTCTAATGCAATCGCCAGAGACTCTACGATTAAAAGCGTGCAAAGATACGGCTTATTTTTGATATACGCAAATTTTTTTGCACTTTTGTCGCCAAAAAATGCTATTTTGCCTCAGAATTGGACAAACTATCGGCTTTTTGAACATAGAAAGCCTTGATCGAGTCGCACACGTGACGCGGGTTGCGCAGCAGCGGTTTGGTCGAGTAGAAGACCTCGCCCTCAATGCCCTCGATCGTACGATTGAGGTGCATCTGGCGTACTATCTCATTGCCGTGTTGCCATGCGCCGTTCTCGCCTTTGCGGCCGATGCGATAAGGGGCCATACCGATATAGAGCTTGGTAGAGAACCTGTTTTCGGCCCACCAATGGCATAGGTGCTTATAGTCGGCCAGTGGATGGCCTATCTCCCAATAGAGCTGCGGCACGACGTAGTTGATCCAACCCTCTTGCATCCACAGCCGGATGTCGGCATAGAGCTTGTCGTAGTTGGTCAACGCCCGTGTGTGGCTACCCAGTGTGTCTTCTGAGTAGTTGCGCCACACACCGAAAGGCGATATACCGAACTCCACCTCCGGTTTGATAGCCTTGATCGTATCGTGCAGCTCACGGATGACCAGATTGGTGTTGTTGCGCCGCCAGTCGCCCAGGTTGTCAAACCCTCTCGGGTGCGCACGGAAAGTCTTCTCATCGGGGAACACCTGCCCGCTGACAGGGTAGGGATAGAAATAGTCATCCATGTGGATGCCTTGTATGTCATAGCGGCGTACGATATCGGCTACTACGGTACAGATCCACTGTCTTGTCTCGTCCAGTCCGGGATTGAAATACCACTGTTTGTTATACTGTACAAACCACTCCGGATGGCGACGTATAATATGGTTCTTAGCCAGCCCTTCGCGGGTCATCACACCCTGCGTCACACGGTAGGGGTTGAGCCATACATGCACAGCCAGACCGCGTTTGTGCGCCTCGTCCACCACAAACTGCAGCGGGTCATAGACCATCTGGTCGCGCCACTCACCTTGCTTGCCCGTCACCCAGTGGGAGATGGGTTCATACTCCGACAGATAGAGCGCATCGGCGGTCGGACGTGCTTGGAAGATGATCGTGTTCAACCCGATAGCCTGCAGCGAATCGAGTATGACGCATAGGTCTTCCATCTGGCGTTCGGTGTCGCCTACGCTATTAGGCGAAGGCCAGTCGATGCCGGCCACGGAAGCTATCCAGGCAGCACGGAAAGTGATCTCTGCGCGCGCAGGCATTAGGCACGCTACGCATAGAATAAGGAATAATATATGTCTGGTGAATGTTCTCATCATTGATAGGGGGTGATTTGTCCGTCGGCTACGTGGAAGATCTTGGCACTTTCGTCCGGGCGCACGATAGAGCTGAGGTGTTGCCGATCAGTGTCGGTGATAAAGATCTGACCAAACTCAGGGCCTTGAACGAGTTCGACTATTCGTTCTACGCGCTCAGAGTCAAGTTTGTCGAATATGTCGTCCAGCAGCAAGATCGGTTGGGCTTTGTCTTTGGTTGAGAGGTAGATGGCTTGCGCCAGCTTCATCGCCAGCAGATAGGTCTTCTGTTGGCCTTGTGAGGCCACACGCTTGAGCGGATAGTCACCCAGTTTCATCTCCAGTTCGTCCTTGTGTATGCCCTGACTGGTCCAACCCAGTATGAGGTCGCGTTGGCGGGTGCGTATGAACGCTTGTTTGAGGTCTCGATCATGCAATTGGCTGACGTAGCTCAGGCTCGTTTGCTCGGCTCCGCCGGACAGATGACGGTAGACGTGCTCAAAGTGCGGAATGAGCTGATCTATAAACTGTTGGCGTGCTGCGAATATATACTGCGCATGCACAACCATCTGGTCTTCGATAACGTCGAACAGGTCCCAAGCTATCGTGTCGGCATCCTGATACTGCTTGAGCAACGCGTTGCGTTGTTTGAGCAGCGTGTTGTAGGCTGTCAGTGCCTCCAGATAGGGGCGGTCCAGCTGTGCGATGACGCTGTCCATAAACCGACGGCGGTCATCGGAGCCTTCGTCTATCAGTTGGTGGTCAGCCGGCGAGACCATCACCAGCGGAATGAGGCCTATGTGTTCGATCAGCCGCTTGTAGTCCTTGCGGTCGCGCCGGAACTGTTTCTTCACGCCCCGTCTTAGCCCACAACTGATAGTCATCTCTTTGCTTTCGCCATTCGCCATTCGACTTTCGCCATTATACACCCCCTGCACCATCGCCATCTCCTCGCCGTGGGTGATGTTGAGGCTGTCTTGGGTGGTATAGGCCGACTTGGTGAAGCTGAGCAGGTAGATAGCGTCCAAGACATTGGTCTTGCCCTGTCCGTTGAGTCCGACCAGGCAATTGAGTTTGGGCGCAAAGTCCAGCGAGGCTTCGCGTATGTTACGATAGTTGAGTATGTTGAGCGATTGTAGGGTCATTATGCATATAGTTCGACGTCCTCTTTGGTGATCTGTGGGCCGGCAAGGATAATGAGTCGTTCTACTACGTTACGCAGCTCGCGTATGTTGCCCGGCCAGTGTTTGTCTTGCAGGGCTTTGACGGCCTGTGGCTCAAAAGTCTTGACGGCGATGCGTTGTTCATCACATATCTGCTCGGCAAAATAGTTCACCAACAGCGGTATATCCTCCTTGCGCTCATCCAGATCGGGTACGTGGATAGGGATGACATTAAGTCGGTGGAAGAGGTCTTCGCGGAAGCGTCCTGCGGCGATCTCTTCGGCCAGGTTCTTGTTGGTGGCAGCCAGCACACGTACGTTGACTTTGATCGTCTTGTCCGATCCTACACGGGTGATTTCGTTCTCTTGCAGCGCGCGTAGTACCTTGGTTTGTGCAGCCAGCGACATATCACCTATCTCATCCAAGAACAGGGTGCCTCCGTCGGCTTGCTCAAACTTACCGGCACGGTCTTTGACGGCTCCGGTGAACGAACCCTTCATATGTCCGAACAGCTCGGACTCGATCAGCTCGGACGGTATGGCGGCGCAGTTGACTTCCACCAGCGGTTTGTCGGCACGTGACGAACCGGCGTGCAGCAGTCGTGCCACCACCTCTTTGCCTGTACCGTTAGAGCCGGTGATCATCACGCGTGCTTCGGTGGGCGCGACCTTGTCTATGATCTCGCGTACACGCGTCACTAGAGGTGACTCGCCGATCATCTGGGCCGTACGGCAGGTCACTTTGCGGCGCAGCTGCTTGGTCTCCTGGCGTAGCGATTTGGACTCAAGTGCGTTTTTGGTCGTCACAAGCAGGCGGTTAAGGTCCAGCGGCTTCTCGATGAAGTCATAGGCACCCGATTTGAGGGCTTCGACGGCAGTTTTGACGTCGGCGTGCCCGGAGATCATGACCACGGGTATATCGGCAGTCTCGTCTCTGTTCTTGAGCGCGGAGAGTAACTCCAGACCGTCCATCTCGGGCATTTTGATATCCGAATAGATGAGGTCAAACCCGCCTGATTGAGCAGCTTTGAGTCCTAAGGCGCCGTTCTCGGCGAGAGATAGTTCGTATCCCTCGAATTCAAGGATTTCTTTGATCGCATTCCGGATGGCGCGTTCGTCGTCAATTACCAATATTTTAGCCATTTTCAAACCTTAATTATGCCTTTATCACAATTTTGGGTGCAAAGATAGTGAAAAAAAACGATATATGCAAAATCAACTTACTTTTTTCAAAAAAAAGACAAATTTATTTGTGGATATCAAAAATTAGTTGTACCTTTGCGGCATAAATGTGGATGAAGCAAGATATTATGTTATAAAACATATTTTTAACCAATTTTTTATTTAATTTTTAAATTTATTTAAACATGAAGAAATTTTTCTCTTTTGTTATTGCTGCTATGACAGCATTGACAATGAGTGCTGAGGCAATCTCTGTTGCAGATGCTATCACAGCCGGTATGGCTTTGGATTCTGCAGCTACTTCGGAAGCTACGTACACTATCGAGGGCTACGTGGTTAACGCTCAGCCGTTCAGCCTGTCTTACAACAATCAGATTTGGTACATGGCAGACGATGCTGCTAATGCAAACAGCCAAGAGTTCCAAGCTTATGGTTGTGTAGCTATCGAAGGCGCAGACACCCTGCAAGTACTCAATGGTGACAAGGTACAACTGACCGGCCAACTCTTCAAGTATTGGAACAAGAGCGCTTCGAAGTATGTCATCGAGGTAAAAAACGGTACAGCCGCTTTTGTAAGCAAAGCTGAGGGTAACCACTCGATCAACAAACAGACCACTGCTATCACAGTAGCTAAGGCGTTGGAGATCGCTGAGGGCGTAGCTATTGGTTCTACCACCTCTGAGACCTATGAGATCACCGGCTATGTAACTGTTATGCTGGGCAAAGAGACTGACTTCGAGACATATGGCAACCAGACCTTCTGGATCGCTGACGCTAACAACGGCGCTGCTTCTAACGCAGACGGTGCTTTCGAGGTATATCGCGGCAAAGCTCCTCAGGCTGTTAAAGTGGGTGATCTGATCATGGTTAAGACCGCTATCAAGCGTTATAACGATGGCAGCGCTACCGGTTTGGTAGAGTCTGAGACCAATGCGGCTGTTACGATTTTGGGCGGTGATGTTCCTCCGGTTGAGCAAGCTGACGTAGTATTCACCAGTGCTGACTTCAACGGCCAAGGTGTTTCGGGTTCAGGTGGTCAGGTAACGGCTACCAAGGACGGTGTGACCTTCACTTGCGACAAGGCCTTTGGTGACCAATACGGTGTTCGCTGCTACAAGAACTCGCACCTGAACATCGCTTCTGCAGAGCAGCAGATCGGTAAGATCGTCTTTGAGTTTGCTACCGTTAGCGGTACCTACTACAATGGCGGTTTGGACGATGAGATCGTTGTTAACGGCATGGAGTTCGACGTAGCAAGCTTGGCTTCTCAAGCTCGCATGAACTCGATCAAGATCTACTTCGGTGAGTATGAGAAACCGGTAGTTGAGTATGATACAATCACTGTAACTGAGGCTATCGATATCGCAAAGGCTTTGACCCCGGAGAAGGGCAAATCTGCTGAGACCGACAAGAAGTATGCTGTTAAGGGTTTCGTAGTTGGTATCTCGAGCACGAAGACCAACACCTATTATATGGCTGACGAGGCAGGTGCTTACGGTGAGTTCCAAGCTTATCAGTGTGCAAACGTTGACTACACAGTAGCAGAGAATGACTTGGTAGTCGTTGTAGGTAAGATCGCTCACTACTATGGTGAGGGCGCTAGCGGCGAGTATCACAACTATGAGATCTCTAAGGGTGACTTGACCCACGTTTATGCTGAGGGTATCGAGAACATCGAGTTGACCGAGAAGGCTCAGAAAGTGATGGTTGACGGCGTGATGTATATCATCCGTGACAACAAGATGTACAACCTCCAAGGTACTCAAGTTAGATAAATAACTAAATTGTACATAAATCGTACATCGTAAATCGTTAAATCGTAAATAGAAAAATGCGTCCCCATGGGCGCATTTTTCTGTTTTATTTGCGTATGTGGGATTTTTTTTGTACCTTTGCACCCGATTTTTGATTTTGATGCATGATTGAGATTAAGACCTATATAGAGCATGCGGTATTGGTGGGATTGATCACTCCCCAGCAATCCGAAGAGCGCACCCGCGAGTATTTGGACGAGTTGGCTTTTCTGGCCGACACCAACCATATAGTGCCGGTCAAACGTTTCACCCAGCGCCTCCAGCAGCCGATGTCGTCCACCTATCTGGGCGAAGGCAAGTTGCAGGAGATACGTGAGTATGTGGAGCGTTGCCACGAGGCGCACAAAGAGGACGAGGAACAGCCGGAGATCGACATGGTGATCTTTGACGACGAGCTCTCGCCGCGCCAGTTGCGTAACATAGAGAAGATCCTAGGCGTACGTGTGATGGACCGCACCATACTGATCCTGGAGATCTTCCTCCAGCGCGCGCAGACCAGCTATGCCAAGACCCAAGTCGAGATGGCGCATCTGCAGTATATGTTACCCCGTCTGACGCGTATGTGGTCTCACTTGGACCGTCAACGAGGCGGCGGAGGCACCAACCGTGGTATGGGTGAGACCCAGATCGAGGCCGACAAACGTGTGATAGGTCAGCGTATAGCGCTGCTACGTGAAGATCTCAAACGCATCGACAAACAGATGGCTACCCAGCGTCAGAACCGCGGTAAGATGGTTCGTGTGGCCCTGGTGGGCTATACCAACGTCGGCAAATCGACGCTCATGAACCTGCTTAGCAAATCGGAGGTGTTTGCCGAGAACAAGCTCTTCGCTACCTTAGATACCACCGTACGTAAGGTCACTATCCAAAACCTGCCCTTCCTCTTGTCCGATACGGTAGGATTCATCCGCAAGTTGCCACACAACTTGGTCGAGTCGTTCAAGTCCACCTTGGACGAGGTGCGCGAGGCCGACCTGTTGGTGCATGTGGTGGATATATCCCATCCCAATTTTGAGGAGCAATACGAAGTAGTAGAGCAGACCATCAACGAACTGCTGACCTCTACCCGTGAGGAGACCGAGGCACAGCCGTGGACCAACTCCAAGCACCGCGGCGACCGTCGTCAGCGCACCTCATCCTATGTGGCCGATATACCGCGTATCGTGATCTTCAACAAGATAGACGCGTTCTCGTACACCCCCAAAGAGGAGGACGATCTCACACCGATGACGCGGGAGAATATCTCGCTAGAAGAGCTGGAGCGCACCTGGATGGCCAAGCTGAACAACGACTGTATCTTTATCTCAGCCGGTCAGAAAATCAACATAGAGGCGCTCAAAGAACTCCTCTACGAACGTATCAAAACGATACATATTCAGCGCTATCCGTATAACGATTTCCTATTCCAGAACTACGAAACGGAAGAGTAGGCTTAGTCCTGAGAGTTGTACCAATCTTCGAGGCGAAGGTTAAACTCGCGTCGACTGAGTTGTTGTGCCCACTCACGGAGTTCGGCGGTCTTGTCCTCAAACTGCAACGTTATATGCCTACGCCACACACGCTTGGTGGGCAGCTTGGACCATCGGCTCTGTTCCAGTCCGCGCATACGGCATAAGATGACAGCGGCGTTGGCCGGCAACTCACGGCATACTTCGTATGCCAAACGGCGGTTGCCGATGATCTCTTGGTCGCTGGTCTTGATATGACCTGATGGGTATACGACCATCGATTTGCCTTGTGCCAATGCTTCGATAGCTATGCGGCTCAGCTGCTCTGCTTTGGCAGCCCCTTCTTGGCGACTCATAGCACTCTGCTGCAGATCAGGCACCTCAACAGCCTCCACTTTCTGCAATATACGTCCAAAGACACGATGGCGCATAAACCGCTCGTCCACCATAGGACAGATAGGTAGGTCGTGCAACTCGGCGAACAACACCAACGGATCGACAAAAGCGGTATGGTTAGGCATCAGCAGAATAGGCTGATGAGCATACAGCACCTCCTTGTTGACGAGGCGGATGTCATAGTGCCAATGGAAGAAAAAACGCACGGTTCGTGCTATCTGGTAGCGGTTCATAGGCTATTGATCAGTTCATTCCAGGTGTAATCGTGTTCATCCGTCGTAGAGGCTATATAGCCCATCTGGGCGCGTGCTTGCTCTTGCGGAAAAGTGAAATAGGTGCACACGCACGAGCAGAGCAGTTCGCCGTCTTGGCTCAGCAACTCACCTTCCACGGTAGCCACGTTGCGACGCAGCTCTACCAGCCGGCCGCGCAGTTTGATATATTCCTGTAGCGTAGAGACGGGTTTGCGATAACGCATCTCCATCTTGGCTGTGACGCCGGCAGTCTGCAACTTATGAAATACCACCCAGCCGCATACTTCATCCAGCAGCACGGCTTGTATACCCCCGTGAAGGGTGTTGAGCCAGGATTGGTGGTTCTGTGTCGGGCGCCAGATCGAGACGATATCGTCACCGTCTTCAAAGAAGCGCATTTGGGTGCCTATCGGGTTGGTCGGACAGCAGCCGAAACAGTTGTAACCGGCAGTCTGTAACCAAGGGTTGTTGATTCGTTTCATGTGTGTTATAGATCAAAAACGGCTGCAAAAGTACAGCTTTTTTGGCAAATATGCAAATATTTCGGACAAAATATGCTTATTATTTTGGGTAAGTCAAAAATTTTTGCTATATTTGCATCGTTGGCTACTGCAAATATTGATTGTTGAGTTGAAAAAAACTACAAAATCAATAAAAAGTGCAGAAAAATTTGCGTATATCATAAAAAAGCAGTACCTTTGCACCCGCTTTCGTCCAGAGAGCAGATTAATGCCACGAAGTTGACATAGTACATGCAGCTTTAGTGGTGATTGTATAACCCGACGAGCAATCGTCAAATCGTACATTAATTATGTATTTAACATCTGAGAAAAAAGCTGAGTTGTTTGCTCAGTATGGCAACGACGCCAAGAACACCGGTGCAGCAGAGAGCCAAATCGCTTTGTTCACCTTCCGTATCAACCACCTCACAGAGCACCTCAAACAAAACCGCAAGGACTTCAACACTGAGCGTGCACTGACCAACCTGGTAGGTAAACGTCGTCGTCTGTTGGACTACCTGAAGGCTAAAGACATTGAGCGTTACCGCGCAATCATCAAGCAACTCGGTATCCGTAAGTAAGCAACACGCTTATTCGACAAAAATGACATTCGCTCCGCGGGTGTCATTTTTTAGGTCTGCCAAATTGGCAGTATCCGCGCGTGTGGCATGATAGTTGAAAGTTAGAGAACGAATGTATTTGATTGAATTATGAAAAAAAAAGACAAAATAGAAGAACTGGAGAACGAAGTAGTCAACGAGTTGACCAACGAGGCTGAGACCGAAACTGCTGAGCAGGAAGAATCACAGGAGGAATCGGTAGACGAAACAGAGGAACTGAAGGCTCGTGTGGCTGAATTGGAGGACAGGAACCTCAGAATGATGGCGGAGTTTGAGAACTACCGTCGTCGCACCAACAAAGAGAAACTGGATCTGATTGAGACTGCCGGAGAGCGTATCTTCCGTGATATGCTGCCATTGATAGACGACTTTGAGCGTGCTCTGGCCGTTATCGATGACGAAGGAGTTAAACTCATCTATCAGAAGTTTCTGGCATTCCTGGACAAGAACGACGTCCATGCGATCGACACCAAGGGCGCAGATTTCAATACCGACGAGCATGAAGCGGTAACGCTGTTTGCGGCCGGCGAGGAGAACAAAGGCAAGGTGATCGATTGCACCCAGAAAGGATATAAACTTGGCGACAAAGTTATTCGCTTCGCCAAAGTCGTTGTCGGAGAATAAATTCCGAAAAGTGTTCATCGTAAATCGTAAAAATCGTAAATGGATTTATGGCAGAAAAACGTGACTATTATGAAGTGCTCGAGGTGGCTAAGAACGCCACTCCCGAAGAGATAAAAAAGGCGTACCGCAAAAAAGCGATACAGTACCACCCTGACAAGAACCCCGGCGACAAAGTGGCTGAGGAAAAGTTCAAGGAGGCTGCTGAGGCGTATGAGGTACTGTCTGATCCGCAGAAACGTCAGCGCTATGATCAGTTTGGCCATGCCGGAATGAATGGAATGGGCGGCTTCTCAGGCGGTGGTATGTCGATGGAGGATATCTTTGCACACTTTGGCGATGTCTTCGCCGGCGCAGGATTCGACATCAGCGATTTCTTAGGCGGTCATGGAGGCGGAGGACGCAGAATGCGTCGAGGAACGGACCTGCGTGTTCGTGTGCGTCTAACCCTAGAGGAGATAGCCACCGGCGTAGAGAAGAAGATCAAGGTACGCAAGTTGGTCGATTGTAAGGACTGTCATGGTACCGGTAGCGCTGATGGCCGCGAAGGCGACACCTGTCCTCAGTGTAAAGGACGTGGCGTGGTCTATCGTCAACAGCGTGGATTCTTAGGTATGATGCAGGTTCAGACCGAGTGCCCTGAGTGCCACGGCGAAGGCAAGATCATACGTAACAAATGCCCCAAATGTAATGGCGAAGGTGTGGTACGCGAAGAGGAGATCATATCGATCACTATCCCTGCCGGTGTTGCCCACGGTATGACCCTGACCATGCAAGGCAAAGGCAATGCCGCGCCGCATGGAGGAGTACCCGGTGACTTGCTGGTACTGATCGAAGAAGAGGAACACAAGGACCTGATTCGTCAAGGCGATGACTTGATCTATAACCTGCTGCTTGATATGCCGACAGCTATCTTGGGCGGTCAAGTCAAGATACCAACCTTGACCGGCGAAGCCAAGATCACCATTGCCGAAGGCACCCAGCCCGGCAAGGTACTCCGGATGCGAGGTAAAGGACTGCCGCACCTAGACCAGTATGGACGCACCTATGGACAGGGCGACTTGTTGATCAACGTAGGTGTATATGTCCCCGAACATCTGAGCAGCGAAGAGCGCAAACAGATAGAGAAACTCAAGGACAGCCCGAACATCGTTCCGGGTGCCGGACAAAAGAAAAGTTTCTTCCAAAATCTATTCGGATGAAACGATCCATCCTTCTCATAGCAGCGATATGTCTCACAGCGATAATGCGCGGTGAGGCATTTCCTGTTTTTGGGACGGATACAGTGAGTAGCGCCTATTTCCGTAACTGGTATCAGACCACCGACCTTGGCCACTATTTGGACAATAGCAATCCGTATACCGTTTACGAGAGTGAGACGACCGGCGAGTGGAACTTGGGAGACCGTAATGTGTTCTCTATAGCCGGCAACTCGTTTAAGAACACCAAATATTTGCTCAACGGTATGCGTATCGACAGCCGTACGATGCCCGGGCACACCTTGGTGCATACCCAGATGGACCGTACTTCGCTGGCGCTGGACTACCACGATGGCGAGTTGTCTTTTCGGGACGACGCTGACCAGCTTCAGCAGATACGCTTGACAGGCAACGTTGGCAACTTGGGCGGTATATCGCCCGGTACACGTGAACTGATCAATCTCTTCCATTCGTCCGCCGAGGAGCGAACGATAGACACGCGTCCCATGGAGCAGCGAAACCACATTATCGGAGCCGGCACGATGGAGGCTACATATCGCACCGGCTCGCTCTATCAACACGCGTATGTGACATATGGTCAACGTGCCATAACGACCTTCGACAACACCGGTATCAGCGGAATGAATCTCTCGGAGTACTATACTGCTCAGTTAGACGGCGAACTGCCGAAGAACTTACACTATTTTGTGGCTACCCAGGGACGCACAGACTTTGGCTCGGAGTTGCTCTACAACACCAACGAGCAATCCACCATGCGTGCCTACCAAGCAGGCCTGTATAGCACAACGAGGTTTGATAACAAAGGGGCATTGGTGGCTGGCTTGAGTTATGAGTTGCAGCAACTCAAACACAACGACCTCTCCTTCTCCCGCAACCTCTTCGACCAAGACGGCGAAGCCTTCGAACCATGGTATGCGGACGGACGGCTGCATAGTGTTAATCTGTCGGTTCGGTATGACCAACCGCTCCTGCCTTGGCTGCGCATCCATGCAGAGGGGTATAACTCGTTGTTACATTTTCGTCCGACCACAGACCAATGGACCAACGCTGTCTATGCGCAGTCGATGACAGACACCGAGCCAACACCCTTATATACCTATTCCTGGCAGTCTTCCCCTTTCACAGCCGGGCTGCTGGAGAACGAGGCCCTCGTGATAGCCGATCATGATTTCGGCAACGGGCTGCGGCTGTATGGCCATCTGGGCGTCAGTCTGGACGGTATACTGTTGGGCAAAGGTCAATCAGTTGTTACGCCCAACTGGCTCGCCAAAGTGGCGTTGGACTATCAGCCGGCGTGGTGGTTTCGCTTCGGTGTGTCGCTTAGCCATCACCGGATGTCTTACACCTGGGATGAGGTGCGCTATCTGAGTCGTGACTATATGAACGGCCAGATACGCTACGAGGACAATACCCTATTGGCTACTACCGGCGGAGCATACCATACGCCGGACAAGCAACTGTGGATGCACCAACCCTCGTATGCTGTGATCGATCTGCCTATCCAATTCACATTCGGCAAGCAGCATCGCCACGAGATAGCGCTGCTCAATAGTATTCGCAAGTACTACAATATATGGTTCACCGATTATACGGATGGATTGGATGCTAACATGGTCAAGGAGGGCGATTTCTATTTTATGCGTGAGGGAGAAAAAGAATATACCGTCACTACCCAGCCGCTGGACCTGATGTCCTCGCGCGTGGGCGGGCGTACTCCTTATTATATGTCTAATACGGTGCGCTATACCTACAACGGACGCAAATGGTATGTGATGGTCAGTTGGCAGAGTTATCTGATGGCCGGCCTAAGCACCTTAGGTAACGGCCCGCTGCATAACAACATTGGTGTGCTGGCGGAGAGCTCAGCCAATCCCAATACCTATCTGGCGCAAGAAGAGATGGACAAGGGCCTGCTCTATCAAGGTAACTGCCGCTTAAACCAAGACAAGTCGTTCATCTTGCGCATGCAAGTGACCTATAATGCGTGCAAATATTTCTCTATCGGCTTTAACGGTAAATTCAAAGACGGTCAGCCGTTCTCCAACTACCGTTCGGTGGCATACACATCACCGACAGGACATCCGCAGATAGCTATCTACAATGCCGACGCCAAAGGCATCAATATGGCTAACAATGAGTTTGGCAAACGCGAAGATGCGTTCTTCAATCTCGAACTACGTGCTACGGGACGTTGGTGGGTGCGCGATATACCGATGTCGCTGGAGGTAATGTGCTACAACCTGTACGATTTTGGTACGGCCTTGAACGAATACACGTTTGACGAGGGTATGTTACACGCTCGTCGTACGATGAGTATGTGTATCCCGCGCGGTCTGCTGTGCACTTTCCGTGTCGGCCTCGAGCGGGATAGAGGTTTGTTCAAGTAACAGTATAATCATTCCTACTGCCCATAGCGCGATGCCGTCAAACCGGCCGAAGACGCACTCGGTAAACATATCCATCATAAACAGCGCGGTGAATAGCCAGGCCGTTTGGCGTGTTTGACCCCGAGCACAGAGTGGGATAGAAAGCCACGCTAACAAGAACAGCAGCAGGCCGAACATGCCTAACTCGATCAACTCTTCCAAATATTGGTTGTGACAATTAAACTCCCGCTCTGCATAGTAGGGGAAGCCCACTTCATTATACCGCTCTTGCATATATGCCCGACTTTGTCCGGCCCCTACGCCGGTCCACAGATAGTCCTCCGGGTGTTGCAGTCCTGCTCCCCAGATGTTAAATCGTATGTCGTGGGTATAATGCACATCGGTTAGATGGATGATATTGTTTAGATCAAACTGTTGCATACGCGGATGCAGTTTGAGCAGTCCTCCTCCCACCGTCAGACCGATTACAATGATACCTGCCGTCCATCGTTTGCGCTGTTCCTTAGGCAGGGCATAGATAGCAGCAATAACAAACAATGCCACCGCTGTTAGAATAGACTGCCGCGAACCTGTCAACGGGATGGCGGATAGCATGATAGCTATCGAGCCGAAGCGATGCACCGGTTTGTCCTCCAACAGCCGGTAGGCTACAATAGCGCCTAACAACTCTACCGCACACAGATACAGACGGTGCTTGAGTACAGTGATGTTTTCCGAGAAATAGGTGTGCCAGTATGTGATGTCGTTGTTCCAGCCTGCCCACTGCAGCGTATCCATCCAATCATGGTGGTAGTACAGTGCTGTAACGATGATCAGGTAGAGCGGCAAGGCCAGCAAACAACTGATCACCAATACTTTGCCCACTTGCCGCCAGTCATACTGTCGGTTCACGCCCCATATACCAACCGGTATCAACATGCCAAATGTCATGCACCGCTCCATCTGTGTGGACCAACTGCCGATGTTCTCTACCCACAAGCCGGACACTATTTTCCATATGTACCAAGCGCCGAACAACAGGAACGGGATATAAAACCTAAACGGTCCGGCTGGCGAAGAGAAAGAGGGCTTGCTCAGCCATCGTCCTTCAAGCAACCATAGGACGATCCACGTCACACAAGCATAGCGCAGGAATATCTGCGGTAACGGCAACAGCGCTACGACTGCCAAAAAGACGTAGTATTGGATTTGTCCTATGATTTGTTGGTACTTATTCATGTGCTCGTGCTTGGATGTATGCTTGTGTTAACACTTGTCGCTCGGTATCGGTAATAATTAGTTTGTTCGCCTGCCGCAGTCCTTGTGCCAGGCTGATGTGCCGGCATCGACGCATGCGGTTCAAATCAACGATCTGCATTCGGCTTCCGTCTTGGTTGGTCAGGATATTGCCTCCCGTAAAATCCAACGGATAGAACCCTTTTCGGTGTAGCTGTGCCATCAGCCGTCCCACACCCTGTATGATCTGTTCACGGCCGGCAAACGCCTTGTCGCGTTCCACTTGCCGGAACGTATAAGGCAAGTCGGACAGTCGGCAGGCATAGTAACTCTCGCGCAGCAGAAGACCTTCTCTATGTTCGCGCCAAGTCAATGGTTCGGGAGTCAAATCTCCCAAAGCAAGTGCGTACTCATAACTGCGTTGTGCCTTGCTTTTGCGCAACAGGCCGTAAATGAGACTGTTCGGAAAACGCGGTGTATGGAATGCCTTCACCACGATATTCTTCCCAATCAATTTCAGGGTGTTACGACCCTGATAGAGCACCTTATCCGACGCTCTAAACGCCTCTTCCATATGGGCCAACAAGTGCTGCTCCTCCAACTGATGGTTGGTCATTATATAGTCTTCCCAGCGCGCCCCCTTCTCGTGTTTAAACGATCCACACCCGGCCTTCTTGGCCTGCTGCCGTGTTGCAAAACGTTGTGCCATCTGCTCCGGACTGCGATACTGATAATGGTCCACCGGAATACACTCTTTCCATACTCGTCCCCAAGGATGCGGATAGCGCCATCTCTCTGACCAACACAATAGTGCGCTGTGTCGCATAAACCGCCGCTCGCGTCGTTTGGTAGGTAGCGCATGAGTGATCAACTCTTTGTCCTGCTCAAAACAGCCGGTGAACGTCCCCTGTTCGATGTCTTCGCGGGTCAGCACAAAATCCGTGCTCTCTTTTTTCACCGTCCTATAGCCGTAAGGCACCTTGGCCAAGAATGCCCGTACATCCCCCGGATAGAACTCATCCGCATCCAACCGAACGTTCCACCAGTCTTGGCTATTCATCTCATGCCGAAACGCCCTAAAGGCTTTGGCGCGCAGACCTATATGGAACGGTCCCTCGTAGCGCATCCAGGGTACCACCTGCGGATATGTCTTGGCCAGTTGTTGCACCGTCTCCCAGGTGCCGTCTGTCGAGCCGTTGTCGATGACGATGATCTTGTCACTCCATCGGCACGCGTCAGTCAGCGAGGCGGCTATCACATCCGCTTCGTTCTTAACGACCATCAAGCTGTATATTTTAAATGCGGTTCCGTTCATCAATCATCTTTCGTTATATCCAGTCGAAGACAATAGCCATTTTTGCCAAATAGTATGCTGTCGGGTTGGTATACTTGAGCTGTTTCCACGGACGGCTGGAGTGGGGTAGATGCAGTACCGGATTGGTGACTTGCAGTACATTGACAAACCCCAACTTACGAGACATATGGCTGATGTCTACATCGTGCCAGTCTTTCTGGGGATTGAGTTGCTCAAAATCATATGCTTGCAGCAACCTATTGGTCAGCAGCGTACAGCAGAACGACAGATGTTTTTTGCATTCCCCGTCTTCTGTCATGTTTTTGGCATACAAATACGGGAAATTGACTTGCCCTTCGACATCGTGCGTCACAGCGCCCACCATTCCTACCTCGTACTCCACGGCTTGTGTCATTCGCTTGATCGTATCTTTGCCCACGATCACATCGCTCTCTATGATCAACAGCGAGGCCTGATCTTTCAGCGCCCTACGCTGCGCGTCTTGTAGCACCCAACGGTAGTTAGGCGAAGGACTGTCTATCTGTTCACTCAGATGAATGACCTCTATGCCCATCTCCTTGTGCATAGCATCCAGTCGAGCTGCTGTCTCGGCCGATGAAAAATCATCATATACACGCACCGTGTAGCCGCTGGCCACGATAGCGGAGATAGCTTTCTCGGTGGTCTCAATCGAGTCCTTGACCGGCATGATAATATGTATCTTCTGTTCTGCCATTACCAATGATGTATGATTCCTTGCTTGTTGATCGTTAGCATCGCACCGAACCGATTGCCCCATTGTGAACCGATATCGGCTGCCAAACGCAAACCGAAGTTCAGGCCCCACGCTTGAGGCACATGTTTGCTTACATCCAGTAGCAGTGCGGTGTTATGACTATTTTGTGGAGCCGTATATTGTCCCCAATTGCGCGCATAGGAGGCGATCAGTCGATACTCAAAACCGTAGATATTGCCTGCCACACCGGCCAAATGTACGCGTACCCTGTTGTTGTCCGGTTGCATAAACGGATTGCCTATCGTGCGTCCGAAATGGGTCCAGCCTTGCGGATAAGAGGAGTTGGTGTAGTAGCCGCTTCGTCCTCCGTAAACCAATCCGTCCTTGTCATGCCAAGGGCCATCCTGACCGGTGGTGTTCAAAAACTCATAACTGACCGAATGGATAAACGGCCACTCGCTTTGCCGCAAAGAGATACCCCACAGACCGTCTGTCTGGTTGGTGAACCCGATAAACTTGGCACTCATATCCTCGAACAAGGTCTGCCAATAGGCCGTGATGCGCCATTGGGGCCATTTGGCCGTCAAGGCCAACTCCTGAAAACCAATATGGTTGCCTTCGGCATTCAACTGATCGCTTAGGGTCGTTCCACCCGCTCCGGCAACAAACACATGCTTAAAGCTGTCCCACGAAGTAGAGAACGTACCACGGGTGGAAGAGGTACCGCCCCATTGGGCTGCATGGTGAAACTCATAACTGATGTTCACCGGCAGTTTGCCACCGAAACGAAGACCTATAAACTTATAGTGCAACAGCGCATCTTTGGTGTCTGTCATGGGGTCCAGACGGCTGTTGTCCACCATCCATCCGTGAGTCAGACCACCTTTGACTTCCATATAGCCGTACAAGCCGGGAAAGGGGATATACCGGTCGATACCGATACTGATGCGCGGTATCGGTTGAGCATTACCTGAGAACAGCAACCCGCCCATAGAAAGGCTTGGATTCTGACTTCCGCAAACGATTGGCTTGATGCCTGCGGTCACATCTACCACATACAGCCGCGCGTGAGCATATAGCTCGTTGAAATAGCCTGTACTGCGTTCGGTATCAAACCGCCCGGTCATCACTACGCCAAAATTATAGTCGTACCATCGGTTGGGGCGTGTATCACGCTTGTAGATGCCGGCTGACAAATTGCCGCTAAAGGGCGCAGCAGAGATATTTCCCTGCGTGTTGGCATGCATCCAAAACGGTGCCTGCTCTCCCGACGAAGCCACAGCCGACACACCCACCTCGTACATGATCGTGTCGCGTGCCGTATCCGGCTGGTGCATAGCTACCGGCCAGAAATCGTTTGCTGCACCGGCTGATATACAAGCCAGCAAGCATAAACCTACTATGGTGCGTCTAGTCTTCAATATAGTACCACTCCCTGTGGAGTTGTCCGTTCTTATCTTCGCCTAATCCGAAATATACGCGCTTACCAACGGCGCAGGCTACGCCGTTTTCAGTCACCCCGCATGGTATGGTGCCACATAACGTCCATTGGTCATCGGTTGGTGAATAGCGCAGTATGTCGTCGTAGTAGAATCCTGTCGTCAGACTGTCGCCGTAGTGCCATCCCCCGATCACCCACACCGCCTTATCCGTGGCGCTGCATGCGGCGTTATGACGACCTTTGCCGGGCACCGACGAACGCTTCTCCCAGTGTCCGTCTTCGAACCACTCGTACCAGTAGCTGTGACTGATGTTATGAAATCCTGTGCCGATGAAATACCGTCCGTCACATTTTGCGGCCACAGCCGACATCACGCGGATAGGGCTCTCCTCACCTGCCTTCTTCCAACAGTCCGTGGCGATATCATACTGCCACACCTCTTGGGTGTATCCGTTGAATCCACATGCTACCCATACTTTCTGCCCGTCATACCAACTCACAGCTGCGGCTGTCTGCTTGGCCGGGTAGTTAGCCAGCTGTGTCCAGGTGCCTGTACCGGGTTCAAACTTCCACCAGTCTCGCAGATACGTGCTGTCCATATGAACACTTCCTCCTGCAAAACCAAGCCCCATAAACACCCCTTGCTCTGTCGTGCAGACTGTTCCGTTGACACGCGGCGTCAGCGGGATAGTTGCCGTCTCCGACCATCGATCGTTCTCTGTGTCATAGCATAACATCGTACCGGGATAACTGCCGTTCTGCACCCGCCCTCCGGCCAGATAGATCACTCCATCCGCTGCAAAGCACATAGCACATGCTCTGCCTGCCGGAGCCTCTGCGCAGGCGTGAATCACCTTCGGCTCTTCCGGTACACGTTGACAGGCTACTATCATCAGCACAGCCAACAGGCCCACTATGTGTCTTCTCGTTTTCACTATTCCACTCTCAACTCGTCGTTAATCATGCGGTGTATATACTGTTGTATATAGCCTTTCAGATAGTCCGTCATCGGCGCAATGCGTGTCGGCGCTATCGTTTCGGCAATATTGGTTTTGAGTAGCGGGTCTTGACGATAGTCATACACTGCGGTCACTTGCTCGCCGTCAAACTCTACCAACAAACTGTCGGACAGGATCTGATACATCGGCGCGTTGTAGCATACCGCATAAGGATGTGCCTTATGTTGCGTCAACGCATCTTCGCCGAACGCCAAATACGGACGATCATATCCCAGCCAGTTGAGTACCGACGGCATAATATCCGTTTGGCTGACTGCTCCTTGGCTTCGCCGCTCGGCAGCCATCTTGGGATGGTAGAAAGCGATTGGTACGGCAAACAGCCCGCGTGCATTGGTGTACTCGGGGTGTGTCAACTGGTTGGTATGGTCGGCCGTGATGACAAACAAGGTGTGATCAAACCACGGCTGCTGTTTGGCCGTCTCGAAAAACAGCCTCAGTGCATGGTCGGCGTATCCTACCGCTTGATGGATAGGTTGTGTGCCTTTGGGGAAACGGTGCTCATAGCGCGCCGGCACTTTGAACGGATGGTGACTGGAGGCTGTGAACACTGCCGTCATAAACGGCTCGCGCATACTACCCATCGTCTTGGCAAAATACTGCAAGAACTCTTCGTCCCATATAGCCCACGTGCCGTCAAAATCCTCCATATTGCCATACTCACGCATACCGTAGTAGTGCGCAAAACCGGCACTTCTGGCATAGGCCTGAAAACCCATACTGCCGTTCGGCGCACCATGGAAGAAGGCGGTTTGATACCCTTTCATCTTCAGCCGCTCGGCAATTGACGATACCTGGTTGGTAGAGTAGGGGGTTACCACGTACGGCTCAATCAGCATTGGTATGGCTGACAACACCGAAGGCATCGCATCTATGCTCTTGCGCCCGGAGGCGTAGGAGTAGTCGTAGGTCACACTCTTGGCCAAAAGCGAATCCAAGAACGGCGTATAGCCTTGATAGCGGCCATTATCCAAATCTTGATTATAGAATCCGATATACTCTTGGCTGAACGACTCCAGAATGATCACCACAACATTGTCTGTGCGGGCTTTGACACCGGTTTTCGGTTCATGAACCGGATCCATATGGGAAGCAACCGCCTCGTCAAAATACTCGGGATCTTTATAACGGATGTTCTCCAGCGATTTCATTAGCGAGAACGGGGTGTTCAACACCAGCGCCGTCTCTCTGGGAGTGTCGGTATACTGCAGTGCGTTGCTGACTGTGATAGGACGAGTATAACGACCGAATCCGCCACGAATACCGATCACAATCATAAACACCGATAGTACCATTACCAAACTCTCGCTCACGTAGTACCAGATCTTCAATCCCCTGGTCTTGTGGCGATTGATGGCAAAATAGCGCCTCGTCAACCAGAACATCAGGCCCAGCATGACCAACGCAAACAAGGTCACATACCAATAGTCCCATATCCCCTGCACAAAGATCGACAGGATGTTCTTATCGTTCTCAAACTCAGAGAAGAACGTACACGTCGTACGCCTGTCGGTGAAGGGTATATACGCAATGTCGGCACAATTGGCCAGAATACCCAAACTGTTGGGCACCCACAACAATGCCAACAACACTCGTTGGTATGTCAGTCGGCTGCGTATACGGCCGTTGAGCGGCAGCAGGATGCCTATCAGATAGAGGCTGCTTAGGTACAATATGGCGGTCAAATCAAACCGCATACCACCCAACAACATCTCCACCAGGTGGCTAAAACTCACATCGGGAAACATAGCACCATGAACCAGATAACAGAACACACGCATCAGTGTGTACAATACCATCAGCAGCCCGATGTTACATGCTGCTATCGTCCACGGATGTCCCCAGAAACGTTTCATTCGACGGGTCGTGTTTTTTTCTTCAACTCAAAATCGCGTCCCAGATAGTTCTTTCTTACTATCGGGTTGGCGGCCAACTCCTCCGGCGTGCCGTGGAACAGAATCTTGCCTTCAAACAGCAAGTACGCACGGTCCGTGATCATCAGCGTCTCGTCCACATTGTGGTCAGTGATCAGAATGCCGATGTTCTTGTCCTTGAGTCGCCAAACCACATCCTGTATCTCTTGCACAGCTATAGGATCGACTCCGGCAAAAGGCTCGTCCAACATCACAAACTTAGGCTCAATAGCCAGACAACGAGCAATCTCCGTACGACGTCTTTCACCACCGCTGAGGCGGTCGCCTAAGTTCTTGCGAACATGCGCCAGATTAAACTCCTTGATCAGCTGTTCCAGCTTCTCGGCCTGATACTCCTTGCTAAAATTCGTCATCTCCAACACCGAACGGATGTTGTCCTCCACGGTCATCTTGCGGAATACACTGGCTTCCTGAGGCAGGTAGCCGATACCCAGTTTGGCACGCTTGTACATCGGATAGCTGGTGATATCCTGATCGTTCAGAAAAATCTTGCCGTTGTTGGCAGTCACCAAACCGGTCGTCATATAGAACGTGGTCGTCTTGCCGGCACCATTAGGTCCCAGCAGTCCCACTATCTCGCCTTGTGCCAACTCAATCGACACATCGTCCACTACGGTCCGCTTGCCGTATTTCTTTACCAGATGTTCAGTTCGTAATGTATCCATCAAATGATTTACGATTTATAAATTTACGATTTACGAATTATTTACGATTTACAAATTTACGATTTGAAGCAGCAATCAATCGTCAATAATATCAATTGGTCAATCAATCGTACCTCGTCAATCGTCAAATCGTCAATTAAGTTCTACCATCACCGGACAATGGTCACTATGTACTGCTTCGGTCAATATTTTACCATCTTGGAGTTTGTCTCTCAGACTCTCTGTCACCCACAGATAGTCAATTCTCCAGCCTACGTTTCTTGCTCGTGCGCCGGCACGCCAGGACCACCAACTGTATCGCTCGGCACTCTGGTCAAACACACGAAACGAGTCTACCAGCCCGCTGGCTTCCCAGCGATCCATCCATTCTCGCTCTTCGGGCAAGAATCCGCTCACGCCGATCTGACGCTCCGGATGATTGATGTCTATGGGCTTGTGGCAGATGTTATAGTCGCCGCAGATCACCAGGTTGGGACGCTCTTTCTTGAGCTCGTTCACCCACACCAGAAAATCTTCCAGAAACTGCATCTTAAAATCCTGTCTTACATCGCCGGTCGTGCCGCTCGGTATATATGCATCCACGATGGTCAGGTCGCCAAAGTCAGCACGGATCACGCGTCCCTCACGGTCATACAGCGGATTGCCCATGCCGATCACTACATTGTCCGGCTCTTGTTTGCTGAACAAGCATACACCCGAGTAGCCTTTTTTCTCGGCCGAATGGATATAACTGTGGTAACCCAACTCCTGCATCGCCAGTACATCGATCTGCTCAGGCTGCGCCTTGCTTTCTTGGATACAGAATACATCGGGATTCTCACCCTGCAACCAGTCCAAGAGCCCCTTGTTGATAGCCGAACGGATGCCGTTCAGATTGTAAGAGATGATTTTCATAGTGCTATTATTTTGCCTGTCATATCATAAGTTACACCGTTGCGGATGATCAGCACTTGTCCGTTACGAATCACTTTCTTCGTGCTCAACTCGCTTTCGCTGTTCACTTGCTCTACATCTTCGGCCCATCCGCCTCGGTAGCGGAAGCTGATCGATCCGTCGACCAAGTCGCGTTTGATATTGGTGATTTCATGATCCGTAAACTTGGTGTAGAATGTTGCTCCGGCTGGGAAAGCGTCGGACGCAGCGCCCAAGTCTCCGGTGTTCTCTTTAGCTTCTATCAGATCCACTCCCATCGCGTTGGCATCGTTGTTGACGGAGTTATATTCCCATTTATATTGATCGTACTGAATCTTGGTGATCAGCATTCCTCTGCCCGGCAGATACTTGTCCCAACCGGTCTTCTCTCGTACCTCTAACAGGTAGAATGTCTTCGGGTTAGGATTATAGCCCACCAGGTTGTGTGCGTCACCGCTGCACATCAACAGTGCCTCTTGGGTGTTGTTGATTAGTCCAAGATGTACATTCTCCGGCTCTGTCAACACGCGCGGAGTGATCCAGCCGCAGAAGAAGCGCTCATAGGCTGAGTAGCAGGGCGGGGTATTACCGTCGTTGTTGTATGGACCATAGTCAAGGATGTCCCAGTCGACCATTGTGTGGTGGGACGAGCCCTCTTCGGTGATATACAGATCCGGCAAACCCATCACGTGGCTAAACTCGTGGCAGAAGGTACCGATACCGTTGTACACTTGTCCATAGTGCTGCCACTCGTTCGAGCAAGCGTAGTTGCAAACCTCCTTGCCGTCCACGAGGCAGAACTGCGAGTAGGACAGATCCCAGTTGTGCGGCCATACAGTCGTGCTCGCACCACCATCAGCCTCGCCCTCTCCGGCATACAGCACATACACAAAATCTACTCTGCCGTCATGATCGTTATCGTATTGGGTGAAATCGATACCGTCCGCATCTGCCAACTCGCAGGCTTCTTTGATCATCAAATCCGGATGTTTATCAGTGCCGCTCGCGTCGTTTTTGCCATAATAAGAGGTGTTCTGACTCAGCGTGTACGGACCCACTACGTCAAACTGCGGGTTGTATTGGCCAAAACTCTGGTCCTGGAAATACTTGCGGGCACTACCGTTAGCGATGACAGTTTCCTCTACATGCGTGGTGTAGGTTTGTCCCCAGCCGATATCGTAGGTGATATCATAATTCAGGTCATAATGACGCGTGTAGTTGGCACCATTCAACATGCTGTCCACGGTGTCGCGTGGGGTGACAAACTTCTTGTCGGCGAAGTTGACCATGATCAGCAATCCGCGCGGAGCGATATTAGGCTCCGTACCCACCTTGGTCTGTTGTTGGATGCGACGCGCAGCCATACGTGCTTTACCCGCAGCTATGCGTGCTTGCTTGGCTTCGGCGCTCATCGGCTGTAAGCTGTTCTCGTCCAACCAGTTTCCGCTCTCGTCTGTCATGTAGTGATTAAAAGCGTTGCCATGCAGATAAACCATCTTCTGGCTGCCATCTGCTGCAGTCCGAACTACGCCCTCACGGCGCGCCGGCATTGCTGCCGCACTCACTGCGACAGCGCATACACATAGTATGCTAAATAGTTTTTTCATTATCAGATATTTTTTTTAGTTTATATGTTTTTCTTTATACCGTGCTTGTTCAACCAGCGTTTCTCAAAATAGCCGCGTTTGGCTTCGTTGTGCGCTCTGCGCCAGCTGCTTACCAATTCGCCTTTGCGATTTTTCTCGGCGTATACATACCAACCCTTTTTGTTCTCTAGTATCTGCCATCCGTCTTCGGTCATCATCCAATGTTTACGCTCATCCCCACGCAGATAGGTGCGCAGGGTGTCCCCATTCGGTTGAACACGCTCAATGATCCCGCGGTAAGCAGGCACCTTGGCCGGCGTTTGTGCATCAGCGCCAATGGCCATCATAGCCATCAAGGCTATCAATAAAACTGTCTTTTTCATTATTGTAGTATTTGTTTTTATTATCTTACAGTCCGTAGGACGGTCTTACAGCGAAGCGGTCTTTATTTTTTTAAACAACTCGCTTGCGAACACAAAATCATTCAGCGCCTCGTTATCCGAGCTGTATATCTCGTGCCTGTTGCCTTCCCATTCCAGCTTGCCCAATCTGAGGAAGATCACCTTGTCGCCGATCTCCAGAATCGAGTTCATATCATGGCTGTTGACGATCGTACAGATACCATACTCCTCCGTGATATCGTGTATCAGTTGGTCGATCACCAGACTGGTCTTCGGGTCCAAACCCGAGTTAGGCTCGTCGCAGAACAGGTATTTGGGATTCATTGCGATCGCACGAGCAATTGCTACACGTTTCTGCATACCGCCACTGATCTCGGCCGGCATCAGGTTGTAGGCGCGCTCGGGGATGTTCACGCGCTCCAGACAGAACTGTGCACGTTCGCGTTTCTGTTCATCGCTCATCTCGCGGTCGAACATCTCCAAGGGAAACAGCACATTCTCTATCACGCTCATCGAGTCGAATAGAGCGCTGCCTTGAAACAGCATACCTACCTCTCTGTGCAACAGACGGATATCTTTCTCGCGCATCGAACTCAGGCTGCGACCGTCGTACAAGATCTCTCCCTGATCTACTGCATGCAGACCAATCAGACTCTTCATCAGCACTGTCTTACCCGAACCCGACTGACCGATGATCATGTTCACTTTGCCATCTTCCAGCGTGGTTGACACATGATCCAGAACCACCGTCCCGTCAAAACTCTTAACTATATCCTTAACTTCAATCATAATAATTACTTTGTAATTGATCGCTTTGCTGTATGACCGTCTTGCGGACTGTAGGACCGCTTCGCTGTACGATCATTCGCTTTGCGCATTGTATGATTAGTGCGCTGCGTACCGCTCGTCGGGGATGTTTCCCCTTGCCGCGGGGCGCTCCCCTCTATGCGCTGCTTGTATGCAGCGATTTGTTGTTGAAGCGTAAAGGTTTGTGCTTCCAATTCTTTTACGGTCTCTGCGTCTATATAGCCTATTTGTTCGCAGATGACTATTTGCGTGTGTAACTCAAATATCGAACCGATAGCTATGTTTAAGAAGTTAGCAAACTCTTTACTGCTACTTCTTCCTGCACCTTCTGCGATGTTAGACGGTATAGAAACAGCTGCTCGCGTCATTTGCGAAACGATTCCATATTTCTCGTTGGCAGGGAACGTACTCGTTACCTCGTATATTCTTCGCGCAAGTTTTATGCCATCTTGCCAAATATGTAAATTTTTATAATTATGCATCCCTTTTATATCTTATATATCTTACAGCCCTTCAGGGCGGTCCTACAGTGTCAACGGTCTTACAGTGTAACGGTCCTACAGCGCAGCGATCAGGCGAAGCCTACCAATAGTTCATATCTTACAGCCCTTTAGGGCGGTCCTACAGTGTAACGGTCTTACAGCGAAGCGGTCTTACAACGTAGTGGTCTTACAACGCAGTGGTCCTACAGCGTAGCGGTCAGGCGAAGCCTACCCATAGTTCATATCTTACAGCCCTTCAGGGCGGTCTTACAGCGAATGCGGTCTTACAGTGTAACGGTCCTACAGCGCAGCGGTCAGGCGAAGCCTATCGTTAAAGCAACAGTTTGCTGAGGATTAAATCTAAAAACAGAATCATGATATTGCTATTCACCACTGCTTTCGTACTCGCGCGTCCTACATCCAGCGCGCCTCCGCGTGCATAATAGCCGTAGTAACTACTCAGACTCGTGATCACAAACGCAAACACCAAGGCCTTGATAATAGCATACCACACAAAATAGGGATTGAACGCATACTGCACGCCTAACAGGTAGTCATGCACCGTGATGATATCCGTCATCGCGCCTACGCCCCAACCGCCTATCAGTCCGGCAGCAGTCGAGATGATAAACAGAAACGGCATCATGCTCATAAACGCCAGAATCTTGGGCAGTATCAGATAGTTGGCGCTGTTCACACCCATGATCTCCATGGCGTCGATCTGCTCAGTGATACGCATCGTACCGATCTCGGAGGCGATATTCGAACCCACCTTACCGGCCAAAATCAGACAAAGAATCGTACTCGAGAACTCCAGCAACAACGTATCGCGCGTCAGCAAACCCGTTATATAGGTCGGCAGCAGTGGGTTCTCCGTGTTCGTCTTCGCCTGAATGGTCAAGATGGCTCCGATGAACACAGATATTAGCAGCACGATCGGCAGACTCTGCAATCCTTGCTTCTCCAACTCTCTGCTGTACTGACGCCAAAACATGCGCCAGCGGTCAGGCCTGCGCAATACGCGCGTGAGCAATAAGAAGTACTCGCCTGTATGTTGAATGATGTGCATATTACTCCATTTTATAAAAACTGTGCAAAGTTACTAAAAAAAAATCAAATACACAAGTATTTGACAATATTTTTCATAAAAAGCTTGCTTATTTGTAAAAATTTGGCAAGTACTTGTTATTTGCAGCATTGCTGCAATGTAATTTCTCTCTAAAAAATCGCAAAGCGTATTTTAGTAGGTGATTAGTAGGTGATTAGTAGGTTATTAGTAGGTGATTAGTAGGTTATAAACATACCCAAGACAAAAACATCTTGCACAAAAAAACAGCCCGCATTGCTGCGAGCTGATTTTCTTACAGGCCGTAGGCCGATCTTACAACGTAGTGGTCTTACAGTGTAACGGTCCTACAGCGTAGCGGTCAGTGCGTTAACGAACTACTGCACCCTGTGCATTGTACTTCACGCCATTCTTAATGATGAAGATCTGGCCGTTCTCGATCACCTTAACAGCCTTGAGCTCTGCGTTGGTGTTGTCGATAGCCGTAGTCTCGTCACCGAAGGTAGCGGTGATGGTTACGTTAGCTGCCGGCATCGTGAAGAACTCGCCCTCAGCAGTACCAACTACTTCTACATCGTTTGCATAGCAAGAAGCAACGGTGTAACCCTCATCCATGGTGAAGCTCAGTTTGATTACCTCGCCCGGGATACCCATCTTGTAGGCGGCACTTACAGTTCCGTGCTCAGCTGCTGCGCAAGTGATAGTGAACAACTCAGGAGCTTGGATGTCCTCGTTGATCATAATCTGCTGGAATACAACAGCGCTGCCGTCAGCGGTCTTGATGCTAACAATAGCTTCCTCTTCTGCAGTGTAGCTGTAAACCTTGTCGGTGATAGTCATCTCTGCATACTCGCCGCCGTTGATCGATACCAGCGGAGTCTTAGCTATATTACCAAATTTAACCTTAACGGTGCTACCTTTTGCCAAACGGAAGTTGAGCAGAGCACCTGCTTGTTTAACCTTCAAACCAAGGTAAGCGTAGTTGCGCAAACTATCTTTCTTGCTGTTGTCCAGCGAATCCAACGAACCGGTGATATTCGATGCATATTTCAGCGTACCGAGTTGCGGAATGATAGCATAGCCCTTACCGTTCTGCATAACAGCTTTCTCGATGTTGATCGATTGAGCGTAAGCCTTTACGAACTTAGCATAGAAGGTAACGTCCTCATTGATGTTCTCTTCTTCTATGTATGCTACTTCTTCGTCTAAGTCAGACTCTCTGTACCAACCTTCGAAGGTAGCCAGCGACATGCTCTGGTACTGTGTGTACTCTTCCGGATGTCCGCCATGAGCAACTATCTCGGTACCAAGAACTGTTTCGCCATCCTTGTACGTAACGGTGTGGCTTGCAGCTTTTTGCATGATAACGCGATAATTAATATCGTTGATTTGAGCTTCTGCTTCCCATACATTGTTCGCTTCCACAAATTCAGCAGTTACTTCAACATCTACGTCAGCAATTTTAACCGATTCGTCATCATAGGTAGTGGTTACTTTCTTGGTGTATGTAACTACCGGAGCTTTAGCATACTGGCCATCCAAATTTACATAATGATCGTTTTTCAACTCATTGAGATTAGTTGCAGAAATAGCGGTGCCGTTAACCTTAACGTTAATCAGTTCCTCAACTTTCGATTTAGCGCCCATCGGACGGATAACGGACATAGAACTGAGAACCGGATTCCATTTGTAACCATCGCTTTCATCGCCGCGGGATACATACAGCGTGTTAATGCTGTTAGCCGCTGCCGGCAATACGATTCTGTACACCAAATCAGAAGAAGTCTCGGTAGCAAGGAACAAGCAATTGGTTCTCTCTTTGTCAGCGAACAAGCACGGATAGTTAGAACCTGCTGTTGTCATGGTGATCACAACGGTGTCGCCCTCTTTGAAATTACCTGCAGCAAGTGTGATACCAAAGTATTTTCCCTTATCCATTTTCTTGCTAGAAGAAAGCGATACGTCAGCAGTACCACCAATCACACCGGTTACGGTAGCAGCTGTTCCGCTTGTTAAGGTAGCCTTGATGATCTCACCGTAAGCGTTAGCCGGATCCATTACGGTAACTACGTGAGCAGCTGCAACAACCGGAGTAGTGGTATATTCGTTTGATGCAGCGCAAGTGAAGCTATACTCACCAGCTGCAGTCGGAGAGAAAGTGTATTTCTTTGCATTTGCACCTTCAATCTCTGTGCCGTTCATGCTCCATTGATAGGTGGTAGCTTTAGCAGCAGTACAGGTCAGTTCAATAGAATTTCCTACCAAACATCCATTCTCACCGCTGATAGTAGCAGCCTCAACCGGGTCGGTAGAAGCTGCCTCACGCTCAACAACGATAGTACCAAACTTGATGTCACTGTCATTACGTTTCACCTGGATAGTAGTTTTTCCATCAATAGCATCACCTGCTTGAACGGTGTATGTGAGCGTGTTGGCAGTGCTTGCCGGGAAATCACCGGTTACAGCAATACCGTTCAAGGTAACACCTTTACCTTTTTTGGCGCTTGTACCACAAGCCGCAGTAATAGAGATAACGTCACCTTCTGCGAAAGTGCCTTCGTCAGCAAGTGTAAACTCCCATGCAGAACTGGAGTTGAATTTGTAGAACGTTTGATCACCGATAGTGATTTCATTTGAATTGCCCGAAGCCATTGCTTTGACGCATTTGGCAGTTCCTCCTTCGGCATCATAGATGGTGCCATCTGTGCCGGCAGCTGTCAATGTGTACGAGAAAATCGTCGTAGCACTCATTGCCAAGCTTGCTAATACGGCAACAGCTAATGTGAATAATTTTTTCATAAGCATGAAATTTTAAGTGTTAATAAAAAAAGTTGTGTTGTGTTTACAAATTTGAGCACAAAGTTACAACTTTCCGCGCATATGTGCAAATAAAAAAATGTTTTTGTGCGCAAAAAAGTGTTTTTTGCACATTTATCGTCAGATTTTTTCCTGCAAATACTATAAAAAACTTGCACGTTCCATTTTTTTGTTGTACCTTTGCAGGCGATTTGCAGTCGATTTGGTGCACAATGCAAAAAAACATAGTTTTTATATCAATCCTTCTGGCCTGCACCATGTCGCTTAAGGCGGCACAGGCGACCGTGGCTGTTGCGGCTAATGCCTCCCATACCTTCACTGATGCGGAGGTGGCTGATGCTATCCGTGCCGACGCGGCTGAGATGGGATACACCCTTATTGGTTGGACTACCGCACCCATCGAGGACGGCTCTTGTCCTGCCACCTATTACGGCTTGCATGCTACGGTTCGACCGGAAACGGCCACTACATACTATGCCTTTTTTGCCCGCCGTGCCGCCTCGGGAGAGCGTATTATTCGTCGAGCAAATGATCCTGTGGACAACGATACAGTGCTGTTGGTCATCAATCAAGGCTCCGCCTACTTTGTAGCACCGAACAGCAACGCCGGCCTGATCACGGATATGGAACTCACAGTCAAAAGCTCGTTCTTCTCTGACAATCTGTACATTGGCACGGACGAAGACGACTATGTTTTTCGCTATGAAGTGCATGATGCCGATACCTTTAAGCTCCGCGCTGCCTACAGCAATGCACCGCTGCGCTACCTATATACGGAGAGTTCTCTTGTGAAAGTGGGATCAATCGAACCACCTATTATCGTGGCAGCGCATAAATATAAGTTTGTGCTCAAAAACGGATATATCTACAACAAGACTGCCGGTACTTATGCCTATGCAGTTGTAGATGCAAACTCTTATGTTAGGTGGCGGATGGCCAACAAGAATACCTTGGGTGAGTCGTTCTATTTCTACCGCTGCGAGCGGTATCAGGATTTTGTGACCGACATCGCGCCCTGTCCTAATTGTTTTCCTTATACTTCAAACTAGATGGCACACACTGTTTCCAATGACATATTGGTTCCTGAGATCGGAAGAATGCTCAACGAGGGCAAAGAGGTGCGTTTTACGCCCACCGGTGTCTCGATGCGCCCGTTCATTGAGGGTGGAAAAGACAGTGTGATCCTTCGTCGACTCGATCGCCCGGCGCGTCGTGGAGACATTCTTCTTTGTCGCACTACCAATCCTCTTGGAGCCACCACATATGTGCTCCATCGGGTTCGCCGAGTGAGCCAAAATGAGATCGTTCTCCAGGGAGATGGCAACCTGCAGGGCGAGGAGCTGGTATTGCCTGAAAATGTGACAGGTATAGTGGTGCGAATAGATTCGCCTAAAGGCCACAGAAAGCCCATTCTCAAGGCCTATGTCTGGCAGTATATTCGGCCGCTCAGATGGCTGTTGTTGAAAGTCTATCGACACTCTATTTTGAAGTGGTGCTATTAAGGATTAATCGTAAATTGTAAATAGTAAAAATCGTAAATAAATTGTAAATTGTCAATTGTAAAATCGTAAATAGTATTATGCGATCAATCAAAGGTTTCAAATTGCGTCCGCTGGGCGACGAATACATCTTGGTAGGTGAGAGCCTGGATCTCATCAATTTCAACAAGATGATCACCATGAACTCTACTGCAGCATACCTCTGGCAAAAGGTGCAAGATCTGGATTCGTTTGACGAAAAGAAGATGACAGAGTTGTTGCTCGAGGAGTATGAAGTTACCCCCGAACAGGCAGCTGCTGACGCCAAAGCAACTGCGCAATCTTGGGTAGAAGCTGAAATTGTAGAGATTTAAGATTTTTTGTAATACAAGAACAAAAATCAGGCAGGGAGAATATACTATTCTTAAGATAGTATGTTCTGTTGTTGTGAAAATGCAACCGAAATTTGCACGGTTGCATTTTTTGTTGTAATTTTGTACCGTGGATTTTATGGAGCTGCGCGTTTGAGGCTTGATTTGGTGGGTTGAGAACCGCAGCGTTGGATACTAAATTTTGAAACTAAATATAATAAATAAGGTACATGAAGAAATTTTTTACTTGTTTATCTTTTCTTTTATTCACTCTAGCTGCCTCCGCCCAAACATACAATGGCGGAGTGTGGTATTCGCTTTTCCAGAATCAAGAGTTCAACCAAGGAAGTATTGGTACGCTAACCAAAGAGTTTGACGTGTTTCCTCCTACGGCATCTTCAATGTCTTTTCAGTGGAAGAACAAGAAATTCTGGTTTAATGGTACTTTTGGTAGTGTGGATTTGAATTTTTATGAAAGTACGGATGGCTCCTCCTACGGTGAAGGACAACAAGTGGTTAATTGTGGTGTCGGAACAGACAAAACTTCTTATCAAAAAGATTCATATACTATAATCAATCCTAGCCAGCTCCGGAAATTCAAGTTTACATTAGGAACTTCGTATGGTGCCTGGGTGTCTTATCTGACATTGCCTTTGGCAAAACATATTTTGCTGAGTGGTGGTGATTATGGTAAGACCAGTGTATCGAAGACTTTTACCCAAGCAACGCGTATTGGAGAGTCAACCAATATTCGTGCGGATTTCCGTTCTTTCCTGACGGCAGGCAATATATCTATCTCGCTCTCTGAGGGCGACGCAGAAGTGTTCCGTCTTGGCTCGGCAGATAACACTTCCGGCGTTTTGACAACTAGTACGGCCGGCAAGACTTATGCCGTAGGTTCCAATGCTTGCGCCAGTGCCAACGGTACGGCTGCGGCGTGTGCTAACGGACAGTTGGGAAAGATCGGTAACTATTCGTTCCAAATCTATTTCTGTCCGAAGGCCGAGGGCGAGGCCAATGGTAAGATCACTATTACCGATGGCACCAGCACGGCTACGATCTCTCTCACGGGTACAGGTCTCAAAATGGAGACTTTGGAGGTGCCGGTCAACTTGAGTTTTTGTAAAGGTAGTTCGGTCAAATTCCACGGCAAGACCTATACTCAGGGTGTGACTGCAGATCATATTGAGGCTATCGGAGCTGTTCGAGACACCTTGTATGTAGTCAACGTTGCGGAGAAACTGCCGAGCTACACAGCCGCAGAGATGCAAATCTATGTAGGTGATGACGAGGTTTGGAATGGTATTGCGCTCAAGGATTCAACAGTCGGAGTACACACTGTTGTTTATACTACGGAGAATGCTGTAGGCTGTGACTCGATCGTGACGCTCACACTGACGGTACTGGAGCGTCCGACGACCTACGGTGTGTATGAGGCTTCTATTTGTGAGGGCGGTTCTGTGGAGTATGCCGGCAAGACCTATACTCAGTCCGTTCAGGAGGATGTGCTCTTAGAGATGAAGAATGTCTATGGTGGCGATTCGATTGTGCATGTGGCTATTACGGTTAATCCGCTGAGCTACACAGCCGCAGAGATGGAGATTGCTGTAGGTGACGAGGTAGAATGGAATGGTATTGCGCTCAAGGATTCAACAGTCGGAGTACACACTGTTGTTTATACTACGACCAATGCTGTAGGCTGTGACTCGATCGTGACGCTCACACTGACCGTCAACAAGCTGGCTCCGGTGGAGGTGAATTACCCGATTGGTTTCTGCACGGGCGATTCTGCCGAATACCGCGGCAAATGGTACTATCAGTCTGGCGAGGATAAAATCTTCGTAGAAGATGCTATCTGTGACACGGTGATTAATGTGACGATAGCTGTACTGCCTGTGGACTTTGTAGAGCTGAATACCGATTCGCTCCATATAGGCGATACACTCTTCTTAGGAGACGGTCTATGGTATCTTGTAGGCGATGAGCCGGAACAGTTGACTGATACGGCTTATGTGATGGAAGTAGAGCTTCAGTTCGACATCACGATGACCGCTACCAACGAGTTTGGCTGCGACAGCGTGATCGTTCGCCATGTGGTAGTAGAGACTAAGCCTGTAGATCCGGAAACGCCGACGGCTATCGATCAGTATGAGCAAGCTGCTCCGGCTCTCAAAGAACTGCGTAATGGCGTATTGTACATCCGTCGTAATGATGCGCTCTATACGACTGAAGGCCGCAGAGTAGAGTAAACAAAATACTATATAATGATCAAAAGTCCCTCAACTTGCGAGTTGGGGGATTTTTGTGTATTGGAGTGGGCGCCCAAAATTATTTATTGCCGTTTGTTAATAAAAGATTATACCTTATTATTATTCGTGCACACGCGCGCGTATAAAATTTGCATAATTGAAAGAAAATTATTAATTTTGTACCCGATTTTGGAAACTACGGCTTAGCAAATATGAATCGAATCTTAAGAATCGTACATTTTGCAAAATGTAGTTAACAAAAGTGTCAAAGTGTCACGACAATTTTTAAAGTTTGCCAACTTTGCCACTTTGCCACAACAAAAAATTATAACAAACGAATTTAAGGTTAAGAAAGATATGAAACAATTTACTCAGGTAAATAATTCAAAGGGTTTGATTGGCTTACTCCTAGGACTAAAGTCTAGGATTATCAGTACAAAACCAGTACTTACTATGCTTGCGCTCCTTATGGTAGCGCTTTTCGGCGTAAATGAGAGTGCGTGGGGAAAGGAATGGAAATGGAAAGTATCCGTTGCTGTGGCTAATGGAACAGGGGGAAAGGTAAAAGCCGAGGTGTTTAAAAGTGGCGCCTTCGGAATGGGTGGTTCGGTAGAAAAATCTACAGGAGATGTGACTTCCTCCTCGCTTGTTTCAACTTATTCAACAGAAAATCACTTATATGCTTCGTCTAATTATTATCATCATTATATTTTTACAGCAACCCCTTATAATGGATATTCTTTCGGAGGGTGGTATACGAGTTCAAATGTTTCCGGGACGGCTTCGTCTACGGATAATCCATTAACAGGTGATAATGACAATGATGGTTTTAATGAAACCCGTTATGCTAAATTTGTTCCTGTTACTGTAAGTTCGGCTGATGACGCGGACGCTATTTCTTTTGATTGTCCGGATACTAAAACGACGACGCTTACATTCCCTGTTTCTAATAACGCGGATAGTAAAGATGATTTTAATGCTCCGACGGTAACAGCTAATAGCGGTTGGACGGTTACAAGCTGGGCTTTTGATAATACGAATAATAATAAGAAAGTTACGGTAACACTTTCATTTACGGCAAATTCGAATACCTCGAAGGGAAATCATCAGGCTACGGTAACTCTAACAGCAAAAAGTAACGAATCCAATACCGGTACCGTAACTGCTAATGTAGATTTGACGCCGATTTTGACGTATAAGCCAGGCGCGGTAGATGTTTCTGTTAGCGATGCTGATAAGACAACATTGAATGTTGCTGATTTGAAAACAGCGTACAAGGGCGCAGATAATGTAGCGGGTGATGGCACTATTACGTATTCTTTAAAAACGGCGAATAGCAATGTGTCGTTGACTTCTGCAGGTATTTTCTATGCAAAAGCAACTGGTACATATACTATTGTTGCTTCTGCAACCCAAGGACGCTATTATGCAAAAACGGCGGAATTTACGGTAACGGTAGGTAAGCGTACGCCGACGGTGGTGTTTACAAAGCCGGATCATATCTATTCGGGAAATACGCTGAGTAATATGGCGAGGGTGCTGTATAATGGGGTGGATATACCGTTAGAGCAGGTAGATTTTGATTATTCGTTTGATAATCCGTCGTGGTTTAGCTTGAATCTGAGTAACGCTAAGCAGATCATGGTGAGCACGGATTACAGCACTGAGCAGGATGAGAAGCTCTATGTGACGACCAAGGCAACGTACTATTATAACTCGGTGACGGCTGACACCACTTATCATCTGGAGGTAAAGCGGACTCCGGAGTTCTATCTGAATGGTGTGTTGCTGGATAAGACAAAGACGACGAATCTGAATCTGGAGGTGGACGAGACAGCGACGTTTACGTTCGATAAGATTACTTCCGGTTTCCAGTATCCGACTAATCCTTCGCACTTTACCTACAATAATGCGACAGGTGTTTTGACGGCAACGGTTGCAGGAGACGAGACGTTCTTCTTTAATGAACCGGGAGATGGCATCACTTTCCAACATCAATGTAATTTGCACTTGTATGTACGCAAGCATGAGACCGAGTTGACAACGAGTCTTAAGGAGAATGACGTTTGGATGGTAGATGACTCGGTAGCGGAGAGTTCGCTTTATACATTGACAAAAGGTGATGCGAATGTGCCGGTAGTTGTTTCTTCCAGTAATACCAATGTGATTGCTAAGGAAGACGGCAAGTGGGTTGCTAAGGGTGCAGGTTCGGCGGTATTGACCATCGCTCAAGTATATTCGAATAAATGGAGCGGCGACACGATCACGCGTACGATCAATGTAAATCGATATGATCCGGTGTTTGATTGGAGCGGTCTGCCGGATACATTGAACTTCAATACAACATTCGTGAATCCTGTTCGTTCTACTTCGGATGGAGCCATTACCTATGCGTCCAATAAGGCAGCTGTAACAGTGACGAATGACAACACAACATTACATACAGCAGAGACTGCTGATAATGCGGTGACTATTACGGCTATTCAGAAACCGACCTATAAATATAAGGGAAAGACAGCGACCAAGACCGTTAAGGTACTCAAACTGAGGAACCACGTTCAAGTGGAGGTGAAGAGTAATGAGACGTATCTTGCTGTTAGAAAAAAGACGGAAGGAGATGTGTCATGGGTTGGTGGTAGCGATAATGCGATCCGTTTGGGTGGAAGCAGCACAGGAATAACATCTTCTCCCGCATGGAACTGGAACGATAAGTATATAGATGTGAAGTTTGAGGGTATTCCAAAGACGATTTCGTTTACTACTGGTGTAACATCGGGTGCGGCAACTGCTAAGGTTGTTAATCCAGGAAGTGGAAATAATAACGGCTTCTGGTACATGATAGAATATCCGGAAGGAGAGAGCGCAAATACATTGTGGACAGAAAATGATAATGCTAATCCGGGAAATATCAGTCGTGATCTGAAACCGAACACCAATAAGGTTCGTATTTGCTATACCGGTAACTTTGCGGGATATGTAAAGAACTTGAAGATTACCGAGCGTACGGAACTTTCGATTGATAACAATGTGGAGAGTTTAGATTTCGGAAGTACTGACGCAGGCTCTAATGCGACTAAAAAGAATTTTACGTTCGATTGGTATAACTTGAATCCGTTGACTTTGAGTATCGAAGGCGGAGACGGTAAGTATTCCGTTAGTCCGAGTTCTATTAGTTCGAAAAAGGATTCGTTTGCTTTGAATGAGCCGGTAGAGGTAAGTTATATTCACACAGCAGGCGGTACGCATAATGCGACGTTGGTAATTTCGGAAGGAACAACAGTACTTAAACGAATTCCTTTGACGGGTACGACGAATAAAGTGACCCCGGCTATTACATGGAAGGAGAATTTGAGTCCGATGTCGCGTGGTGAGAATGTGACCGATCCTGCTACTTCGTTGGTGACTTTGGTTTACACTTCGAGTGATTCGACGATTGTTGATGTAGAAGATAATGTGCTGAAACCGCTGAAGAAGGGTAATGTGACTATTACCGCTTCTTACGATGGTTCGGAGAGCTTGATTTATAACTCTAATAGTTCTTCGCTTCCTGTTCTTGTAACCAATTTGGCGGTACAACATATTGCTTGGACACAGACTTTTACTCGTCTAAAATGGACAGATAAACCGGAACTATCCGATAAGAACACAGCGGACTTCGGATTAGTAGCAACGGTTAGTTACTATGATCCGGAAACCGCGCAAGAAGTGGCTATAACAGATCGTGCTGTGACGTTTACAAGTGGTGATGACGAAGTCGTACAAGTGCTCGAGGGTAATGTGCTGCATGTGGTAGGACAAGGAAATACGACTTTGACGGCTCATATCGATGGTATTACGGATTCTCTGTACGAAGCTACGGTAGTACGTGACGTGATTGTTCGTGAGCCGACAACCGACTGCGAGATGTTTGTATGGGGCAATGATAAGGAAGGTTCGATCCGAACGATTAACTCTGTAACGTACGATCTTAATGGTGTAGAAGCAGACTCTATCTTCTTTGATGCATGGCGTGAACCTATTACCGTTGTTATTGAATATTCTGATGGAGATTTGTATTTGGCAGAGGTAGATGAGCACAATAATGAAAATACTATATGGAATGCTAAGACAGCGAAGAATAGTGCAACCAATTATCGCTTGCCGTTGAACCGTGAAACGAAGAAGGTGATTTTCTATACAACAATAGGAGCGACCGGATATCATAACTTCTCCGGTGTAAACGCACGTTTAGCTCGTTATCTGGAATTGGAGAATACGAAGAACAAGAAAACGCATAATATCTATTTCTCAACAGAGGATGCAAAACCTGGGGTCGCTAAGACAAAGACCTTCACGGTTAACTACTCCAATATCACGGATGTATTGGATATAGACTTGAAACATGGCGATAAGTTCTCTATCGTTGGAAAAGATACGATAGGTTCTGAATGTGGTGATACTGGAAAGAAGACAGTGACTATACAATTCTTGTCCGACGATGTAGATAACTACAAGGATACATTGCTTATTCATAACTTGACGGATACGGTCTATGTTTATCTGTCGGCAGATGTAGATAGAAACCATCAGCAGATCACTTGGAATCCGGCGACAACTAATCTGAAGACTACGGATAATGTCACCTTCGATGCTACCACTTCCGCTTCGGCAGCCGGTTTGACGATCAGTTATGCCGTAACGGCAGGTAGCGATGTGGCTTCGGTAGGTGCAGCAACGGGTGCATTGACCATTATCAAGGATGGTGATGTGACGGTTGCTGCAACCTGTGAAGGAAATAATAAGTATTATGATGCAGATACTGTTTCGTACACGTTCCATATATCTAAAGTGACGCCGACGATCACTAAGAATCCGAAGGCTTCCGATGTAACTCTGCCGGCTACTTTGGTAGCATCAACTTGGACGGAGAACGGAACGGCTTCTGTACCCGGATCATTCGCTTGGACGAATCCTTCGACAGAATTAGCAGAAGGTGACGTAGCTTATGAAGTGACCTTCACTCCGGAGAATACCGATTGGTATAACACGGCTACTTGTATGGTAGCTCCTCACGTATCGAGGGCTACGCAGACAATTGATTGGTCGTTCGACGCAACGGAGATATACGGTAATGCCAACTATACGTTTGACGCAGCGGCTTCTTCCGGTCTGACGGTTACCTATAGTTCGTCGAATAATGAGGTGGCTTCTGTGAACGACCAGAACAAATTGGTTCTCCATAAGGCGGGAGAGAGTGTAACGATCACGGCTACGCAAGCCGGCAATGAGACCTATCTGCCGGTGTCGGAGAGCCGAACTTTCACGGTGCTCTATTGGACGCCGGAGATCGTGGAGAACCCGGTAGGTGGTACGATGTATGTAGGCCATGTGCTTTCTGACGCTTCGTTGACCGGAGGTGTTGCAATTGTGAACGGAGATACTATCCAAGGTAGTTTCGTTTGGGAGGATGCCAATACGGCGACCATCAATCAACCCGGTCCGGCAACGCATAATGCGATCTTTGTTCCGCAGAACGCTAACTTCTTCGCAGAGGTAGTATGTGAGAATATTCCGCTGGAGGTACTTCGTTATCTGCCGAGAATTCAGACCAACACGCTGTCGGCCGATGGTATTGAGTTCCCCGAGACGCTGGAGCACTCAGATCTCCATGGATCGGTAACGATGATGGACTATGATCGTATTCCGAACGTTGAGGTGACCGGTCATGTGGAATGGAAAGAACCGAGTACGATCCTTCGTCCGGGAACGCAGACCGCAACAGCTCTGTTTGTGCCGGACAATAGCGATTGGTATAAAGCTGTCGAGATTCCTGTATCGGTAAAAGTGACGGGTGGATACGTCTTCAATGGCGATAATAATGATTCTACTTGGACCCAGCAGGCTAACTGGGCCGGCAATTTGATCCCCGGCGCAGAGGATCCGGTATTGGTCAACGACTATGTGGAGATCAAGACATCGGTTACGGTCGGTTCGCTGACTATAGCCGAGAACGTGAATCTCGTGGTCAAAGATGGCGGTGTGCTGAGGATTGGTAACGACGATAGCGAGAATCGTGATCAGTATGGCAACTTGCGTGTGGAGAATGGCGGTAAGGTGATCTTCGGCGAAGGAGAGGTGAAGGTGAATGACTTTGTGCTGGAGGCTAAGTTGGGAGATAACAACAACTTGGGTAACTCCGGTCAGGTACATAATCCGGCAACGCTCAATGTCAATGGTAACGCCTATTTCGACTTGGCATTGGATCCTTCGGGCGAATGTTCGCCGGGTTGGTATACCTTCACGGTGCCGTTCCCTGTGGATGCATTGAATGGTGTAACTCGTTTCCGCAATTCTGACGGGAAAGAGATCACGATTAAGAATGAGGTGAATTATGCCATTATGGACTTCTCGGAGAGTCGCCGCGTAGAAACCGGTTATGGCTGGAAAAAGTTCCGCGGTATTATGCAGCCGGGTCAGTGCTATACGATGACGATCGACGACGTGGATAATGTATATCGCTTCAAGATGACGAACAATGGTGCATTCAACAACCAGATGAATGAAGCATTGCAGTACTCTACAGTCGAGAGCGATGTGCGTGGATGGAATGCGCTGGGTAACGGAACATTGGCCTACGTAGATTTGAGTGCCACTAATATTGAGCACGTACAAGTTTATAATCACGAAAACAATTCTTATATACCGGTAGATATAGATGAATATACCTACGTGGTAGGCTCGACGTATATGGTTCAAGCTCCGGTAGCCAACTCAAAGATCGTCTATGAGCAGAATGGTGCATCTCATACCTTGCGCGCTCCGCAACGCTATGAATCGACTTCAAACTCCGAGTTTATGCTGACGTTGACAGGTCAGAATGCTGATCGTCCGGAGGATCGACTCTATGTGAGCGCTTCTGAGGATGCTGTCGATGAGTATACCAGAGGTCGTGAGTTGGCTAAGTTTGCTTCGCCTACTGATTCGAAAGTGGCACAAGTATGGGCCAACGCGTACGGTATGAAATTGTGCGATATTGAGATGCCGTTGGTTAACAACAACGCCTCGACGCCGATATCGATCTATGCACCTAAGGCTGGTACATACACCCTCGCTGTAGAGCGTGCTCCGGAGAACGCCATCTTGTTCTTAACCAAGAACGGACGCGTGATGTGGAACCTCTCGCAGAGCGGCTATCTGCTTGATCTGACTAAAGGCACCACCGAAGAGTACGGACTGTGCTTGGTGTATAGCGCACCGCAGGTGGCTACTGGCGTAGACGAAGTGGTTAATGGCGTCAAAGGACAAAAAGTGATTATCAACAATCAGATTTATATTATCACATCTGCTGGCGACATCTATGATGCGACAGGCAAAAGAGTAAATTAAAATGAAAAAGAAATATACTACACCGATATCAGAAATATTGTCTATTCAAACGGCTGAATGTCTGAATTGGGGACTTGGAGGAAGTGGTACTATGGCACAAGGTCAAGCCCCGCTTCGTCGTGATAAGGTGTTCTAATCAACCAAAAACAATCATTATGAACGATAAACAAAATCGCTTACGCGTGATAAGCAACCTGCTCAAGGCGCAGGTCATCGGCAACCAGGAAGACCTGCAGCGTGCGCTGCAGATGCAGGGATATGAGGCTACTCAAGCTACGCTTAGCCGAGATCTGCGTGATCTGCGTGCTGAGAAGAAAATGGCTGCAGACGGTACCGTTCGCTACGTTATACCGGCTAATCCGGTGATGGAAAAACGTGTACTGGGCATCGATACCGATCTGGCGCGTATATCCACTATCAGCGTCGAGATGTGTGGTCAGTTTGCCGTGGTCAAGACTCGACCGGGTTTTGCCAACGCCGTAGCCTATGATATCGACAGCCGTGCTCAACGACTCGTGATCGGCACTATAGCCGGCGATGATACCATCTTGGTCATCCCCCGAGAAGGAGTCAGTCGCCAAGAACTACGAGAGTTCTTGACGACCGACCTCAATGCTTAGCCGCTATCGATTAGCTCTTACATGCGATCCGGCACCTCGATACCGAGCAATGCCAATGCGCTCTCAATAGTGCGCGCTATCGTTTGACTCAACAGCAGACGAAGCGCACGCTTCTCTTTGTCCGGCTCGTTGAGAATCGAATGGTCGTGATAGAACGAGTTGAACTCACACGCCAATGCGTACGCATAGTTGCAAATCACTGCCGGCGAGAACTCATCTCCTGCCTGGCGCACGATATTAGGATACTCCATCAGACGCTGAATCAACGCCAACTCTTTCTCCTCCAGCTCGCTCACCGCTAAACGCTCACCACTAAGCTCTCCGGCCTTGCGTAGCACACTCTTTATACGCGCGTACGTGTATTGTATAAAAGGTGCAGTGTTGCCGTTGAAGTCAATCGACTCCTCCGGATTGAACAGCATGTTCTTGCGCGGATCCACTTTCAGAATAAAGTACTTCAGCGCGCCCAAGCCCACCTTGCGAGCTATCTCGTTGGCTTCAGCTTCCGTAATGCCTTGCAAAGTATTTACTTTGTCTTTCGAGATCTCCTTGGCATCGTCAATCATCTTAGCCATCAGGTCATCGGCATCCACTACCGTGCCTTCGCGGCTCTTCATCTTGCCGTTAGGCAGCTCTACCATACCATAACTGAAATGTACCAACTCCTTGCCGAACGGGAAGCCCAGACGGTCGAGTAGGATAGACAACACTTTGAAGTGGTACTCTTGCTCGTTGCCTACCACATAGACCATCTTGTCGATCGGGTAGTCTTGGAAACGCAATTTGGCTGTACCTATATCCTGCGTCATATATACCGACGTGCCGTCTGCACGCAGCAACAGTTTCTCGTCCAGTCCGTCTTTTGACAGGTCTGCCCAAACAGAGCCATCCTCACGACGGTAGAACTGGCCGCTCTTCAGACCTTTCTCTACTTCCGACTTGCCTTCCAGATAGGTGTTCGATTCATAGTAGATCTTGTCGAAGCTAACGCCCATCTGCTTGTAGGTCTCGTCAAAACCGGCATACACCCACTCGTTCATCTTAGACCACAACGCACGCACCTCCGGATCATTGGCTTCCCATTGGCGCAACATAGCTTGCGCCTCTTTCATCAACGGGGCCTCTTTCTTAGCCGTCTCTTCGTCCATACCGCCGGACATCAGCTCGGCGATCTGTTTCTTATACTCTATGTCAAAACGTACATAGTAGTCACCAATCAGATGGTCGCCTTTCTTACCGCTTGTCTCAGGCGTCTCACCGTTGCCGAACTTCAACCACGCTAACATCGATTTGCAGATGTGTATACCGCGGTCGTTCACGATGTTGGTCTTCACGACCTTCCAACCGTTGGCCTCTTGGATCTTAGCAATCGAGTAACCCAGCAAGTTGTTGCGTACATGGCCAAGGTGTAGCGGCTTGTTGGTGTTCGGCGAACTGTACTCGACCATCATCAGTTGGTCGCGCTTCTCTTGCTCGCCATAGTGTTGGTCAGCGGCAATCGTTTGCAGCTGATCGATATAGTAACTCTGCGCAATACTGAGGTTCAGAAAACCTTGTACCGCATTGTATTTCTCTACCAGTTCGCCGGCAGCCAGCTGCTCGCCTATCTCCGCTGCAATCATTTGCGGTGCTTTGCGGACCAATTTCACAAAGGGAAATACCACCAGCGTGATATCACCCTCAAACTCAGCACGAGTCTTCTGCCATTGTACCTGTTGTTCGGTAGCATCAATGCCGTACAACTGCTTGACGGCAGCTACCACTTGAGGTGTCAATATTTGTTCCAGTGTCATATGTGTTATAGGGATATAGGTGCGCATTTGCGCTGTAAGTATGCTTTTTCGTTTTCGTTCAATAGCGGAGATGTCTCGTCATAGACGCGCTGGTGATACGCGTTGATCCAGTCGATCTCAGCCTGTGTCATCAGACTCATGTCTATCAATGCTGTATCATAGAAGCAGAGCGTCAAGGTCTCAAACTCATAGAACTCGTCTTCTGTCGTACAAGCTTCTTTGCGCTCGGCTGGGATAACTGCTATCAGGTTCTCAGTGCGAATGCCCCATTCGCCCGTACGGTAGATGCCCGGCTCGTCCGATACTATATGTCCGATCTCCAACTTGGTAGGGTTGTTGTCCGTACGTACGTTCTGCGGACCTTCGTGGCAACACAGAAAGTGCCCTACGCCGTGTCCTGTTCCGTGACCAAAGGTGATACCTGCTTCCCACATATACTGCTTAGCCAAGGCGTCCAGCTGGTTGCCTCGTGTGCCACGCGGGAAACGTGCACGAGCCAAAGCGATGTGCCCTTTGAGCACATAGGTATAGTCTTTCTTGGCCTGCTCAGGTATATCGCCGCCCAGCCATACAGTACGGGTGATGTCGGTCGTGCCGTCCAGATACTGGCCGCCGGAGTCCAACAATAGCATGCCCTCGGGATAGACGGTCGCACATTTGTCCGGGGTAGCCTCATAGTGCACTATAGCACCGTTACCCTTATAGCCGGCTATCGTGCCAAACGACTCTTCTACAAAGTTCTCTCCTTTGGCGCGGAACTCATGCAGTTTCTCCATCAGATCCCATTCCGTCAGCTTGGTACTTTGTCCTTTGTCCCCTTGTCCCTTAAATGCCTCTTCTTCCAGCCACTTGAAGAACCGCGTCAGCGCTACGCTGTCTTGACGCATAGCTATACGCTCGCCCTCTATCTCCAGACTGTTCTTCTTGGCCTTGTCAATCAGTATAACCGATTTCTCGTTCTTCTTCTCACAACGGTCGGGGATGGCTTCATACAACGCCTCATTCACGCGTGCACCGTCGTAGAAGACCGTACCGTCTAAGGTGCGGATATAGTCATAGACTGCCTCGTAAGGTTGAACGTCGATATTGTTGAAGTCCAGATAGTTCTGCGCAGGCGAATCCACCTTGTTGGCATCGACAAACAGCGTGCACTTGTCGTTCTCCAGAACCACAAAACTTACCACTACCGGATTGAACGCTACATCATTACCGCGGATATTCAACAGCCAAGCTATCTCATCCAGCGCGCTTATAATCAATGCCCACTTTCCTCCTTCCACGTTCAACTTTCCACTAATCAACTCGCGCATCCTTGCCAACTTGCTCTCTACGCTCTCACCGGCAAAATCGGCAGAGTAGGGATAGAGCTTGTCTTGCGGTATAGCCGGACGATCCTCCGTCCACAGCGGACCAATCAGGTCAATACTTTTCAACTCCGAATCAAAGTCTGAATAGTCGTTCACCGAGAACATCTCAGCATTAACGCCTACCATACCCTTGACATGGTCCTTCAACCACTCTTTGATGCTCGGGCAGTCTACATCCGATTCGCGCATCAACTCTATGGTCGTACCTTTTAACTCAATACCGGCCTGCAGATAATAGCGGCTATCGGTCCAAAGCAACGCCTTGTCCATCGTCACAACTACCGTGCCGGCTTCGCCCTTGAAGCCCGACAACCATCTCACCTCAAACCAGTGCGACGGCATATACTCTGAAGCGTGCGGGTCGTTTCCTGGAACAATATACGCGTCCACACCATTCTGTTGCATCAACGCTCGCAACGCAGCCAATTTTTCAATTGTAGTCATAGTTCAATTCAATTTTGCGTGCAAAATTACAAAAAAAAACGCACATCTGCAAATTTATGTGCGCTTTTCTATAGTTTAGGCTATATTTAGCCTACGTTTATCCTATTTTGCGGCGAATAATCCAACCGTTCACACCCGATATGACGATCCATAGACCACCTACCACCAGCCAAGCTATACTCAACTTACCGGCCGTATAGTCGGGCGACAGCAATACCAGATAAGGCATATACACGCCCCTAACGATCATCAGTATCAGCATAGCCGATAGGGCTGAAATCAGATTGGTGCCTACCACCAATAGTTGATACGGTATGGCAATCTTGCGTCCCGTATAGCCGATGGCTATCAGGTTGCTGATCGACTGCTTGTTACGTTGTAGCAACAGGAAGATCGATAGCATCAGCACATAGCAGGCCAAACCACAAATGATCAATCCAATCACCATCACTATGCTCACCAGCAGTCGTAGCATCCAACTCACTTTGCTGGCATCCAGCTTGTCACCGGCTATCTGATAGCCGTGCTCATCCATATATGCCGCTATGCGTTGGTCCGTAGGATTAGTCACTTGAACAATGATGCGCGAAGGAGCTGCCTTCTGATCTCCGGTTCCCAGTTCGCTATTAGACCACGCCATAAACGACTCAGGCACCAAGATCGTGTTCAACCTCGACGAGAAACCCACTATCTTACCCCTCAACTGCTCCCGCTTGCCGTTACCGGACAAATACAGATCAAAACCCACCTTGTGGATCATACCCTCAGAGATAGTCGGCATGTTAGACGAAGGGGCATAGCCGAAGTTATAGAGGTTGAGATAGTCCCTCGGGATGATAATAGGCACCATAGGGTCGCCCGGCTCAAAATGCCAGCGCTCAGAAGACACATCCACAAACTGCTCTGGCACAGACTCAAAAAACATGTCGGTCGCCATATCTACGCCAAAGCGTTCTACGGTCAGCCGTCCTACGACCGCGTATTGTGCCGCCGTGAAAGGTCCTACTTGCGCTACAAAATCCTGCTGCTGGAGTTCAGAGATCTCCTCCTCGCTGAACGTAGGTTTAACCCCCACAACCGATCCGGCTGTAGAGATCGTCTTGCTCACTACCATATAGTCGGGCTTCATAAACCCGCCCTTGTCCGTCAGTATAGGTTGGAGATCAAGATATAGTTGCAGTCCTAACACAATGATACTCAGACCAATCACATTGGCCAACACAAATCCCGCCAACTGCGAGATACTGATGTGCTCACGCAGTACTTTCCAGATTAGTCTCATAGCTGTATCGTTTGGTCATATTCTATCGGCAGCGGCTTGCCCACCGAGGTGGCAATGATGCCGAAGTGGCGCGTTGCTTGCTCCTCGTGTATGAGCGAGCCCAAGATCTGTGCATTGTCTTCATCCAGATGGCTGACGGGCTCGTCCAGCAGCATAAACGAACACGGCTGACACAAGGCCCTGATAGCGGCTACGCGCTGTTGCTGACCCCACGACATCAACCGTACCGGTGCATCCCACTTGTCGCTGATGCCTAAGCGCGCAAACAGCTTCCTGATCTGCTGCTCCGTGCGAAAACGGGTCTGCTGGTTGACGATCTCTACGTTCTCATAGGCCGTCAGAGTGGGGAATAGACGCAGGTCTTGAAACAAGTACGCCAACTCCTCTCTATAGAGCCGGCTACGCTCGTTGGCGCTCAGCGTTTTGATGTCTTTACCGTCCAACAATATCTGCCCATTATAGTCGGTGCGAAAACCGCCTATAAAGTGCAGCAACGACGATTTGCCCACACCCGATGCCGCTTCGATGCAGTAACTCTTACCGCGTTCGAAGAGCATAGGGGTGTTGATATGTACGTCTATCTTACTCAGCATGCATTGCGCTCGTATAAGACTGTCCCAGTGCGATGCAACGGCTCAAAAGGATAGCCAGCGCATTGTCTGATTCGTCCGTCAACCACAGGGTCAACGATACCGCGTTCTTCTCCTCCATCTTCAGCTCTGCAAAATCAGCCAGTCCCACCAGGCCGTTGATCTGATTGGCGATTTCAGCCGGTGCATTACGCAGGTCATACTCCATCTCTTTGAGTGCCATCTGACGAATAGGTGCGCCGTTGAGATAAGCATATAGATACGCGTTCTTGGCATTGTCAGCCTTGTCAAAACCTGCCGATACAGCACCGTAGGTATAAGGCATAGAGCTGACTGAGGTCATATGGTCGTCTCCGCCTATCACGGCCTGCTTAGGCATCGGTGCACCGATAGCATTCAGTGCTTGGTCAAACTCCGACTTCGGAGCCGGCATCAGGATCACTAACTGTGGATCATACTGCCAGTCTTTGCCCCCCATCGATACAGCCAGTGTACCATCCATGGCCTGAACGTATTGGCCGATAGCATTCAGCATCTTCTCTCCTTGCTCACCCATGGTCATAGCCAGCGTCTCCAGAGCCTCCGACGCAGCCTCCCAATAAGCTTTGCCCTCCATGCTCAGCGCTACTACTGCCACCAACTGCTCAGCCGGTAGTTGCTCCAGAGTGCCCGGGTCGATCTTGTCGATCAGCACTTGTTCGGTCTGCTCTTCTATACCATCTGCTATCAGGTTCAGACTGATCTTACCCTTCTCACACAGCAGGTTCAATACCATCTTGGTCTCCATCAGATTCTTGGCTGCCTCTTCGATACCGGGTATGTTTCTGCCGCGTCCGCTAGTCAACTCGCGTACTGCCTTTGCCTTGACCTCATCGCTCAATGAAGCCATGTTCAACATCACCGTCGCATCACCACTGTTCTTCTCCATCATCTTGCCTGCCTCGCTGGCAAAGAAACTGTCGTCTTTGCCCTGCTCCAGAAGCTTGCGATAAGCTGCTTTGTCTTGACCCGAACCTACCAACAAGGCCTTGCCGGTCACTACGCCCAATACCATGCTGTCAGGGCTGTTAATCCACGTATAGTCGCCATCGTCTTGTGTAGAGATAGTGTTGTCGCTGGCTTGCTTCAGTACATCGATTATATCTTCTTTATCTGCGACCGAAGCCAATACAAACCCATTCTCCAATGTAGCGTCTGAGAACACATAGATCGGGCTGAAAACATCTATTCCCCAATCCATCGGATTAGCTACAACTCCAGCAATCTGCTGATCTTCTTCGGTCTCAGCAAGCGATTTGATCAACTGAGTAATCGCATCCTTCTGGCCTAACAGATCGGCTTTCTTGGCTATACTCTTGATATCCAACTCCATCACTACAGCGGCATCAGCCGGAATAGCTTTCTTGTACGCACTCTTGGCGCACGAGCTCATGACCAGGGCAACCATCATCACCCAAAGTACGGGAAATAGAAATTTTTTCATAAGAATAGTGTTTTAATGGTTTTACGCAGCAAAAGTACTGCTTTTTTTTGATATATGCAAAATTTTAAGAAAAAATAGTCGATTTATTTGCAGAAATCGATTTTTTTCAGTAATTTTGTGCCCGAATTATGTAATATGGAGGAAAAGGGACTCATATTCAGGTGTTTTGCGAGTGGTAGTAGCGGCAATTGTTACTATCTCGGTACGCGGACAAGCGGCATCCTGATCGATGCCGGCATTTCGGCGCGCCTGATCCAGAAATACCTGCGTGAGATGGGCCTCGACTACCGTAATATCTTCGGTGTGCTTATCACCCATGACCATGCCGATCATATTCGTTCGGTAGGTACGCTGGGCGAACGCGTCCACCTGCCTATCTATACCACACCCGAGATCCACTCGGGTATAGATCGCAACTATGGCGTGCGCGAGAAACTCAAGACCAGCCGCCGCTTCTTTGAGAAAGGATCCGAGTGGGAACTCCAAGGTATGCACATCCAGACCTTCGGTATATCGCACGACTCGACCGACTGCGTCGGCTATTCGATAGACTACCTGGGACAACGCTTTGTGATCGTCACCGACTGCGGACAACCCAATGCCACCATGGAGCAGTTTATCGCATCGGCCAACCATCTGGTCATTGAGGCCAACCACGATGAACGGATGTTGCTCAACGGACCGTATCCTACGTATCTGAAAGAGCGTATCCTCTCCCCGCGCGGACACCAGAGCAACAAGACTTGTGCTATGTTGCTGGCGCGGAACTATAATCCCAATATCCACAATATATGGCTGTGCCACTTGTCGCTGGAGAACAACGACCCTGAGGTGGCATACCGTACCGTATACGAAGCACTGGAGGAAAAAGGTGTTAGAGTAGGCGAGGATGTCACCCTTACTGCCCTCGAGCGCACCAATGCAAGCCCTATCTATGAACTAAAATAAATCGTCAATGGAACGTCTTGTTATCATACCTACCTACAACGAAAAGGAGAATATCGAAGCCATCATAACGGCCGTCATGGAGCTGCCGTTGGAGTTCAATGTGCTTATCATCGACGACGGCTCGCCGGACGGCACAGCCGATATCGTCAAGTCGCTGATGGCAGACCGATACAAAGACCGCGTCTTCCTGGTTGAACGCTCCGGCAAACAAGGACTGGGTACGGCTTACATAGCCGGCTTTAAGTGGGCTATCGAGCATAAGGCTGACTATATCTTCGAGATGGATGCTGACTTCAGCCACAACCCAAACGACCTGCTTAAACTCTATGACGCTTGTGCCAACCAAGGAGCTGATCTGGCTATTGGTAGCCGTTATGTGACGGGTGTCAATGTGGTCAACTGGCCGATGGGACGCGTGCTGATGAGCTATTTTGCCAGCTTCTATGTTCGTACCGTACTGGGTGTCGATATACGCGATACAACGGCAGGCTTCGTCTGCTACCGTCGCCATACACTCGAGACGATCGAACTGGACAAGATTCGTTTCAAAGGATATGCCTTCCAGATCGAGATGAAGTTCACAGCCTATAAGTGCGGCTTCACCATCAAAGAGGTGCCTATCATCTTCGTCAACCGTGTACTCGGTACATCCAAGATGTCCGGCGGTATCTTCTCCGAGGCTCTGCTCGGCGTCATCCGTCTGAAGCTCTCCTCTTGGTTCCGTAAGTATCCGCAGAAATAAATCATAATTATATAGAAAAAAAACAGCTCGCAATGCGGGCTGTTTTTTATTTACTAAGTTAAAGTGACTGATTACTCAGCGTCCTCTTTCTTAGCTGCTTTCTTGGTCGTTTTCTTGGCGGGTTTCTCCTCAGCCTCCATAGAAGCCTTGAGGTCTGCCAATACGCTCAGATCACCAAGGGTGGTCTTCTCTACCTTCGGCAGGTCGAGAGCGGGTTCTTCTGCCTTAGCGGCTTTCTTAGCCTTAGCAGGAGCCTCTTTGCGCTCCTCCCATGTGCGGAGGTGGCTTACCAAGATACGCTTAGCGTCGCGGTTGAACTCAATCACCTTGAAGCTCAGCTCATCGCCTACGGCTACAGGAGACTTGTCCTCTTTCTGGAGATGACGGGTTGTGCAGAATGCCTCAACGCCCTCTTCGAGCATGATTACTGCGCCCTTGTCGTTCATCTCAACTACCTTACCGTTGACCACTTTGTCTACACCAAACTTAGCCTCAAGCTCCTCCCAAGGATTCTCCTCGAGCTGCTTGTGACCCAAGCTCAGACGACGATTCTCTTTGTCGATGTCAAGAACTACTACCTCGATCTGTGCACCTACCTGAGTGAACTCATTCGGGTGTTTGATCTTCTTGGTCCAGCTCAAGTCGCTGATGTGGATCAGACCATCTACGCCCTCTTCAATCTCAGCGAATACGCCGAAGTTGGTGAAGTTGCGAACCTTCGCAAAGTGGCGCGAGCCAACTGCATACTTGGTCTCGATGTTCTCCCATGGATCAGCCTTGAGTTGCTTGATACCAAGCGACATCTTACGCTCATCGCGATCCAAAGTCAGGATCACAGCGTCGATCTCGTCACCTACCTTGAGGAAGTCATTAGCGCTGCGGAGGTGTTGGCTCCAGCTCATCTCGCTGACGTGTACCAGACCTTCAACGCCCGGTGCTACCTCAACGAATGCTCCGTAGTCAGCCATAACTACTACCTTACCGTGGATCTTGTCGCCTACCTTGAGGTTAGCGTCCAATGCATCCCATGGGTGCGGAGTCAGCTGCTTCAAACCGAGAGCAATACGCTTCTTCTCCTCATCAAAGTCGAGGATAACAACGTTGATCTTTTGATCAAGCTGTACCAACTCGTGCGGGTCGTTTACGCGGCCCCAGCTCAGGTCGGTGATGTGGATCAAACCGTCTACGCCGCCCAGGTCGATGAATACACCGTAGTTGGTGATGTTCTTAACAGTACCTTCCAGTACCTGACCCTTCTCAAGCTTAGAAACGATCTCTTTCTTCTGTGCTTCGAGCTCAGCCTCAATGAGTGCTTTGTGCGAAACAACGACATTACGGAAGTCAGGATTAACTTTCACAATCTTGAACTCCATCGTCTTACCTACGAATACGTCGTAGTCACGGATAGGCTTAACATCAATCTGGCTGCCCGGCAAGAATGCCTCCATACCGAGAACGTCTACGATCATACCGCCCTTAGTGCGGCACTTGATGTAACCGGTAACGATCTCCTCTTTGGTGCATGCCTCGTTAACGCGATCCCAAGCCTGAGCAGCACGAGCCTCTTTGTGCGAAAGCACCAATTGACCCTTCTTGTCCTCTTGACTCTGGATATACACCTCTACCTTGTCGCCTACCTTCAGGTCAGGATTGTAACGGAACTCAGCAGCCGGTACGATACCGTCTGACTTGTAGCCTACGTTAACAACTACCTCACGCTTGTTGATAGAGATTACTGTACCTTCTACAACCTCTTCGTCCTTGATGGCGTTAAGAGTGTTGTCGTACTTTTGGATTTCTTCTTCGTTTTTTGTGCCTTGCTGTTGTGCTTCATAGGCATCCCAGTCGAAGTTCTGGAGAGAAAGATTTTCTGCCATAATTGGTAGATAATTGGGTGGGAACTAGGGTGCTAGGATTCTAAGAAACTAGGACGCTATGATTCCCGTTAAAGGGTTAAACATGTTAGCCTCTTTTCGCGTCACCGCGGAAAAAGCGTGCAAAAGTACACTTTTTTTTGGATATATGCAAATTTTTTTGTAACTTTGCACGAATTTTTTATAAAACCTTTGCTATTATGGCTAAATATCATTGGAATTACATTAGCGTAGGAGGTAATACGCGCGTTAAGGTATCCAGTGGCGAGGATATTCGCCACCTCTCGGAGTTGGATCGTAAGTTGTGGACCGTTTTGGCTTGCCCGACGACCGGATTGGAGATGGATCCGGATACCCTTCGTTCGATGGACCTGGACAACAATGGTAAGATCCGTATCGACGAAGTCGTAGCCGCTGCCAATTGGCTGTGCCAAGTGCTCAAAGATCCCAAAATACTGTTCAAACAACAGGCCACTTTGCCTCTCACTGAGATAGTGGACCAAGATATCCTGGCTGTTGCCCAAGAACTGGCTGGCGAAGCAGAGACTATCAGCCTTAAACAAGTGGACGAGGCTATAGAAGCTGTCGCGATCGAGGAGCAACCTATACCCGAAGCACCACTCGCTGCCGATGTCATCGCTGCCCACAAAGCATGCAAGGACGAATACACCCGCTACTATGAGTTGGACAAACTCCAAAAACTGGGGCTGGCACGTATACCCGAAGAGACCGTTCAGCCGGGTATGACCGAGAAGAAATATACCGATATGGGCAAGCAGATTGCCGAATGGGAAGAGGCTGTGGCTGCAGCTAAGAAAGCCAATGACGATGCGCTGGCTGCTGCTAAAGTACGCTTTATGCCACTACGCAAACTGCTGTTGCTGAGCCGTGACTATGTCCAACTGTTGCACAATTTTGTGACCCTCGAGGACTTCTATGATGTGTCTGACAAGCAAGGTATTTTCCAGGCCGGAACACTCCTTATAGACCAGCGCGCGTGCCATCTGTGTATGCGTGTGAGCGATATGACCAAACATGACGCCCAAGCTGCGCTGTCCAGCATGTTCCTCGTCTATTGTGACTGCGTTAAACAGTCTATTGGCCAGAAAATGCAGATCGTAGCTGCCGTTACCGTGGGCGATGTCAACAATCTCACCGTTGGTAAGAACGCCGTCTTCTATGACCGCCAAGGACGCGATTGGGATGCTACCATCGTCAAGATCATCGATAATCCGATATCCATCAAACAGGCCTTCTGGACTCCGTATCGTAAGTTCGCTAACTGGATCACCGAACTGATCAACAAACGTGCGGCAGAGAAAGAGCAGAAACAATTTGAGAATATCACAACCAAAGTAGAGGAGACATCGCAAGAAATGCCTACTGCACAAACAGTGCAGGAGTCGCCGGAGAAAAAACAACTGATGACTTCAGCCGCTCAGACATTCGACATCGCCAAGTTCGCCGGAATATTCGCAGCCGTAGGTATGGGCGTTGGCATGTTGGCTTCGGCGGTAGCTAGTATATTCTTAGGATTTGTTGCACTCAAGTGGTGGCAGATGATACTGGTATTGGCAGGTGTATTGCTGCTGATCTCCGGACCATCAATGCTGATAGCGTATCTGAAGTTGCGTCGTCGCAATTTGGCACCGCTACTCAACGCCAACGGATGGGCAGTCAATGCCGATGCGATCATCAATGTCCTCTTCGGTGCTACACTCACCGATCAGGCACGTTATCCGATGCTCAAACTCAAAGATCCTTTTGTCAAACAAGGCATGCCTACGTGGCAGAAATGGCTGATAGCTATCCTCGTGATAGCCGCTTTGGCCGTTCTGGCATGGCTGGCTTATAGGTATGCCGCTACATTAATGTTATGAGAAAACAACTGATTATACTAACCCTTCTGCTGCCGCTTACCTTATGGGCAGCGGAACCCGAAGATACACTCTCGCTCACTGCTGAGGAGATTGCTATCGGACGACTGATTGAAGCCGAACTGGAGTTCGACGATGCCGAGCCGTACTCCTTGGACGATATAGATGATATGGGTGGGGTAGTAGGTGCTTTTGTGGCAGCCTACTGGAAGAACGATACCCTGGTGGTAAACGCCAGCAAGGATGACCTGCCCGACCGTATATTGGTGCAGACTGTAGACGGCTTTCTGCTATACAAAGTGCAGCGCGATCTGCCACCTAACATGCCTAAAGTGCACCCGGCAAACGATATCTACAAGGGTATGTGGGCTAACGTACGCGTTAACCCCTATGGCTACACTGTGGCACAGATACCGGATACCGTCCAGATCGACTTGTCCGGCTTTACACGTCCTTGCAAAGGTAAAGTGACCTCCCATTTTGGATGGCGTCCACGCTTTGGCCGCTGGCACTACGGCACGGACATAGGCGTTCGCACGGGTGATAAGATCCATACTGTATGGGGCGGACAAGTTCGTATATGCGGATGGGACCCGAAGGGATACGGCTACTATGTCGTGATTCGTCACCTCAACGGTTTTGAGACTGTCTATGGTCACTTGTCTAAGATCAGCGTGGTTGAGAACCAAGGCGTCAAGGCTGGTGAAGTCATCGGTCTGGGTGGTTCAACAGGCCACTCTACCGGTCCGCACCTGCACTTTGAGATCCGCTATCTGGGTATATGTATCAACCCGGAGTTGATAGTTAACTTCGAGCGTGGCGACCTGCACAACGATGGTGTGCTGAAGTTGACGCACAACATGCTTACCCCGCATGGACAGAAGAAGCCGGCTCCGGCACCTACCAAGCTGCCAGAGGTAGAGGAGATACTGCCCGATACCACTCAGATGACCCCCGAAGAGCTGGAGGCTTTCCATATTGAGCAGCAGCTTAAGGCTGAACAGAAAGCCAAAGAGGAAGCCGAGCGCGCCGAGAAAGCTCGCAAGGCTGAGATAGCTCGTCAAGAGGCTGCTAAGAAAGCTGCAGCTGAGAAAGCCCGCAAGGAGGCGGAGGCCAAGAAGAAAGCTGAAGAAGCCAAGAAGAAAGCCGCAGAGGAAGCCAAACGCAAAGCGGCTGAGGCGGCACGGTGGTATGTGGTCAAGGACGGAGATAGTTTCTGGTCGATTGCCAACAAGAAGGGGATATCCGTGGCCGAACTCAAGAAACTGAACGGCTTTACAGACAAGACTGTCATCCACCCGGGACAGAAAATACGTGTTAAGAAATAGTTAAGAGGTGAAAGTTTAAAGTTAAAAGTATGGATAAGCAAGAATTAAAGAAACTCATCGAGATCTGGTTTCACGAGGACATTCGTGACGGTGACCATACCTCCCTTAGTTGTATCCCGCCCACCGAGATGGGATGCCAACAACTCATCATTAAGGATACCGGTATACTCGCCGGCGTAGAAGTGGCTAAAGAGATCATCGCCTATTTTGATCCCGAGTGCCGCGTTGAGCAGTTTCTGGAGGATGGTGCTGCTGTCAAGCCCGGCGATATAGCATTCAAAGTGTATGGCAAAGTATTGAGTTTGTTGCAGATAGAGCGCACGATGCTCAATATCATGCAACGTATGTCAGGCGTAGCTACCACGGCGCATCGATACCAGTCCCTGATTGAAGATACGGGATGTCATGTGCTGGATACCCGCAAGACGACTCCCGGACTCCGTTATCTGGAGAAAGAGGCTGTTAAGCTTGGTGGCGGTATGAACCACCGTATCGGTCTGTTCGATATGATTCTGCTGAAGGACAATCATGTGGACTTTGCAGGAGGTATCACCGCGGCATTGGAGCGTGCACGCGATTATTGTCAATCGAAAGGCAAGAACCTCAAAATAGAGATTGAGGTGCGCAACTTTGAGGAAATAGATGAGGCATTGGCTACCCGTATACCGGACCGTATTATGTTGGACAACTTCACGCCGGAGAAGACCAAACAGGCAGTCGACCGTATTCGCCAATGGCAGGAGGCTAACAACAAGTACATCGAGATCGAGTCCTCTGGTGGTATTACGATCGACACCATCCGCGACTATGCTCTTCAAGGAGTGGACTTTGTCTCTGTCGGGGCACTGACCCACTCGTACAAGTCGCTAGATATGAGCTTTAAAGCCTGTGCTTTTTAATATAATGTGTCAAATCTCGCGCATCCTTGCGCGAGATTTTTCTTTATGCATTTCCCGCGCATACTCGCGCGAGCCCTGTTTCCCGTTTTCTTCGCGGGTCTTCTTCTCCACGTTGTTTTTTCTTCTTTTCTCAGGCATCGTTGCCGGTTGTCCCTTCGGTCGCATTTTTGCGGCCGTTAGTAGCAGTCTTACAGTCGCTTTGCGACGGTCTGTCAGCGCAGCGGTCTGTAATTAAGAATTCTCTATAACAGAAGGGGCTTTGTGTTTCTCCCCTGCGTGGAGGGATAGCCGTTCCGACGCAGGGGAGAAATATCATGGGAATAGACGATAACCTTCAAAGTATCCTCTTGAATTAAAATGTCCCATAATAGCAGCGAATATAACCAAACCTATTGTCATAGTGAGTGTGTAAACAAACAATATTGATTGTTTTTTCGTTTTTTCTTTATAAAAAAAAGTCTTACCTATTTCAATACTCTTCTATATAATGAATTTAATTGAATGCTATCTCTGTAAATTGAGCAAAAACACAAATCATCGCCTTGTTTTTTCATGAATTGTGCATCCACATAAGACTTTGACATGACAATATTATAACTGCTTCCCTTTTTTGGAAACGGTATTTTGGGGTGAAAACCGCCTTCTATAAAAACAACAAGTATATCCGATGAATAATTAATTACCACATGTCCGATACTATCCGTTTGGTATTTAGTTACAGTACCATCTTCAGAATATACATATAGTAAACCTCTTTTTATTGGAACAGTATCCCTTGTTAGCGGGACAATTTCAAAGAGATTAATTTCTATTATCGAATCCGTTGTCATATTGGGAACGCACGAATAATTTACTCCAAATGGAACAAGAGAAACATATTCTCCTCGGCTACTCCATGTCCCTTTAGAAATGCTCTTAATAGTTTTACCTCCCACATCGTAGAATCTGCTGCTCTTCAGTATATAAGTGCTATCTGGAGAAATAAGCAAACTATCCCAAACAACTTGACTTGGTTCGGCATTCTTGCGCTTGTCCGGACTTATCCGCCACCAATTTTTGCCGGGGTTCCATACATATAGACCTTCTATTTGAGGAGTAGAAGCCCACAATTGATAGCTTGTGACAACAAGTAAAATAAGTAATAAAAAGCGTTTCATCTTGGTTTCCTTTCATCATCTGGATTGTAGATAAGGATTTGGGGACGTATATCAATCGGAACAGGACGTTGGTCTCGCCTATCTTTAAAAAGCTCTGGATATTTTTTTTCTAATTGATCTTCCATTAATGCATCTATAACTTCGTCCGAAGATCCTTCTAAACTCGGATCAAATAAATTTTGACGTTGGGTAGCCTCTATTTCATCAGTAAAGTCATATAGTTCGCCACCTCCTTCTCCATCTTTGGAGAAATCTAATCTTCCATCCAAGTACTGATATCCGTGACACAATTCATGAGCGACAGACATTATTGCTTGATTATTATCACCCGTAATATTGATATATACATCCTTGGTTTCTGGATTTTGAGTAGTGGATCCCCATTCTACTGTGGAGGTTCTAATGATAAAAATAGTTCCCGTACCTTCCATTGTAGCCAACTCGCATTGAATCTGTTGATATGTGCCAAGTTTTTGTTCGGCTTTTGCTAATTTTGCTAACAAAGTAGCACGATTTTGAGGATTTTTCTGCAACTTTTTGTTTATTGATGCTACATTTTTTGCGGCTCTACGTTCTCTTGAGTTAACGATTTTCTTATATCTCCGGTATACTTTTTCTTCCTTTTTTGATTCCCATTTAATTTCTCTTCCATCAGGATCTATATATTTCACTGGATTGTTCCCACACCAAGCATAGGGTGAAATATGATAGTAACTCTCCGCCAATGGATCCATGGTTGTTGTGCGCATTATGGGAGCATAATACCTACGTGCTTGACTGTCGTATTCATTTAGTCCATGCGCCTCAACAAATTCTTTACCGTTATATAAATAAGGCTGTTCATCACGCCCGAAGTTCTCCGTATATTGTACCCCTAAGGCATTATACTGGGATTGCGGCACATCGGGACCCAAGTTCTCTGCCATAGGAACACCACTGGCATAATAGGTTGCTTGTTGGTTCGCTATTAACTGCCCGTATGGCAGGTAATGCAGATACTGGATTGGATGTCTACCACAGTCAGTTATCCAGTTGGCACTTCCCCAATGGTCGCCGTAAAAAAACAAAGATCACTCATTTTACGCTGCAAAGGTACAAAGATTTTTTGAATCTCGCAAGAGAAAAGTGCATTTTTAATATCGGGAACCATAAATGAGTCCGAATCACCCCTTATTTAACCCTTGTTCGACTCTTATTTAAGTCTTATTCCACCTGCTGCCCTTGGAAGAAATTTAATTCTTCTTGTTAAGCACGAAATTGGCATGGACTTTCGCATCAATATAGTTTTTCCATTTCCCATTCGAATATCTGGCATATGATTCCAAAGGAACTGTCTGTGTTTGCGATTCATAAACACCGGCAGGGTCAGATGCTGTAATGGTAACTTCCTCTGGCCAGGTAGTATCTTCAATATGAATTTTGGCAACTTCTATTTGATATTCCCCATGTTCATCACTATATTTTGTAAATGTTAAAGCATCTAAAGAATCTAACTTCTCAAACTCCTTCCACTCGGCAAAAGCTGTATGATCTAGAACAAATTGAATGGAGTCTAACGGCTGATTTGCTTCATTAGTTACAATGCCGGTAACAGTACAGGTAGGAGGTGCAGGAGGTACTATAGTAGGGTCATTGGATTTACAACTGATGAATGCGATAGAAATGCAGCACATCGCTACAACGAGCGTGATAAAATAATGACTTTTCATAAGGCAATTAATTTTGAAGTTTAATTAAAATCACTTGTCGGTGCAAAAGTACAAAAAATATTTCGCACCGCCAAATAATTTTACATTTTTCTTATTATTCAACAATAAATTGTCCGACTAATGCGCCGCCGTCGGTTTGGATGTGGAGCACATAGACACCGGCTGTGTTGATTTGCTCCGAGAGTGAATTGGTGAATTGCTGATTAACAACAATGCCACCGGTAGAAGCATTAACTACCGTAGCCTGCGCGGACGGAATCGAAGCCTCGCGCTTGGTAATAGACAAAGCGTTGCCGTTAATGGTGGCGCGGAAACTAGTAGGTGAAGGTGGAGTAGGATCCGATTGACTCGGACCATCAAGAGGATTGTCTCCAGGGAGAACTACCATTTGAGCTACTTCGAAGAGTTGGATAACTACTTCTTCTGCATGCAATACGCATGGCATTGTTAATAAAAAGCCAATGGCTAACAAAAGAATACGTTTTTTCATAAAACAATAAATTTGAGAGTTAATAAAAAATACCGCCAAACGGTTTTTCGTTTGACGGTGCAAAATTACTGCATTTTTTTGAAATGACCAAAGAAAAATGTGGGCAATTCGCTTTGCTTAGTTTGCTATAAATCAGCAGGAAGCAAGTTCTTAGTGTGGGCAAATGCATTAGATAGCCTCATCTGTTGCAACTGAAATCAAATAATTGCGAAGATTTTTCCCCTCTGTTCCCAATTTTTGTGCAACACGATATTTGAGCTTGCCAACTCCGTTCTGTGCATACAAAAGCATTTCTGCTATTTGATTGCGTTTGAAGTTTAATAACACCAATATACACAATCGTATTTCTTGTTCATTCAAAATTTGCTTTTGTCTTAATTTAGTAGCTATCTGATAAAAATGCTGGTCTACGATGTCACACATATGGTCATAGTCTTTCCAACACAAATCATTATGGATATTATGAGAGGCACAAAAAACTTGACATTGTTGTTCAACGTAAGAAGTTTTGTTAGATTGTATGCTTTCAAATCTTTTTGTTATCAATTCTACCTTTTGAGATAAAATAGTAGTCTTTCTCTTCTGTTTTTTGTTATGAACATAAATAATGATTGCACTAACTGTGGCTATTAATAAGATTACGAGTAAGAAGAACTTCCACTTCCAATCCGGCTTACGCTCTCTATCAATTTCTGCTAATTTAGCCGCGACTACTCTTTTTTCCTTCCATGGCTCATAATTCAACATGCGTACATCTTCCCTTGTAGATGTTAATTCTAAAATATCTTCGTTACACAAAGTCGAATCATCATGTGAGAGAATATATAACGCGTTATATAAATCACCACTATACTTAGACCGATTCATCACTTCCGCCGCATAACATAATGAGGAGTCTTTTTTACCCATGTACGAAAATGCTTGTGCCTTAATAACAATGCCCGTTATACTGGAACTTTTTTCATAAAACTCTGTCGCATAGTAGATGGCAGAGTCATATTGTTTAGAATTTAAAAAGGCTTCTGCTTTCGTTTCTGTAATTTTCAAAAGGACAGTTGTGTCGGAACAACTCTGCTCAATCTCTGAAATAATGCTATCTGTTTTATGTCTATCACCTAATTCTGCATTATCAAATGCAATATTATTAAGTGCATAATAGTATGACACCGTATCATTGTTTTGCATAAAACAATCAGCTGAATGTTCAAATAAATTAATTGCCAATTCATGATGTCCAGCTTGTCTGCACATAGTAGCCATATTACTATACACCCTTCCGAGTGTATGGAGATCGTCGGTATGGGAGTGGGTGGCATTGATGAACGCCTGCATGGCTGCAACCGGATCGTCCTTCTCGCGGAGCAGACGGCCATAGTGATAGCACGCATGAGAATAAGTACCAAGGGACGATGTACGAAGTACAAAAGGGAAGATATCTCTTATCCTGCGACAGAAGGCAGTGGATTTGTCCAGCGTCTCATAGGCTTGTGCGAGGGTGGCGCTGTCGCCCATGTCAATGCCGTACATCTGTCCGTCATGCCAGAGGCTGTCCGCCTGTGCCACAACCTCCTGCGCCTCACGCACTCCGCGGGATACGCAAGAGCTGCAAAGCATAAGAATCACCAAAAAGCCAATATGAAAGACACACTTTTTCATGCAGTCAGTAGCAGCGGTTCTATTTTGCGGTGCAAAGGTACACAAAAAAAATGACACTTGCAAATAAAAGTGCCTTTTATAATAAATTTGCTTTCCTTTATCGCCCCCCCCTTGTCTAACCTTTGCTCAACATCAGCACAAGGTCTGCTGGCGCAAAATTCATATTTTTTGTGTGAAAAAAGGCTCTTCTTTGGAAAAAACGCATATAAATTTGCATATGTGCGTTTTTTTTTGTACCTTTGCACGACTTTTTGTGGGTCTATTAATTAACAGGTCGCAAACGGCGGCCAAAATTGATGTAAAAAAGATGAATATTGTAACCAAAGAGATCGCTCTGCCCGATGGCCGAGTGATCAAACTGGAGACAGGCAAGCTTGCCAAACAAGCCGACGGCGCTGTGATGGCTACCCTCGGCAACACGATGATCCTGGCTACTGTCTGCTCCGCCAAAGATGCGGTACCCGGCACTGATTTTATGCCGCTGACCGTGGAGTACAAAGAGAAATTTGCGTCCGCAGGACGCTTCCCGGGCGGTTTTACCCGCCGCGAAGGCAAGGCTTCTGATTATGAAATCCTGATCGCACGTCTTATCGATCGCGCCTTGCGCCCGTTGTTCCCAAGCAACTATCATGCTGACACCTTTGTGAACGTCACCATGTATTCGGCTGACGGTATCGACATGCCGGAGTCAATCGCCGGTCTGGCTGCCGGTGCAGCATTGGCTTGCTCCGATATCCCGTTTGAGGGTCCGGTCAGTGAGGTACGCGTAGCACGTGTGGATGGCCAGATGGTGATCAACCCGACCTTCGAGCAGTGCGAGCGCGCTGACCTCGAGTTGATGGTTGCTGCTACATATGACAACATCATGATGGTAGAGGGCGAGATGAAAGAGGTACCTGAGTCTGTGATGCTCGAAGCTATCAAGGCTGCTCACGAGGCTATCAAGCCGCAGTGTTTGGCTATCAACGAGATGATGAAAGCTTACGGCAAAGAGACCAAACGCGAGTACTGCCATGAGGTCAACGATGAGGAACTCAAGCAAGCCGTTCATGACTACAGCTATGCACGTGCTTATGCACAAGCTACCGCTGCCGATACTGACAAACATCACCGTGAGGAGATGTTCACCCAGATCCGCGAGGACTTCAAGACTGAGAAAGCCGACTATATGGCTGAGCGTGCTGAGGCACTCGGCGTAGAGATCGATGAGATTGCTGCGCTCGTAGACCGCTATTATCACGATGTAGAGAAAGAGGCTATGCGTCGCGCTGTACTCGATGAGGGTAAGCGTCTCGATGGCCGTAAGACCACGGAGATTCGTCCGATCTGGTGCGAGGTAGGTTACCTGCCCGGCCCTCACGGATCCTCTATCTTCACCCGTGGTGAGACTCAGTCGCTCTCTACCGTTACTCTCGGTACCAGTCGCGATGAGAAGATCGTGGATGAGGCATTAATTCAAGGCACAGATAAGTTCTTGCTGCACTATAACTTCCCACCGTTCTCGACGGGTGAGGCAAAAGCACAACGTGGTGTCGGACGTCGTGAGATCGGTCACGGTAACCTCGCTTGCCGTGCGCTGAAGAACATGATCCCGGAGGACTTCCCTTATACCGTACGTGTCGTTTCTGACATCCTCGAGTCCAACGGTTCCAGCTCAATGGCTACCGTTTGCGCAGGTACCCTCGCTCTCATGGACGCAGGTGTACCGATGAAGAAACCCGTTTCCGGTATCGCAATGGGTCTGATCTCCGAGAACAAAGGAACCAAATACGCTATTCTTAGTGATATCCTCGGCGATGAGGATCACCTTGGTGATATGGACTTCAAGACCACCGGTACACGTGACGGTCTGACCGCTTGCCAGATGGATATCAAGGTAGATGGTCTTTCCTATGAAATATTAGAGAACGCGCTCGCACAGGCGCACGAGGCACGTATGTTCATCCTCGGTAAGATCCTCGAGTGCATGCCTGCTCCGCGTGCTGACCTCAAGCCGCACGCTCCGCGTATCGTATCGTTCATCATCCCGAAGGATATGATTGGTGCAGTCATTGGCCCGGGCGGTAAGATCATTCAGGGTATCCAAGCTGAGACCGGCGCTGTGATCTCAATTGACGAGGTAGAAGAAGGCGGTAAGGTAGAGGTAGCATCCAACAACGGCGAGTCGATGGCTGCTGCTGTAGCTAAGATCAAAGCCATCGTGGCACTGCCGGAGGTAGGTGAAGAGTATGAGTCGACCGTCAAATCGATCATGCCGTACGGCTGCTTCGTAGAGTTTATGCCGGGTAAGGAAGGTCTGCTGCATATCTCTGAGATTGACTGGAAACGCTATGAGACCATGGACGAGACCGGTATCAAGGAGGGAGACAAGATTCGCATCAAACTGCTGGAGGTTGATCCTAAGACCGGTAAGTTCCGTCTGAGCGCTAAGGCACTGAAAGAGAAACCTGAAGGCTATGTAGAGCCTGAGCGTCCTGCTCGCGGTCCGCGTCCTGAGCGTGGCGACCGTCACAGCAATCCGGATGGCGCACGTCTGGACAGAGGTCCACGCCCTGAACGTCGTGGCCCGAAACCCGAGCGTCACTAAGATAACAAAAAAATCCCCGCTACACATGCGGGGATTTTTTTACTTTCTACTTTCTACTTTTTACTTTCTACTTTTTACTCTTTGCTTTTTCTGCCTTAGCTTTCCTCTTCGCTTCTTTGCGGGCTTTACGCTCAGCGCGCAGTTGTTTGCGTTGGTCCTTGGACGGAATATTGAAGTTGTATCGCCATACCAGTCCGATACCTTGGATCGTGTTGGCTTGTCTGAGCGAGTACTTATCCACGGTGTGGGTGTATGCTTTCAGGCGCAGTTGGCCGTCGTTGGTCAGTAGCACTTCGGCATCCAAGTCACCAAAGAAAGGACGGTTGCTGATATCGTTATAGCGGTATCCGACATTACCGTTGATGATCAGTCGGTCTACAGGCTGCAGTTGGAACTGTGCCTCATACTCCTGACTGGCGGTGGCACCCGAGCCTTCGGCACGGAACTGCAGCCCTACCGTGAACACATCGGTCAGTTTCCCCAGCCAGTTATTGATCTGTCCTGTCACAGTAGACGAGATAATCGAGTAGGTCTCGTTCAGTCCCACATTGGTCGTGGTGGTCATATACTCCGGCGTGTAGAAACGCCCGAAGACGAGCAGATAGACCACTTGACGCATCAACATCTCATCGGTATTGATGATAGCGCGCACTTGCTGTTGGATGTTCTCCTCAGACATCGGCAGCTCGATACCGAACTGCAGAATCGGATTGCTCAGCGGGCCGGTCATATTTAGACAGGTGTTGACCGGCACAGACGAACGGTTGACACCAATCGAACTGATCTCGTCGCCAAACAGGTCGCGCAGGTTGGCAGTGACATGGTATTTGGCAGTCACATTCAGTACCGGATTGCCGGGATCACCATTCCACACAATAGTGCTACCGCTACCGATGCTAAACTCACGACGGATGACATTGGCCAGAGTGAATCCCAACGAACCGCTCTCGGCGGTGTAGGTGCCCATCAACGAATAGTCGTCGTTGTGGCTGTCATAGGTGAATCGTAGCGCTCCCTCTCCTCGTGCTTGGATCATATCGCCAGTGCGTTCATCCAGCATCAGTTGGAAATTGAGCTGCGGAGTCATATCGATATTGAGCGCTATCTTAAAGCGCGAATCGGTCTCCGGCAGGTTCAGCCGCTTACGTATCGTATCAGCGGGTACGGAGTCGGTCCATTGACGCATAGCAGCGGTATCGATGTGTGTACGCAGACTATCGACAAAGTGCACAAAATTGGTCTCGTTAGCTGTGCTGGCACTACCGAGGCTGAATCTAAACTGTGACTTGTTGGCCGTCTTGGCGTCAGCAGTAACGGTGATCAGTCGTTCATCGCCGTCGATGTAGGCTTCTCCTTCAGCATAGACGCGTCCTTGCATCGTCTCGCCGGCCTTATATGGCAGGTCAAGTACCATACCTTTGTGCGGCTTGGCAATCAGATGAAAACCAAAGTCACGGAACTGGTCGTGTGTGATCTTGCCTTCAAACTCTACCGGGTTGCCGTCGTCGTCTTTGAGCACCATCTTTGGGAAGCGTATCGCACAACTGTCCATATAGATAGTATCGAATATATGGTATTGACATCCGGTCCACGGTATGCGTATCGTGGCGTCTTCGGCTTTGGCGCGGGTGAGTACATACACTTTGGGACCATCTCCCGCCACTTTGACAGTACCGGTGGCATAGCCGCCTATATCAGGTAGGATGTGCTTGGTCCAATAGGTGATGAAGGCCAATGGGAAGTGGGTAGGAGTGATATTGATCTCCCACTTATGTGCAGCCAGGTCTGCTTCTCCGTATAGTCCGGCGCGTTCGCGCTCAGTATCTGCCACGCGGGCGTGGTAGAGTATCTTACGTTTGCGCGGGTCAAACGATATCTGTCCATTGGCATCGCCGATGACTTCGCCGCCCATCGAGAAATCGGTGATGTGCACATCGCCTTCGATGCCGGGGTTGTTAAACAGGCCGTACAACGTTGTCCATCCGTCCACCATACCGCCCATTTTAAAGCTCTTCTCGCGTACTACCATCGGCATGATGTAGGCTGAGTTGAGTCCCTGCATGTTGATAAACAACGCATCGCTCATCTTATGCGATGCCACACCTTGGATGCTAATCATCTGGGCATAGCTCTCGGTATGGATGCGGAACTGGTCAACGCTCAAAGCACTATCGGCTGCTGAGTAGTTCAGATAGGTATCATCGAATATGAAAATCGAGTCACCAAAATGCAGCTGTGTGCGGTCTAAGTGCATGTCTACCATCGGTTTGCCACTATGTTGACGGAAACGTGTGTGTAGCGTTAGGTCGCCAAACTGCAGCTGCTTAGCCATAGTAGGATCGGTGATCTGTGCATCGGCTCTTAGACTGTCCCCGCGCAACAGCACTTGTAGTCCGGCGTTGTAGCCCATCATCGATGCATTGGCATCAAGACTGGTCTTGCCGCCCATATTAGACAGGTTGAACTGTAGGTCGGTCAACTGGTTGTTGCCTACGGCCATAGACGGTTGGCTGCCGCGGAGGGTGTATAGTCCTGCGGCATCGTCTATCGAGGCATAGAGGCTTTGGGCCTCACCCAGCGGCAAGTGGATGCCAAACAGAGCAAGCAGGTCAGCCAACCGGTGCCCGGTGACATCGATCGTCAGGTGTTGTCGGCCTTGCGGAGTACCCTGATAGTGACCAATCGACTGTTCCCACGATGCAGCCAGCGCCGGTGGCAACAGACGGTGGGCAGCACGCTGTGCGATAAGGCCTAGGTCTTGGTAGCGGAATACACCATCCACCGTAGCGGACAGGTAGTCATTAGTCAGTTGTATATGTTTGCGCAGCCCGTTGTCAGCTTGTGCGCTTAGGTTCAAATGGTGCAGTCTGAGTGTCTGCTTTCCGTCACTGATGCGTAGCGAGTCGATGTCTGCAGCGCCGCGCATATGATCCACATCCGTGCCGGACAACTGGATACGCATTGCACCACTCATCGCCATCTCTGGCACTTTGGTATAGAGCTTGAGTGCAGCGGGGCGAAGTCGTCCCAGTCGCAGTGCGCAGTCCACATCGGGGTAGGAACCGCGCATGTTGACCCGCCCGTTGAAGTGAAGCTGTACATTCGGGTCGTTGATGGTCATCAGCCCGTCAAACAACTTGGGCTCGTAGTGTCCGTCGATGTGTATGCCTTGGTAGGTGTAGCCGTGGAGCATGATAGATCGTATGTCTGCTGCCAGATTGGTGGTAACGGTGCCTGACTGTAGCGTGCCGTCAGCTTTGATGTCCCCGCTGAGGTTACCCACTTCCTTGCTGGCCAACATGTCGCCCAGTCTGAACGAACCGGTACTCATCTTGGCGTTATAGTGCATTGTCTGCCATGCGGAGTCGGCGCTGAACTGTCCGTTGACTACCATGTCTCCCAATCCGGTATGGAACCCACCGTTCAGGTGCATGTTGTGCAGCCTGCCGTCGATGTCGCCCTTGAAATGTATTTCTCCCAGTCGGTGCAGCGCAGCAGGCAAAGTCACTTGCCTGTTCTCGTAGTCGGCAAGGAAGTGCTCTATCTGTGCAGCAGTCACGCGTATGTCTTGGCATCGTATATGCATCCTTGCCTTATCCATATCCGGCAGCCCGACTGCCGATACGTGGCCGTGGATGATCTGCTGGCCGTTGTAGCTTAGTCTGAGGTTGTTGGCTGCGATCGAGTCAACAGCGCCCTCTATATCGCCGTCAAACTGCAACTCTCCGTCTATCGTCTTCAGTCCGGGCGCTAACAGAGCGATGTCGGCCGGGTGTAGCACAGCGGTCTTTGTATGCAGACTGACACGTGTGTCGTGCATCGCACCATGCGTTGTGATAGCACCTTTAGGCAGGGTGATACGCACACCTGAAGCGTCCAATTCGGATTGTGGCAGCCTGGCCATCAGGGTGGGGAAATACAGACTGGTGTCGGTCATCTGGATGTGAGCCTTGAGGTCTTCTATCACTAACCGCTCGCCTCCGCGGCGTATGGAGCCTTTGAGTTGTTTGATCTCTCCGTCCAGCGAGTCTTTGGTGAAGTGGCTCAGGTCCAACTCGGCCGCACTGAGCAGCATCGAGTAGTCGTCCCAGCGGAACTGTACATCGTCTATGTGTATGTCGCGTATGGACAACAGCGCCTGGAAGGGCGTGTCGTCTGAGGGCTGGTCGGAATGGAAAGCACGAATCAGAAACGCGTAGTTGTATTGTCCGTCTGGTAGGGTATATACATGCCCCTTCACCCCACGTATGTCCACGCGCGAGAAGCGTATCTGGTTCTTCAATAACGGTAGCGGCCGGAAGTGGGCGTACATCTGGTGGATATAGGCTAAGGTGTCACCTTGCTGGTCCTCTAGGCATATGTCATGGATACGTACTCGCGCTGGGAAGATATATTCGATATGCCCGATCGAGGTGTTCGCTCCCAGTCCGTGACTGAGCTCTTCGGTCACCAATTCGGCTATCGAGTTTTGCACCTGCTCACTACCTAACGATGCGGTGATCAACCCCATCAACAAAAGGAGGCTGAACAACAATACGGATATGTAATATAGCACGCGTTTCATTTGGATCAGTGCACATCACGGCATATTAAACCAAAATACGCCACAAAGGTACAAATAATTTTGCATTAATGCAAAAAAAAAGCGCCATTTGGCGCCTTTTTCTATGTTTTTGAGTCGTAAACCTCATTATTTGTTTGCCAATCCGGCAGCCAATTGAATGAGATTGACGAGTTGGGCACGGTAGCCGTGCGGGTCAAACGTGCGGTTTTGGTCTACCAGTTGTTGTGCCATATTATAGGATGCTGATCCGGCATAGGGCGACTTACGCAGGAGCATACCGTAAGCGGCTACGCCGGCGGCAAAATTGAGGTTCTCTGAGCTGTTGCCAACCCATTGGTCAACCATCAGCGTCAATGGCGTGCTCTCAGCACCAAGTGTGGTCTTGTAGCGGAAATCGAAGATCGCCACCCGCGCATCATTGTCCCATCCGTTAGGCAGCGATTGAGCTTGTCTGGGTACAATCTCGTAGAGGGCTGTGATCGTCTGTCCGGCACCTATCTCGCCGGCGTCCTTGCTATCGTCCTCAAAATCCTCGTTATTCATCACACGATTCTCATAGCCAATCAGTCGGTATTGGGCTACGACCATCGAGTCGAAGGTGATTTGCAGTTTGGCGTCAGATGCTACGGATAGCATATTCTGGCGTTCATGGCAGAATACTTTCATCATCTCGTCCTCGCAGTCTATGTACGAGTAGGTTCCGTTGCCGGAATTGGATATCTTCTCCATCATAGCATCGTTGAGGTTACCCTGTCCGAATCCGCATACCGACATATAGATACCGTCCTTAGCATGGTCTTCCACGATCTTGAGCAACTCATCGGTCGAGGTGACGCCTACGTTCCAGTCTCCGTCTGTACCCATGATGATACGGTTGTTACCGTTCTCTATATAGTTGCGTTGCGCTTGTTCATATGCCATCATCAGCGCGTTGGATCCGGCGGTAGATCCTCCGGCTTTCAGCTGTTTGATAGCGTTGATGATCAACTGTGCCTCAGAGCACGGGGTCGAAGGCAGCAGCAGTTGCTCTCCGCTGGCATAGGTGACGATTGCGATGCGGTCATCCGGACGCATATGTCCCACCAACTCGATCAAACCCGCTTTGAGCATGTCCAATTTGTCGCTCGAGTACATCGAACCGGATATGTCGACCATAAATACAAAATTGGCTCTTGGCATGTCTGCTTCGGCTACAGACTTGCCCTTGATACCCAGTCGTAGCAGTCGGTGCTCGCTATTCCACGGACAAGCGCCTATCTCGGCATTGATAGCCACGGCGTCATCTCCGGTAGGATCCGGATAGTCAAAGGTAAAGTAGTTTAGAAACTCCTCTATGCGCACAGATTGTGCATTAGGCAGGCACACATAGTTGCCGGTTAAACAGCGACGCATATACGCGTAGGATGCTCCATCAGCATCCACCGAAAATGTGGACTGTGGCTGGTCAGAGGTATTGACAAAGGGGTTGTCTGCATACTCTTCAAACTTATCCCCTTCACCGGGTGTTAGAGGCATGTCCTCTCCGTAGAATCCGTCAGCTGCTTCGGGGTAGGAGCCGTCAAAATTTTTCATGCTGCACGCAGTAAATAGAACGGCAGCGAAGGTGATCATAGCACCAAAGAGAATCTTTTTCATAGCTTTCATATGTATTAGTTAGACATCTTTTCGATTTGTCGGTGCAAAATTACTGCTTTTTTTTGAAATATGCAAATTTTCGACTTGGGAAAAACTTGGGATTTAGAATCGTTCACGAAATTTGGAGGAGGGTGCAGCCTTTGGATTCGCGGAAGAGACGATTGAAATATAATTTTTGCACTTTTTTACTCCAATCCTTGTATATTCCAAATATTTTCCGTACCTTTGCAGCATGAAAGTGAATCTACTGGTTGTTGGCAAGACGGTGAACAAGGAACTGGAGCATATGATCGCGGACTATTGTCAGCGGTTGAAACACTATATCAGTTTTGAGCTCATCACCCTTCCCGATCTCAAGAATACCAAAGGCTTGACCGAGGAACAGATCAAACAGGCGGAGGGCGAACTTATCCTCGCTAAGCTTGGACCGTCGGCCGATGTAGTCCTGCTCGACGAGCATGGACAAGAGTATCGCTCTGTCGAGTTGGCGCAGTGGATGCAGAAGAAACAGAACGCCGGACGAGACCTCTGGCTGGTTATAGGCGGGCCGTACGGTTTCTCCGAGGCGGTGTATGACCGTGCGAATAGCCAACTTTCGCTCAGCAAGCTTACCTTCTCACACCAAATGATACGCCTACTCGTTGTCGAACAACTCTACCGCGCAATGACCATACTTAGAGGCGAACCCTATCACCACGAATAACAACCATACCCATGCCACGCATAGCAACCATAGGATTTTTCGATGGTGTCCACCTTGGACACCGCTTCCTGTTTGCTCATCTCAGGGAGGCCGGTAGTCAACGGGGCTTGGAACCGATGATAGTGACCTTTGGCACCCATCCGCGTGAGGTGCTGCGTATGGGATACCGGCCGCAGTTATTAACCTCCGAGACCGAACGTGTAGCCCGACTGGAGCACTACGGACTGGTGGAGGTCTTCGATTTTGCGCAGATTCAAAAACTCACTGCCGAGCAGTTCATGCGGCTGTTATACGACCGCTATGAGGTGCGCTGTCTGATGATGGGCTACGATCATCGTTTTGGTTCAGATCGCTTGACCGCACCGGAGGACTACTGTCGTATCGGTCGTAAGATAGGTATGGAGGTGCTGGTTATGGAGCAGTATAGTCTGGACGCAGAGCATGTGTCGTCCACCGAAGTGCGTCAAGCTATCGAGCAGGGCGACATCGCGCGTGCTAACCGCTTGTTGGGATACCCATACACGCTCACAGGCACAGTCGTTCACGGCCGTGGAGTAGGTCATCAGCTCGGTTATCCGACGGCTAACATTGCCCTCGACGAACCGCGTAAGTTATTGCCCCCGTTCGGGGTGTATGTGGCTGAAGTGGTCTTACCCAGCGGCGCACGACATCGCGCTATACTTAATATCGGTCAGAACCCGACACTGGGCCAAAACCCCATGACCATTGAGGTGCATATACCCGATTGGACACGCGACCTGTATGACTTACAATTGTCGGTAGAACTGATACATTTCCTACGCCCGGAGCGTCGGTTTGACTCGCTGGACGAACTCAGAGAACAGATCGCTAAAGACATCAAGATGCTTTAGTTGCTTGGCGGGGGTGGGGGTGTCCCGCCTCCGGGAGGCATACCTCTGCCCGGTACAAATCCACCGTCGATCATCTCCTGCATATGTCCGGCCATACCTTTGGCTTTCAGATCGCCCATCTTATTGATCTTAACCGAACAGGTCAGCATAAAATAGGTTGGCAGCGTGTTGTATTTGGCATAACTGACCGAGTTCTCGCCCACCACCTGCATGATATTCTTTTTCTGATGCAAGATATCATATACATTCAGCGAGAGGGTGACGTTGTTCCAACTCTTGTCAATCGAAGCATTCAGAATCACCTCGTTCACATCGCTTAGGTTATATCCGTATCGCGCCGTGTACCCACAATCGGCACTGATGGTCCAAGACTTGGGCAGGTGGAACTCAATATCGCCAGTTATTCCCCAGTCGATCACATTGGTCACACTACCTGCTGTCAGGCTGTTCTGCGTACGGCTGTAAGATACATTGCCGCGTACGCCCAGATCCACTATCTCGTGGGTGAACCTCAGAGTCAAATCTTCCGAGGCGCGCAGGTTACCCGTTAGCGAGCGTTCGCCCCTCATAAAATCGCCAGCCTCAATCAGCGCCGCTATCTCGTCGGCACTCTTACCGCGTTGGATGTATGCCACACGCTGGTTATAGCTGAGCGATGTACGGCTGTTGAACTGGAACTGCTTGTTCAAAAACGGCACATTGTACATCAGGTCGCCACTCACACTCCACGGCAAAGCGTCTGCGTTGACGGTCTGCTGATAGAGCTTACCGGTCTCATCGTAGATGCTGTTGTTGACCAAGGCGTCTTTGACCAACGAAGCCTGGATGCCGGTCATAATACTGGAGAATTGCTCCGTATTAAACTTGCTGTACATCAAGCGCAGGTTATGGGTGAACGATGGGTTCAATCCCAGGTTACCCACGGTCTCACGCATGGCATTGGAGTTGTTGCGCACCGGTTCCATCTGGGTGATAGAAGGTTGGGTGGTCTTACCGCGATAATTGAGGCGGACAAACTCTTTCTTGCCAAAATTATATTTAAAATTGATGCTTGGTGCGATGTTCCACGCATAGACTGTAGTGTCGTGGATATAGTCGGCATAGAGCGTGTTGCTGTGCGTCTGTGTGGCAATACCTTTGACACCAATGGTCAGGTCGCTTTTCTGCGTCAACCAGCGGTAGTTGATTTCCAACTGTTCGTTATAGTAGTTGTTAGCCAGATGATTGCTGTAGACGCTGTCATAGCTGTATGCCTTCCCAGCTTCTGGTGCCGAATATTGGTCCTTGTGGCTGGTACGGTTGCGGCCGGACAGCTGCAGGGCTATCTCCAACAAATGGTTGCGCTGCCAAATAGGCTCTACGTACGAGCTGCGCAACGAATAGGAGTGGCTGTTGTTGCCAGATAACGTGTATTGGTGCACAGCGTTGGTTCCAGTAGCCTCGGTTCTGCTATAACCGGTGGTATTGGCGAACGCATACTCTCCTTTGATCGTCAGCGCGCGTCCCGGTTTGAGGAACTTGCGGTTGTAGGTCAGTTTGAGTCCGGCCGACAACTCGCGGGTGGAGTCTAAGCTGGCTTGTTCACCATGGTTGATCAGTACCGAGTCCTGCCAATAGTCATACTCCTGTCCGCCTATGCTGGATTGGGCGGTGTAGGACAGTGTCGGCTGGAACACAAGCTTGTTGAGCGTATCGATCTGGTACTCCAACTCGCCACGGATGTTCACATCCCACGACTTGGACTGCTTGACCGAGTTGTTGGTGCTGTTATAGGTGGTCGAGTCGGCATACTCGGTCTTGTGGGTCTCGCCTTCGGTATCGTTGAACGAATGGTTGAACGCCACATCGCCTGCTACGATCATATTGGTCTGCTTGTCAATAGGGGTGATCTTGCTGTTCAGATCGACATTGGTGTTCGCACCCAGACTCTCGCTCCAGGTGATACCACTGTTGGCACTGTTGCCGAAAAATCCACCGCGACGACTGCGTCCCATCAGTACCTCGTTGGTGTTGTTCGCTCCGCCGATGATAGTGGTCTGGCTCTCGTCCAACATGATGTTGGTAAACAGGTTGAGGTTGTACCTGAAATCGTCGTTAAAGAAATGCTTGGTGCGGTCCCAAGCGGTTGCACCATAGGCTGTGTTGCCGTAGTCAAACCAACCTCCGTTAGCGGTCACCATATCTGCTCCAAGCCCCCCGGTGTACTTGCCAAACAATCCTTTCTTACGGTCTTTCTTGAGCTTGAGATTGATGATGTGCTCCGATTCGTCGTCATCAAATCCCGTCAACTTAGCCATGTCACTTTTCTCTTCGATCACCTGCACTTTCTCAATCATATCGGCCGGTATATTCTTGGTGGCTGACTGCACATCGTCGCCAAAAAACTTCTTACCGTCAATACGTATTCCCTTAACGGTCTCGCCGTTGACTGTCACGTTGCCTTCCTTGTCCACCGTCACGCCGTTCATCTTTTTCAATAGGTCCTCTACCATCGCATTCTCACCCAGTTTATATGCAGCGGTGTTAAACTCTATCGTATCCCCTTTCACCGTCATCTCTGCGGCGTGGCCTTGCACCTTGACTTCGCTTAGCACATGGACATCCTCCTCCAGCTTCACCGGCGAGAGCGACACATCACTACCATGCACAGCAACAGTTACTTTCTGCGACTTATAGCCCAGCGACGACACCCACAGCTTATAATTGCCGTTCTTGATCTGAGTCAGCGTATAAGCGCCTTGCAAATTCGTTTGTGCACCTTGTACAAGGGTACTGTCTTTGCTCGAGTAGCGAAACAGCTGCAATGCAGCCACTTCGACGGGCGAACCGTCCTTGCGGCTGACCACCGTACCACGTATAGTATGTTGCGCCCATACAGACAGAGCGCAAACCAACAGACTGGATAGAATAATCGCTTTTTTCATCTTATTCGCTATATTGATAGCATCCCGCATCTACGCGTTCGGAGCGTGGCATTCCTACACGGTCGGTAGGGTAACTGAGTGCTACTTGCGGATCACCGATGCCGATAGCCGGACTCACACTGTCCAAGCGGAAGTCATAGTACTGATATTGCTTATACTTATAGTACGTGTTGCGGAACACTTCAACCGTGTCGCTCTCCTGCCAATAGACATTAGCCGAAGCATGGGGTATACGCAGCGTATCGGTCTTTAGATAGTTGCCGCGCCATACAGCCGGATAATAGCGGTCGAATGGGGTAGCAACCACCACCTGATTGCTCAGATAGCCCGTGATGATACAGTTCTCAAACCCCGTGATCGTCTGTGGAGCCGTCTTAGGCAGGTTGTTGATGTAGACCGCTGCCGATTCGTCTTTCCACTCCGAGTGGATGCGTATATTCGTGTTGCCGTAGTACGAAGCGACGGTCGAGTGAACAAACCTGTGCTCACCGCCTTGACAATACACGCAGTACGAGCGGCAGTTGCTGATCTCGCTATTGACGACCTCAGCATCCACATTCAACAGCACCAGCCCGTACGCGGCATGGTTGTGTATGCGGCAGCCCTCCATTCTTAGTTGCGGCAGTTGGTCGGTCTGTTCGCTGTAACAATACAGTCCCACATTGCCTGACAGTATATCCACATACTTCAGATCATACTGTGCCTGGTGATCTGCTACCAGATAGATACCGTCCCAGCCGCCGGAAGCGAACCGATAAGGCACCGAGTCAAACAGCCTATCCAGCCGGTCGCCGGCAAAAACAATCGGCTCTTCCATAGTGCCGTTGGCCTCCAGATCGCCCGTGACATATACCGAAGCACCGTTATGCATATATATCTGTGCGCCGGCATCAATAGTCAGATTGCCGACTACCATCGTGTCGTAGATCAGATAGGGCTTATCGGCTGCAAAACGATAGCTCGCAAAGTCGCTTCTTCCTTTCGTGCTGCGGATACGAATCACATCTTGTCCGCAGGCTTCCATATACAGCGTCTGGGTTATCCCTGTGCTCAGATGCATATGCAACGCATCACTATGCCACAAAGGCCCGTCTTGACCTTGCGTAGCAATGCCTACGCGCACAAAAACAAACAGCGAGTCGCCGCCGTTGATCTGCAGTCTGGTCAGTCGGTCCAAATCGCTCTCGCCATCTACATTCACGCTGAACTCCTTCCCATCCTCCATCCATACGCGGTCGATCACAATCGCTTCGCGGTGGTCGTTATAGACCATCACTTGCAACGTTGCGCTGGCTTCCTGACCTGCCGTTGAACTGAAGACGGTATCAAACCGCACCGTGTCTTGCGAGAAACGCAGCAACAGAGTAGGGTCGTCCGTCACAAGCTGCTCGCGGCAACTAGCCAAAAGGGCCATAACGGCCAGGAATAATATGTACCGATAATTTTTCATCTCTCACTAATTATCCACTAACCCACTAACCCGTTCATCCACTACCCCCTTCATTACTCGAAATTAAACGTCAACACCAACTGACGATTCAGCAGTCGGTCGATAGACTGGGTGTAGAACAGATCCTGTGGTGCCAACTCCATACGTCCGTCGGTGGGCGAGAGTTGGTTAGCAAAGCCGATACGATAGGTGATCTCCGGACAAAACTTAAACCACGAGAAATAGAAGTCGCATCCTAGTCCCACTTCGCAGAAATAGTCCATCGTGTTCAGCAGAACCGGTTTCTCACGATCACGGCTCACGTTGAACGCTACACCGCCTCCGCCTATCACATACGGACGGTAGTTACCTTCGCGTTCGGCAGCCCATTTCAAATAGAGTGGTATATACACCGGTATCGACAGCACATCAGTTGTGCTGCCGTTGCCCAGACTGCCCTCTACAGGATGCCCCGACTCGGTCTTGTAACTGAGCGTACGGCTTGAGAACTGCATTCCCGGGCAGCAACGCAGACTCAGGTGGCGCGACAAGCGCACGTCGGTGATGAAACCGACATTGAATCCCGGCAGCAGGCTGCTCACACGTGCATGGTAGATCTCGGTTTCACCCGTCAACGGATTGACAATAGGCATCTCCGAATCGTGCACGGTGAAACTCATAAAGTTGACTCCCAACTGGAAGCCGAAGTGAACGGGCCTATCATCCACATAAGGGTTATTCTGCCCCATCACCTTGGTAGCCATGAACCATGAGCACAGTACCACAAAGAATATTATCTTTTTGCTATTCATCCTTTCAACCACTAATCCACTAACCCCTAATCCTCTAATCCGTTAAAAATCACTATTACTATTACCACTATCGTCAAAGTCGTCGCTTCCACCACCCATTTCGCCATCCGAGCGTCCACGGCGGCGTCCTTGTTGGTTGCCGAAGTTATAAGTCAGTGTCAGACTCACCGAACGACTGTGCCACCTGTTTTCGCTGAACTGCCAGAAACCGTCGCCCCACGTGGTGTTCCTACGTGCACGGCTGTCCAACAGGTCGCGTACATTCAACGCCAATGCCAGCTGTTTGTTCAGGAACGTATGACGCAGACCCAAGTCAATCGAGTAGCTGTGACTCGTCGTACCCTGTGCCACTACGCGCGGAGAGCGGTAGTTGGCGCTGATCTGGCCGCTGAAGTTCTTGGTGAACATAAACTGCGCATTCACTCTTACCGAGCCGGCAAAGATATTCTGTCCGGCCAGATTGATAGGGATCAGATCTCCCTGATGAGAGATAGTATCATGCACAGCTGCGATGTTGTTCCAGTAGAAGTTGGCACTCGTCGTCAACTGCAACACCTCGCCAAACAGCTTGTTCTTGGCCACTATCTCTATACCCAATTCCTGTCGTGTAGCCACGTTCAGATAGGTGTTCTTCATCGTCTTGCCGTCAGCGTCCATATATTTGACGTTCTGTACCGCTCCTTCGCGATATTTCCAGAATACCCCGGCACTCAACGTGTGGCGATCCCAGGTCTTGAGGTAGTTCAATTCCAAATTATTGGAGTATGCCGGCAGCAGATCAACATTTCCGTAACTGATATTGGTTGAGTCGCTGAAGTCCATACGCGGGTTGATCTGGTGTCCCCACGGACGGTTCACACGGCGTGTGTAGTTCAACTGCAGCTCGTGACCATTGCCGAAGTCATAGCTTATATATGCACTCGGGAACAGCTGGAAATAGGCTGTATCCTTCTTGTTTGGGTAGGCTGCATAGGAGTCCTGAATAGTGCCGTTTTCGTCCTTATAGTAAGACTCCAGATGGCGCATATAGTACTCGCCGCGCAGACCCACTTGGATCGACAGCTTGTTCCAGAACCTATTTCCGTAGGTGATATACAACGCGTGGTTCTGCGTCAGGCCATTCACTTCTGAGTAATAGGGGTTCAGCTCGGCTTTCACACCGCCGGCCCCGATATTGTGAGCATCTGCATAACTGTCGTTGACGTTGCGCGTATAGTCATATCCGGCTTCCAAACGGCTCATAGGCGTCGGCTTCCACTCATAGTCGGCTTTCACCTCTATGCCCCAGTTGGTGTTCTTGTTGCTTTGGTCCTGATAGAGTGTGTCTTGGCCGACCTCTATCTGGGTGTAATCGGTCATTTGATTCCAACCGAAGTTGTTATACGTACCGCTCACCATCAGCTTGTGGTTCTTTTGCTCAAACGTATAGTCCAAGGTCGCATTACCGCCCGGATGATAGCCTACCGACGACTGGTCACGCGTGTAATCGCGCAAAATATTGCCTGCCGGATCGGTCAGCAGGTAGCTGCGGTGATTTGTGTTCACACCATTGAATACTTTCGGTTCGCTCACCATACCAAATCCGCTCATTCCTATCGTGTGTCCTTCGGCTACATGGAAGTTCAAACCCGCACGGGCAAACATTCCGCCGCCGCGATGGGACTGTTGGCCATCTTGCACCAAGTGGTTCACTATCAGCGTCGAATCCAACTCCTCTGCTCCCGTGCCGCTCAAGGTATAACGATCAGTCTTGCTACCACCGTTGCTGGTGTGATATCGGTATCCTACGTTGAAATAGCCATCCACCGGACCGGCATTGAAATTGATGTTCATGCCTATGTTGCCTCCGGGCGGCACGTTCCAAGGCGCAGCCAACGAATAGTCCAAGCCGGCTTGTATCGAGCCATAATAGCCCGCTGCGCGGTCTTTTTTCATCACCAGGTTGATGATTCCTGATGTTCCCTCCGGGCTGAACTTAGCACTCGGGTTGGTGATCACCTCTATCTTCTCAATCGTTCCGGCAGGCATCTGTTGCAGCACTTGTCCGCGGTTCTCTGAGTTCAAACCCGCCGGCTTGCCGTTGATCCAGATCTCTACATCTTCCGAGTTGCGCAGACTGATCGTTCCTTCCTGGTCCACATCCACCGAAGGGATATTCTCCAGTACATCGGTCACACTCGCACCGGCCGAAGCGATATTCTGATCGACGGTAAACACTTTCTTATCCAGCTCAAACTTCATCGAACTCGCTTGTCCCACTACCTCCACTTCTTGCAGCAAGCGGGTATCTTCTTTCATGCCCAGTCGGCCCAGGTTCACGTCCTTGCCTGCCATAGTGATCGTGCGGGTCAAAGGCACATAGCCCATAAAACTGACAGTCAGCGTATACTGTCCGTCCTTCAGGCCACTCAGCTTGAAGTTTCCCGTTGCATCGGTCACAGTACCGTCCACAGGGGTAGTACTGCCCTGTTTGGTGACGCTGACGTTGGCAAAGTCGATGATATCGCCCGAAGCTTTATCAACCACCTTACCGGTCACATCGGCCGCCCACGCGCCTAACGCGTACACGAGGCTCAGCAATATGGTTACAATCTTTTTCATTTTTCCTATTCTTGTAAAAGTTTTTAGTTGGTCTTCCCTAACAGCCACTCCACGGCCTCTTGATAGCCGTCTGTGCCGTGGCCTATGATACTATGTGCGCATACATCGGTCAGCAGACTCACTTGCCTGAACGCTTCACGTTTACTGATATCGCTTATGTGTACTTCCACCACGGGCACCTCGCACTCTTCTACTGCATCCCGCAACGCCACACTCGTGTGACTATATCCCCCTGCGTTGATCACAACACCCAGTACATCATTCAGAGCCGCAGGCGCATCATTGAGCACGTCAGTGCCGCTCATTTCATCATTTATTGACTGCACCCAGTCAATCAGCTCCCCTTCGTGGTTCGACTGCCGGTACACAAAATGAACCTCTGGCCATCGTTTCTGGATGTCCAACAAAATCTGTGCCATCGTCTTCCGCCCGTATATCTCCGGTTTTCTTGTTCCCAGACGATTCAGATTTGGGCCGTTTAGTATCAATATCTTCATAAGTCCTACAGCGAAGCGGTCCTACAGTGTAACGGTCCTACAGCGAAGCGGTCTTACAGTGTAACGGTCCTATTAGCGTCCACCATTTACGGCCAAGAGGAACTCGTCATTATCCTCTGTGCGCTCCATATAGTTCTTGAGCGTATCCATCGCTTCTGTACCATTCATGTCGCTTAACTGCTTGCGTATCTGCCACATACGTGTCAGCACGTCTTGCGGCAACAGCAGGTCGTCACGTCTGGTGCTCGATGCCGGTATATCCACAGCCGGGAAGATACGGCGGTTAGCCAGCTTGCGATCCAATTGCAACTCCATGTTACCCGTACCCTTAAACTCCTCAAAGATCAGGTCGTCCATCTTCGATCCGGTCTCGGTCAGCGCTGTCGCGATGATGGTCAAACTTCCGCCGCCTTCTATGTTACGCGCCGCACCAAAGAAGCGTTTCGGTTTGTGCAGAGCCTGTGCTTCCACACCTCCGGACAACACTTTTCCGCTCGACGGAGCTACGGTGTTGTATGCGCGAGCCAGACGGGTGATCGAGTCGAGCAGTATCACTACATCGTGACCGCTCTCTACCAGTCGTTTGGCTTTCTCGTGTACTATATTGGCCACTTTCACGTGGTTCTCAGCCGGCTCGTCGAAGGTCGATGCAATCACTTCGGCATCTACCGAGCGTGCCATATCAGTCACCTCCTCCGGGCGCTCGTCTATCAGCAGTACGATCATATATACCTCCGGGTGGTTAGCCGATATCGCGTTAGCTATATCCTTCAGCAGTACGGTCTTACCGGTCTTCGGCTGTGCTACTATCAGTCCGCGCTGACCTTTTCCGATCGGCGCAAACAGGTCGATGATACGTACGCTCAGCGGGTCGTTGTAACCCTTGCACAGTTTGAACTTCTCGTTCGGGAAGAGTGGGGTTAGGTGCTCAAACGCCACACGTTTCTTTGCCTTCTCAGGCTCCAGTCCGTTGATGCGGATCACCTTGTCCATCGGGAAGTACTTGTCCGGCTGTGGGTTGATGCGTACGGTGCATTCTACCGTGTCGCCTGCTTTGAGTCCGAAGTTACGTATCTGGTCTTTCGATACATACACATCGTCCGGACTGGGCAGGTAGTTATAGTCAGCTGAGCGCAAGAATCCGTATCCGTCCGGTGCGCACTCCAGTGTTCCCATAGCTATCACATGGTCGCCCAGATCGATACTGAACCTCTCTTTCTTCTTCGGAGCCTGCTCTTTCACCTCCTCATTCGCCTTTGGCCCTTCGCCATTCGCTTTTACTTTCGGCTCTTCCTCATTCGCCTTTGGCCCTTCGCCGTTCGCCTTTACCTCTACGGTCGCATTCTTCTTCGGTCTTCCGCGTTTCTTGGGTGCCGGTTTGGCTTCAGCTTCGGGCAGTTTCTCTGCCTGTTGTGCCGGTTGAGCGGGCTTAGGCTCTTCTGCCGGAGCTGCCGGTGCGGGAGCTGCTTCTGTGAGCGTTGGCAGCGGTTTCTTAGCGTCCATAGACACTACTGTCTTGTTGGGCTTGTGGTTGTTCTGCTTGTTGCGCTCAATCATCTCTTTCATCTCCTCTTTCGGTGCACCTACCGTAGCTACATGGTTCTCATCCACCAGGTTAGCGGTGTTGATCTTCGTTGCTTTGGCTTTCTTCACGGTCACACGTTGGCGTTCGCGTTTGGGCTTATCGCCTTCTGCAGCTTTGCGCTCGGCTTTGGCTTCCATTTTGGCTTGTACCTCAGCGGCGCGATTGTCTGCTTGTGCGTCCAGGATTAGATAACTCAGTTCTCGCAATCCTTGCGAGCGGCGTGTCTTGATACCCATCTCTTGGGCAATCTCACGTACTTCTTCGAGCGTCATTCGCTCCAGTTTATTCAAATCGTATTGCATAAAAATAGTGTAAATTCTCTAGTTTATGTTTGTCGGTATTACATCGTATGTTTATCGGACTCATATCGAGTGACCGATTTGTTTTTCGTTACCGATAGATATACATTCAGGGAGTGATTTTTTTGAAATCCGGTGCAAAGGTACAACTTTTTTTTGACATATGCAAATGTTTCGCAATATTTCGCATCTTTTTCTTAAAATTCGCTCGTTTTAGCATTTTTAGTCTCTACTTTTTGGTGTAAAAATTGGCGAAAATGGTGTATTATTATCTTTTTTCTTATTGTTTTGCGCACGCTTTACGCCCCCGCGCTTGCGTATATGAAATATTTTTCGTATCTTTGCGCCGTGAATGAAATGTTTAACTAATCAATCAAGAATATGAGTGCAGCGCAGGCAATAGCAAGTAGTCGTTTCCTCACCGCTATGGGACCGATGATAGAGGATGAGCAGAAGATGAATGAGGTGCTCGCATACATTGAGAGCATCAAGATTCAGCCGCTTCATCGTCCTTTGAGTATAGATCCGGATTTCAAGAATAAGCCGATGTACACGGTTGAGGAGTATTTTGATGGTTTGGCAAAAGATCTTGGTGAAGAGTTCGGAATGAATGATATTCGTGAGGCTATATGAAGAAGTACAATATCAAACTTACCGAAGAGGCGAAGCAAGAACGTAAGTCATTGGCTCACTTCATAAAAGATGAGGTTCACGCTCCTCTGACGGCAAAGAGATATATGCTGGGGTTAGAAGAGGAAATTAAGAAATTAGAGAATTCAGCAGGCTCATTGGCCGTAGATGAAGAGTTGTCTCGTCAATTAGGGATGGAGGTTCGCCGGACGAATTACAAGAATATGGCAATAATATTCTCGGTGGAAGAAGAAAATGCTTATATCCATCATATCATACCGCAAAAGATGGTAGTGCTTGAGGTATCACTATAGCAAATAAATCAAGTCAAAATAATTTTTACAATTAATAAACCAATTTTTTTGTTTAACTTAAAAAAAATTGAATGCATATGAGTGTAGCGCAGGCAATAGCAAGTAGTCGTTTCCTGACAGCGATGGGACCGATGATAGAGGATGAGAAAAAGATGAATAGAGTGCTGAATTATATCGTTTCTCTTCGCGAGGATGGTGCGCCATGCCAATTCTCAACAGAAGAAATCATCGCATTTGCTAATAAAGCAGAGCGGGAATATGCTGAAGGTTTAGGGATGATGAGTCATTCGGATTTCAAGCAGGAGGTAGCTACATGGCAGAGATAAAATGGCATGATAGTGCGCGTGAACATCTGCGCAAAATCTTCGACTTTAATTATGATAATATGTCGGAGAAAGTGATATATTTTCTGGCTGAGGACGAAGCGCACATAGTCGCGGTTTGGGACGTTCGCCAAAATCCGCAAACACTTATCCAAACAGTGGTGGTTGCAGAATGAAATTAAAATTCGAAAATAATATAAACCAATTTTTTACTAACGATTAAAATTTAAATGCTTATGAAAAACAAAATTCAAAGTTTTGTGGGAAGTAGGTTAGAGGGACGTAAGGGTAATACCCAACGAACATCCAACTTATCTCCAACGAATCACCAACGGTACCACCGAACGTGGGGGGCAATTTTCACGTTGGTAATGCTATTCACATTTGCCATCGGAAATGTTATGGCGGCGGATTTTACTGCTACACAAATAGTAGCATCTGGTGGAGCTTCATCTGGAAATGTTACCGTATCTTCGAATAAAACGGGTACCGTAAGTGCCAAGGTTAAAAATGTATCAGGTGTAGCGTGTGCCAAAATCGAGACTAGTGATGCGGATTGGATCAGAATAGAAGCAGCTTCCGGTTACAAATTGTCTTCCCCAATTGTTGTTACATGTGCTTCGAATAGTGATGGTTCGACTGCAACAATGGCTTGCGTATTGTATGATGCAGACGGAGCAAAGGAAATAAAGTTGATAACTGCTCCTGCACGAAATAGTACAACTGAAGATAAAGCTAATATAACTTTTACGGCCAACTATACAAAAATTGAATTGTACAAAAGAGTGAAAGCAACAGATCCAGTTGCTCCTTCAACTACATATACGATTGGTAGTGGCACAAATTATCCATCTTCGACAACTACATTTTATGTAGCAAGCGTTTCTGCAACCGCTGTATCTACTAGTGGTGGTGAGCAGGCAGCTCCAACTATTACAAATCCGGCTACAACACCGGATTTGGCTGAGATTACAGCAGGTGAGACAAAACAATTCTCTGTAACCGCAACGGGCAATCCGACTCCATCGTATAAATGGTATAGTTGTGATGATGCTGAGAAAACTAATCCGACGGAAATAAGTGGTGCAGCAACGGCTTCTTATACGACTTCAAATTCTTTGGCAGTTGGAACGTATTACTACTACTGTGTGGCTACGAACTCAAAGGGTAGCGCAACATCTCCAGTATTCTCACTGAAAGTTAATGAACTCGGAGGAGATTTAACGGCTCATATTCCGGGTCTATACGAAAAGGCTGCAGATAAAGGCGGTTATGGCCAGACATTGGTTACTAAAACAGTGGATAGTAAAGAACGTCAGTACGAGATATATGGTTTGGTAAAATCTAGTGATGATGCATGGTGGTTTGCAGGTACAAAATCTTCGAATACAAGTGATGCTCATTGTATTTCATCTGCAAAGTTCAATGCGTCTACTCCTTTTACTCCTTCTATGATTAAAGGGGCTTGGATGAAGGGATCTATCACTGGTACTGCCTCAAATATGAGTTCAGCAAAAGATGAATTTCCTGCGATTTCAAGTTATGGCCCTATCAAACTAAATTCCACTGCGAACTCTGTTATGATCAAAGTGCAAGGCTATGACCAGATTAGCTTCTATGCAAAAGATAAAAATTCAACAGCTTCTAACAATAAGCACTTGGTTGTAAAAATTAATGGTGTTGAGCAATCAATGACACTCAATACTTCGTATTCTGTACGTCGTTTTACCTTAACCCCTTCCGCCGTAAGCGTTATTGAAATCTCTGGTTCGACAGTCGCAGATGAAAACGACCTTGCTGCTTTCTCTCTTCGTATTCCGGAAATACCTAGTGCTGACAAATTTACTGTTGGCGTAGAAGACAATAGTCCTTGTGTGGCTAGTGGCGAGAGCGCAACGATTACATTATCCGGAAGTCAGTCGGGCGTAAGTTATCAGTTGTATAAAGATGCTGTAGCTGTTGAAGGTAAGGTTGTTGCAGGAACAGGTGATGTTATCTCGTTCTCGGGAATTGAGGTCGCCGGTACATATACCGTTAAGTCGGTAGCTAATGCGTCTTATAAAGAGACCGCAATGAACGGTTCTGCTGCTGTTACTTTGGCAGAGTCTCCGGTTATTACCACTCAACCGACTGCATCACAGAAAGTCGCAGTCAGCTCTGCTGTTGAGTTGAGTGTTGTGACAAGTACAACAGGTGTAAGCTATCAATGGTACAGCACAACAGATCCTGCGAATCCTGCTGTTGAAATAGATGGCGCAACCAATGCTACATTGAATATTACTTCTGCTGCAACTGCAACGACGATGTACTACTACTGCTTAATCAGCAAGTCGGGCATGTGCTCGTTGGCTTCTGACTTTGCAGAAGTTATTACAAAGACCGGTTGCGAGACAGAGACATTAGCAACTTCTACTAATATCAACAATAGCTCAGATACTCATACGGGATGTACGACAACTATCAATCTTTCAGGACAAAAATTAGGTGATGGTAAGTACTATGAGATGAGTCTGAATGGTGGTTTCAAGGCCGGAGATATTGTAACTGTTAATGTCAAAGCGAATGACTATGAGTCAGGTAAATTGTACATGGTTTATGGTACTCACAGTTCTTATTCCGGTTATCAAGTGCAGAATGGTCCGACGGAAGGAGACACGGATGATGTAGAATTCATTATTCCTTCGGACATGAATACAATCGGATTCTTGCGCACGACTACTACTACTGATGGCAATAAGACTCAAAACCATGAGATTAAGAGTGTTACCGTTGAGCGTGAAACTTGCTACTGCGTGAAGCCGACTATCGGTACACAGCCGACAGCTGCTGCCATCTGTACCGGTTCGACTGCTACTTTGACAGTAGGTAACATTACCGGAGGGGCAACTCCTTATACCTACGCTTGGTATAATGGTGATGGAACTGCTGTTTCCGGTGGTTCAGGTGCTACTACTGCTTCCTATACAACCGCCGCTTTGGCAGCAAATGCATCGTATTACTGCGTAGTAAGTACTGCCGACGGATGTTCTGCTCAATCGAATACAGCTGCTATCACGATTAAGCCGGCAACAACGATTACCACTCAACCGGTAGATGCAGAAGCTTCTGTTAATATCGCACAAGAGTTCTCTGTAGTTGCTACAGGTGCGGGTACGCTGACCTATCAATGGCAAATCCAAGAAGGTGAGAACTGGACTGATATCGCGAATGCAGATGAGGCAACTTATTCTGTTAGCAAAGCTGCCGCAGGTGATTATAAGTTCCGTTGCGTTGTAAGCGGTGACTGCGGTAATGCTACTTCGAATGTTGTTACGTTGAGCGTTTCGGCAAGTGTGTTGACCATTACCTATAATGCAAACGGTGGTTCTTGCGAGACTCCTTCTGCAACATGGAAAGAGGGTGATCCTGCTCTTGTTCTGCCGACCGCGACGAAGACAAATTGGGACTTCATCGGTTGGTATGATGCAGCAACTGGTGGCAATAAGATTGCAAGTCCGTACACTCCGGGCGCTTCGATTGAGTTGTTCGCACACTATATGCCGAAACTCGTTCAAGCTATCTATAGCAATACCTTCGATGCTTTCATCAAGAATCAGGCTGTAACTGTTTACTATCTGCAGGGTGAAAGCGCTCCGACGTTGAGTTCTATTAAGGTACTGGGTCAAGAATCACCGGTTTATGAAGAGGTTGACGGTAATATTAAGGTTACTGTTGCAGAGGTTGATTATATCTTCCCGGTAACTAAGACAGCTGTTGCTCCTTATGCAGGAACAGGAGAGAAAGAGACCTTCAATGGTGGAGAAGCGGAGCAAGCATATATCAAGACGGGTTATGCATATAATAGCGGTTGGAGATTCTCGAAGACCGATGACGATTGGTCTCGTGAGACTCCGGGTAATACCCGTGTCTATTTCTTCTTAGGTGCAGCAGAGCAGTTTACACTAGAGAGCACCGGTACTGCACGTGCTATGAAGGTTTATCGTAATGGTGTTGAATTGACAGTTCCGACAAGTTCCGGAGACGATCCTACTATTGCTGGTACGAATACGCCTGCAATGTATGCAATAGTATCTAATCAGACAAAGGGTGACGGTAAGTTTACTGCGATCACGATTAAACCTTGGGTATCTGTAACAAGCGTAACACTGAAAGAAGGAACAACGGCAATTAGCAGCAAGGAGATTGCACAAGGTGCTCAGTTCACGTTGACAGCTGTAGTTGCTCCAACGGAGGCTTCAAACCCGACTATTATTTGGGAAAGTGAAAATGCTTCGATAGCAAGCGTGGCAAACGGTGTAGTAACCGGTGAAGCTACGGGTGGACCGGTAAACATCATCGCGAGGTCGCAAGACGATAATTCTATCTACGCTGCTTGTGCGGTAACTGTAGCGGCTCCGTGTACTCCTGCGACAGTTGCGTGGGATGTTGAACCGACTGATGGCGTAAAGGGTTCCAATGGTAGCGCTTCTGTTACCACGAACTATGCTGCAGGCCTTGAGGTCGTAAGTAGTGATCCGACCGTAGTTGCAGTTTCGAATGATGGTGTGAATATCACGATTAACTATCTGAAGAAAGGTTCGGCGAAGATTACGGCAACCGTAGTCGGTGATGGCTCGATTTATTGCAACACGCCTGCATCGGTAGAGAAGACGATTACTGTAAGTCCTGATTGTCCGGTAAGCGGTAACTTGTTCGCTTGGGCTATTGATCCGGAAGCAAATAATGTAGTTTATAATGTTTCTAAGAATAGCGATGAAGTTGAGGTTGTTACTACGGAAGATGTGGTAACCGTAACGGGTGGAAATGTTTACCTTGGAACGACCGCTTCCAATAGTACGTTCCCTATTACAAGCGGTGCAATTAAGATTCGTGAGAATGGAAATAACTATATCAAAGTAGTACTTGAATGTGCATTGCAAGCAGGTGATGTACTTTCTTACACTTCTGACAATAGTGATAACCGTTACATGTCAATTAAGAAAAACAATGAAGGAACGGCAGTAACTACAAGTACTGATGGTAAGCATAAGTATGTATTGGATTCTGAGTCTCCTCTTATTGGTGCTGAGGTACTTTATATGACAGGTTCGAATAGTGATAATAGCTTCAAGACCTTACGCATTGATCGTTTGGCTCCGGTAACTGGTGTATCCCTTGCGAATGCAACGGTTGCTATTGGTAATACGGTTACTCCGACGATGACATTGCTTCCGTCGAATGAGGCATATTATGAGAGTATCGCTTGGAGCATTGTAGGCGAAGGCGAAGGAACAATTGCTAATATCAATGCTACGACCGGTGTAGTAACTGCTCTCGCAGCAGGAACTGTTACTGTCCAAGTGAAATTGAACAATAGCGAAAGTCTGAAGGCAACTTGCCAAGTAGAGGTTGTTGCTTCCTTTGAGCAGGTAGATGTAACGGAAACTACTACATGGGATATGACCAATGTATCGGCAAATCATATTGAGCTTACCGGTGATGACAAGAACGCTCGCTTGTTGTTGGCAAATATTGATGGTGTTAACAATACAACCTTCAATGCTCAGGCTCTGAAGTTCGAAGGACAGCACATTGGTCGTACAGAAAGTGATGGCGTTAAGCATCTGGCAGGACGTTATGTACAGTTCAATGTAACCGTTCCGGGTGCTGTATTTGTAACCTTCGCAAGCAACGGTAACAATGCACGTACAATCGCTATTAACGATAAGAAGTGCGCTCGCACAACTTCAGGCACGGCTGCTGATAAGTACATTACCTATGCACTTGCAGTAGAACCGGGATCGGTAGAGATCATAGGTTATGAAGGTGAGAGCGCAAATCAGTATGTTCGTATTTCGAAGATTGAGTTCAAGGCTGAATATAGTTACCATCGTGAGAACCTTAATCCGGCGAACATCGGTACGCTGTGCTGGACGAATGACGCTATCCTCGGCGGCGCAACGCTGTATAAGTTGACTGGTAAGAACGAGAACAACTATCTCGTATTCGACGAGGTAGAAGAGAATCGTCTTGTAGCAGGTGAACCGTACATCTTCGTTCCGGAGAACGGTAATACGGAGATTAAGGTTTATAACACCGATACTGAGGCTGCTTTGACAACTCCTGTTCAGAACACGAAGGGCATGCAAGGTACGTTCGATGAACTCAGTTCTGCTGACGGTACGACCCTCTGGGGCAACTACGTGATCAGCAAGAACCATTACATCTTCGTTAACTCAGACAACGTAATACTGGGTGCAAATCGTGCGTATGTTATTGGTTTGGATAATTTGGATGTTGTTTCCAGTGCACCGACTCCGGGTACTAATGGTGCTCCGCGTCGTCGCCTGGTAATGGGTGGTAATGCTCCTGCTGTTGCTACAGATGTTGACAATATCTACGGCAATGACACCAAGGTACAGAAGATCTTGATCAATGGTCAACTCTTCATCATCCGCGGTGACAAGACGTACGATGCAACAGGTCGCTTAGTAAAATAATAGATCTACTATGACCAGTAAACCAGTTTACCAGTAGACTATATAAGAACGATCAAAATTATGAAAAAGATGTATATTAATCCGACAACTGAGACCGTCGACCTCAAGGGCGAGAACATGCTGCAAGGCTTAGCTCCCGTCTCTTCCGGCGGTAGCTCAAACGAGACCCAAGACACTATCTATGGTGACTAACTCCTACGCACACACGCAGGCGGGCGTACATTATTAATCACGCCCCCGCGTGCAAGCGAACCTATTCATCAAAGGCAGCCTAACCGCTGCCTTTGATGTGTGTTATATAGAGATACTTTTGTTCTATATGTATTATCTTTGGAAACGTTCCTCTAACGTTTTTTCGCTAAACAGCATATTCTGAGTGTTTTTCTAAGATTTATTTGCGTATGTCAAAAAAAAGCAGTACCTTTGTAGCCCCTAAGAAATACTAATTATATTAAAATCTAAAATGAATAAATTTATCACATGCTGTCTGTCGCTGATGATAGCGATGACAGTTATGGCAGACGAGTGGACACTTGTTACCGACGCCTCGACACTCAAAGCAGGCGACCAAATCGTTATTGGATGCAAAACCAAATCCAAAGTGGCTGGTGAGATAGCTTCTGGAACAAAGTATTTTGCGGCTTTAGATGCTACTTTCTCAAACGATGCTATTAACTCGCTTCCAACTGGTACTCAGGTACTAACCCTGGGAGGCAAATCAGGAGCATGGACTTTTGCCGGAACAGATGGCAAATTGCTGGGAACTACGGCCACTAAGGCCGCACTCGCGTGGGATAGCGGAACTACCTCATGGACGATTTCTGTTGCAGCAGGAGATGCTACGCTGACCAGTGGAACCAATGGCAATCTTCAATATAATGCTAGTAGCCCCCGTTTTACCAACTACACCAGCTCACAAACTGCTGTTCAACTCTACCGCCGTGCTTCTACTACACCACCGGCTGAGACCTATTCGCTCTCTTACCAAGGATTCCCGTACCGCAAAACACTTTGCGAGGAGCCGACCTACGAGGCTGGAACTGTTCTTACCCTCTCTAATGCTACACCTTCCAAAGGTGGTAAGACACTCACAGGATGGCGCTACGATGGTGTTATCTACGAGCCCGGCGCTTCCTTTACAATGCCTGCCGCAGACGTCGTACTGGCTCCTATCTGGGACAACGGTACCGATATCGACCAAACCAACATCCGTACCCAGGCTGTCAAAATCTTGCGTAACGGACAACTCGTCATCATCCGCGATGGAGTGGAGTATAACGCTCAAGGTACACGAATCAACTAAAACGGTCTAAACAAGTTTCGCAATTATGAAAAAGATACTTATATGTTCGCTGCTTTTGGCAGTTTCACTCATAGCTAACGCCGTTCCGGCACGCCGTGGATGGCAAACACGCACACAAGCCGATGGCTCTACCATCGAGATCCAAGTCATTGGTGACGAGTTCTACCACTATACCATCAACCGCGACGGCAAACAAGTACGCGAAATCGATGGAATGTATCAAGTCGTAGGCGATGCGCCTACTGCTTCACAAGCAGCTGCCCGCCGCGCCAAAGGCGTAGCACGCCGTCAACGCAAAGATGTAGGTACTACTCCTAACCTCGCTCCCAAAGGCGTGGTCATCCTTGCCAATTTCTCCAACAAGAGCATGCAGAGCGGCCATACACAAGCTACGTTCGACGAACTCTGCAACTCTACTAACTGTACCGTCAATAGTGGCTATCCGTCTGCTGCACAGTACTTTGCTGATCAATCTAACGGCAGTTACCGCCCGCAGTTCGACGTCTTCGGACCGGTTACCCTCAGCCGCAACGTAGCATACTACGGCACCGACAACCCCGGCCAAGACGAAGGTGATGACCAACACGCTACCGATGCTGTTGTAGAGGCATGTATCCTGGCTAACCAACAGTTCACTATCAACTGGGCTGACTATGATTCCGACAACGATGGATACGTAGACTTCGTCTATGTCATCTATGCCGGCAAAGGACAAGCTGACGGCGGTACCTCAGAGACCATTTGGCCCCACAACTGGGACGTATCATCGGCTATCCAGTATGGATATTGTACCTATAACAGCGCACAACGTACCCTCGGTGGCAAGAAGATCAACAACTATGCTATGTCAGGCGAGATGTCCGGATCTGCTCTCGGCGGTATCGGTACACTCTGCCACGAGTTTGGCCACGTCATGGGTCTGCCTGATCTTTATGACACCAGCTACGGTACCAACTACAAGAACATGCTTACCCCTAATGACTGGAATATCATGGATGGTGGCTCCTACAACGGCGACGGACACTGCCCGCCTAACTATGACCCGTGGGAGAAATACTTCTTCGGATGGCAGACTCCCGAGAACCTTGGAAATACCGGTAAGAAGCTCGATATCATCGCCAACGGACAAACAGGCGGCAAAGCATACCAAATCAACTCACGCGGTACACAACAAACTCCTACCGAGACAGGCCTCGTCTACTACATCGAGAACCGCCAAGCCAAAGGCTGGGACGCTCCGCTTACCGGTCATGGACTGCTGATCTGGAAAGTTAACTTCAACTCTTCCGCTTGGACTAGCAATACACCCAACAACACCGCCAATAGCCTGCGTTATACCGTCGTATCCGCTTCGGGTGACAGGATAGGTGGCGAATATTGCTCTAAGAACACCTTCCCGGGCTCTGCTAAAGTCACCACTTGGACAGGCATTAGCGGCAAACCGCTGCTCAATATCACCGAGTCTAACTGCGTCATCTCGCTCGTCTATATCGAGGAGCCCGTCGAGCAGAACTATACCGTCACTTGGGTGGTCAACGGACAAACACTTGAGACCAAAACCTACAACATTAACGGTACCGAGAACCTCGTACTGCCGACCAAAACAGTTACCCCTTGTGAGGGTACCAAATTCATCGGATGGACTACTGAACCCGAGTGGTTCGACCCGTTCAACAGCCCCGCTGATCTGTTCACTACAGCTAGCGGAAAAGTGACCGCAGATGTGACCTATTACGCTGTTTTCGAATAAACACGTAAATACATCAATTTTCACAAGCGAGGACCCAAAAAAGGTCTTCGTTTGTGTATTTTTATACAATAAATGCATAAAAAATCATTTTTTTTGCAAAAATATTTGGTGGTATAAATATTTTTTCGTACCTTTGCACGAATTTTCGCGTAAAGTGTACTGCTTTGCGGAGGAATTGCATGTTTAGAAGATAATAATAAAATATATACTACAATGTCAAAAATTTGTCAAATTACAGGCAAGAAAGCCATGGGTGGATGCAATGTGTCTCACTCGAAGCGCCACACTAAGCGCACCTTCGATGTGAACCTCTTCCACCGTAAGTTCTACTGGGTAGAACAGGATTGCTGGATTCAGCTGAACGTGAGTGCGGCTGGTCTACGTACTATTAACAAAATCGGATTGGACGCTGCGCTCAAGCAGGCTGCCGAGAAAGGGTATCTTTACGCTTAAAAAGGAGGAAAAACAATGGCAAAGAAAACAAAAGAAGCACGCGTTCAAGTAATCCTTGAGTGCACCGAGCAAAAAGCCAGCGGAGTTCCGGGAATGTCTCGCTACATCACTACCAAGAACCGCAAGAACACTCCTGACCGTCTGGAGCTCAAAAAGTACAATCCGTATCTCAAAAAGTACACCGTACACAAAGAGATCAAGTAATTAACGCTTTAATTAGAAAGGCTTAGAACTATGGCAAAGAAAGCGGTCGCTACACTCCAAACCGGTAATGCCGGTCGTAACCATACGAAGTGTATCAAGATGGTTAAGTCGCCTAAAACCGGCGCTTACATCTTCCAAGAAGAAATCGTGGCTAACGAGAAAGTTAAAGAGTTTTTTAACTAATCAACACTAAAAAAGAGCGCACTATGAAGATTGAGTGCGCTCTTTTTGTTATTTTCTAACTCTCAACTATCGACTTTCGACTCTTAACTCTCGACTCTATTACTATGCTAGGAATAATTATCAACCCCAAATCGGGCAAACGCGCCTTCCGCGCGCAACGCGTGTACCTATTTAGACTACTCCGACACCGACACCAACCCTTCGCCTACCGTGTCACCCAGTACGCCGGCCATGCTACCGAACTGGCGCGTGACCTCGTAGAGCGTGGCTATGACGAGATACTCGTGCTTGGCGGAGACGGTACACTCAGCGAGGCACTCAACGGCATCATGACGGCCGATATCCCCGCCGAACAACGCGCTAAGATACACCTCGGCATCATGCCCCGTGGCACAGGCAACGACTGGGGACGATATTGGAACCTCACCAAAAACCACAAACAGAGCCTCAAACGCTTCTTTGAAGGCGAAGGACACCCCATCGATGTGGGATGTGTCACCTACTACCGCAACAACGTTGCTTACCATCGCTATTTCATCAACTCTGTCGGCTTTGGTGTCGATCCTCTGTGCTGTAAGATAGCGGACCAATTCAAATACTACATCGGCAGCCACAGTATCAACTATCTCTTCGGACTCATAGTTGCCTTCTTCAAACAGAAACCCATTCATATGGGACTCTATGTCGACGATCAACTGCTGCTCGAGGATGGACTCTACACTATGAATATCGGTAACGGACCCTTCTCCGGAGGAGGTATCAAACAAAACCCCGATGCGGACCCCACAGACGGTATATTCCAGTCAATGTTCGTCGCCAAGCCTACTCTGCACAAGATCCTACAGGCTGTTCCCAAACTCTATAACGGTCACCTCACCGATGTGTCCTTCGTACACGCTGTAGTGGGCAAGAAAATCGAACTGCGCACCAAGAAACATCTGCTCTTCGAAGCCGATGGCATCCTCCACGATGTCATGGGCCCTTGTGTCATCACGTGCCAACATCACGCAATCCAGTTTAGAGCATAATGAATCCTATTCCACAACAAGGCTCCAACCGCGTCTACACACGCATCCAAGACAACGGTCAAACCGTTATCCACGTTGCCGGTACTAACTTCGACGAGAACCGCGCATTCATCTACCTCTCGCGCCATTTTGCGTCCAAGGGACTGCCCGTACCACGTGTACTCTCCGTCAGCGACGACGGTATGTCTTATACCCAACAAGACCTGGGCGATACCATCCTCTTCGATGCTATCAGCCACGGACGACAAACAGGCTGCTTCACCCCGCAAGAACAAGCCCTGCTTACCAAGACCATCCGCGCTTTGGCACATATACAAGTCCAAGGAGCACAAGACCTCGATTGGTCCTACTGTTTCCCCGTCTCATCCATGGACGAGCGCTCCATTCGTTGGGACCTCAACTACTTTAAGTACTGCTTCCTCAAAGGTACCAAGATAGAGTTCTCCGAACCCCGTCTCGAAGACGAGTTCGATCGCCTCACAGCATACATCACACATCAACCATCAGATTTCTTCCTCTATCGTGATTGTCAGAGCCGTAACGTCATGCTCCTCGACGGCGAACCGTACTTCATCGACTTCCAAGGCGGACGACGCGGACCACTCCAATACGACGTGGCTTCCTTCCTCTGGCAAGCCAAGGCTAATATCCCTGCCGACTTGCGTAACCAACTCATCGACGCCTATCTCGACGAGTTGGAGAAAGTCATCATTACATCATTACAACATTCTATCAATAAAGAAGCTTGGCGCGCTGCCCTTCCACACTTCGTCCTCTTCCGTACACTCCAAGTACTCGGCGCCTACGGTTACCGTGGTTACTTTGAGCGCAAACCCCATTTCCTGCAGTCTATCCCTAATGCCCTGCGTAACCTGCGCGACATCCTCGACCAACTGCCCGAATACCCTTATCTCCGTCAGATAGCAGACTGCCTGACTTGTTCCCCTAGTGTTCCTAGTTCCCCTAGTGTTCCTAGTGCCCCTAGTCTCACCGTTACGGTCTATTCTTTTTCTTTCAAAAAAGGTATACCGAGCGATGATAGTGGCAACGGAGGCGGTTATGTCTTTGACTGCCGCTCGACCCATAACCCCGGCAAGTATGACGAATACAAATCCCTCACCGGATTAGACCAACCGGTCATTGACTTCCTCGAGCAAGATGGCGAGATACTCACTTTTCTCGACGCTGTCGACAAACTGATAGACCACCACGTAGAACGTTTCATCGAGCGCGGTTTTACCCATCTGCAGGTAGCTTTTGGTTGCACCGGCGGGCAACACCGCTCGGTCTACAGTGCCGAACACACCGCCCAACGTCTACACGACAAATACGGCGTCCGTGTTCACCTCATCCACCGCGAACAAAATATCACCAGGACCCTGAAACCCTAGGCTCCTAGTACCCTAGTATATATCACTATGAAAGCGATGATCTTTGCTGCCGGACTCGGCACTCGTCTTAAGCCTCTCACCGACACCATGCCCAAAGCATTAGTGCCGCTCGCAGGCAAACCCCTGCTACAATGGCAAGTGGAGCGTTTGCGCGACGCCGGCATACGCGATATAATCGTCAATGTCCACCATTTTCCGGATCTTATCATCGACACTATCCGTCGTAACGCCGGCTGGGGATGCAACATCCTTATCTCTGATGAGCGAGATCAACTGCTTGACACCGGAGGCGGACTGCGCAAAGTGCTCATCGACCATCCCGAATGGACTGCCACCAACGAGCCCATTCTGGCCTGCAACGTGGACATACTCTCCAATATCGATCTGGGCGCATTCCTCAATGCCTATGATCCTAACACCCTTGGACTTCTGGTCGTCTCCGAGCGTCCTACCCAGCGCTACCTCTGCTTTGACGACACCTGCCAACTCCGCGGATGGACCAATATCCAGACCGGCGAAGTACGCCCTTCATCAATCCATCAATCCATCATTCCATCATTAAAACTGCTGGCCTTCTCGGGGATGCAGATCCTCTCGCCCCGTATCATGGACTGCATGGATAGCGTAGTAGCAACCAAAGGGGAGAAGTTCTCGCTCATTGACCTCTATCTCCACTGCTGCCAAACCGAGACACTCAAAGCCTATGTGCCACACCACTACCGAATGATGGATGTGGGCAAGATTGACCAACTCTCCCAAGCCGAGGCTTTTGCACAAACACTGTGACAAAAAATGCACACTATCCGGCAGGATTTTTAATTACCATTAAAAAAATCGCACAATTTATTTGCACATGTGCGATTTTTTTTGTACCTTTGCGCCCGAATTGTAAAATTGCATAACTATGAGTACTATGTTAGATAAAGTGATATTATCTCCGCAGAAGGAGACCGATGGCGTTACTTTGTATCTCAACGGCCGCGAGTTTAGCGCGCCTGTGTCTGTAACGCGTGGACAGGAAGTGACCATCAGCTTCCGCAAGAAAGGTATGCTCGGCCGCATCGCCGGTACCAACAAAACCGAGCAGAAGATCGTGGTATCCGAGTCGATGGAGTATCGTATTCCGACCCTCGAGTGGTTCCGCTTGATCAGCTATCAGATGATCCAAGTCAAGGCCGAAAGCGGTACGACCGTGCCTTACCGCCTCTATATCAACAACCGTGAGGTGACCAACGGCTACGGCGTCTATATCCGTGAGTCCGATCTGGACCACGTACAGATACGCGTCATGGGTACCGGATACGCTGAGTTTAACGATGCAGTCAACTTCGTAGGCAAAGACTCCGTAGAGATCGTGCTCTCCAAAGAGGGTGACGAGCTCACACTCATCATCGATGGAGTGGAGTTCACCAGCCGCTCTTCGCGTACCGTAGCTACCATCAGCGTCGAAGGATACGAGCTCTACCAAATGGCCGGAGGCAAGTACCGCTTGCAGAAAAAACCGGGCTATCTGGTCAACACCCCTACCACCAGTACCAAGAAAACTGGCCTCTCCGACTGGCTTATCGTGCTGGTCATCTCTCTGATCTGTCTGGTCATCGGTGTAGTCATCGGCTGGGCTATCTTTGCGCCTAAGGAGGCCAAAGTATACAGCGCTGTACCTGCACAATATCCGGCTGACAGCACTATCCTCGAGGCGATAGAGGACCTCAACGAAGATCCGGAACCTATGGCTATTGAGACCAAGAAAGCTGAGGCTCCGGCACCTCTCGAGGAACCTAAAGCTGAAGAGGTGGCTAATGATGAGACCAAGAAAGACGAGCCTAAGAAAGAGGAACCCAAAGTAGAGACGCCGGCACCTGCACAAGCCGATGCCAAAGTGTTCCCTGTGCTCTATGAGCGCAAGAACAACAAGGGTACTGAGCTCGCTGAGCGTAAGATGGAGGAGGTACCCGAACTGCAAGGCCTCTACAAAGCACTCGCATACTACGACCGCGACAAGATCCTCAATGTCTATGCACCGCGTATCAAGTCCAACGATCCGAATATGGCCGCTTGGAATCAACTGGTTAAAGCTGTTCGCGAATGTCCGGATGTGAAGTTCTCCTCCAAGGGATACGCCATCTCTGGCAACCAATCCCACAACATCACCATCGAGGAGTACATCCGTATGATCCGTAAGAAACAAGAAGAAGCAAAAGCAAAAAAATAGCCGTTAGCCCTAGTGGCCAACGGCTATATGCCTTATAACAAAAAGCGTTCTTAGTAAGTCAACTGCACGCGAAAATACATCCCTACCAACTGACCTTCCGCATAGAAATGGTCATTGGTCGTGAGCTGGATATCAATAAATCCGACCCCTACGCGGTAGTCAATATGCTCGATATAGTATGCTATACTACCATCCGTCAAGGTCTCCTCTATATACGAGGTCATCGGTAGGGCGACCTGATAAGCATTCTTGGTACCGGTCTCAAACTCACGCGAAACGGATACCTCGCCGTAGTCATAGACAGCCTGGGTGATGTCAGGTACATTGAAGCTGGCATAATACTGCTTACTAACGTCGTCATAAACCCAGTTCTCCGGCTGAACCATCAGATCAATGGTCTTCTTGTGAAACTTACAAGGCTCCGAAGACTCGTGAACATAACAGCCGCTAAAACTGAACATTACAGCCAAAAGGCCAAAAATTAAAACGTACTTTCTCATAGTTGTATCTGTTTGATGGCGCAAAGATACAATGATTTTTGGAAATGTGCAAATATTTTTGGAATTTTTTAACCCAAAACGGGAATATTTATGAAAAAAACAATCTATTTATTTCTATCAGCGCTAATTCTGGTGCCTGCTAACATCATGGCACAAGCCACCCTGCAAACCTATTGGGACTATATCGCCACTTGGCGTGACATAGCTGTTCAACAAGAGCAAGACTATGGTATCCCTGCCTCGATCACTATGGCTCAGGCACTACTCGAATCCGGTGCCGGCAAGAGTGAACTGGCACGCGAAGCCAACAACCATTTCGGTATCAAGTGTGCCGGAGGATGGATGGGTGATGTATACTACCACGACGACGATGCCCAAGGCGAGTGCTTCCGCGTCTATCTCGATGCTGCTGAGTCATACAAAGACCACTCGGTCTTCCTTCAGAAACCGCGCTACAAATCGCTCTACGATATACCTATCGCTGACTACGAGTCTTGGGCTGTACGCATTCGCGAATGCGGCTACGCCACAGACCCTAAATACCCGGCCAAACTGATCAAACTCATCGAGGACTACGGACTCGATTCACTCCACAACGAGACCTGGCAGATGCCTACTGCTGAGCAGATCCAGGCTGCCGCGCAAGCACGCAAACAAGCCAAGCCGCGCGATGAGAAAACGACCTCCAATCCATCCTCCGAGACCTCAGAGATCAACCTTATCGTCACCGACCCCGAGCCGGATAGGGAGGAGCCTCTCTCAGCCAACAAGGAACGCAAACTGTTCTATGACCAGCACACACGTAAACGTGCACGACTGGTGCCCTACATCATAGCACATGAGGGAGACACCTATTCCAACATCGCTTTTCGACTCAACATACGCGAACGCGAGCTGCGCGAGTGGAACGATGCGCTCGGACTGTCGCTCAAACAAGGCGAACGCGTCTACCTGAGCCCCAAACATACGTACGGCGAACGTAAGAAAGCTATCCTATGGGTTCACCCCGGAGAGTCGGTACGTATGATCGCGCAACGTGAGGTGATGAAGATGAGCTCTATCTACAAACTCAACGAGATCTCTACTCAGGTCATCAAGTTCCGCACCCGCCAACAGATCCTAACCCGCAAAGTCAAAGACAAAGACAAACAATGAGAGGATCGACCCTCAATATGGCACAAGCATTAGGACTCTATCTGCGCGAGAGCGGATTGGAGAAGACGGTGCTTGAGACACGCGTTGTCGAGCTGTGGCCACAGGTCATGGGGCCTACAGTCGCACGTCTGACACGCAAAGTGGAGGTGGACAATGGTATGCTCATCGTCTATATCACCTCTGCTGCTCTCAAAGCACAACTGTTTGAATGCCGTTTCGAACTGGTCAGCAAGATCAATCAGGCCGTCGGCGGTGAAGTGATCAACGACTGCCGCATACTCGGATAAGATGTTTTACCCTGCTAACATAGAGCAAAAAATAGACTTTACCGTCATTCGGGACGAACTGCGCCGACACTGCTCCTCACCTCTCGGCAAAGAGCGCGTCGACCAATTGCACATGCTCACCGACTTCCAACAGATAGACTTTCTGCTCCGTCAGGCCGATCAGATGCAGCAAGCTGTCAACGATCCCGAACTCAACTTTCCACGGGGTACTATCTACGACGTACGCGAAGCTTTGGCACGCGTACGCATCGAAGGACTTTTCCTTGACGAGGCCGAACTGTTCCAACTGCGTCAGACACTCGACTATGCCTGCCAACTGGAGGACTTCTTTCGTACCTTAGACACCGTACGCTACGATATACTACGCCAACTGACAGCCGATCCCTCTCGTGCCCTCAGTGAGATACTCCGCGCTATCGATCGCGTCATTGACAAGTATGGCCACCTCTCCGACTCTGCTTCTCCCGAACTGGCACGTATACGCCGTGAACTACTTAGCGTGCAGGGTAGTGTGGGACGCGTCCTACGCCATATACTCAACCAAGCCAAGTCGGATGGCTTGATCGACAAGGATGCCGCACCAACGCTTCGCGAAGGACGACTGGTCATCCCCGTTCCGCCTGCCTACAAACGTAAGATTGGTGGTATCGTACACGATGAGTCGGCTACCGGCAAAACCGTCTTCGTTGAGCCACAGCAGGTGGTCGAAGCCAACAACCGTATACGCGAACTCGAGTCGGCTGAGCGGCGCGAAAGAGCACGTATACTCATCGAGCTCACCAACCGTCTCCGTCCATGTGTGCCGGATATACTGGCCTCTGAGGAACTGCTGGCTGAGGTCGATCTGCTGCAAGCCAAAGTCCAACTGGCGCGTAGCCTGAATGCTACTCGTCCCACACTCGTTGATACCGAGACCATCGATTGGCAGAGCGCCCGTCACCCTGTTCTCTATCTGCGTTTTACACAGCAACACAAGGAGGTTGTACCACTTTCTATCCGCCTGGAGCGAGATCGTAACCGTATACTCATCATCTCCGGTGCTAATGCCGGCGGCAAATCGGTTTGCCTCAAGACCGTGGCGCTGATCCAATACATGGCACAGTGTGGCTTGTTGGTACCATTAGCCGAGTCATCCACTATGGGCGTGTTCCAACAGCTCATGCTCGACATAGGTGATGCGCAGTCTATCGAAGACGACCTGTCTACCTACTCTGGCCATCTGCGCAACATGAAAGCGTTCGTGGCACAAGCCAATGCCCACACGCTCATACTCATCGATGAGCTCGGAGGCGGTACCGAACCCCTCATCGGCGGTGCGATAGCTGAGGCGGTACTTACCCAACTATACAAACAAAATGTCTTTGGTGTTATCACGACCCACTACACCAACCTCAAACACCTGGCTGAGCAGACACCCGGCATGGTCAACGGCGCGATGCTCTATGACCGTGGACAGATGCAGCCGCTCTTCCAACTATCTATTGGACAGGCAGGCAGCAGTTTTGCTATCGAGATAGCCAAACAGACCGGCCTGCCGCCAACGATCATCCAACATGCTACTGAACTGGTCGGCGAGGAGCATATAGACTACGACCGCCAGCTCCAAGACATCGCACGCGACAAACGCTATTGGGCCAACAAACGCCAGCAGATACGCCTCAAAGAGAAACATCTCGAAGAGCGTATCGCTACACTCGATGAGCAACTCAGCGGAGTCAAACAGCAGAAACGCGACATCCTCGACCAAGCACGCAAACAAGCTGAGGACATCCTCCAGCAGAGCAACGCTACCATCGAGCGTACTATCCGTGAGATCAAAGAATCCAAGGCCGACAAAGAGCGCACCAAAGCAGCGCGTAAGAAAGTGGAGGCAATGAAACAAAAAGTGGCTACCCCCGCATCCAAACCATCCACCTCTGCCGTCAACTCCTCCGACACACCCAAAGTGCTGCGCGACCTGCGCGACCTCAAGGTGCTCAAAGGACAAAGCCTCGAGCAACCGTCCTCATCGGCCAAACACTCCAATAGTGTTCACGTCATCCACCAGCGCAAAGTCAACTTCGAGCGCACACTCGACCTACGTGGAATGCGTGTGGACGAAGCCCTCGAGGCACTCATCGCCTACATGGACGACGCTATCATGGTCAACGCCGGCGAAGTCACTATCCTTCACGGCACAGGTACGGGGGCGCTCAAACAGCTCACCCGTGACTACTTGTCCAACCTCAACCATCAGCGACGCAAACGCGGACAACAGACCATCGACTTCGGCGACGGCGATGTCAACCATGGAGGAGCCGGTATCACCTTAGTACAACTGTAAAACCATCCATATGATGAGAAAACTACTGATCTTCCTTATAACCCTCTGTCCCCTTGCCCTCTTGGCAGGCAATCCCGGCTTTGGCAACCGCCGCTATGCCCTCACCGTCATGGGCGAGTATAGCTACAACAGGACTTGGTCGCACCACGGCAACCTGGATGTACAAGCCCTATTGCCCTTCAATCCGCATTTTGAGATGGAAGCCAAGCTGCAGGCGTCTACCGCCAATGTCTATACCGGCGCCGTACAATTGCGTCCTAAGTTCGAGATGCCTACAGGCGAACTCTTTATCGAGACAGATATCATGTACAAGGCTGTGGCGCGGAATAGAGTAGGGGACATAACAGCCGGACTGGGACTGGGGTATCGAATGGACTATGTCTCCGTCATGCTGGGTGTCTTTAGCCGCGTGATGGATGATTGGGATAGAGACTGGCATTCCGAAGATACCTATGTCGTTGAGCCCTTCAACCTTATGTATCGACTCGAGGTCTTCTGCCGCCCGCAAGACAACCCTTGGAATCTGTCCTTCTGCTTTAGCAACATGGATGACTTCCAGATGGAACGTATGTGGCAACCACTCTTCATGGTCGGAGCCTACTACGATATCAACGATCATTGGCGACTCAATTTCGGTGCCCAATGCAAACCCACCGGAATGTTTCACCTCGATGCCACGTTCTATGGTGCAACTGCACGCACAGGTTTTACCTATAAATTCTGACCGTTATGAGACACTATATAGCTAAATCACTTTTCGCCCTTTGTTCGCTGAGCATAGCATTCGTCTTCACCGCTTGTAGCGAGGATTTTCCCTTGGACCTCGCCGGTATGTTTTCCCCGCAAGGCGAGACCATAGATACGCGCTTTGCCCAGTCAATGTCCTACAACGACTCGGTAGGAGAGATCCACCTCAATATGCAGCAGGACAACTATACCATCTATCTGTGCTCTGACAGCCATATCACGCGCACGCGCCATGCACTACTATCCTACTTCATCCAGCAGTACGAAGCTGCCGCTTCACCCAAACTGGCTATCCATTTGGGTGACCTGATCGATGCACAGAAGAACTACGCCTGTGCGGACAGCATCCTCAATCTCGGCGGACGCTCTATCAACGACACCCTCTTCATCACACCGGGTAACCACGATATCTACTATTGGCAGTGGCCGCTATATCGCGAGCTGTTCGGCACATCCGTCTATTGGTTTGATACCAACAACGGCACCCAAAAACTCGACTTGTTCATCTGTCTGGACTCAGCCGAAGGCGAACTGGGACAACAGCAGATGACGTGGCTGCGCAACCTGCTGGAAGCCAAAGCCAAAGAGTACCGCCACGTCATCGTCTTCTCACACACCCACATGTGGAAACTGGATGCCTCACAAGAGACCACCAGTAATATGGCACTCGAAGCTACCTATGAGTTCACCTCCATGCTCGCCAAATACGGTGTGGACTACTACTGGTCCGGCCACCAACACGCACGCCAGAACGTGCTATACAAAGGGGTTAGATACATAGTGCTCGATGCCACCAAGGACACCGAGCGCCATCCGTCATATGCTATAGCTCATATGAGCGACCACGTAGATATAGAGTTTGTTCCTTATCCGGAACAGTAGATCTACTTATTTCTTACATCCCTTGAAAGCACCGTGGGCAACTTCGGTGCCTTCCGGTACATTAGGAATAGTCAGATTGGTACAACCGCTGAATGCCATCACGCCGATCTGCTCCAGCGATTCGTTCAATACCACTTTCTTTAGCGCCTTGCAGTTAGCAAAACTCTCCTGACCAATCGATACCACATTGGCCGGTAACTTCACTTCCCGCAGTGCTATACAGTTGTAGAAAGCACCGTTACCGATGTTCTCCAGGCCGTCGCTCAACTCTACCTCATACAGTGCCGTACATTCGGCAAAAGCAGCTTCCGGCAGATCTTGCAGATTGGACGGTAGATGCACTTTACCCAAAGTCTTGCACTTCTGGAACGCACCCTCTTCCATCTCCTGTATGTCGTCCGACAGATAGATACTACGCAACGACTCACAACTCATAAACGCGTGTGCCCCAATCCGAAACATCGACTCAGGCATATCTACGCGTTGCAGGTTAACACAGCCCTCAAACGCCTCTTCTCCAATCGAATATGCACCGTAGGGCAGACTCACTTCACGCAACGCCAGACAAGCCTTAAACGTGCCCATACGGATTTGCAACACCTGCTTGGGCAGACTCACTTTGGTCATTGTAGCACAGCCTGCAAAAGCCATCTCACCTATCTCGGTCAATGTCTCAGGGAACACCACCTCGTCTAATTGTGCACAGCCGCGGAAAGCACCGTCGGCTATCTTCTCCAGTTTGCCAGGCATATTGATCTTCTCCATCAACCCGCAACCAAAGAACGTAGCCTTTTCTATCTCGCGGATACTGTTGCCCAAACGCTGCTCTTTTAGGGCGGCGCACTCGAAGAATGCCCCCATGCCGATCTCTGTCACACCCTCCGGTAACAGACATTCAGCCATCTTGCCACAGCCGTAGAAAGCGAACTTCTCTACTTTGGTCACGCTGTTTGGTATCTCGGCTTTGACCAGGTTCTCACACTTATAGAACGCCGCCGAAGGGATACACTTAACGCCCTCCGGTATACTCACGCTCTTCAACGCTTTGTTGCCCGCAAACGCATTGCAGGCGATCAGTCTCACCGGCACCTTGGACTTGAATACAAAATTGGATGCTATATCCTTGTTGGTAGCGATCAGACAGCCGTCTACATACAAGGCCCCTTTCTTCCACTTCTTGTCATTCGTATACAGTCCCGAACCCGTCAGCACATCCTGGCCGATCCATTCTACACTCTCAGGGATCACTAGCTTAACCAGGTTCTTACAGTCACGGAACACCTCATGGTCGATCACCTTGACTGACTCAGACCACGTCACCTTGGTCACCGTCTTGTTGCCTTTGAACGCACCGATGGCTACCAACTTGACAAACCCCGGCATCTCATATTTGGGCTTGATACTCTTGTCAGCAGCGATTAGATACATGCTATCGATCATCAGCACACCATCTAGCCAGTTGGCTTTGTCAGCATAGATGCCCGTGCCCTCAAAAGCGGAGCGGTAGATGTGCTCAATCGTAGCGGGCAACTCAATAGCCGTCAGGTCTTTGGCTCCTTTGAACGCGTTGTCACCTACTGCCGTCACACGAAAATCTCCCTGGTCCACTTTGATTGTCTCCGGGATCACTATCTCGCCATAGGCGCGTGGGTTAAGCCCTACTTCGGCAGTCATTTTGTCCAGATCCAGCGAATAGACGATGTCTTCATACACCGCCTCTTCTGCCCATGCGTTCAGCGCACAGACTGCTGCTAATACCAATAATAAACGTTTCATATTAATATGCTTCTTCGTTATTCGGAAAACTGCTGTCTTTCACAGCCGATACATACGTGCTGACTGCACCCTTGACCTCCTCGGCCAGTTGGGCAAAATAGCGTAGGAACTTAGGCTTGAAACCTTGATTCAATCCAAGCATATCATGCAGCACCAAAACCTGACCGTCACAACCGTTACCGGCTCCTATACCGATCACCGGACAACTGACTGCTTTGGTCACTTTCTCGGCCAACGCGCTCGGTATCTTCTCCAGCACGATAGAGAAACAACCTGCTTCGTCCAACAACTTGGCATCGTGCAACAGTTTATCGGCCTCTGCTTGCTCTTTAGCACGCAGACCGTAGCCTCCAAACTGGTTGACACTCTGAGGCGTAAGACCCAGGTGACCCATCACCGGAACACCGGCCTGCACCATATGACGGATGGCCGGCAATATCTCTTCGCCTCCCTCCAACTTGACTGCATCGCAACCGCTCTCTTTGACGATCTTGATTGCATTTCGTACCGCCTCTTCTTCGCTGACCTGATAGCTGCCAAAAGGCATATCACATACCACCAACGCGTGTTGTGCGGCGCGTACCACTCCCTTGGTCAGAAAGATCATCTCATCCACCGTAATGGGCAGCGTATATTGGTTGCCGCATACCACATTGCTGGCACTATCGCCTACCAACAACATATCGACGCCTGCTTCATCTACCAAGCGGGCAAGGGTGAAGTCATAGCTGGTCAACATGGCGATCTTCTCGCCGTTCTGTTTCATCTGACGAAGTTTGGCTGTCGTCATTCGACTATTTTGTACATGTACTGACATAGTAATTTATTAAAAAACGCTGCAAATATACACTTTTTTTTGTGTATCTCCAAAAAAAAGCATACCTTTGTAGTCGAATTATGAAAAATAGGGTATCGTTTTTTACAATTTTGGGTGTTTTGACGCTTGGGTTGTTCGTCTTGGACTTGTGTTCAGGATCCATCTGGCTCAATGCATTCTCGCTGCTCGGTAGTGAGAATATCGACTCTATGACCTACAATATCCTATGGAACCTCCGCCTGCCCAAAGCCATTGTAGCTATCTTGGCCGGCGCTGCCTTATCGGTCTCGGGTTTGATGATGCAGACCATGTTCCGCAACCCCTTGGCCGGAGCCTACACGCTGGGTGTCAGCTCGGGTGCCAGTCTTGGTGTGGCGTTCGTTACGATGTGCAGCACCATGTTCGCATGGATGCCCCTCTACCATCTGGGCTCGGTCTTTGCCGCTATACTCGGCTCAACAGCTGTCCTGCTGCTTGTGCTGGCTGTCAGTCGTCACGTCCGCTCCAATGTCTCGCTGCTCATCATCGGTATGATGTTCGGCTCTATCGCCGGCGCGCTGGTCAGCCTGATGCAGAATTTTGCGAATCCTGACGCCCTCAAACTCTTCATTGTCTGGACACTGGGTTCGCTTGATAGCGTAGGGTGGGCCGATATGCCTATCATGCTATCGATCATCCTGCTGGGACTGGTTCTCTCCTTCCTATTGGTCAAACCGCTCAACGGATTGATGCTCGGCGAAGACTACGCACGCGGGCTCGGGATCAATATATATCGTACGCGTATAGGCATCGTCCTGGCTACGGGCCTGCTTGCCGGTGTGACCACCGCTTTCTGTGGATTGATCGCCTTCGTGGGTGTGGCAGTACCGCACATAGCACGGGGACTGCTCCAGTCCAGCAACCACCGACTCACGATGCCGGCCTGCGCGCTGATAGGCGCGATGCTGATTCTCATCTGCGACATCTTCTCGTCGCTCTTTGTCTATCCGCTGCCTATATCGACCATCAGTGCCCTCTTCGGCGCACCGATCATCATCTACATCATCGTCAAGAGCAAATAACTCGGACTGCCATTTTGTCAGTCGTTGGCGGCTTGGTATAGAGTTTGCACTATAGGGGGCAAACACTAAAATACAAACCGCTATGAAGACTGAAAACTTATCTAAATTCGCCATCAATCTGTGCGAACGAGCCTCACAAGGCAAACTGGACCCTGTCATCGGGCGCGACGACGAGATTCGTCGCGTGCTGCAGATACTGAGCCGTCGAACCAAAAACAACCCGATCCTCATCGGTGAACCCGGTGTCGGTAAGACCGCTATAGCCGAAGGACTGGCACATCGTATCGTTCGTGGTGACGTACCCGAGAACCTCAAACAAAAGAAGATCTATTCGCTTGACATGGGCGCCTTGATCGCCGGTGCTAAGTACCAAGGCGAGTTTGAGGAACGACTCAAAGGCGTGATCAACGAAGTGGTCGAAGCTGCAGGCGAGATCATCCTCTTTATCGACGAGATACACACCCTCGTAGGTGCCGGCAAGACCAGCGGAGCGATGGATGCTGCTAACATCCTCAAACCCGCTTTGGCGCGTGGTGAGTTGCGAGCTATCGGTGCTACTACACTGGACGAGTATCAGAAGTATTTCGAGTCCGATAAGGCACTCGAACGCCGCTTCCAGATCGTTATGGTAGACGAACCCGATGAGGCGGCTACGATCTCTATCCTGCGTGGACTAAAAGAGCGTTATGAGACCCACCACAAAGTGCGTATCAAAGACGACGCTATCATCGCGGCCGTCACACTCTCCAACCGCTATATAACCGATCGTTTCCTGCCAGATAAGGCGATTGACCTCATCGATGAGGCGGCTGCCAAACTGCGTCTGGAAGTGGACTCCAAACCTGAGGAGATCGATACACTCGACCGCCAGATCAAGCAATTGGAGATCGAACGCGAAGCCATCAAGCGCGACCGGGACGAGGCTAAGCTTGGCGAGATTGAGAAACAACTGACTGAACTCAAAAAGCAGTCCGACGAACTCAACGCACGTTGGAATCAAGAGAAAGGCTATGTGGCTACTATCCAAAACGAGAAAGCGCGTATCGAGCAAATGAAGCACGAGGCAGAGGTGGCTGAGCGCGAAGGCGACTATGGCAAAGTGGCCGAGATACGCTACAGCCGGTTGCAGCAGGCCGAAGCCAACATCAAAGCTGCACAAGATGCTCTCCATACTATCAGCTCCGACAGCCTTATCAAGGAGGAGGTAGACGAAGACGATATAGCTGAGATAGTAGCCCGTTGGACCGGTATACCTGTGACCAAGATGATGCAGTCAGAGCGCGATAAACTGCTGCACCTGGAAGAAGAACTCCACAAACGTGTCGTTGGTCAAGACGCTGCTATCAAAGCTGTCTCAGACGCTATCCGCCGTTCGCGGGCAGGATTGCAAGACCCTAAACGACCCATCGGATCGTTCATATTCCTCGGTACGACCGGTGTGGGCAAGACCGAACTGGCCAAAGCCTTGGCCGACTACCTCTTCGACGACGAGAACATGATGACACGAATCGACATGTCTGAGTATCAAGAGAAGTTCTCGGCCACCCGATTGATCGGTGCGCCTCCGGGATACGTAGGTTATGACGAGGGCGGTCAACTGACCGAAGCTATCCGACGCAAACCCTATTCGGTAGTGCTCTTTGACGAGATCGAGAAAGCACACCCCGATGTATTCAACGTGCTGCTCCAAGTGCTTGACGACGGCCGTCTGACCGACAACAAAGGACGTACGGTCAACTTCAAGAACACACTCATCATCCTCACCTCTAACCTGGGTTCACAACTCATCCGCGAGAACGAGGAGAAGCATGTCGACCGCGAGACCACGCGTCAACAGGTGTTGGGACTTCTGCATCAGACCATCCGTCCGGAGTTCTTGAACCGTATCGACGAGACCATCCTCTTTGAGCCGCTTAGCGAAAGCGAGATTCGTTCGATCGTGGGGCTGCAGATAGAAGGTGTACACAAGATGCTGATGCACAACGGTATAGACCTGCGCGTCACAGACGATGCAATCGACTATATCGCCCGCGAAGGCTACGACCCGCAGTTTGGTGCACGCCCCGTCAAACGAGCTTTGCAACGACTGGTACTCAACGAGCTGTCCAAGTCGATCATTGCTGGTAAAGTTGATCAGACCAAACCTGTGGTAGTTGAACTCAAGAACGGCGAATTGGCGTTCCGCAATTAAGGCTATTGAATACGCTCGGCAAGCACGACTGTTGGCTTGTCCATCATCCGAAATCCGATGATATATTCAGCACCTCCGTCATTCAGGCGGAGGTGTTTTTTTAGTTGCTCTGCCTTCAAAGGATAGTTGCGTGTGATCACATTGGCCTGCTTGATTCCTTCCGGCAGGTCTTTGCGGTCCTTGATCGTCTTAACGATTCGCCATACACGGCCGGGAAAAGACTCTACCAAACTGTCGGATAGGTAGAGATGGGTATTCGGCGCAGCTTTGTGTAAACTCAACCGTGTGGCAATAGTCTTATATGCGCCGGCCTTCAAAATCGCTGCATTCGGCTCATAAAGCCATTTACCATTTTCGCATGTACCATTTACCAATCTGCAATCCTGTTCTTCCTCGCGGGTGAATACAAAAGCCTGATCAGGGTGGTCGAGATCAATTGCGGTGATCTTTGATGCACCCCCGCTTAGTAAGAGCACTTCTTTGACCTCGTTTTTGATGGCTACCACATGGATGTCCCAGGTTACCTGTGAAAGACTTTTTACGGCTTGCGTGAGGTCCAACATAGGTGATAGTTTGAGCATCAGTCTGCCGTTGGGTGTGAGGTGGTTGAGTAGAGTAGGCAACAGCTCTACCACATTGGGCGTACAGTCCTCCAATCGAAACACTTTGCCGCCATGACTGTCCCGCCGTGCCGGATCAATATAGATAAGGTCATATTCCGATTTACGATTTGACGATTTACAATTTACGATTTGGCTTTTTGTTAGAAAATCTTCGGCGGTAGTGTTATGGATTGAAATGGGCTTATGGAAGAAATTGTGCGTGGCTATGCGGCATAACTCGGCATTCTGCTCCACATAGTCGGTATGGGCAAAGGATTCGCTTAAGAAATATGTATCTACTCCATATCCTCCCGTCAAGTCTACCATACTACTTGCAACATTTTCCTCCCCCTTTGAGAGGGGGTTGGGGGGGGGCTGGCTTGCAACGATTTTGGCTTTGTATTTTGCGGCGAGTTCTGACGAACATTGTTCGCAACTGAGGCGAACGGGATACCACCATTCCTCTATAGCTGCAAACGTGGGCAACTTGTCTGCTGTCCGTTCGCGTCCCTCTGCTTGCTGCAGAAACCAGCGCCACTCTTCGTCGCTGAGGTGCTTGTATTTAGAGCGTTGCAACGCTAAGTCTTGAACCGACATAGTAATGAGCCAGTATTTGTTCGTATGTGTGTCCTTCGCTTGCCATAACTGCTGCGCCTATCTGACATAGTCCGGCACCGTGCCCCCAGCCGTGGCCGATCAGTGTCCATGAGGGCTCACCGGTTACGGGAGACGGGGTATGGGAGACTTCAAACCAACTGCTATACAGACAACTCTTGCTGAGCCACAGCCGGATCTTCAACTCTTTGCCGATCTCTTCGGTACGCTTGGTGCCGACGATCTTGAGGCGGTCAATACGTCCACTCGCTCCGCGATGAAGGGGGACTAAAGCAGTAATATGCCCAAAATCGATACCGGACTTTTCCGCAATAATAGCATCTAATTCCTCGTCCTTATATCGCACGGTCCAATCATGAAAATCCTTGGTCTCTTGGTCATAATCATTGAGCACCAGACGCAGGATGTCGGGTGAAGGATTTTTACAGTAGTCGCATTGCACAGATTGGATATACGGCACATCCTTGTCTTCCCAACACGTCCGCCAGATCTCTGTTCGCCCGCCGCAACACTTATGATACCGGCAGTCACAGATCTCATCGCCGCACATCAGCACTTGTCCAGCGGTTGCTCGTACGGCTTCTACAGCCCGTTGGTTCATTCTTAGCAGCCCTTCGTACCGCTGGCAATGATCGTCGGCACAAACGTGAAAACCTTCATGGTTCGGGTGTTGCATCGCGCGTAGTGCCCATGAACGGCTGATGACTGCGTGTGCTTTCAGCAGCTCCATGGGGCTGCTGGCGTTCATCTCTGATGAGATGACCGAACAGATATAGTCTTCCAGATCGATGGTGTTGATGGCTGTTTGTGTGCCGTCGGGGTTGTTGCGAATAGTTAGTTTGCCGGCAAATTCTTGATCTTCGAACCTATCCCAGTGAAAACCAATACCGATACGGACATTCTTTAGAATGAACGTCTTTTCCCGTTGCTCGAACTCGATATGCGGAGCTGTTAATATCCCTACACGGATATTCAAATCTTAAATCTTAAATTTTAAATCTTAAATCTTAGAACTTTGAAGTCTTGCCAAGAGTTCAAAAGTTCTAAGTCTGTCTTTGTACCAGTTATTGCGGTTCATCGCTACGATATCGCAGTTGGCATCGGAGTTGTCCTCCCAACGGCGGCAATTATAGACGACGTCATAGATGCGCCCGATAGGGTATTCGCGGCTGATGCGCAAGCCGACGGCATAGTCTTCGCCGTACTTGGTGGTGGGGTAGTTGATGGTGCGCAGCAGCGGCACATAGAATCCACGCGGGGCACCCAGTCCGTTGATACGCAGGGCATTGTTGCGTCCGTTGTCGTCGGTCCACTCTCTATGGTCAATCACTCCCGGAGGAAGGGTCTCGCCCGCCATATTGGTCAACTGATAGGTGCCGATCACCATACCATATTGCGGGGCCGCATGGCTATCTTGCTCCGGTTCTAAACCGGCAAATTTGTCAATGAACTTTTGTACGGTCGTCTCATCAAAATAGGTGTCGTCTGAGTCGAGTTGGATGGCATACTTACCGCATCGCGGGTCGTGGATAGCCACGTTCCAGTTACCACCTATCGCGTGCCAAGTCTTGTCCTGAGGAATATAAATCAATTGACGATTGGACGATTGACGATTGGACAATTGATTGATGATTTGGTTAATTATGTCGATTGAACCGTCGGTGGAGTTGTCATCTACTACGATCACGTTGAACGAGTAGCCTTCGCGTACTTGCTGGTTTAGCGCACTACGGATAGCATCTCCTATCGTGCGTGCGCGATTTTTACAAGGTATGATTACACTGGCGGTTACGGGGTAGGGGGTATCGGTTACAGGAAGCTCTTTATAGACACCCGGTTGGAGGTAGGCGCCTATGCGTTTGAGATGGGCGGTGACGCATTGCTCCATCTCGATCTGCACCTGCCTATTGCTCGGGTTGACATAGTCAAACAACTTCTCACCGGACTTACGTGTGTCGGTCTCTACTTCGTAGTATATGTACTCTGGTACATGGACGAGAGGCTCGCCACCCGTATGGCCATTCGGTTCAGTTGCCCTTAGTCGCAGGTCATACAGCCCTGCGAACTCGTATTCCGTATCCATCTGTGCGACTAGTGCTTGGAGACGGTCGGTACGCCAGAGCATGACAGCGCCGAAATCAAAATCATCCCGCAGCGCACCCTGCTGGTAGTCAATCACCGGTGCTTCGGTCACAACATCGTTGATCTTGGCAAAGTGATCTGCATATACCATCGTTGCATTGGTCATTTCGATCACTTGTACCATGCGTTCCTGACCCAGATAGACCCATTCGATATCGGGCTTCAACTGAATCATCGTGTACGTTGTTTTTGACTGGGCTGCTATCTCACGGATGGCTTGCGTACTGCATACACGTCCGGGAAGAAGAAAACTGGATATCATAACGTAGTATTACATTTTAAAATTTGGTGCAAATATACAACATTTTTTTGGAATACGCAAATAGAACATGCTTTTTTCATAAAAAACATTTTTTTATTTGCAAGTATCGATTTTTTTTTATAATTTTGCGGCACAAATGAAAAACAGTTGACTATGGTTTTAATTGCTGACAGTGGTTCTACCAAAGTGCATTGGTGTCTGATGGCGGCTAACGGGCAATCGTCAGATGTGTTCACCGATGGTATCAATCCTTTCTTCCAGACGAGTGATGCGATGCGTAACTCGATCTCTAACCAACTCTTGCCCCAGATAGCTCATCTGCTTTGGGCGGGTAAGTTGACCGACGTCTTCTTCTACGGTGCCGGCTGTACGCCCGAGAAGATACCGTTTGTTGAGAAAGCTATCAAGGCGGTCTTCAAGTCTGCCGAGGTGCATGTGGCAAGTGACCTGCTAGGCGCGGCACGCGGCTTGCTGGGGCACCAGAAGGGTGTGGCTTGTATCCTTGGTACCGGTAGTGGCAGTTGCTTCTACGACGGTGAGAACATCGGCTGGTCGGTTCCGTCGCTGGGTTATATATTGGGTGACGAAGGCTCGGCTGCTGTGTTGGGCAGACGACTGGTGAGTGACCTGCTCAAGAACCAGTTGGGACAGGACCTTAAGGACAAGTTCCTGGAAGTTAACCAACTGACCACAGCCGATATCATCGAGCACGTTTATCGTCAACCTTTCCCTAATCGTTGGCTGGCCAACTTGGCACGGTTCTGCTCGGATAACATAGAGGACAAGCGTATTCATGACCTGGTCTATGACCACTTGCAGGACTTTGTGCGTCGCAATGTGCAGCAGTACTACGAGGTGGACGGCATGGAGAATCCCGAGACCAGTATGATGCCGGTGGCTTTTGTGGGATCGATAGCTTATTACTACCGCCCCATCCTTGAAGAGGTGATGGACGACTACGGGTTCCGTATCGGCAAGATCATGCAAGACCCTATCGCCGGACTGATGGAGTACCACCGACAAGACGTTGTTCCTACTACCTAATCTTAAATCGTCAATTGTAAATCGTCCAATCGTCAATTCGTAATACCATTATGGCGCAAAAAATAGACAATGTGTTTCTGACAAGCTCCATCGAGGACTTGTCGCGCAAGACCAACTATCGTTTGGGCGATACGACCAGTCTGATCTATTGCCGCAAAGGGTCGGTGCGTATCAAGTTGGAGTCGCGTGAACTGGAGCTTCAGTCGGGTGACCTGCAGATAGTGATGCCCCGTACGTTTATCCGCTCGATGACGCCCTCCTATGATTTTCAGTTCTATCTGCTGCGCGCCAAGAGCCAGATCTACGAGGATATCTTCTTCGAGTGCTTCCGTATGGAGCCCTATTGGTGGGAGAAACAGCAGCTGTTGCGCTCCAATCCCGTCATCCATCTCAATGACGAACAGCGCCGCCTGCTTGAGTCCTACCATACGCTGTTCCGACTCAAGATAATGCAGGCCGATACCTCCTATCGACACCATATACTGCAAGCTATAGCCCATGCCTCGGTTATGGAGATACTCCATATGCTCGACCACGAGCTTCATCTGCCTTCTACGCTTGAGGAAAGGGCCAATATACGCCAGTCGGATATCATCTTCAGACGCTTTATGACGTTGCTGCAAGCCAATTCTAACCAGCGCGAGGTGCAGTTCTTTGCCGAGAAGATAGGTATCACCCCCAAGTATCTGACCGAGATCTGCAAACAGTGTAGCGGCAAGCTGCCTACCGACTGGATTGCTGAGGTCACGATGACCGAGATAGTACGACTGCTGCGGACGACGCAGCTCAGCGTCAAGGAGATCGCCTATGACCTCCATTTCCCTAACAGCAGTTTCTTCTGCCAATACGTCAAAAAACATACAGGCAAATCACCATTAGCTATCAGACGAGAAACCAAATGAAACGTACTCTGATTCTTCTCGCTACCATTGCGATGTCGCTGCTCCCCTCCACGCCCGTTTGGGCTTGGGGACAAGCCGGACACCGCATCATTGCTCAGGTGGCATACTCCCACCTAAGTTCCAAAGCGCGCAAGCAAGTAGACAACCTCCTCGGCACCCATGGTGTCATCTATTGGGCCAATTGGCCGGATGAGATCAAGTCCGACACTATCTACCCGGAGTCCATCCGCGACGGGTGGCACTATCAGGATCTCGATGCCGGGCTGACCGACCAACAGGTCATTGAGACGATGACCCATTATCCTGCCGAAGGCGGAAACCTGTTCCGTGCCTTGGATAGCCTCCAACTTGAAATCATAAATCATAAATTTGAAATCAATCCGCATACCATGCGGTTTATCGTTCACCTCACAGGCGACCGGTTCTGCCCGATGCATATGGCGCACATGGACGACAAGGGCGGTAATGCCGTACGGATGAAATGGTTTGGCCGAGACACCAACCTCCACTCTGTATGGGACGGCAAACTCATCGAGTCGCAAGGCTACTCTTATACCGAGTATGCGCAGTTTCTGGAGGACACCTATGGCGACCGTCGTCGTGAGATAGAGAAGGCTTCGTGGGAGGACCTCACGCTCCAGACCTATCATCTGACGTCCGATATCTATAACTACCAGACCACCTGGGATGGTAACACCTACCACTATATCTACCACTGGCACCAACCGATGGAGTACCAACTCTATTGCGCCGGCATTCGTCTTGCACAACTAATCAACTCAATATTTAAGTAGTATGAGAAGAATTCTTTCCCTTTGCTTGTGTCTTATGACTGCCTTGATGCTGTTTGCGCAGACACAGAAGATGACCGGAACAGTGCTCGATGCTACTACCGGCGAACCGCTGGTAGGCGTCACAGTCGTTGAATCCGGTACGACCAACGGTGTAGTGACCGACTTGGATGGTAACTTCAAGATTACAGTCACCAACCGCAAACTCCATTTCTCCTACATCGGCTATGCACCCCAAGAGGAGAGCTTCAAGCGTAACGACGTCGGTATCATCCGACTGGAAGAAGAAGCTGTAGCCCTGCAGGATGTCACGATCACCGGCCAGATGGCACGTACCCAACAGACACCTGTGGCTGTCAGCCAAGTGTCGGCGCTCGAGATCGAAGAACGTATCGCCGGACAAGAGTTTCCTGAGGTGCTCAAGAACACCCCGGGTGTACACGCCAACGGACAAGGTGGCGGCTGGGGCGACTCAGAGATCTGGATGCGTGGATTCGACAACACCAATGTTGCTACGATGATCAACGGTGTGCCGATGAATGATATGGAAGGCGGAACCGTCTATTGGTCCAACTGGCAAGGACTGAGTGATGTGACTTCGGTCATGCAGACCCAACGTGGTATGGGTGCTTCTAAGTTGTCTGCTCCTTCTGTAGGAGGTACAATCAACATCGTCACCCGCGGTATCGATGCCAAGAAGGGTGGATCGCTCAGTTATGCTATGGGTAACGACGGTTACAACAAGGTGGCCTTCTCTGTTTCTACCGGCCTGATGAAAAGCGGCTGGGCTATATCGGTCATGGGTAGCCGCACGTGGGGTGATGGTTACATCCAAGGAACAGGTTTCCAAGGCTATAGCTACTTTGCTAATATATCTAAGCGTATCAACGATGCTCACCAGCTCTCGCTGACCGCTTTTGGTGCACCGCAACACCACTGGACCCGTCCTTCGGGTAGCTCGGGTGCGCTGACGCTGGCCGAGTGGAACCGCGTGGCACAATACATGCCTTCGGGTATGGATCGTCGCCAGTATAACCCCTCTTATGGTATCGGCAAGGACGGCAAACAGGCCGGCACCAACTACAACCAGTACCACAAGCCGCAGATCTCGCTCAACCATATCTGGCAGATAGACGAGACCAGCAGCCTCTCTACCGCCCTCTATACCTCTATCGGACGAGGTTTTGGACGTACGGCAGAGAACGGACTCAACTCGACTTATTCGTATAGCGACCTCACCCGTGGTGCTTACAACGGATTGGTGACCACCACGTTCCGTGACCCTGTAACGGGTATGTTTGACTATGCTCAGGTGCAGGAGATCAACGCCGCCAGCGAGTATGGCTCTGAGTTGGTCATCTGTGAGAACCGTAACTACCACAACTGGGTGGGACTGGTTTCGACCTATGACAAGAAGTTCCTCGACTGTCTTGAGCTGACCGCCGGACTTGACCTGCGCTACTACCAAGGTATCCACCAGGCTGTTATATCGGACCTGTTCGGTGGTGCTTACTATATCGACGCTACACGCTCCAGCGTGCTGGCTGAGAACAACCCCAACCGCAACAACCCCGACTGGGTGAACCAGAAACTGGGGGTAGGGGACATCGCTTACCGTGACTATACCGGTACCATCGTCCAAGAGGGCGTGTTTGGTAGCTTGGAGTATAGCAAGAACAACCTCTCGGCGTTCGTCAACGCCTCGCTCTCATTCAACCACAACTGGCGTACCGACCGCTACTACTATGACAATGTCACCGCACGCGACTCGGTCATCCGTATCGGTGGAACGATCAAGGGGGGTGTCAACTATAAGTTCGCTAAGTATCACAATGTCTTCCTGAATGCCGGTTTCATCAGCCGCGCACCTAAGTACCAGGCTATCTATATGTCAGTCAGCACCTCGAATGCTATCAACAACGAGGCCAAGAACGAGAAGATCGCTTCCGTTGAGTTGGGTTACGGCTTTGAGAACCAGTACGCACGTATTCACGTCAACGGCTACTTCACCGAGTGGATGGACAAGTCGATGACCAAGTACGGCAACCTGTCCGATCCTAACCAGACACAGTACTACATGAACATGACCGGTGTCAACGCACGCCACATGGGATTGGAGTTTGAGGCCAAAGTGCGTCCCGCTAAATGGGTTGAACTGAGTGCTATGGTTTCGCTTGGTAGCTGGAAGTGGGATAGCGACTCGGTCATCGGACGCGCTTATGACGAGCACGGTTTTGCGATGACAGCCGATGGCCAACGCACCGAGATCGGCGCTCCCGATCATGCGTGGGCTAAGATCAATATGAAGGGTATCCACGTCGGCGGACAAGCACAGACAACGGCCAACTTCGGCGTTACCTTCAAGCCTTTCAAAGGCTTCCGTATCGGTGGTGAATATACGCTCTATGACCGCAACTACAGCTACTACTCCTTCTCCGGTTCTAACCTCAACCTGGGCAAGGACATGAATATCGTTGAACCATATCGCTGCCCGCTTGGCGGATCGATGGACCTGCGCGCTTCCTATTCGTTTGATATGGGACCCATCCGCGCTACTATCGGCGGTAATGTGACCAACGTGCTCAACCAATACTATATCGAGAAAGCGTGGTCAGCCAATACCGCTACACAGACCGTGTCGGAGAATACCAAAGACAACATCTATTTCTTCTACAACAAAGGTCGTCAGTGGAACATTCGCTTAAAACTTCAGTTTTAAGAATTAAGAATTAAAAATTAAAAATGAAGAATTTTAGCATTATGAAAACCAGATATATCTTTTCCATCGTCGCTTTAGCCCTTGGCTTTACCGCTTGTGACAACTATTTTGATGACAAGTACCTGGACAACGGCGACCCGCAGACCTCTGTAGTCAAGACCTATGACTATACGCTCACCGATGCCGACTACAAGACCATAGCCGACAACAAGACCAACAAGGCTTATGCCGCCAACCTCGACTCGCTCAAGGACCTGGAAGGCGACAACGTGGCAGCGTTGGCTTTGGTTGGTGAGACCAAATGCTTCAACGATATCGCATCGGCCGACCTCTATGTGCCGGCGTTTATCTATGCCAAGTACCCGCACCTCGACCCGGGTTCGATCTTCAATGTCACCTATCTGACCGACGAAGGCCAACCACTCTATCTCGAGTTCTACAACGCTACCATCCAGTACGCCCTCACCTCCGCCAACTACAAGGCTGTATGGGGCGATGCGGACCACAGCTATCTCACCCCTGCTAACGAGGCACAACTGACCTTGTTCTTGCCCATGATCGAGGACGACTACTTGATCGGTGTCAAGTACAACTTCGCTGAGGCTGAGGGTGCACCCGTCACCGAGAAAGAGGTGCTCTATATCTACAAGGACGGTGCCGTTTGGCAGCCTTATGAGTCGGCTACGGTGTCTATTCTGCCGGCTGAGGCCAACGGACAAGCTGTCAAGTATCTGTCGCTGACTTATCCCTATGCTCAGAAGGATGACCAACAGGTGCTGCTCAGCTATGACTCTAAGGAGAAGCACTATGTTGCTACCGAGTATAACTATGATGGCACCGAGTGGAAAGCCAACACCGGCATCGTAGAAGAGACGATGTCCTTCGTGCTCTCGTCCGGTTGGGCTGCTAACCTCTCTACCTACTACAAGCAGGCAGTCGCAGGCGAAGGCAACCTGGGCAAGATCCAACTCTTCCACTATGACCTGGAGGACGGTATATCCTATATTTGGCGCTTCGACAACCTCTACGGTATGCGTGGTTCGGCCTACGTAGGTGGCCCGCACTATGGCGAGGGATGGTTTGTTACGCCTAAGATCAAACTCAAAAACTCCACCGCTCCGGCACTCTCGTTCGACCATGCACTCAACTATGGTCCTACCGACGAGACACGCACCGAGCAGATCACCGTTTGGGTATCGACCGACTTTGTTGACGATGCACGTACCGCTACCTGGACCCAACTGCCGTGGAACGAGTGGAACGGCGAGACCGGTGTACCGGACGCCAACTCATGGACGTTCTTCAACTCCGGACGTATGGATCTGAGCCGGTGGAACAACCAGACCATCTATATAGGCTTCCGCTACAAGACCGAAGCCGGACAGACCTGCCCGACCTGGGAGGTGAAGAACATACTTGTCTCCGAGCCCGAACAGGTGGAGGAATAAAGGTGAGAGATGATGGGTTGCAGGTTACGGATGATATTAGCAGCGTTATGCCTGTGCTCGCTTAGCGCGAGTGCAGGCACCAACCTGCAACTCTACTACGACTTCGGTAGCGAGGGCACGGCCTGCCAAAACCAGCGTATCAACCGTGTCACCACGACGCTTGAGCTGTTCTATCCCGATCCATGGGGCTCGACCTTCGCCTTTGTGGACCTCGATTTTGCGGTCAACAAAAAGGACTGGCACGAGTCGCCTTTTATGGCCTATACCGAGATAGCACGCTGCCTCAATTTCTGGCAGTCCACAGCTGCTAAGGACTTGAGCATTCAAGTGGAGTACAACGGCGGATTCGGCATCTATGCGCACCCTGAAGGAACCATGGGATACCATATATCTCACGCCGCCCTTGCGGGTCTTAACTATTGTCTCCATACGCCGGACTATAAGAATGTCTTCAACCTCGAGCTGCTCTACAAGTACATCGCCGATGCTTATAATGGCAACGGCTTGGACAACAAAGTGCCGCTCCAGTTCACTTTCGTCTGGGGATGCGACGACTTCTGCACCGCTCCCGGACTGCGCTTCTCCGGATTCCTCGATATCTGGGGACAGAACACCGCCGATGGCCAGTCGTTTGTCATGATCTCCGAACCGCAACTGTGGTACAATATCGGACGATGGTTCCGCTGCCCGAACCTCAATATAGGCACCGAGATCGAGTTCTCGTACAACTTCACCGGCCACGGCTTTATGTGCAACCCCTGCCTCGGCATCAAATGGGATTTCTAATCCCCTAATCCCCTCACCTCCTAACCCCCTAATCCGATGCTTACCAAAGCTCAACTCAAGACATATCGCAGCCTGCAGCACAAGAAGTTCCGCGACCAACTCGGGCTCTTCTTGGCCGAGGGGCAGAAGTGCGTGGACGAACTGCGTAAGACCTACCAGCTTGAGGCCCTCATCACCGAGGCCGAAGTGGGGTCTACCGTTATCGCCCAACTCTCCTCCCTGCGCACCCCGCAAGGCGTCATCGGCGTCTTCCGCAAACCGTCTTACAGTCCGGAGGACGGTCTTTCAGGCGAAGCCGATCTAATCCTCGCCCTCGACGGCATCCAAGACCCCGGCAACCTCGGCACTATCATCCGCACGTGCGATTGGTTCGGCGTGCGTGATATCTACTGCTCGCTCGATACGGCCGATTGCTACAACCCTAAGGTTGTTCAGGCCACCATGGGCGCCCTCGCCCGTGTTCGCATCCATTACGTTGACTTGCCCCAGTGGCTACAACAATACAACAATACATCAATACAACAATCACCCGTTCCCATCTATGGAACGTTATTGGACGGCCGCAATATGTATGAAGTCTTACAGTCCGAAGGACGGTCTTACAGCGAAGCGGTCTTACAGCAGAGCGGTCCTACAGCGTCAGCGGTCCTACAGCAACGCGGTCTATTCGCGCAGCGGTCTATAATAGTCATGGGCAACGAGGGTAACGGCATCTCGCCCGAGGTGCGACGCTTGATCACCCATCCGCTGCTTATCCCTTCTTATCCACCCGGCGAACCGACTTCTGAGAGCCTGAATGTAGCAATTGCTACGGCTATCATCTTGGCCGAGTTCCGCCGCCCCAAAACTGTATAGCTATGACTGAATCCCAGATCGAACAACGCGCTCAACGTGCCGTAGAACTCTTCAAACAAGGTTTCAACTGCAGTCAGGCGGTCTTCGCCTCTTGTGCCGATCTCTATGGACTGGACGAGAAAATGGCGTTGCGGCTCTCGTCTTCGTTTGGTGGCGGTATGGGACGCATGCGACTCGTCTGTGGTGCTGCCAGCGGAATGTTTATGTTGGCCGGTTTGCACAACGGCTCTTCTACGCCGCACGACCATGACGGTAAGATGGCCAATTATGCCTTGGTCAAGGACCTTGGCGGGCAGTTCAAGGCCACCTATGGCAGCCTTATCTGCTCCGAGTTGCTGGCCAACAAACAACCCTGCGCCGACATGGTCGCCCAATCCGTCCGCACCTTCCTCGCTACTATCGATTAGTGGCCCCCTTCCCCCTGCTGTCCACTCCTCGCCGCTACTATCGATTAGTGGCCCCCTTCCCCCCGCTGTCCACTTCTCGCCGCTATCCCGGCGAGTTTGATTACGTCCTCGACTAGGAGCGAAAGCTCCGAACATTGCAAATAAGCACTATCCTCGCCCTATGTGCGCCGACGGTCAGCCGACGGTCAGCCGACAGTCAACCGACAGTCAAGACACTATTTCGCCCAAAAAATGACCGATTTTTTAATACGTAACAACTATATTATATATTTATATATAATATACATTTTAATGCTCATTTTATGGCAAAAGTAAATACCTCCTCTGCAAATTATTGCGCCTCCAACGCCACCAGTTCCTCACCAAACACAGATAATGCGGCCATCAAGCCGCATTTCTTTTTGTTTTTTAATAATTTCTTATTAAAATTTGCACATATCACTTTTTTTTCGTAATTTTGCAGGCGAAATTGAGTAACTATGCATAGGACGGTGCGGACATATAGAGTGATGATGGGCATGGCGGTGATGATAGCCGCGGTGCTGATGGCATCGTGTAAGACGACGAAGTTCGTGCCGGAAGGACAGTATCTGCTCAACAAAGCGAAGGTGCAGATAGAGGACACCAAGGAGGTGGAGTCATCGGCGATGAACTCCTATCTGCGCCAGAAACAGAACACCGAGATATTCGGGTTCTGGAAGTTGCAGCTGCATGTGTACAACACCGCCCCGCGCGATACGAGCACGAAGGCCAATAAGTGGTTTGCCAACAATGCCCACAAGATGGGTGAAGCGCCCGTGATATACGACGAGATGCTGACCCGCGTGTCGATGGAGCAGATAGAGCAGGCGATGAAGAACCGAGGCTATTTTAACGCCACGGTCGATACGACCAAGGTGTATAAGGGCAAGGATGGCAAGAAACTGAATCTGACCTACCACGTGACGGCCAACACGCCGTATCGGATAGCCGAATACTCGACCCTGATCGAGCAGGAAGAAGTGGAGCGGATAGCGCAGTCGGAGCGTTCGCTGATAAAAGTGGGAGATATATTCAACACATCGACGCTGGACGAAGAGCGCCAGCGTGTGACCTCGGCCATGCGCAACCGCGGCTATTACTACTTTGATAAGTCACTGCTGGCCTACGCTGCCGACAGCTCGTATGACAACCATATGCTCAAGCTGCAGATGCATCTGACGCACTATGAGGGTATCATACCCGATTCGGTGAAGGAGAAGATATACACCAAGCAGACGATACGCCGTGTGTGCTTCCATGCCGACTACGACCCCTCGCGGGTGCCGGAAGGACTGATACTGCACACCGACAGCAGCGAGGAAGGCTATGTGTTCTCGTATGTAGGCACTAAGTTTCTGCGCCACCGAGTGCTGCGCAACCGTACGGCCATCAAGCCGGGAGAGATGTTCTCTGAACGGCGACTGGAGCGCACGTACACCAATCTCAACTCGCTGGGAGCGGTCAAGTATGTGGATATATCGTTTGAGCCGGTGGACAGTGCGCAGCTGGACTGCCACATAACGATCTCCCGCGCCAAGTTGCATACCGTCTCCGCCGAGGTGGAAGGTACCTACTCGGCAGGCGACTGGGGCATAGCTGTCGGGGTGGGGTATGCCAACAAGAACATCTTCCGCGGCGCTGAGCTGTTCACGCTGAACGGACGCGGCTCGTATGAGTGGCGCACCAACGGCAGCCGTGCTATCGAGGCACGCGCCGAGGCAGGACTGCAGTTCCCCAGCCAGCTGAAGATCAACATCGCTTACAACTACCAGCAACGGCCGGACGAGTACACGCGTACGCTGGCCAATGCCGGTCTGTACTATACCGTGCCGCGCAAGCCGCGGTCGAGGTGGACGCACTCGTTTAACCTGGTGGATATATCGTATATCTACCTGCCGTGGATGTCGGACCGTTTCCGCCACGACTTCATCGAGAAGTCCTCGGCGCTGCGTGCGTCGTATGAGGACCACTTTATCCTCGACTGGTCATACACGGGCCGCTATACCAACTACTCGGAGCGGAATCCGAACCGCAGTTATGTCAACTTCCAGTACACGGTGGAGACAGCGGGTAACTTCCTCTACGGTGTGGCCAAGTTGGCCAACCTGAGCCAGAACGATCAAGGGGCGTATACGTTGTTTAACACCCCGTTTGCCCAGTACGCCAAGGGCGATGTCAACTTCACGTTCCACCATGTGTTCCACCCGCAGCACAGGCTGGTGTATCATGCCGGTTTGGGTGTGGTAGTGCCGTATCTAAACGCGACAACGGTGCCGTTTGAGAAACGCTATTTCTCGGGCGGTAGTAACAGCGTTCGCGGATGGCAAGCCCGCACGTTGGGACCGGGTACGTTCCGCGGCGAAGGCAACACGCTGGTGTATGACCTGCAGGCGGGCGATATACGACTGGATCTGAACCTGGAATACCGATACAAGGTATGGAAATACCTGGAGCTGGCCGCCTTTACCGACGCCGGCAATATATGGACCATACGCGACTATGAGCAGCAGCCGGGTGGTGTGTTCCGCTTCGACTCGTTCTACAAGCAGATAGCCTGGGCGTACGGCGCAGGACTGCGTATCGACTTGTCGCTGTTTATATTCCGTGTGGACTTTGGTGTGAAACTGTACGACCCGTCCCGTATAGCGGCCGGCACCCAATGGCGTACGGCGCCTAACGGGTTGTGCTGGAAGGATGATATGACGTTCCATTTCGCGATTGGACACCCGTTCTAATGGCGAATGGCGAATGGTGAGAGTATGTTAGAGGCACAGATGATAGCGGGGCTGTTGGAAGCCGGATGTGATGAGGCGGGTAGGGGACCGCTGGCGGGGAGTGTGTTTGCTGCCGCAGTGGTGTTTGACCCTAAGCGGGAGGACTGGTCGAGCTTGGCGCTGCTGAACGACTCGAAGCAGTTGACAGACCATCAGCGTTATGCCTTGAGGCCGGTGATAGAACAAGAGGCTTTGGCTTGGGCGGTGGTGGAAGTAACGGCTGAGGAGATAGACCGCATCAACATACTGCAGGCCTCGATCACGGGGATGCATCGCGCCCTGGACAAGCTGAGTATAAGGCCTGAGCACATCATAGTAGATGGCAACAAATGGCGGCCCTACGTGCCCGAAGGGGAGCTGCTGGAGGTGCCGGCACAGACGGTGGTCAAAGGTGACGGCAAGTATATGGCTATAGCAGCTGCATCGGTGCTTGCCAAAACCTATAGGGACGACTATATGCTGCGTCTGCACGAGCAGTATCCGCTCTACGGATGGAACACCAACAAAGGCTACCCGACCAAAGAGCACTACGAGGCCATTAGACAACATGGTATAACACCATATCATAGACAAACATTTAAACTGTATAAGCAATGATTATTTTTCCGAACATGAACACCAATAATGGTGCCGAATCCCAGCCGCGTCGCCGCGGAGGTTGTCTGCGTGGCTGCCTGTGGGCGTTGATCATCTATATCGTACTGAGCGCTATCATGGGCGCCGTGATGGGCAGTATGTTCTCCTCGTCCGACGTGGCGCTGGAGAAGAACACGGTCTATAAGCTGGAACTGAAAGGTACCTTGGTAGAGCAAGGTCGCCCCAGCGATCCGTGGAGCCAGATACTGAACGAGATGCCGGGTAACAGCCTGATGAGCAACGACGAGACTGTGGGTCTGGACCAGATACTGTCCAATATCCGTTTGGCCAAAGAGGATGACCGCATCCTGGGTATCTACCTCTACGACGGACAACTGGCTGCCGGACAGGCTGCTGCCAAAGAGATACGCGAGGCATTGATCGACTTTAAGAGTTCCGGCAAATGGATTGTGGCTTATGCCAACCGCTATACGGCAACCAACTACTATATCGCGTCGGTGGCTGACCGCGTATGCTTGAACAAGACTGGTACACTGGCTTGGAACGGTCTGTCGGCACAGAAGATGTACTACACCCGCGCGTTGGAGAAACTGGGTATCGAGATGCAGATACTGAAGGTCGGCACGTTTAAGTCGGCCGTAGAGCCGTTCTTTAGAACAGACATGTCGGAGGCAGACCGCCTGCAGACCGAGACCTACGCCAAAGGTATATGGGGTGAGTTGGTGGACGGTGTGGCCAAGAGCCGCAAGTTGACCGCAGCGCAGTTGAACGACTATGCCGACCGTTATATGAGCCTCCAACCCGAGGAGAGCTACGTCAAGGACGGACTGGTGGATACGCTGGTGTATGAGTTTGAGATGGATTCAATCTTGCGCGTGTATGCCGGCATGGAGGACTATAACAAGATCTACACCAGCGACTTGGCTTCCGTCATGCGTACTACGCCTAAGGCGGACGACCAGATAGCGGTGCTCTATGCCGAGGGCGAGATCACCGACGAGGAAGGTGACGGCATCGTAGGCAAAGAGATGATCAAGACCATTCGCAAGATTGCTAAGAACAAAGATGTGAAGGCCGTTGTGATGCGTGTGAACTCACCGGGCGGAAGTGCCGACGCCAGCGAGCAGATATGGGGTGCACTTCAGATGCTCAAGCAGAAAGGTATACCGGTAGTGGTTTCGATGGGTGATTTGGCTGCATCGGGTGGCTATTATATCTCCTGCGGCGCCGACTATATATATGCCGAGCCGACCACTATCACCGGTTCGATAGGTATATTCGGTACGATACCCAATGTCAACAATCTACGCAACAAAGTGGGCCTGGACATCGACGGCGTGACCACCAACCGCCACTCGGCGCTGGAGACCAACGCTATCTACAAGGGTATGAACCCCGAGGAGCATGAGCTGTTCCAGACGATGGTTGAGCGCGGCTATGACCTGTTTACGTCGCGTTGTGCCCAAGGACGCCACATGCCGCAAGACTCGATCAAAGCGATCGGCGAAGGACGCGTATGGCTGGGCAAGGACGCCAAAGGTCTGGGCCTGGTGGACGAGATGGGTGACCTGAATAAGGCGATCGACAAAGCGGCTGCGCTGGCTAAGCTGGATGCATATAAGCTGAGCTACTATCCTGAGGTGAAGGACCCGATAGACGAGTTGATAGAGAGCCTGCTGGAAGGCAATCCGACCGAGGAAGAGAAACTGATAATGAAACTGCGTACGCTGTGTGAAAAACCGCGTATCATGGCATTGATGCCAGAAGTGAAAATACAATAATGAAACGCATCCTCACCGTCCCTCTGAGCGGACTTTACGCCTTTGGCGTAGGACTACGACATATGCTCTATGACGAGCACGTGTTCCGTACCACGGAAGTCAATATACCTACCATCTGTGTGGGTAACATCGCCGTGGGAGGCACAGGCAAGACTCCCCATGTGGAGTACCTGATCAACCTGCTGAGCAAACAGTATAAGGTGGCTGTGCTGTCGCGTGGTTACAAGCGTGCGACCAAGGGATTTGTGATGGCTGATGCCCAGTCGACCGCCCAGTCGATAGGCGACGAGGCGATGCAGCTGTACCTGAAGTTTCCTGAGGTGTGTGTGGCTGTATGTGAGAACCGTATACGCGGCATACACCAGATACAAGCGATGCGACCGGATGTGGATGTGGTGATACTGGACGATGCGTTCCAACACCGTGCGCTTAAGTGCGGCTACAACATCGTTTTGACCCGCTATGACCGCCTCTATGCGGACGACCATATGTTGCCGTGGGGCAGTCTGCGCGACCTCAAAAAGCGTATCTTAAAGGCCAATGCCGTGGTGGTGACCCATTGTCCCGAGCAGATGCAACCGATCGAGAAACGGGTAGTGGGCAACCATCTGCACCTGCCGCCGTACATACGCCTGTATTTCTCCAAGTTCCGCTACGGCACGCCGTACCGCACAGGCCGACCGCTGGTAGTAGCCGGTATAGCCAACCCGCAGTATCTGATGGACTATGTCAACCGCCATTATCAGGGCGCAGAGATCATGGCGTTTGGCGATCATCATGCCTTCACACCTGCCGAACTCAAGCAGATAGAGCAGCGGGCCAAGGACTTTGATTTTATCATCACGACCGAGAAAGATTTTGTGCGTCTGCAGGCCACCGACCTCTATAACCGAATGGCCGAGCGTATCGAGGCTATAGCGATCGAGATGGACCTGGATGAGGATGCGGCGGACTTTGACAAACAAGTGCTCAACTACGTACACGAAAACCATTTGAAATGTCGTTCACACAACTCATAAAACGTTTTGTACCGCCATACAAAGGGCTGATGGGGCTGAATATATTGTTCAACCTGCTGTCCACGTTGCTGTCGCTGTTCTCGTTTGCGGCCATCATCCCGGTACTGCGTATCCTGTTCGGCCTCAATGCCGCCGAGGTGGTTTATACTGACATAGCGAGCGTAGAGGGACTGCAACAGACCACGGCCGCGCTGCGCGACAACATGTACTATCTGCTCAACCAGCAGATCGAACTCTACGGCTCGAGCATGGTGTTGCTGGGTTTGGGACTGTTTCTAGTAGTGATGACGGGCCTGAAGTGCGGCACGGCATGGCTGGCTAATTACTTTATGATCCCCATCCGCACAGGTGTGCTGCGCGATCTCAGACAACAGCTGTATGACAAGATCCTGTCGCTGCCGATGGGCTATTTCACTGAGGCCAGACGAGGTGATATCATCTCGCGTATGACCAACGATGTCAACGAGGTGGAGATGTCGATCATGTCGGCCTTGGATATACTGTTTAAGGATCCGGTGATGATCTTGGTCTATCTGACGGCGATGCTGATCATCTCGTGGCAGCTGACGCTGTTTGTGCTGATACTGATGCCGATAGCGATTTTTATGATCGGTAAGATAGGCCGCTCGCTCAAGCACGCTTCCACCCGTGGGCAGGAACAGAACGCCGAGATATTGTCGGCTATCGACGAGACATTGCTGGGACTGCGTGTGGTGAAGGGCTTTAATGCACAGGACAAGCTGCGGAACCGCTTTGAGGTGCTGATCAACGCTGCCCGTGCGACATTCAACCGTATCAACCGTCGTTACTATCTGGCACATCCGCTGTCGGAGTTCTTGGGTACGGCCCTGATAGCCGTCATCTTGTGGTTCGGCGGTCTGCTGATATTGGGCAACCATGCCACGATCGATGCGGCGACGTTCATCTACTATCTGGTGATCTTCTATTCGATCATCAACCCCGCCAAGGACCTGAGTAAGGCTGCCTATGGCATCCGCCGCGGTCTGGCTTCGCTAGAGCGCATAGATACGGTGCTGGCTACGCCTTCGACGATTGCCGAACCCGTGAGACCGAAGACGGTGCGCTTTGAGCGTCAGATAGCGTTTGAAGACATCTGTTTTGCGTACGCCAACGGTGTGCCTGTGCTGGAGCATATAGACCTGAAGCTGCCCAAAGGGCAGACTGTTGCCTTGGTGGGCCAGTCCGGCAGCGGCAAGACGACCTTGACCGACCTGCTGCCGCGATTCTATGATCCGCAGCAAGGACAGGTGACGATTGACGGGGTGGATATACGTGAGTTTATGACGCACGAGTTAAGACAGCTGATGGGTATCGTGTGCCAAGAGCCGGTGCTGTTCAACGACACGGTGTACAACAACATCACTTTCGGTGTCGATCTATCACAGCCGGCACCGGACGGCATGACCTGGCCTGAGGCGGTAGAGCAAGCCGCCCGCATCGCCAATGCGCACGAGTTCATCGCGCAGATGGAACAGGGCTACGACACGATCATAGGCGACCGTGGCAGCCGCTTGTCCGGAGGACAGAGACAGCGTTTGTCGATAGCACGGGCTATACTCAAGAACCCGCCTATACTCATTCTTGACGAGGCCACTTCGGCGCTTGATACCGAGTCAGAGAGACTGGTGCAAGAGGCCTTGGAGCACCTGATGAAAGACCGCACCACGCTGGTGGTGGCTCATCGGTTGTCTACGATTCGTCATGCCGACCAGATCTGCGTGCTGCATGAGGGCCGTATCGTAGAACAAGGAAGCCACGAGGACCTCCTTGCTATGAATGGCTATTACCGTAAACTAGTGGAAATGCAGGCCTAACGACCGCCTACCAGGGTCTGTATCTCGTTCAACTTGTTGAGCGCCTCGAGGGGCGTTAATGAGTTGATATCCAGATGTTTGACCTCGTCGCGTATCTGCTCGAGGATAGGATCGTCCAGTTGGAAGAAACTCAGTTGCATACCTTCGCGCTTCTTGCCGATCTCGCTCACGTCACCGCGGTGTGCGACTTGGGTGTTGTTGGTGGAGTGCTCCAACTCTTTGAGCACCTCTTCGGCCCGCATCACAATCGACTGAGGCATGCCGGCCAGTTTGGCCACGTGGATACCAAAGCTGTGCTCTGAACCGCCGCGCACGAGCTTGCGCAGGAAGATCACTTTGCCGTTCGACTCCTTGACAGAGACGTTATAGTTGCGGATGCGTTTGAAGCTCTTCTCCATCTCGTTGAGTTCGTGATAATGGGTGGCAAACAGGGTCTTGGCGTGCCCTTTGTGTTCGTGTATATACTCCACGATGGCCCAGGCAATAGAGATCCCGTCGAAGGTAGATGTGCCGCGGCCCAGCTCGTCAAAGAGGACCAGACTGCGTTCGCTGAGGTTGTTGAGGATGGATGCTGCCTCGTTCATCTCGACCATGAAGGTAGACTCACCCATCGATATATTATCGCTGGCGCCTACGCGCGTGAAGATCTTGTCCACGATACCTATTTGTGCACTCTCAGCCGGCACAAACGAACCCATCTGCGCCATCAGTACGATCAGGGCCGTCTGGCGGAGTAGGGCCGACTTACCGGCCATGTTGGGACCGGTGATGATGATGATCTGCTGGCCGTTGTTGTCCAGCAGTACATCGTTGGCTATGTATGGTTCGCCGATAGGCAGCTGTTTCTCGATGACGGGGTGACGGCCCTGTTTGATGTCGACAACCAGGCTGTCGTTGACATCGGGACATATATACCGGTTGTCGATTGCCGTGGTGGCAAAACTGAGCAGGCAGTCCAGCTGACCCAATACCTGTGCATCGAGCTGCATCTGTGGCACCCATTCGCAGAGTGCCAGCATCAACTCCTGGTAGAGTCGGTTCTCGATGATCTGGATCTGCTCCTCGGCATTGAGTATCTTCTGCTCATACTCTTTGAGTTCTTCGGTTATATACCGCTCGGCGTTGACCAGTGTCTGCTTGCGTATCCACTCGGGCGGCACGCTGTCCTTGAAGGTGTTGCGCACCTCCAGATAGTAGCCGAAGACGTTGTTATAGCCTATCTTAAGGCTGTTGATGCCGGTGCGTTCGATCTCGCGTTGCTGGAGCTGTTGGAGGTACTCTTTGCCGTTAGACTGTATCATACGCAGCTCGTCCAACTCCGTGTCCACACCGCGGGCGATGATGTTGGGTCGTCCTTGTGCCACAGGCGGATCGGGCACTATCTCTCGTTCGATGCGGCTGCGCATCTCGCTACAGAGTTCCAACTCGCCGCCTAAGACGCTTAGGTAGGTGTTGTCTTTGGCCTCTTGGCACAGCTGTTTGATAGGTGCTATAGCACGCAGTGCACGGCTGAGTTGTACCATCTCGCGCGGACCTATACGTCCCGTGCTGATCTTACCGACTATACGTTCCATGTCACCTACTTCGGCCAATTGCTCGGCCATCGTCTGGCGTGCTTCGGGATGGCGGAAGAGGTGCTCTACCACCGACTGGCGGTTGCGTATGGCGCGTGCATCCTTGAGCGGGAAGGACATCCAACGGTGGAGCATACGTCCGCCCATGGGGGTGGTGGTCTGGTCCATGATGTCGTATAGCGAGGTGCCTTCTTCGTGTTGGCGGTTGATCAGTTCGAGGTTGCGCACCGTGAATCGGTCGAGCCATACGTAGGCGTCCTCTTCGATGCGGGCCAGGTGTTGGATGTGGCCGGTCTGCAGGTGTTGGGTCATGTCCAGGTACATCAGGATGCCGCCTGCGGCGGTCACACCGGAGGACAGCTGGTCCAGGCCGAAGCCCTTGAGCGAGCTCACACCCCATAGTTTCTGTAATCGCTCGCGGGCGGTGGACTCCACCAGCATCCAGTCTTCGAGTTCGAAGGTGAAATAGCCGGAGCCGAACATCCGCTCGATGATATCTTTGTTGCCGCGTTTATAGAGCACCTCCTTAGGCGCAAAATTGGTCAATAGCTTGTCCACGTAGGTGCTGTCGCCCTCACCGGTCATGAACTCGCCGGTGGAGATGTCCAGAAACGCGATACCGATCTTAGGCTTGCCCAGATGGATACAAGCTACCCAGTTGTTCTCTTTCTGTGTGAGGGTGGTGTCCGAGTAGCTCACACCCGGTGTGACTAGTTCTGTCACGCCGCGCTTGACCAGTTTCTTGGTCAGTTTGGGATCCTCCAACTGGTCACAAATGGCCACACGCAGACCTGCGCGCACCAACTTAGGCAGATAGGTGTCCAGCGCATGGAACGGGAATCCCGCCATCTCAGTGCGCTCTCCGCCGGCGCCGTTAGAGCGCTTGGTGAGCGTGATAGACAGTATCTTGCTGGCGCGGACAGCGTCCTCCATATAGGTCTCATAGAAGTCTCCACAACGGAACAACAACAACGCATCAGGATATTGGTTCTTGATATCCCTAAACTGCTTCATCATCGGAGTTTCTTGTGCCATATTATTGTAGATCTACTGTTATTTTTAGGTTATATCTTCGTCCGGTCAGGTAGTTGGGGCTGGCCCATTGTTGGTTGTAGGCGTCCGCTACCCAGAAATAGGAGTTGACGTTCTTCCAGCCTACGAGGTTGAACACCTCAAACTGGATAGCCCACTGTTTGACGTGCCGGGCGCTGGGTTTGCGCATGAATTTGGCCGTCTGGGCATTGAATATATACGTTGCGCCCAGATCGATACGTTTGTACATCGGCATGCGTCCCCATGCTTCGCTATTTCGGGGCATGTAGTAGGGCATACCCTCTTGGAAGAGCATCTTGAGGTGGAACTTGAGCTGCGGCAACTGCGGCAAGTAGTCCTGGAATAGCATCGAGAACGAGTAGCGCTGTTCTTGCGGACTGGGTATCCATGTGTCGTTGCCTATGCGTCGCTGTTTGGCTCCCATGGCCGAGAACGATATCCACGAGTCGGCGCCGGGCACCAACTCACCATACAGCTTGAGGTCTACACCAGCGGCATAGCCTTCGCTGTCGTTCTTACCCGAATAGCGCACGCGCACATTATCCACCGTATAACTCTCCATACGGTCGATGTACTTATAGTAGGCTTCGGCGGTCAGTTTGAATGACCGTCCCCATGCCCGGAAATAGTAGTCGCTACCCAATACTACATGGACAGAGCGTTGTGCTTTGAGGTCGCGGTTGAGTCGGATGCGGGTGATACCTATGTTGTCGGTCAGGGTGTCGCGCAGCTCCTTGTAGAACGGTGCTTGGTAGTACAGTCCTGTGGCTAAGCGGAAATTGAAGTCGTGTCGCCATCCGGGGAACCATACAACCGATGCGCGAGGGGAGGGGAGTACTTCGTTGTTCCACGTCCAGTATTGCAATCGTCCTCCGACGGTCAGCATCACCTCGCCTTGACCGGCTTCCCAACGGTGGGTGTTCTGTACATAGGCTTGTACGCGGGCGGATTGCATTGAGCTGTCGCCTCGCATCGAGTAGTAGAGCTCCATTTCGCGCCCGTGGTTAGGCATGCTATAGCCGGCAGAGTCGCGCCACTCCCATTCGCTGATGTGGTCGCGTATCATCTCCATCTGTGCGCTAACGCCCCATTGGAGGCTGTTGGTGCGCTTTTTCCATTCACCATGGTGGGCCAAGGTGATCACGCCGGCTTCCAGTCTGTTGCGTGCATGCTGGTGGAAGATACCGGTGCCTAAGACTGATACTTGGGCTGCATTGGGGTCCACTTGCGAACCGTTGGTGTTGGTGCTCTGGGTCTGTTCATCACCGTTAGAGAGCACATATTCACCGGTGATGTCAAAATTCTCTTGCTCGTTGGTGTAGAAGCCGCTTAGGTCAAACCCAATGTTCACTCCTCGGCCCACTTGACCTTGTGCACTCAAGGCACCAAAAGCGGTCATGAAACGGTCTTTTTCTTGCCCCTCGTACCATATACTGAGGTGTTTGGAGTCTTGACCGCCGAAACTCTCGCTTAGTGAGTCCGGACGAAAACGAAAGTCGTTCATTGAGAAGTTGCCCAATACGGACATCGACCACGGACTCTTAGCGCGTTGCGCTTTGTTTCGACCTCCTACTTTCCAAGTCAGGTAGGTCTGGTAATCGACATAGTTAGGTTCATAATTGCCTGAGGTAGACAGGCCGCCCAGCATGTAACTGCTGGTCTTGTAGCGAATACCGTGCATCATGCTATAGAGGCTGTCGCCATGTCCAACGTACAGGTTAGCCCCCAGCAGGCTGGCGCTCAGGCTCGCCTCAAAAGCTTGAGGACGCTTGTATTCGATATCCAGTACCGATGCCATCTTATCGCCATACTTGGCATCATAGCCTCCGGCGGAGAAGGATAGGTTGTTAACCATCTCGGGGTTGACAAAACTCAGTCCCTCCTGTTGCCCCGAGCGAATGAGTAGGGGACGGTGCACCTCGATGCCGTTGACATAGACCGAGTTCTCGTCAAACGAACCGCCGCGCACGTTGTACTGCGAACTTAGTTCGTTGGACTGGTTGACGCCGGCAAAGGTGATCAATATACTCTCTATCGAACCACCCGTAGCATCCGGCATCACGCGTGCTGCGGAGGCATCTACCTGGTCAAAGGTACCGGTTTGGTGCTGGATACCGCGTACGTTGACCTCCTCCAGCCATGCGCTCTCGGTCACCATCTGAACGTTGATGTTGACCACCTCTTTGGGCTTGATGAGTCGCTGTTTGACGGTGGTATAACCCAACATAGAGAAGGTCAGTTCGATGGTGTCTTGTCCTTCAACGATCAGCTCATAGTAGCCGTTCTTGTTGGTAGAAGTGCCTTGCAGCGAATAGGTGACATTGACCAACTCGATGCCTCGGTTGTTGTCATCGGTCACATAGCCGTATATGCGAGTATGCCGCGCGAACAATGTGGTCGCGCAGCATACAGCCAATAGTACTATGTATAGACGTTTGATTATTTGAAGTAGCGGTTATAGAGTCCTTCAAATCCTTTGCCGTGACGTGCTTCGTCGCGAGCCATCTCGTGTACAGCATCGTGGATAGGATCGAGATCCAGTTTCTTAGCCTGTTTAGCAATATTGAGTTTATCCTCGCAAGCACCTGCCTCAGCCATCATACGTTTCTCGAGGTTGGTCTTGGTATCCCAAACGAGTTCGCCGAGCAGCTCTGCAAACAGTGAAGCGTGGTCTGCCTCTTCGTAAGCATATTTACGGAAGGCTGCTGCGATCTCAGGATAGCCCTCACGATCAGCTTGACGAGCCATAGCCAGGTATTGACCTACCTCGGTGCACTCACCCATGAAGTGTGCGCGCAGACCTTCCGCAATAATAGGATCTGTAACGTCTTTAGCTACGCCCAGAATATGCTCGCAGGCAAAGTTCAGTTTTCCGGCCTCTGCCACTTTCCATTCTACTACTTGTTTACATTGCGGGCAACGCTCAGGTGCCTCCGCGCCCTCGTGTACGTAACCGCAGATAGGGCAGATGAATTTCTTGTTCATGATGATTAAGTGTTTTGTTGGTTAGTAAAAAAACTTATTTTGCTGCAAAGGTAGTAATAATTTTCCAAATATGCAAAAAAAATATAAAAAAATGCAAAAATATTTGCGTATGTCAAAAAAAAGCAGTACTTTTGCACCCGCTTTTCGAAAGAAAGCGATTATTTCGGTTAAACACCAGAAATTATTTTCTCGCCGAAGCGCGAAGGAGAGATGGGTGAGTGGCTGAAACCAACAGTTTGCTAAACTGTCGTACTCGTAAGGGTACCGGGGGTTCGAATCCCCCTTTCTCCGCGTAAAAAGAAAATGGGCCCCCGAGGGGTCCATTTTTCTTTTTAGAGAAGGCGGGGAGCCTTCTTACCCCACGGTCGGGGGATTATTTCTGTGGTTTGGGCATTCGTTTGGCCATGCCTATTGCTCCGGTTGGGCAGACCAGTCGGCAGAGGTGACAGCCGACGCACTTGGTGCCGACGATCCTTGGCTTGCGGTCCTCGCCAAACATGATAGCCTGGTGCCCGCCGTCTGCGCACGAGATAAAACATCTGCCACAGCCGATACATGCCTCACGGTCGATCTTAGGGAACACCATCGTCTCACGGTCCAGGTCAGATGGCAGCACAATGTTCTTGAGTTCTTCGCCCACCAACTTCTTCAACTCCGTGATGCCGCGCTCGGCCATATAGTGTTGCAAGCCCAGGATCAGGTCGTCGACGATGCGGTAACCATATTGCATTACCGCCGTGCAGACTTGTACGTTGCGACAACCTAGTTGAATGAACTCTAACGCATCGCGCCAGGTCTCGATACCGCCTATACCGCTGATGTCCATGTGCTTCTCGATACCGGCTTTGTGCAGTATCGGGTTGCCGGTCATCTCGTGCACCATACGTAGTGCAATAGGTTTGACAGCCTTGCCTGAATAGCCGCTGATGGTCTTTTTGTCGCTTACCTCGGCATCGTGGCTCATAGTGATGGACTTGATGGTGTTGATGGCGCTGATGCCGTTAGCCCCGCCGTAGAAGCATGCCAGGGCCGGTGAGGTCATCGACATAATATTAGGGGTCATCTTAGGTATGACGGGTATAGACACCGCGTTCTTGACGTATGAGGTATAGAACAGTATCAGTTCGGGGTTCTGGCCAATATCCGATCCCAGTCCGGTCAGACGCATCTGCGGACAGGAGAAGTTCAACTCTACCGCGTCGCATCCGGCCTCTTCGGCCATCTTGGCCAACTCGATCCATTCCTCTTCGGCCTGTCCCATGATGGAGGCAACGATGATCTTGGTGGGGAAGTTGAGTTTGAGTCGATGAAGGATATCAAAATCCATCCGGTAGGGGTTCTCGCTCAACTGCTCCATATTACGGAAACCGACAAAAGGTGTCCCTTCTTTGCGTACGGCATCAAAACGCGGGCTGACCTCGCGGATGTCCTGCTTGCAGATTGTCTTGTAGAACACACCGGCCCATCCGGCTTCCAGCGCGCGAGCTACCATCTCGTAGTTGGTGCAAATAGCCGACGAAGCAAGGAAGAAGGGGTTTTCACATGTGATATCGCAGAAATTGATTTCCAGTGACGGAAGAGGCTTGTTTTCGACAGGGGAGTCTTGAGTTAGGACTAGCGAACGCAGTTCAGCTATACGAATAGGCTTGTCATAGTGGATACAAGCCGTCTGAGCAGCTTCTATCTCGGCCTCGTTGAGCTGGCTGAATAACTCTCGGGCTGTCCATATATTATCGAAACGCAGGGCGCGCAACGCGCGAGCAGCCTTTTGTCCGCAAGGGGCGTCGTTGCAGAGTAGACAACGAGAGACCTCTTCATTGATGTGTAACATGATCTATGATTTTAAAATTAGGATTTTGTGTTGACGATGCAAAGATACTACATTTTTTTCAAACCTGCAAATTTTGGCAAGGAAAATTCTTTTAGGGGCTGTCAAACGGTTGTTTGGCATAGAAATTGTGGTAATATTCTGGGCCTAAAAATGGCTGAGAAATAGCGAAAAGACAAAATAAAATACGATAATGAAAAAGATTTGTTCTATTATGCTTGGCGTTGTGGCAGTTTTGCTCTGCGCTTGTCAAGACACCGTTGAAGTGCGTAACGCAGCCGGTGGTTACACCTACAAGACCTCCGGTCAGGTAACGGTTAGTAAATCGGACACGGTGATGGATGTACATCTGACGCCGGAAACCGGTACGATGGTGTTGGCCAGTAACCGTAATGGCGGTGAGGCTACATTGAGTTTTAACCATAGTGGCGGCGACACGTACGACATGGTGGGAACGATAGACAAGGATAGTATCCGTCTGGAGCCGTTTGACCGCCTTATAGACGTAGAGGTGGCACAAGATACATTGCTGTTTGGTAATGTGACCAAGCGCCGTGAGACCTTTGAGGTCAAAGTGACCGGTGATGGCAAGATACTGAGCAACGGTGATGTGTGTCTGACTCTTTCTTATGAAGGGGATGCATTGAACGAACACTATCATCTGACAGGCGAAAACATACACGTACATGCAAAGAAGAATAAGTAATATAGTTCTGTTGGCATGGCTGATGACGAGCCCGCTGATGGCGCGCAATCTGACTTTGTCGGAGTGTCGCGATTTGGCGCTGACGGCATCGTCGTCGCAAGCAGGCGAGGAACTGAAAGCAGCTGCGGAGGCTAACCGCAAAGCTGCCTTGGCCGCTATGTTCCCCAGACTGAGCGCTAATGCCGCCTACACCTATAGCTCGGCTAATATGACTCTGCTGCCCTCGGAGATGAACCTCGGCGCAGGTACGGCTGTGGTGTCGCAGGACGGATCGTCCCACTTCTTTTGGGACGAGGGTTCGGCCATGGGACAGCTGGTGCAGCAAACCAAGGATGTGTCGGTCGTCAACGAGCAGGTGCAAGCCTTGGCCAACAACTCGGGCCAGATGATAGCCGATGCGTATAAGCAGTTGTACGACCAGTTGGATCTGGATATGCATCATGTGTTTGTGGCGCAAGTGGGGGTGACCCAACCTATTTATGTAGGCGGACGCCTGCGCGAGTTATACAACATCTCCAAACTGGCAGAACAGACCGTGGCACTGGAGGCCGACAAGAAACATGGCGACATCGTTGTAGCTGTAGATGAAGCCTACTGGCGTGTGATAGCAGTCAGCCACAAGAAAGCGTTGGCCGAGAAATACTATAATCTATTGGTTAAGCTCGAAGGCGATGTGACCTTGGCGGTAGAGTCAGGTGTGGCTACGCAGAGCGATCTGCTGAAAGTGAAGCAGAAACGCGGTGAGGCCGAACTCAAAAAGATGCAGGCTACCAATGGTTTGCAGCTGAGCAAGATGGCGCTTTGTCAACTGTGTGGTCTGCCGCTGGACGAGGATATAACACTGGACGAGACGGGACTGGACGAACCCGTGCTACACGATACTGTGACCGATTATCGTGCTACGGTCAACAACCGTGCCGAGCTGCAGATGCTGGAGAACGCCACCAAGATAGCTGAGTCGAACACCAAGATCATTGCGGCCGGCTTGCAACCCAATATCATCGCCACAGCCAACTATGTCTATTCGAATGTCAGTGCCGACAACGGCTTGTCTAACGAATGGCGCGGCAAGGGGTTTGTGACCGCCGGAATAGTAGTGAACATCCCTATCGCCCATGCGGATGATATCTACCGTCTGAAGGCTGCCAAACATACAGCTAAAGCAGCACGTATGAAGGTGGATGAGACACGCGAGTTGCTCGAATTGCAGGTAACGCAAGCCAACCAGCGGGTGTTGGAGGCCCAGCAGAAAGTGGTGATGTGCGGGATGGCTGTTAAGAATGCCGAAGAGGTGCTGCGTTTGGCACAAGAGTCTTACCAAGCCGGTGTGATCCCTGTATCGGATCTGATGCAGGCCGAGACAGCGTGGTTGGCCGCGTGTACCGATAAGGTGGATGCTGACATAGAAGCCAAAGTGACAGAGAGTTATTTCAACAAATATACAAACCGGACAAGCTCCGGATCCAAATAAACAAGATCGAATATGAAGAAGGAGAAAAAAGGCAGTCTGCTACTCGGATTGGTGGCGATGCTGGTAGTAGTGATCATCGTAGCGTTGGTGGGTGTGTTTGCTTTGCAAGAGGAAGAGGAACTCATCACCGGCGAAGCCGAGGCTACCGAATACCGTGTGTCGGGCAAAGTACCGGGACGTATTGAGGAATTTAAGTTTGAAGAAGGCGACCAGGTCAAGAAGGGTGACACGGTAGTAGTGGTCTACTCGCCGGAAGTGGAAGCTAAAATGGCACAAGCATCTGCTGCGCGCCGCGCTGTGAATGCTATCAATAAGAAGGCCAAACATGGTGCCCGCAGCCAGCAGATAGAGGGCGCTTATGAGTTGTATCAGAAAGCTCAAGTGGCCGAAGGCATCTACCGTAAGTCCTACGACCGTGTGAAGGGACTGTATGAGAAGGGTGTGGTATCGGCGCAGAAATACGATGAGGTGGAAGCACAATATCAGGCTGCTGTAGCTACCACCAAAGCCGCTAAGAGTCAATACGATATGGCACTGGAAGGAGCCCGTTCCGAAGACAAAGAGGCGGCTGCGGCTCAAGTGGCACGCGTGGACGGTATCATCCAGGAGATCAACCTGGCGCGCGACGAGCGCTATCTGGTTTCTCCGGTGGATGGTGAGGTGGCAGAACGCTTCCCTAAGACCGGCGAACTGGTAGGGCAGGGAAGCCCGATTATGTCAATCGTCGATCTCAAAGATGTGTGGTTTACCTTTGCCGTACGCGAAGATATGCTTCAGGATATGAAGGTCGGTACCTGCTTCAAGGTGCGTGTTCCGGCGCTGGGAGACGAACTCTATGAGGTGAAGATATCCTATATCCGCGCCATGGGTACCTATGCTACTTGGCGTTCTACCAAGCAGAACGGCGGCTATGATGTTCGTACGTTTGATGTCAAAGCCAAACCGGTGAAACCTATCAAAGACCTGCGTCCGGGGATGACAGCGATATTGGTGAAAAGTTGATAGTTGAAAGTTGAAAGAGATTTTTCGCAATATAGGTCGTGTCGCTAAGCGGGAGTTGCAGCGTATGTTTGTGCGCCCGCTGTATATGTTCGCATCAGTTGGTGTGATGGTGTTGTGCACGCTGTTCTTTTTGAGCATCATGCGTCATGGTGCTCCCGAGAGAATGCCCGTAGCGGTGGTCGATCATGACCATACATCTATCTCACGCCGTTTCTGCCATGAGATGCAGGCGACACCTTCGGTGGATATCGTGCTCATCACCTCTAACTATCCGGAGGCTCGTCGCGCGATGCAACGCGGTGAGGTGTTCGGCATACTGGAGATACCGGACGGCTTCTATGCCGACCTGGTGGCATTCAAGCGCCCAGAGATACACTTCTATGTTAACCATGCTTACACCGTGGGATCCAATACAGCCTACAAGCAGTTTTTGACCATGTGTAACCTCACTTCGGGAGCTTTCCAACGTGAGGTGTTACGCAAGAAAGGACTGCCTGACCACTTGATCATGAAGCGCATTCAACCGATTGATATACAGGCACATATGATAGCCAACCCTTGGGGCAATTATGCCATCTATCTGGTGTCAACTATCTTGCCGGGAATCTTAGGCTTGGTAGTGCTGATGTTGACGATCTTTGCTATAGGCTTTGAACTCAAATCCAAGTCCTCGCGTGAATGGTTGCGCACGGCCGGAGGTAACTACACTGTGGCCATGATCGGCAAGTTGATTCCCTATACGGTGTTGTATGTGGTGATGGGAATAAGTTGCGGTGTGATCTTGTTTGAGTTTATGCACTTCCCTGTCAACGGCTCTACCTGGCGGTTGATGTTCGGTTTGCTGCTGTTCGTCTTTGCTATGGAGGCATTGGCGATCACTATCATCGGACTGCTGCCTACACTGCGCGATGCGATCTCTATTGGTGCACTATATGGTATGTTGGGTTTCTCGCTGTCCGGCTTCACATATCCGGTGATGAACATGCTGCCTGTGGTCCAGGCGTGGGCGAATCTCGAACCGCTACGCCACTATTATCTGATCTATGTCAACGAGGCACTAATGGCGGCGCCGGCGATCAACTCGCTGCCGCATATGTTGGCATTGTGTGCGTTTTTTGTCCCTGCATGGTTGGTGGCACCACGATTGCATAAGGCATTGGTCTATCAGAATTATCCGTTAAAATAATGCGCATCTATCGATATCTATATACATGGTGGTTGAAGACCAAGGAGAGTACTTGGGTCTTTGCTAACGAGATCAAACGCATCTTCACCGATCCGGGAGTGACGGTCATTTTTATCGTTGCCACGATCGCTTATCCAATCCTCTATAATTGCATCTATTGGAAAGATAATGTGGAGAATATACCTGTGGCGGTAGTGGATCTTTCCTGCTCTTCGGAGAGTCGTGATTTTCTGCATCGTTGGAACGCTTGTCCGGAGGTGCGACTCGACTATACTTGCGCCTCGATGGCAGAGGCCGAACGCTTGCTGCGCGACCAAAAGGTGCATGGTATCATCTATTTCCCGACCGACTTTGCCAAGGCGCTCAACTCAGGAATGGAGACAGCACATATATCGCTCTATTGTGACATGTCGTCTTTTCTGTATATGAAAGGTATCTACCTTAGTTGCAACAAGGTGATGCTGGAGTCGATGTCTTCTATTCAGATCGACCGCTATGAGGCGATGGGTATGGACGAGGAGTTTGCTTGGTCATTGGTGCAAGCCTCCCCGTATACCGAGACGGCATTGTTCTGTCCGACAGGGGGTATGCTGCTTTTCTGATCCCTGCTGTGCTGATGTTAATCCTGCATCAGACGCTCTTTTTCGGTATCTGTATGCTGGGTGGTACGGCGCGTGAGGAGAACCGCGAGCTGTTCCGTTTGCCGGGTGCGCGACGCGGTGCGAGTGTGTTGCGTATAGTCGTAGGTCGTGCTTCGGCGTATTTTCTCATCTATATGGCGCTGGGTGTGTTTGCCTTATTGGCTGTGCCGCGTATGTTCGGCTTGCCGCACATAGGCAGTCCGTGGGATGTTATGCGTTTCTATGTGCCTTATCTGCTGGCTACGATCTTCTTCTCAATGTTGGTCTCTACCTTCATCCGCAATCGTGAGAGCGGTATTGTGCTACTGATCTCTACTTCGCTGATATTCATCTTTATAGCCGGAGTGAGTTGGCCACAACAGATGTTGCCCAAGCCGTGGCTGTGGTTGAGTTATTTCTTCCCGTACACGTGGGGAGTGCATGGTTTCCTGCACATCAATTCGATGGGGGCTACTCTGGCGGCTACATCCAAGGAATATATCGCCCTGTGGATCTTGGCGATCGGCTATTTTGTACTCACTTGCGGCATGTTGGCCGTGCTGGGCTGGTGGTCTGACCGCCGTGGAGACAACTGGCGTGCCAAAAGTAGCGGATTGATGATGTTACTCCTGTTGCTAGCCCTGCCTGCTACGGCAGATGATACGATCCCTACGCGTGAACGAGAACTGGAACAGATAGAGGTGATCGGTGATAAAAGCGACTTCCAAATGGAGTCGCTCCGTTTGGTATCTATCCTCTCTGCCGAAGACATAGCCGGTCTGCCTATACGTACTGTAGCCGATGTGCTGCAGTATATGCCGGGTGTGGACTTGCGTGAGCGTGGAGCAGGAGGAGTGCAAGCCGACCTGTCGATGCGCGGCGGTACGGCCAAACAGGTCAAGATACTGCTCAATGGTATCGATGTGACCGATCCGCAAACGGAACACTATTCGATGGATCTGCCGGTAGATGCGTCATTGATAGAGCGCATCGAACTGTTGCAAGGAACCAACTATGCCATCGATGCCTTCTCCGGTGCGATCAATATAGTGACTAAGTCGAAAGGAACACACCCCGGGCTCGACACCCCCCGGCCCCCTCTTAGAGGGGGAGAAGAGGAGAAGACTGTTGTAATGGGACAGTTGACAGCAGGAGAGTATGGCCTGGTGAATCCCTCGTTGGCGGTGAGAGCGCAAAAGAACGACTGGTATATCAACTCTTCGGCATCCTATAACCGCTCATCGGGCTATGCTGCCAATACGGATTATTGTATCGCTAATGCTTATGTCCAGACAGGATACAAAGATCTGGATATTCAACTTGGTGCTCAATACAAGGATGCCGGAGCTAACTGTTTCTATTCGGTCAAATACCCACACCAGTTTGATGCTACACGTACAGCTCTGGCGTCTGTGGCCTATAACCATCGTTGGCAGAGCGGTTGGGCGATTGAGACTCATGCGTCCTATCGTGCCCACTATGATCGCTTTGAACTGTATCGCGATGGAGTGGATGCAGAGGGTCAACCTGCCCCGGATTGGTATACGCCTAATATCCATTGGACCCATACCGCCGGCATACATACCGAAGGTAGCTGGTCGAACGAATGGACCAAAACTTCTGTTGGAGTAGATTTTCGCAATGAGTACATCCGCTCGTCCAATATGGGTATTCACAACCGTGTGAACCTTCGCTATTTTGCCGAACAGCGTTTCTATTGGCGCGGACTGAGTGCGTCGTTGGGTGCATCGGGTGTATGGAATTCGCAGTTTGGCCACGACTGGGCGGTAGGCATGAACATCGGCTACGAACCCATCAAGAACCTGCATTTGTTTGTTAATGCGAATCGTGCCATTCGAGTACCTACCTTCACCGATCTATATTATCAGTCCGCTACCCAGCAGGCCGATCCTAGTACCCGTCCGGAGAAAGCGTGGCAGGTGGAGTTGTCGGCACGTTATACCGCCCCACACTGGTATGCGTCTGCTTCGGGCTATTACCGCTGGGGTAGGGATATCATCGACTGGGTCAAACCAGCCGATCCTGATATCGTTCAATGGCGTAGCGTCAACAACACCCTCGTCAACGCTACCGGCGTAGAAGCTACGGTCGGTGTCTATGGATACGAGTGGCTCAAGCGTCTGGAGATCAGTTATGCTTTCTGCGATGTGCAGGCTGACGCCGGACAGATGATGTCGCTCTATGTGCTCGATTATTTGCACCACAAAGCTACACTGAGCATAGAGCACAAGATATACAAGGGCTTTGGCGCTTCATGGAGTCTGTCGGTACGACAACGCCAAGGCGAATATACCTCGCTCGAAGGACAGATAGAAAACTACCGCCCGGTTTGTATCCTGGACGGTAGTGTGTATTGGCGAAATGACTATCTGAAGATTTCGCTCGATGCGCGCAATATGGCGGATCAACTATACTACGATTTCTCGGGAGTGATCCAACCGCGTCATTGGGTGAGCGCCTCGGTAGGATTCACTTTGTAGACTCCGGATTCTTAGCCGGCAGTTCGTTAGGCATCTGCAGCGTGTAGAGGATGGCTTCAGCCTGACGCAACGCATTGCGTTTTTTCTGTCCGGGAGCAAAGAGCATCGATTCGACGGTTACCACTCTTGCATTCACCTGATCCAGACGGCTGTGACTAACGTACGCACCGCCCATAGCTTCCCCCTTGTACAGTTTCCATAACCCACGGACTTCTACTCCGTAGAACCCGCCATCCGAGTCGTACAGACTGGTCAACGCACGCAGTTCGGGTTGGTCTTCCTTATACTCTGTTCCGACATATGATCCGGCGGTCTGACCACTAATCACTTGTCCTAACACACTGTCGCGCATGGCATTGAGCGGCTCTAGTTCAAACTGTTTAGAATCGGTATAAGGATAGCTGTAGAGTACCAAATAGCGCGTCATCGGGCCCTTGTTGTCGCAGCATAAGAACACGCGTATGTCGTTCTGCAACACCGTGTCTTCTACAAACGTATAGTCCTCAGGAATAGCCAAGCCGTATTGATGACGGTCTCTGAGACGGTCAATAGCCTCCTGATTAGGCATACGACGGTAGAACGATGCCTGACGCAGCATCTCCTGGTCAATAAACCACTGACGTATCTCTGTGCCGTGCGCCAGCCAATAACTCACAAACGCTGTGTCATTGGGCGCCTGGATGCGATAGACCGCTTGCGGCGTGGACCATACATCGGTTGAGACTTTGCATTTGACCGTCGTGTATTTGCTTTCGTTGATATCTACTATAAGGATGTTGCGCGTCGGCTTCAAGAAATCGTCAAACGCTACCGGTTGTGCTAAGGTCAAATGGAAATAGGGTTCCACTTGCGGCATATGGCTCATATCGGCACTCATACAAGCACTCACCAGTTTGTAGGTGCTTGTCACCGGCTCCGTATACCCGTTACCGTTGTTCACTGCCCATGGGTTAGTCACTTCAGCCTCCAGTCCGCGGTCCGGCATCACGACCAGACATTCGTAGATAGTGCCTGTCGCGCTGGTCAGCGTACGTCCCTTGTCCAAACAACTCTGCAGACCCAGTCCGCATACCAAAATAGCGATAAAGAAAACAGTCTTTTTCATAATAATATCAATTTTGCTGCAAAGGTACAACAAAAAACGGATATAGCCAAATTTTTTTTGTATATTCCAAAAAAAAGTTGTATATTTGCACCCGCTTTTGAGAAATGAGAGATTTTACGTGTACTACATATCGTCGCTTAATCGGGTCTTTGCGTAAGGCAGGTTATGTGTTTCTGACCATGGAGCAGTATTGCGAGCAGAAACAGTCACTGCCGACCAGGTGCGTTATATTGCGTCACGACGTAGATTTGCGTGCGCCTTATAGCGAGCGCATCGCGCGCGTAGAGCACGATCAGCAAGCTGTGGCAAGCTACTATTTCCGTGTCATACCTCAGAGCAACCAGCCCGAGGTGATTCGTTCTATTGCCTCTATGGGGCATGAGATAGGCTACCACTACGAGGATCTGTCGATCGCGGATGGGGATACGAAACAGGCGATCACTCATTTTCAAAACTGGCTTGCGTACTTTAGACAGTTCTATGAGGTGCGCACGATCTGTATGCACGGTGCACCAACCAGCCGCTATGACGGCCGAGATCTATGGAAACAGTACAACTATCGCGATTATGGCATCATAGGCGAACCCTACTTTGATGTCGATTTTAGCGATATATTCTATCTTACTGATACAGGCCGTTGTTGGGATGGCTACAAGGTTTCGGTGCGCGACAAGATACCGGTTCATCAAGACGAGTGGATACGGCGTGGTTGGATCTATCATACCACTGACCAACTCATCACCGCTATCGAGCAAGGCTCGCTGGCTCCACACCTGATGATCACTACCCATCCGCAACGATGGACGGATGATCTTCTGCCTTGGCTGCAAGAACTGATTGTACAAAAACTGAAAAATATCATCAAACGAATACTGATTGTTCTAAGACATGGGTAAGAGAATAGGAATAGATCTCATCATATGGGTTATTGCGACTGCCGTGTGCTTGTTATGGCGTTATGCGGCTGACAAGTCCGAACTGTGGGCATACGTGTTCATGGCTGCCTTACTGGCTATCACATGGGTGCTACTCGGTGTGTTGCTGCAGCTATACCGCAGCTACCGTGTGGCCTGGTACTGGCAGTCCAGTCTGTCCTGCATCCTAACCGGTGTTCTGTTAATGGTCGGCAGTTACTACATCTTGCCGCTCACCCCATTGGGTGTCTCGACCAATGTGGCGACATGGTTGATAGGTATCGTGATGTTTATCGACCTGATTGTGATCCTCATCGAACACTATTGGAAATATGCGCAGAACATGACAGTACCTGTCATAGAGATCGAACATCGTTCCGGAGCTACCGTCTCGCGCCCTGAGGAAGAACGCTCAGAGCGGTCCAAGGCTACGGTTCATCAAGCTGTTACATCGATCACTACCGAAGAAGACTACCAGCTGCTGGTGGATAAGGCGCACATCAATAGCCGACTCACCAAAGTGGTGGCCGATCGCGAGCGATTCTCGCTGCTGCAGTTGCCGGACTACCAGTATCAGACACTGGTTGACCTGACCCTTCTGAACGATGCCAGAGGTATCAATAAACGTTTTTGTGTCGTCAATGCCAAACTGCCGGACAACGGGCAGTATGTATGTTGCTATCGTCCGCAAGAGTATATCAAATCCAAGATCTTGGCCAAGTATCCTGCCGGTATCAACTGGGTGTTTTATTCGATCTATTTCTTCTGGAAGCGTGTCTTGCCACGACTGGTACTGACCTCGCGTCTGTTCTACGATGTAACCAAGGGACGCAAGCGTATGTTGTCCAAGACCGAAGTGTTGGGACGACTCTACTACTGTGGCTTTGAGGTGGATGAAGTGGTGCCAATGGGACATATCGAGTATGTGTTCTGTCACCGCCACTCGCAGCCTTATCCCCAACAACAACTCAAAGTCTATGGACCACTCATCAAACTGCGTAGAGTAGGGAAGGACAAGAAGTATGTGTTCTTCTATAAGTTTCGCACGATGCACCCTTATGCCGAGTATATTCAGAAGTACGTCTTTGACCAACGCGGCGGCATGAATATAGCCGACAAATCCGATGACGATTGGCGAATCACTACCTGGGGTAAGTTTATGCGCAAGTACTGGCTCGACGAGCTGCCTATGCTCATCAACTGGCTCAAACGCGACGTCAAGTTGGTGGGTGTACGACCTCTCTCCAAAACGATGTTTGAGACTTACCCGAAGTGGTTGCAAGACAAACGAACACTGGTTAAACCGGGCTTGATTCCGCCGTTCTATATCGACCACCCGAAGGATTTTGAAGAACTATATGCATCGGAGGATAAGTACCTGACTGAGTATCTGAAGCATCCCGTTTGGACGGACGCCAAGTACTTCTTTATGACCATGTACTCGATCCTGTTCCGACGTATGCATAGTGCGTAATAATTGTAAATCGTAAATTGTCCAACTGTCAATTATATACCGATGCGCTGCACCGTATAGCGTATGCGACCGATGCTAGCGCGTACCGTCAAATGCCAATGGCGGTCGCTTATCCTCAGACTGAGGATGACTTGCGCGATCTGCTCAATGAGGCACGTCGCCGCCATACGCATCTCATCCCCCGTGCCGGTGGAACAAGCATCGCAGGACAAGTAGTAGGAGAAGGTATAGTGGTGGATATCAGCCGCTATATGAACCGTATTGTCGCTATCGACCCTGAACATCGTACTGCACGGGTACAACCGGGAGTCGTACGCGATGAACTCAACCTTGCACTCCAACCCTACGGACTGTTCTTCTCGCCCGAGACATCTACCTCCAACCGCTGTTGCATAGGTGGCATGGTAGGTAATAACTCCTGCGGTACCCATAGCCTGGTCTATGGCTCGACGCGTCACCATGTGGTAGGACTGCGTATTATGCTCGCTGACGGCTCGGTGCATGAACTGGATTGTCGCTCTGTTGTGGCCAGTGAACAGCCGTCCAAACTGCTGAATCAGATTCTTGCCCAACTACAAACATGGCAAACTGACCAAGCGCTAATGATGCGTCTCAAGGAGGCTTTTCCGGATTCTACGATTCGTCGCCGCTCGTGTGGCTATGCGTTGGACGAGTGCCTTGAAGCCGATGAGCTCAATCTGCCGGCACTGATCACAGGCTCCGAAGGCACGCTCTGTTTGGTGACAGAGATCACCCTCTCGCTTGATCCCTTACCGGCTCACGAGCAGATGGTTGTGTGTGCGCATCTGAATCATATGGATGATAGTTGGGCTACCAACCTCATTGCTCTGGAAAGCCATCCTTGTGCGGTTGAGCTGATCGACGGACGAATCATCGAACTGGCACGCACCAATAGGGAGGCTAGTCAAAACCTCTTCTTCGTAGACGGTCAGCCTGCAGCAATCATCGTGGCGGAGTTTCAAGCTGATAGCCTTGCCGAACTGGATAAACAGGCCGATCGTTTCATCCAAGCGATGCAGCAATCCGGCATACCCCATACCATCACCAAGGTATACGGCCAGGATGTTAACCGTGTATGGGCACTACGTAAAGCAGGATTGGGCGTGCTGTCCGCTATGTCGGGCAATGCCAAACCCGTAGGTGTGGTCGAGGATACTGCTGTCGCACCCGAACGAATGAAAGCCTATATGCACGACTTTCGTGCTATGATGGACCAACTGGGCTTGGACTGCGTCTACTACGGACATATATCTACCGGCGAGCTACACCTTCGTCCGGTATTGGACTTGCACCAGGAACATGATCGCCAACTCTTCCGTGAGGTGGCTCAACGAACAGCAACATTAGTCAAGAAACATCACGGATGTCTGTCCGGCGAACACGGTGATGGACGTCTTAGAGGAGAGTTTATCCCCCTTATGTATGGCGATGAAGTCTATGAGATGATGTGCCAACTCAAACATCTGTGGGATCCTGATAGACTGTTCAACATGGGCAAGATTGTCCATACCCCGCCGATGGACCAATATCTGCGTTTTGACCAGTTTGCGGACACTTCCTCAGCCCTTCATCCACTCACCCCATCATCCCACCAATTAGAGCAGTGTAATGGCGCTGCCGACTGTCGCAAGTCGGCATTGATGGGCGGAACGATGTGCCCGGCCTATAAGGCTACCGGTGACGAACTGTTCTCTACCCGTGCTCGTGCCAATGTCCTTCGCGAGATGATCACCCATTCACCCGACGGTATCTATTCCGACGAGGTGGCAACAGTACTAGATTCGTGTCTGGCGTGCAAAGCCTGCCATTCCGAGTGCCCCAGCAATGTGGATATGACGCGTATACGCAGCGAGATCTTGCAGACTCGCTATGACCGTTCAGGCACACCTTGGCGCACATGGCTAGTTGCACATATGCCGCAGATGGAGAACCTGGGTGCATGGATGCCGCGTCTGTATAATTGGTGCGCTACCAATCGCTATATGTCTGCACTGATCAAACAACTCGTAGGTTTTGCGCCCGAACGACATATACCTACACTGTCGCGTCGGTCGATGAGACAAATGGTGGAAAGCCAGACAATTGTAAATTGTCAATCGTCCAAACGTAAATTAGTTTATTTGTTTGCCGATGAGTTTACCGACCATGAAGATGCAGAATTGGGAGCGCTGTTTGCATGCTTATTGGAGAAATGGGGCTATCAGGTAGTTGTGCCTAAGCATACCCAAAGTGGCCGTGCTGCTATCAGCAAAGGACGCCTGCGTCAAGCCGCTCAGTACGCTAAAAGCAATGTGATGGCTCTCAAAGGTATCGTTTCGGCCGATACACCTCTCGTAGGCATAGAGCCTTCGTGTATACTTACTTTCCGAGATGAATACCCGCGTTTGGTGCCTGAAACGTTACGCGAGGAAGCCCAACTACTGGGCAAGAATAGTCTGCTGTATGACGAGTTTCTGATGCGCGAAATAGAAGCTGGACGCTTAGCCAAAGAGGCGCTAGGCGAGTTGCATGGCGAACTGTGGTTGCATGGTCATTGTCATCAGAAAGCACTAGTGGGAATAGACAAAACTGCTGCCTTGCTACGCATGGTCAAAGGACTGGAGGTGCACGTCATCCCTTCCGGCTGTTGCGGTATGGCGGGGTCGTTCGGATATGAGAAGAGACACTATGAGCAGTCTGTGCGTGTAGCCAATACGACTCTGATTCCTGCTATCCGTCAAGCCCATGAAACGAATCCTGCTATCTATGTCGCAGCGCCCGGTACATCCTGCCGAACCCAGATAGCCGATCTAACGGGCATCCATGCCTTGCATCCAATTGAGATAATAGCTCAAGCTGTATTATAGAGGAATTCGGACACCAGAACCCACCGATCGGGGGCTGAGAAGGCCCTGACCTTCTCTAAAAAGAATTAGGGGCGTCCCGTAGGATGCCCCTAAACTTTTTAAGCGGAAAGTGAGGGATTCGAACCCCCGGTACGACGTAATGCGTACACCGCATTTCGAGTGCGGCACTTTCGACCACTCAGTCAACTTTCCTAAAGATCTCTTCTTTTTCAAAAAAGTCCCGACGAATCGAGACTTCTTGTTGGTAGTGCTACCCGGACTCGAACCGGGGTTTACGGCGTGAGAGGCCGTTGTCCTAGGCCACTAGACGATAGCACCAAGGTGTTCTTTTTTCAAAAGCGACTGCAAAGGTACAACAAAAATCTCATATACGCAAATTTTTTTGCATTTTTTTTGAGAAAAATAGTAAAAATTCCTAAAAATGCACTTTTTTTGTATTTTTTTTCAAAAATATTTGCGTATATCAAAAAAAAGCAGTACCTTTGCACTCGCTTTCGGTTAAACGGGAGCAGGTGGTCTTACACATAGGCGGCAATAGCTCAGTTGGTAGAGCACGACCTTGCCAAGGTCGGGGTCGCGAGTTCGAGTCTCGTTTGCCGCTCACGCAAGAGGGAGAAGCAGGATTAGCAGGTGGTGAAATTGGTATACACGCTACTTTGAGGGGGTAGTGGTCGCAAGATCGTGTGAGTTCGAGTCTCATCCTGCGCACAAGGGTTGAAAATCAATAAGTTACGCGTGAGACGCGTAAAAATCGACCCAAATCTGCCCAAATGACTTTCACAGATGTGGAAGTCATTTGCTGTTTATAGGACATTCTTACCATTGTTTAGTCAGTTTCGTTATATCCCTCGGGTTAATGACAAAATGCTTGTCTCCGGCTTTCAGATCCATGAAATCGGGAATGATATACTCTTCGAGTTTGGCTTTTTCGGATTCACTTAAGGGGTAGTCGTCAATCTTTACCGACCGGCGACCGACCGATAGCACTTTCTCTACTTGCGGCGTGCGCAGCAGTTCGAGCATCACGCCTTCGCCCACATAACCTGTGGCACCTGTTAGAATGATTTTCATATAGTTATTTTATCTCTTGTAATTCTCCTGTTACGGAGTCGATAATAAAGCCGCGGACGGTCACATCTTTTGGGATGAGCGGATGGGTCTGAATGGTCTTTTTCATATCAATCACTTAGTTTTAATGTCCACGGACAAACTGCCCTTCGGGCTGGTACTCAAGGAAACAACTATCCTCCTGCTGCTCCTCGTCGATTGCCTGTTGCTGTTGTGCTATGTACTCGTCGTATGTCATAATATCTGCTTTGCAATTATTGCACATGCCTCGGCATCGGCAAGGGCATGGTGGATTTTTTACTTTTGGTCAAACATGCCAAGAATGCGGCGGAGGTAGTTCGGGTCGGCGAAGTCGCGGGAACCGGTGTCCTTCTGATTGAGCGGTTCAATAGTCTGCATATCCGCCTCGGAGAGCGAGAAATCAAAGATATCGAAGTTCGCCGCCATGCGTTCCTTGTGCATCGATTTGGGGATAGCTACGATGCCGCGTTCGATGAGCCATCTAAGGGCGACCTGTGCAGGTGTCTTGCCATATTGCGCACCGATAGCGTCAAGCACGGGACTCTTGAGCAGGTCATCCGATCCTTGTCCTAACGGTCCCCAAGCCATCATCCTAGTGTCAAAGCGCTCCATCTCCGGAAGGATGGTACGCTGCTGTGAAAGCACGCAACATTGGAGTTGGTTTACGGCCGGCTTGACATCCACTACGGAAGCAAAGTCATAGAATCGGCATGCCTGGAAATTGCTCACACCGATAGCGCGGGTCTTGCCTTGTGCGTACGCTTTCTCCATCGCACGCCATGAACCGAACACGTCCCCATAAGCCTGGTGAATGAGCAGCAGGTCCACATAGTCCGTTTGCAGTTCACTTAGACTCTGCTCGATGCTCCGCGCCGCTTTCTCTTCACCCGCATTGGTGATCCATATCTTCGTGACGATGAAGACCTCCTCACGCGGGATGCCCGAACGACGAATCGCGTCTCCTACACCTTGTTCATTACCGTACGCTTGCGCGGTGTCGATAAGGCGATAACCCACTTCGAGCGCTTCGCGCGTACAACGCTCTGCCTCCTGAGGCGGCACCTTGAACAGTCCGTAACCTAAGCTCGGCATCTCAATACCATTGTTCAATCGAATCGTTTGCATAAGAGTAAAGTTAAAATAAATTCGGGGCAAAGGTACTACAAAAATTTCATATGTGCAAACATTCGGGTGGATTTTTGCCAAATAAAATAAAATTTTATCGGATGAATGAGAGTATAGGGCATTTATGCTTGCATAGGAATGGCCTATAGACTCGTTCAGCAGGAAAGCCGGCAGGCTTGGCAAAAATGCCGAATGTTTGCACATATCCCGCAGGACGCGACCGTACTTTCGAAGGGGCCCCTCTGGGGAAGGAGGTCGAATTTACTGCTTTTTTTTGACATATGCAAATTTTAATGGACAAAATGGCAGAGGGTGGACAATTTGGCACGAAGGATGGACATATTGGCAGGGATTTGGGGCTTGGCACATAATTTGCCACTATTAGGGTAAAAACGCAATTACGCATACTACGCCAACAACGTAAACTACGCAACAACGTCAAACGATGTCAAACGACATCAAACAACGTCAAACCATTTAATTTAGGAGGATTGATTATGAAACCTGCAATCTATCGTAGAAACAGTTGGCTGCCGACAAACGGATGGTTCCCCACCGTATTCGACGAGTTTTTGAACAATGACATGCTGAACAC
>CACZCR010000001.1 GCA_902779705.1 uncultured Bacteroidales bacterium | reverse complement strand
CCAGGATCAAACTCTTCGTTGTAAAATAAAAAATTAAATCGTTGCTCAAAATGACTTATTAAGAATTGTACGGGAACTTATAATCGTTCTTGTACTACATCAATTGATTGATCAAACTTTCAAAGATCGTTTTTGCTTGAACCTCATTTTTTGAGGCGAAAGCGGATGCAAAGGTACTGCTTTTTTTTGATATGTGCAAATTTTAGATGCATTTTTTTGCACTTTTTTTGCATTTTCTTTGTAACTGCCTGATAATCAGCATATATTATTTTTCACTTTTTTGGGCACAAAAATGCATGGTATGGAAGAAATGGGATAAAAGGTCATGGAGAAGCACTATATACCTTATATATAATGCGCGCGCACATACGCGCGATATGATCTTAGTCCTGAACGTATATTTGGAGTAAAGAGCAACCCATGAATTGGGTTTTTCGCATCACAGAGCGGCATTTGGGGTGTATATCGAGCCGTTGGAGTCGGTAGCAATTGCGGAAAACGAAGTCTCCCATCTCGACGAGTGACTCGCCGAGTGTAGCCGACTCGATGTTTTTGCATCCCTCGAAAGCGGATTCGCCGAGTGTACGCAGTGTCTTGGGCAGGTCTGCCTGGCGAAGCGCGCTACAATCCATAAAGGCCATTTTGTCGATACGGTTCAGTTTGGCAGGGAAGAGAACGGTATGGAGTGCGGTGCATGAGAGGAAAGCACTCTCGCCTATGCTGAGCAAACCGGCCGGGAGGGCGAGTGAATCAAGTTGGGTACAATAGGCAAAACATGAAGGTCCTATCTGCTGTAGGGATGCAGGCAGAGAGATGTGATGCAGGGAGGAGCAACGATTGAAGACGCGTAGTTGGAGTACGCGCAAGCCTGCGGGTAAGGTGACAGAGTCCAGCGCAGAGCAATTTTCGAAGGCACCCAGCTGGATGGTATACATGATAGGCGGGAAGGTTATACGTCTGAGTTGTTGGCAGTTAGCAAAAGCGTAGGCGCCTACGGAACGAACCGTACGGGGCAAAGCGACCGAATAGAGTTCTGCACAATGACGGAAAGCTGTATCGGCGATGGCTACGACGGCATAGTGGGTATCTTTGAAAGCAACGGTCTCGGGAAGGAGGATATCTCCGGCGTAGGGAGTCATGTCCGGCATCGTAGCACGCACCTCGACTTCGGGTTGAGCGGTAGGAAGCACATGGTAAACGATGTGTCCGGCTACGAATTGTGTGACGGGTTCTGGTTTCTTGCGCGCAGATAGTGGCAAGGCAAGAAGTGCTAGTAGAGCGATATAGAAGATGCGTTTCATGCTACGTGGTATACAAATTTTGTGCAAAAGTAGTAAAAATTTTGGATATGTGCAAAAAAAGTTGTATCTTTGCAGTCTAAATCAGGAAATAGATCAGTTTGGACACTATTTGCGCCATATCAACTGCGTACGGTCAGGGAGGAATAGCTGTAGTACGCGTGAGTGGGGAGAATGCTATTGATATAGCAGACGCGTTGTTTGTCGGTCGTCAGCCTTTGAAGGAGGTATGTGGCGGCCATTTTTGTTATGGTAAGATTGCACGTGAAGGGGAAGTGTTGGACGAGGTGTTGGTGAGTATTTTCCGCGCGCCTCATTCGTACACGGGCGAGGATGTGGTAGAGATATCGTGTCACGGCAGTTTGTTTATCCAGCAGACATTGTTGGAATGGTTGATAGACAAGGGATGCAGGATGGCTCATGGGGGTGAGTTTACCCAGCGTGCGTTTATGAACGGCAAGATGGATCTGGCGCAAGCGGAAGCGGTAGCCGATCTGATTGCCGCGCAGTCTCAGGCAGAGAAAGACCTGGCACTGAGCCAGTTACGAGGAAGTGTATCGAATGAGATTGAGCGGCTGAGAGACAGGCTGTTGCATTTCACCTCGCTGATAGAGTTGGAGTTGGATTTTGCGGATCATGAAGAGTTGGAGTTTGCCGATCGGAGCGAGTTGAAGGCCTTGGCGGAGGAGATTGATGGGACCTTGAAGCGGTTGACGGGTTCGTTTAAGACGGGCAATGCTATTCGTCACGGTATACCGGTAGCGATAGTGGGTGCGCCTAATGCGGGCAAGTCGACATTGTTGAATGCATTGGTAGGTGAAGAGCGTGCGATAGTGAGTGATATACAGGGCACGACGCGCGACACGATAGAAGACACGTTGACGATAGAGGGTGTGCTGTTTAGACTGATCGATACCGCAGGATTAAGGGAGACAGAAGATAAGTTGGAGCAGATAGGTATTGCCCGGAGTCGGCAAGCGGCTGACAAGGCACAGATCATCGTTGAAGTGATTGATGCCACGGCTCCTCAGAAGATAGCCGAATGGCCAGAGGAGGCAGATGTGATACGGGTGTGGAATAAGTGTGACTTGAAGGAGGCGCAAGGCGATGGAATCGCATTGAGCGCGAAGAGCGGAGAGATAGAGGCATTGAAAACATGCCTGGTAGAACATGCACGAAAGACCTTGTACCAGAATGAGGTCATGATCAGCAACGCACGCCATTATGAAGCGCTGCTAAGGGCATTGGAAGCCATTGTTCGAGTAGAGGAAGGATTGAAAGAGGAGATTAGCGGCGAGTGGCTGTCGATGGATCTGCAGGACTGTTTGAATTCATTGGGAGAAGTAACGGGAAGGATCAGCAGTCAGGAAGTGCTGAACACTATTTTTAGTAAATTTTGTATAGGTAAATAGCTATGATTTTGTCAATGACGGGTTACGGCAGAGCCGAGAACCAGTGGAAAGAGAAGAAAATTGTGATTGAGTTGCGAAGCCTAAATTCGAAGACGATGGATTTGAGCGTTCGCATTGCACCGGCTATACGTTATAAAGAGCTGGAAATCAGGAATATCGTATCGCAGAAGTTGGAGCGCGGAAAGGTAGATTTGAGTATTAGCTATCAGGATATCAATACGGGCAGCCAGAGTCATTTTACGCCTATCAACAAGGAGGCTTTCGGGTATTATTATCGCGAGTTGCAAGCCTTGCAGGGCGAATTGGGTATTGCGCCGAAGGATATGGCGGAAGCGATCTTGCGTTTACCGGACGTGATGCGTTCGACAGAAGAGGAGAGCAATGCATCGGAGGAGGAATGGGCAGTAGTAGAGAAGACGTTGGGAGAGGCGATAGAGGCTTTTCGTCAGTTTAGGATACAGGAGGGCGAGTCATTGGAGAAGATGTTCCGCGAGAAGTTGGATCAGATTGAGGGTTTGTTGGCAGAAGTGGCGCCTTATGAGAAGTCGAGGGTTGAGAAGATTAAGCAACATTTGATGCAAAATCTGGAGAAGTTGTCGGAGGAGCAGAAGCGCCAGATAGACGGGAACAGGTTGGAGCAAGAGATGATTTATTATCTAGAGAAGCTGGATATCAACGAAGAGAAGGTACGATTGACGAACCACTTGAAGTATTTTCGTGATACCTTGGACGGAGACGGCAGCGGTGTAGGAAAGAAATTGGGCTTTATTGCTCAGGAGATGGGAAGAGAGATCAATACGCTGGGTTCGAAGAGCAACCAATCGGAGATGCAGATTATAGTGGTGAAGATGAAAGACGTGTTGGAGCAAATTAAGGAGCAAGTCCTTAATGTGCTGTAAATTAAGAATCAAGAATTAAGAATTAAGAATGATATATATCTTTTGTGCGCCGAGTGGTAGCGGCAAGTCTACCATGGTGAAACATTTGTTGGAGAAGCACCCCGACCTGTTTGAGTTGTCTATATCGTGTACCACGCGTGCTCCGCGCGGTCAGGAGGTGCATGGTAAGGAGTACTATTTTGTGACAGTAGATGAGTTTCAGAAGCGGATTGCTAATGATGAGTTTATCGAATATGAGCAGGTGTATGATGGCTTGTATTACGGGACGTTGAAGCAAGAGATTGAGCGGATTGAGAAGGCCGGCAAGCAAGTGCTGTTTGACGTAGATGTGAAAGGTGGCATTAATTTGAAGAACATATTGGGTGATAGAGCAACGTCTATTTTCATTTGTCCGCCATCGATAGAGGAACTGAGCAGGAGACTACACGGCAGGGGTGATACGTCAGAGGAGATGATTGAGAAGCGACTGGCCAAGGCGGCTATTGAGATGGAGGACATGCAGTATTTTGACAAGGTAGTGGTGAATGACGATTTGTCACACGCGTTTGAGCAATTGGATGCGATAGTTGGTTAGTGGATTAGGGGGTTAGTGGATTAGGGGTATGAAAGTGGGTATATACGGCGGGAGTTTTAATCCAATCCATTGGGGTCATATAGGATTGGCTAAGTGGGTGATAGAGCACACCGACTTGGATGAGTTGTGGCTGATGGTGAGTCCGAACAACCCGCTGAAGGATGCCGGCATATTGGCTAATGAGCAGGAGCGATTGGATGCTGCGCGCAAGGCGGTAGAGGGGATTGAGGGAGTAGAAGTGTCGGATTTTGAGTTTGCGCTCCCCCGCCCTACGTATACGGCAGAGACGCTGCGGGCGTTGGAGAAGCGGTATCCGGAGAATGAGTTTGTGTTGGTGATTGGAGAGGATAACTGGAGAATACTGGACAAGTGGAGAGAGTGGCAGTGGATAGTAGAGAATCATGAGGTGTATGTGTATCCGCGGCATGGTGAAGCAGAAGTTAGTGGGATGGAGAATGAGCATATCAAACTATTGCGTGGAGCGCCTTACTTTGATGTTTCGAGCACGCAAATAAGGCAGGAAATCAAAAAAAATGCGAAATAATTTGCGTATATGCAAAAAATTGTGTATCTTTGCAACGTGAAATAGAAAAATAATCTTTAATAACACATAAATCTATGACAAGAACAACATTTAATCGCCTTCGTAGCGTAAAGGACAGTTTGCCTCACGGCAGTATGGATGCTATTGGTAAAGAGTTGAATATCAGTGCAGATGAGGTTCGCGCTTATTTCAATGGTGAGGGTATTGCCGACTATCACATGGAAGCTGGTCCTGAGGGAGGTATTGTAACATTCTCGAACACTCGCATACTGGAGGTAGCTCTTCGTATTGCGTGGGAGGCAAAAAACAACTTGTAAGCGAATTGAATCACTTATTCAAACAACATGTAAAGGTGGCCGCTCTGACTCTGATAGTCGGGGCGCTGCCTTTTTTGTTTTCTGCGCGCGTGTATGCGCAGGAGATAACGGCGAATGGCGAGGGGCGAGAGGCGAATGGGGTAAGATCTCAGTGGTTAGATGATCCGCATGAGAAGGTAGGGTTTACCTATGGCGCGAATGTATCGTTGCAGAGCAGTTATCTTTGGAGAGGTATGAATCTGGGCGGACTGTCGGTGCAAGGAAGTGCGGATGTCGGTTATGGCGGATTGTACTTAGACATGTGGTGGAACCTGGGTGTAGCGGACTATTCGTTCACGGTCTTTCAGCCGGAGGTGGATTTGACCTTAGGTTTCAGTCGTTGGGGATTGGATGTGAGTGTGATGTATGTGTACAATTTCAACAAGGGATTTTTTGACTTTAATAACTATGCTCCCGGAATGGGCGGTAACGGATTAGAAGTGAGGGGCCGCTATACGGTGAGCAGCAAGTTGCCACTGAGTATATTGTGGGCAACGAGGGTGAGTGCGAAGGACGGCTATTTGGATGATAATGGCGAGTTGGTACGCGCGTGGTCTAGTTATCTGGAGTTGAGTTATACGCATCAGTTTAAGAACGGCATCAGTTTGTATGGCGCATTAGGTATGTCACCGTGGAAGAGTATGTATACGGGGTATAAAGGTGGTGCGACAGTGAATAATATTGATTTGAGGTGTTGGAAAAAATGGGAAGTGGGCAAACATTGTGGTGTGCAGTTGACGGGTCAGATCGTGATGAATCCGTATTATATGGCACATAATGAGGATGCGGCAGCTAATTTTAACAACAAGTTGTTAGGCGGTCCTCAGTTGAGTGGAAATGTAGGAGTGAAAGTATTTTTAATCAAATAATAAATTGTATTTAAGGTAAGAGAGATGAAAAAGATTGTACTTTGTATGGCAGTGCTGTTGGCCAGCCTGCAAGCAATGGCAGAGATTAAATTCGGTTATGAGGCCGGCGCAGAGGTAGTAAGTTCGTATATCTGGCGTGGTCAGTATAACGGTGGTTTGAGTTTTCAGCCGGAAGCTTTGGTCGGTTTTGACGCTATGGACGAGAAGATCTCGTTTCGTGTAGGCGCTTGGGGTTCTGTAGGAGCCAGCGACTGGAAGTTTAAGAAAGACGAGACCTATTTTGTACCGGAACTGGATTTGATGGCTACGGTGAATGTGTTTGGTCTGAATGTAGGTGCGACGCACTACTACTATTTTGGAGGCACTCATTTCTTCTCCGGTTTGGAGGAAGATGGCGGTAGTCAGACGGAGTTACAAGTTGGTTATGACTTGGGGACGTTGACTCCTGTCGGTCTGTATTTTAACTGGTACACGATGATTGCCGGAAACGATGCTAAGTATGAGAATGCGGGTTGGGTTCCTATTCCTCAGGCTAAGCGTGCTTATTCGAGCTATATGGAGTTGGGATACAAGCAGAAGTTGCCATTAGGTTTGTCGGCAGAGATTCAGATTGGTGCTACTCCTTGGAGCGGTATGTATACCGACTATGATGAAGGTTGGAACGGCAAAGGTTTTGCCATCACCAACTTGGCAGCTCGTTTAGGTTGGGAGTTTGAGGGTGAAGTTTGCAGCTTTGAGGTGTTTGCCGCAGGAAGCATCAACCCGTATAATTTGAACAAAGAGAATGCTTTTGTATGGGAAGCCGGTGAGAACAAGATCGGCGCACAGAAAGTGAACGGCACGTTAGGTGTTGGTATTTGGTTCTAATGAAAAGACGTAAGGTCTATATAGGTGCGATCTTGATTGCACTAGCAGCATTGGCAGTGGCGCTCTTCAACAATGAAGGGCGTCCTGCTAATAGGACGTATTATCGTAACGAGGGTAAGGTTTTTGGGACGTATTATAATGTGCGTTATGACGCGGAGAGGGATTTGAGTGAGGCGATTGATAGTGCTTTTGCAGCGTTTGACCGGTCGCTGAGTATGTTCAATCCGGAATCGGTGATCTCGGCGGTTAATCAGAATCGTGACACGGTGACAGATGAGCGGTTTGAGCAAATGTGGGCCCAAGCGATGCAGGTGAGTGAATGGAGTAACGGAGCGTTTGATATCACGGTTGCACCGTTGGTTAACTTGTGGGGGTTTGGGTTTAAGCATCGCGAGGAAGTGACGCAGGAGAAGATCGATTCGATCATGCCGCTGATAGGCTGGCAGAAGGTGAAGTTGGAGGGGAAGAAGGTAGTGAAAGAGGATGCGCGCATCATGCTGGATGCGAGCGCAGTAGCCAAGGGTCAGGCGTGCGATGTGATTGCCGAGGTGCTGAGACAGCACGGGGCAGAGAACTGGCTGGTAGATATAGGCGGCGAGGTGGTAGCTCATGGAATAAGCGACAAGGGTGAGGCTTGGCGAATAGGTATCACGAAGCCGGTGGACGATCCGATGGGCACGGAGAATGAGTTGCAAGATATCATTGAGGTGACAGATATAGCGATGGCGACGAGTGGCAATTATCGCAATTTCTACTATGAGGGTAAGGAGCGCCGCAGTCACACGATTGATCCGAGAACGGGTCGCCCTGTGCAACATTCGCTATTGAGTGCGACGGTGGTAGCCGAGAGTTGTATGAAAGCAGATGCGCTAGCGACGGCATGTATGGTGTTAGGCGCAGAGGATGCGATGGAACTGATAGAGAAAGCCGGTGCGGCATGTTATCTGATTGTATCAGAGAACGACAGTTTGGCGGTTAGGAAGTCGAAGAACTGGAAGTGGTGAGTGGATGAACTGGTGAGTGGGTGAGTGGAAGGATAGGATGTTGTCTTAATATGATGAAGAACCAAATATGAACTAAATAAGAACTAAAGAAGAACTAAAGAACGACTAAATAAGAACTAAAGATTTTATAAATAAAAACTAAAAAAAAGAAGGTTATGGCAGTAGCAGTATTAAGTCCGGGATTGGAAGAGATCGGCGGCAAGTTGGCGCGTAAGTCAGGCATGCAGATGCGCGTAAAAAAGTTTAAAAATGACAATGGCAATGTGATCAAAGTGGGTCCTCAAGAGTATTTTCAAAGGGACAAACGCGACTATAAGCGCAGTCCTCGTACTCCGGCAGAGCAAGCGCAAGCGAGTATCTGGCAGGATGTATGCCGTAGAGCAAGCGAGATTTACAAGAATGCGGATCATCCGCGGTATGCAGAGTTGCGGGCACGTTGGAACGCACAGTTCGATGGTGGGTGTGACGCGGAGTTGAACGAAGGTCGAAAGAAGAAAGTGGTATACGGGATGTTTCCGGTATTTGTGAGAATGGTGCTGATGAAAGAAATGAAAGGATGAGAGACGCCCTCGGCCCCTATCAAAAGGGGAGATAGTAGGCGAAAGGGGGAGACACCCCTCGGCCCCTATCAAAAGGGGAGGTAGTAGGCGAAAGGGGGAGCCCCCTCGCCCCCTATCAAAAGGGGAGATAGTAGGCGAAAGGGGGAGAAAGAAAATGAAAGGTGGGAAGGTGAAGGACGGGAAAATGATTGAGAATCAGGAAATTGGAGAGGAGCGATTACACATAGTGTGATAAGGCTTACCGCGAGGTATTGCGGAAATAGGAAAAAAACTGTAATTTTGCACCGTCAAATCAAAACAAATGATGTGTATGAAAAAGTTAGTATTGATGGTAGTAGCATTGGCATGGTTGATGACAAGTTGTGGCACCAAACAAGCCCAGATGCAAAATGTTCGTCCTTTTGAGCATGTGTTTATTTTCGGGAATAAACATACAGATGTATTCATCACTCAGAATAAAGGAGGGCACCAAGTCGGGATCACCGGGAATCAGGAAAATGTGCACATGTATATGCGTCACGACACGTTGTATGTAGAGGATCTTGCATTATCGAAGAAATCGCACTACGCTATCTATTTGGCAGCGCCACACTATTCGTCGATATGTGTTTCGGATGTAGATCGTTTTGCTTCGACAGACACTATCCGACAAGACACGATTTCGTTGAGCAGTATGTTAACCAAGCGGGTTGAAATGGCATTGGACGTACAAAAACTAAGTACGGTTCGCGGATTGGATGCTCGAAAAGCGGTATTGAGAGGCCGCGCAGACACCGCTAACATCAACACTCGCTACACCGACAAAATGACATTGGATGCCTTGGATTTGCAGGTTAGAAACATGCATCTTACCGCATTTTTCACTTTTGCGGAGCTGAATGTAGCAGAGCAGTTGTGGTTGGACGAAGCTTTAGAAAGCAATATTATCTATGTCGGCGCACCGGAAATAATGAATTGCAAGATGCGGTTTAGCAACATGAAGAATCCTATGGTTTATACGTGGCGCAACCAATTATTTGAACGACTATGAAAGAAAAAGAATCTAAAACGCGCACCTTGAAGTATTTGCAACAGATATTCGACAACGAGATCGATCAGATTAAAGCGCAGTACCCTACCCTGACGGAGTTGGACATACAAGTGCTAACTCTGTTAGGATTAGGCGTGAGCAACTACGAGATTTTAGATTTTGTCAATATGTCGAAGCGAACGTACTATAAGCGCCGCCAGATCATTGCAGGGAGGATGGGAACTAGTGCAGCGCAGCTGGATGCGCTCGCCAAAGAGTTGATCCATCCTACTATGGAATCTCTTAAACCCGCGAAGCGACATAATATTAAAAAGTTGGCATGGAAACCATTTCTATTCGTTGTTTTGGTGGGATTCGTGCTATGTATAATATTGACGATATGGTCAATTGCCCCTATATTGGATGAAATAGCGAAATTACCAAGCAGTTATAGGATGTCAGTCTATTTTAAGATTTTCATGACGAGCGACTACAGCCTAATCTTTGCATGCTGCATCATTATGGCTGGGATTTTTTGTAGAAAACGCGTGCAAGTGGATTGAATTTTATTCAATTTGTGCGAAAAATATCACTTTTATTTGCGTATATGAAAAAAAATGAGTAATTTTGCAGGCTGATTGTGTAATGTGCATAAGAATGCCATAAGGGACACAATAAAGAAAGCGATAAATAAAGCGAAAGAGAATGCGACAGAGAATAGTGATATATATGATGCTAATGATGGTACTGACCGGGTGCGGTGAGTATCAGGCATTGTTGAAGTCGCGTGACCATGAGTTGAAGTATGAGAAAGCGATTGAGTACTTCAACAAAAAGGAGTATACGAAGTCGCAGACATTGCTGGAAGACGTGTCGAGTTACTATCGCGGTACGGAGCGCAGCGAGGATGTATTGGCTTATCTGGCACGCAGTTATATGGGTCAGAAGAGTTACAGTTCAGCCGCACAGTACTATGAAGCGTATCTGCGCAACTATCCAAAGGGCCAGTATGCCATAGAGGCTCGTTTTCAGTTAGGTCACTGTTACTATCTGGATTCTCCTGATGCTCGTTTGGATCAGGAGATAACGAGGAAGGCGATTGAGGCGTTCACGCAGTTTGTGGAGTTGTATCCGGAGAGTCCGTACAGCGAGCAAGCTTACGAGGAGATGGAAGAGATGGAGGAGAAGTTGGCGTTGAAGGAGTTGTACAGTGCACGATTGTACTACAACCTGGGATCGTATCTGGGCAACAACTATCTGAGTTGTGAAGTGACGTGTCGCAATGCGCTGAAGAACTATCCGGACACGAAGTATGCGGAGGAGTTCCACTGGCTGATCCTGCAATCGAAGCACGCGCAAGTAGTGATGTCGGTGACAGAGAAGCGCTTGGAGAGAGCAAGAGACACGCAGGATGAGTGCTACAATTTTATGACCGACTATCCGGATTCGAAACATCGTTCGCAAGCCGAGAGGATGTTGAAAGAAATGAAGAAAATAACGAAGGAGGAGTAGGAAGTAGAAAGACCGCTTCGCTCAAAGTAGAAAGTAAAAAGAAAAAAGTAAAAATATATGGATTACAAAAAATCAAGAGCCCCAAAGAACACGGTAACTCGTGACATCAACCAGTTGACAGAGCCGGTAGGCAATGTGTATGAGACGATAGCCATTTTGGGCAAACGTGCAAACCAGATCAGTAGTGCAATCAAGAAAGAGTTGGACGCAAAGTTGCAGGATTTCTCTATTCCTCAGGATGCGTTGGACGAGACTTTCGAGAACAAAGAGCAGATTGAGATCTCTCGTACGTACGAGAAGATGCCTAAGGCGACCCTGATTGCAACGCAAGAGTTGGTGGACGGTGAGTTGGTGTTCCGCACGGCTAACCGCGATGATTTGCTGAAGTAAAGTCGAAGGGCGAAAGGCGAATGGTGTTGGAAGGTAAACACATTCTAGTGGGAATCAGCGGTGGCATTGCTGCGTATAAGATTCCCGAGTTGATTCGAACACTCAAGAAACAGGGCGCAGAGGTGCGGGTGACCGCAACCAAGAGCGCTCTGCAGTTTGTTACGGAGTTGACGTTGCAAACGGTAAGTGGTGCTCGGGTGTATAGTGATGTGTTTGCCGCTATCAATGAACATTCGACCGAGCATATATCCTTGCCTGAATGGGCGGATATGATGCTTATAGCTCCGGCGACGGCGAATGTGATTGGTAAGATGGCCGCTGGCATTGCTGACGATGCGTTGACGACCACGTTCTGCTCGTGTTCAGCGCGCAAGCCTATCGTGATAGCTCCGGCAATGAACGACAAAATGTGGGAGTGTCCGGCAACTCAGAAGGCGATAGAGGAGTTGAAGAGTTGGGCGAATGTGACGGTAGTAGAGCCGGCTGTAGGTGAGTTGGCTTGCGGCACGAGCGGCAAGGGTCGAATGCCGGAAGTGGAGGTATTGTCCGAGCAAGTGAAAGCCGCCTTGACAGAGAAGACGATGGCGGGTAAAAGAGTGCTTATTACTGCGGGTCCGACGGTAGAGAAGATTGATCCGGTGCGGTACATCAGCAATTTCTCGACGGGTAAGATGGGTTATGCTTTGGCTCGTGCGTGCCTAAGAAGGGGCGCAGAAGTGACGCTGGTAAGTGGGCCGACTCAGCAGAAGATTGAGGGATACGATGGGCTGCGAATGGTGGACGTAGAGTCTGCGCAGCAGATGTATGAGGCTGTGCAAGAGGCGTTTGCGAAAGTGGATATGGCCATCTTGTGCGCCGCAGTGGCTGACTATACGCCCAAAGAGGTAGCGGATAGGAAGATCAAGCGTCAATCGGAGAGCGAGAACTTGTGCTTGGAGCTGAAGGCCAATCCGGATATAGCGGCATGGCTTGGCAAGCAGAAGAAAGCGGGGCAAGTGTTGGTAGGTTTTGCGCTGGAGACGGATCATGAGGAGGCCAATGCTCAGAAGAAGCTGCAGAGCAAGGGTTTGGACTGGATCGTGCTGAACTCGCTGCAGGATAAGGGTGCGGGATTTGGCACGGACACGAATAAAGTGAGTCTGTATAGTGCGGACGGCACAAAAAAAGACTGCCCCCTTGGAATGAAAGAGGCAGTCAGTGAGTGGATAGTCAATCAGTTGACAATTGCCAATTGACGATTGTCGATTTACTTGAACAATCCCAATAAACCTTTACGTTTAGACTCTTCCTGTTCTGCGGAAGGGTCTTCGTTTTTTTCCTCAGCATCCTCGTTCTCGGGGTGCCACTCTTCGCGTGCGTCGATCGTACCGAGTTGGTCCTCAACGAACTTCATGACGTCTTGTAAACCTTCAGCAAAGTGAGCAAAGTCTTCTTTGTATAGGAACAGTTTGTGTTTCTCAAACTGTGGAGCTTCATCCTCTCCCATAACTCTCTTTTTGCTCTCTGTGATGCAGAGATACAAATCTTCATTACGTGCTTTCTTCACATCCAGATAATAGATGCGTTTACCCGCCTTAACCGACTTGGAGTAGACGATTTCGGGCTCTTTTCTGTCTTCAAATCTCCTTTTTTCCATCATAATTAGAATTAGTTTTCTATTTTCGGCTACAAAATTACTACTTTTTTTGCATATTACAAAAATTTTTTGTAATTTTGTGCCATATTTTTGAATTTTTAGAAGAATGATCAGTAGAACTTTAGTTCGAACAAGGGTAATTCAGACCCTTTATGCGTATTACAAGGATGGAGACAAGACTCCGTTGAGTGCAAAAAAAGAGTTGCTTAAGTCGTTCAGTGACACATATGATTTGTATGTGTTGTTGTTGAGTTTTGTGAACGAGTTGACCCAATATGCCGAGGAGCAGATAGAGGATGCAGAGTCACGTGCGAAAGTGATGCACGAGGAATATGTAGCGAACCGTCGTTTTGTGAACAACAGGTTGGCTCAGCATGTGTTTAACAATCACCCTATTCGCAACTATATGTCCAACAACAACTTGAGTTGGGAGGCAGGATTGGATGCAGTAAGTGTGATCTACAAGCAGTTGGTAGAGACAGACTATTATAAGGAATATATGTCCGCCGAGACGTGCACGTACGAGGATGAGAAGCGTATATGGAGAAAGATCTACACGGAGTTGTTGCCCTATAATGAAGCCTTGTATTCGGCGCTGGATGAGATGGAGGTGGTATTGGATCGCAACAACTGGACGGTGGATGTGGATCTGATACTGAGTTTTGCGTTGAAGACGTTGAAGCGATTTGAGGAGGACAGTGACGACGAGGTAGAGATACTGCCGATGTTCCGTCAGGAGGCAGATCTGGATTTTGCGAAGAACCTGTTGCGTTATGCAATAGAGGAGCATGAGCGGTACGAGCAGTTGATCGACACGCACTTGAGGAACTGGGATGCCAGCCGTGTAGCGTTTATGGATAGGATCATACTGCTGACAGCATTGACGGAGCTGTTCCATTTTGACGATATTGCGTTGGAAGTGACGCTGAACGAATATATTGAATTGAGCAAAGAGTACTCGACCGATAAGAGTTATACGTTTATCAACGGTGTGCTGACCGAGATCTTGCGTGACGAGAAGAAGAACGGCACGCTGATGAAGGCGGCGGGGATGAGATAGGGATTAGTGGATTAGGGGGTTAGTGGATTAGATATTAATTTAAAAATATACAATTATGACATTTGATTTAATTATGCTGCAAGCAGCACAGGCTCAACAAGGCAATCAGTGGTCGTTTTGGATCATGATGATTTTGATTTTCGTAGTATTCTATTTCTTTATGATTCGTCCGCAGACCAAGAAGCAAAAAGAGTTGCAGAAGCAACGCGACGAGATGAAGAAAGGCGACAAGGTAGTGACTGCCGGTGGTATCTACGGTGAGATCAAGGAGGTTCAGGAGAACGCGCTGTTGATCACTATTGCTAAGGATGTGACCATCAAGGTTGACAAGCAGAGTGTGTATGTGGCAGCTGAGGATGCCGCAGCAGCTCAGGCAGCGAAATAGCGGATTAGGGGATTAGTGGATTAGGGGATTAGTGATGAAATGGCGTGAGGTACTGACATACTTGTGCTTTGTAGTGTTGGCGACGGCTATCTGGTATGGTCGTGCGCTGCGTTCGGTACACGACAAGACTTTGTCGGTAGAAGTGCAGTATACGGGTATACCGGGTTCGGTGAGTTTTGACGATCCGTTGCCTAACAGTTTGAGTGTTCAAGTGCGTGATGCGGGTACGCGTCTTCGCTTGTACTCAGACACGCCGTTGGCTATCAGTGTGGACTTGACGGGTGAGTTTGAGAACACATCGGGAGAGATCACGATATCGTCTGAGACCTTGAAGACTGCGATTAAGCAGCAGTTACAGGGAACAACTAATCTACAGAAGATCAGTCCTTCGTCCATACATGCAACGTATCGCACGCAGGTACAGAAGCGAGTTCCTATTGTGTTGCGTCACCGGATTGAGTGTGCGCCGGAGTATCAGTTGGTGGACACCCCTACTCTGCTGCAGAGTTCGGTAGTGGCCTATGGTACGACGCAAGCGTTGGACAGCCTGGAGAGCATTTTGACCAAACGGCTGGACATGAATAATGCACACGATACGATAGTGACGAGTATCGGATTGGTAGCCCCCAAGGGTATACGTCTGTCGCAAGGAAGCGTGAAGGTACAAGTGGTAGCAGAGCGCTATTCGGAGAAAGTGATGACCGTTCCGGCAGAGATGGACGGTGCACCGGAAGGTAGCCGTGTAAGGTTGTTTCCGCAAGAAGTGACGGTGACGATGCATATAGGGTTGAGTCATTGGAACACGCTGAACGAGAGCGACATACATGCGTATTGTGTGTATAGTGATTCGTTGGAGACGTTGCCGGTGAAAGTACGGAGTGACAATCCGTTTGTGACCGGTATTCGGGTTCATCCGCGAACGGTAGAATACTTGGTTGAGAAGTGATTAATGGTGAATGGCGAATGGTTAATGGTTAATGGTTAAGAATATGAAAAAGATTCAGATGGTCGATCTGCAGACGCAGTATCAACATATCAAAGCAGATATTGACCGTGGCATACAGGAGGTGATCGATACGGCTTCGTTTGTGAAAGGCGGTAAGGTGACCGAGTTTCAGCAACATTTGGAGGCGTATACCGGTGCTAAGCATGTGATACCTGTAGGCAACGGTACTGACGCGTTGCAGATAGCGTTGATGAGTTTGGGTTTGAAAGCCGGGGATGAAGTGATCACTCCGACGTTTACGTTTATAGCCACTGCCGAGGTTGTAGCTTTGTTGGGTTTGACGCCTGTGGTAGTGGATGTAGATTGGGAGACGATGAACATGTCGGTAGAGGCTGTGAAGAAAGCTATCACGCCCAAGACGAAGGCGATAGTGCCGGTTCATTTGTTTGGCCAATGTGCCGACATGGAGCCCCTGATGGCTTTGGCCAAGGAGCATGGTTTGGCGATAATAGAAGATGCTTGTCAGGCGATAGGCGCCGAGTATACGTTCTCGGATGGCAGCAAGAAGCAGGCCGGTACGATGGGTGAGATAGGATGTACGAGTTTCTTCCCATCGAAGAACCTGGGATGTTACGGAGACGGCGGTGCTATCTTCACCAACGACGACGCGCTGGCGGCTAAGATGCGCGCGATAGCCAACCATGGTATGGTAGTACGATATCATCATGATATGGTGGGTGTAAACAGCCGTTTGGATTCTATTCAGGCAGCGGTATTGGATGCCAAGTTGCCGCATTTGGACGAATATATCGCTTCTCGTCAACGCGCCGCGGCCTATTATGACGAGGCGTTTAAGGACAGCGAACATTTTATGATACCGGGACGGCTGGAGAAGTCGACGCATGTGTTCCATCAGTACACGTTGCGATTGGTGGATGTAGACCGTGAGGCACTGAGGGCGAGATTGCAAGAGGCAGGTATACCGGCGATGATTTATTATCCGGTGCCGTTGCATATGCAGAAAGCCTATCAAGACCCGCGGTATAAAAAGGGTGATTTCCCAGTAGCGGAGAAGTTGGCAGAGAGTGTATTGTCGCTGCCGATGCATACTGAATTAGACGACGAACAATTAGCATATATCACATCTCATGTCCTCGCTTAGTCTTGTACAGCAGCAGAAGTTGCAAACCAAGTTGTCGCCGGCCCAGATCCAGTTGATTAGGATGTTGGAGTTGCCGACGGTAGATTTACAGAAACGCATCAACGAAGAGTTACAGGAGAATCCTGTGCTCGAAGAGGGTGTGGATTCTAATGAGTTGGAGCAGGAGAAAGACGAGAACTATGAAGATGAGTATGACGTGGAAGACCGCTATCGCGATGTAGAAGAGGACATGCGCGACTATGATGCTGCTGACGATGCGTATGAGCCTATTGTGTCACACGGCAGTCAGGGCAGCAGTTATGAGGGTAGCGGATCGCGTGAGATACCTTATGGCGGAGAGGGCTTGATTGACTATCTGAAGTCTCAGGTGTATCTTACCAAGATGACCAAGCCCGAGCGGCATATAGCGAAGTGGGTGTTGGGCAACATAGACGACGATGGCTATCTAAGAAGGACGATAGAGCAGTTGGTGGATGATTTGGCGTTTCAGGAGAGTCTGATAGTGTCGGACGAGGAGATGGCCAATATAGTGAATCAGATCAAACAGTTTGACCCTCCTGGTATAGCGAGTGCGGATGTACAAGAGTGCTTGCTGACGCAGTTGAAGCACAAGGAGCAGACAGAGTCTGTGGAGTTGGCGGAGAAGATACTGAGTAAGTATTATGGCGAGTTCACCAAGCGGCACTATGAACGTGTGCAGCAGTCGTTGGGTGTGAGTGAAGAGGAGTTTCGTGCAGCGGTGAATGAGATCACGCGTCTGAATCAGAGTCCGACGAATGCGTTCACATCGACGGCGATAGAGAACAATACGGCTACTATCATTCCGGACTTTGAGGTGATCAACTATGACGGCAAGTTGCGGGTGAGTGTAATGACGGGTGATATACCGTCGTTGCATGTGAGTGACGACTACCAGCAAATGTTGAATCAGTTGGACAGCAAGCGTGACAAGGAGGCGGTGCGATTTATTAAGAACAATATCACTTCGGCGACCTTGTTTATTGATGCTATTCAGAAACGGAATGAGACTTTGCTGAAGACTATTACGGCGATAGCACATTATCAGAAGGACTTTTTCATGGAAGGTGACGAGAGTCTGCTGAAGCCGTTGGTGTTGCAAGATATTGCCGAAGCGACCCAGATGGATTTGAGTACGATATCGCGCGCGTGCAATAATAAATATGTACAGACAGACTTTGGAATTTTCCCGCTGAAGTTCTTCTTCTCGGAGTCGCTGAAGGACACCGAGGGAGCTGATGTCTCGACGCGTGCTATTCGTCAAGCGATACGTGAGATCATCGACGCCGAGGATAAGACGAGTCCGCTTGGCGACGAGCAGATAGTAGAGATGTTACGTGAACGAGGGTTGATCGTGGCGCGTCGAACGGTGGCCAAATACAGGGATTCGATGGATATACCTGTTGCCAGAATGCGCAAAGAGATATGAATCGGACGGTCCAAAACATAGTGACGGGTATAGCGAAGACGATGAGCGTGGTGCTCTATCCGCTGTTTATGCCGACGTACGGCATGATCTGTTTTATGGCCAGTTTGAAGACGGCTGAGACGGGTGGAGTGCCTTGGCAAGTGGGTTTGTTGTGCGTGTGTATGACTTTTGTGCTGACAGTGTTGATCCCGTTGACGGCGATTAAGATACTGATACGTCGCGGCAAGGTTAGTGACCTTCAGATAGCAGATGCCAAAGAGCGAACTGTACCGTATTTGTATACGATATGTTGTTTCGGGTTCTGGTGCTATTTTGTGACAGCAATTTTGCATGCACCCGGCTATATCTGCGCATCAGCTATTGGGGGAACAGTGGCGTTGGTGGCGGTGATGTTGATCAATTTTAAGTGGAAGATCTCCGCTCATCTGACCGGGATGGGTGGACTGATAGGAGGAGTGATGAGTTATTATCTGTTTGGCGGCGGAGGCAGTTTGGTTTTACCGCTAATACTGATAGTAGTAGCACTGGGGTTGATGTATGCTCGTTTGTGGCTGAACGCTCATGATCCCTTACAGGTGATAGCCGGTTTGTTGTTAGGATTGTGTTTTACGTTTATACCGAATATGATATTTGCTTATGCGGTTTAGAAAATGGATATTGAGTTTGATGGTTGTGCTGGTTGGGTCGACCTGTATGGCTCAGCAGTTGAGCGAAAAGTCAAAGATTTCGCTTATCACCTGTAGTCCGGGTGAGGAGTTGTATGCGCGATATGGTCATACCGCGTTGTTGGTGTATGATCCGGAGTTGCACGTTCAATGGGTGTTTAACTATGGGATGTTTGATTTCAATGTCGAGGATTTCTACTTGAAGTTTGTGAAGGGCGAGACGTGGTATGAGTTGGGCGTAGAGGACTATCAGCAGTTTCTGATAGCCTATTCGTACGAGAAGCGTCAGGTGTATGAGCAGGAGTTGAATCTGAGTTTGGCGCAAAGGCAAGCTGTGTTGGATGCGCTCTTGACGAACTATGAGCCTGAGAATAGGAAGTATCTGTACAATTTTGTTTTTGACAACTGTGCAACGCGACCTGTCAGACTGATCAGTGAGGTGTTGGGAGGAGATCTTCGCTCGTCCTATCGTGGCTATCAGGGTTTGACATATAGGGAGTTTATCAGCCATTATACTCGTCCGTCATCTTGGGCGGATTTTGGTATCAATCTGCTGTTTGGCAAGCGCGCAGACCAGCCAATGGACTCGACGGCTAATCTGTTTTTGCCGGAAGAGGTGATGAACTATGTATCGGGTGCCACGATGGCTGATGGCAAGGCGTTGGTGCGCAGCCAGTCGATTCATCCGTTTGAGATTAAGAAAGTGCCCTGGTATGCGACATGGTATTTGGGCGCGGTTCTGTTCTTTGTGTTGACTATTGTTGTATCGCGACTGGATCGTCGTAGAGGACGGTTCTCGTGGTGGTACGATGCGATATTTGTAGTTATATACCTGCTGTTGGTAGGACTGGTGTTCTTTTTGGTACACTATTCGATTCATCCGTTGGTAGGTTATAACTGGCGTTTGTTGGTTTTCCCTGTTATACATCTATGCGCAAGGCTCACTTATTTGTTTCGTGCTTGATAGCATTGGCGGCGCTGCCTGTATGGGGCAGGATGCCGAGGTTGACGGTGGTCATCGTTGCGGATGGTCTGGATACGTATAGTATCGAGCAGATGCGCAATGAGTGGTCAGAGGGAGGATTGTATACGCTGGTAGAGCGTGGTGCAGAGGGGCAGTGTGTGTTTGACATGGAGGTGTATGGAGGCCATGAGACGACTGCTACTCTGTTGACCGGAGAGTTGCCGGCGGTGCATGGCTATTGTATGGACGAGGTGTTTGACAGAACGGATCGTACGGCACACATGAGTGTAGAAGACAAGCGGGCAGCAGGTATCGGGACGATGCTCAAGGTTTCGCCACGTAATATATTGTCTCCGACGCTGACAGACATGGTGAGGTTGCAGTATGGCGAGTTGGCGCAGTTATACGCTATAGGTCAAGAGGCTGCAAGTACGATCATCATGGCAGGTCATGCAGCGAACGGCTGTTGTTGGCTGGACAAGCAAAGGATGCAGTGGGTGACCAGTTCGTACTATCCGAAGGGCTTGCCAGCGGTAGCAGACGAGGTGAATGCAGCGGGACGTATACAACAAGCGGTGAATGCTAATAAAAGCAAGCTGTTGTATCCGTATATGGCTAATGAGCAAGTGGTGGATCTGGCGTTGATGTTACAAGAGTCGTTGCATCTGGGCGAGGACCTGGTGCCGGATATGTTGCTGATGGAGGTGACTACTCTACCCTCTGGGGCCAAGTCTGACCGTATAGTAAGCACAGAACACGAGAATATGTATACGCGGTTGAATACGCAGTTGGGCACGTTGATCAGCACATTGCAGTCCCGTTTGGGTCAAGCGAATGTTGATTTTGTGCTGGTAGGAAGACCGGTGTATGGCATTGGGGCGTCGTTTTATAAGAGTGCAGGGATGGAGGTCTTGGAGTTTGATGCAGACAGGATGGCTGCCTTAACGAACGCGTATCTGATGGCGTTGCATGGGAATGAGCGCTGGGTGGACGGCGTGCATGGGCAGTCGGTGTATCTGAACAGGAGTCTGATCAACCGCAAGCGAATGTCGCTGAGAGAGATACAGGAGGAGGTCGCGCAATTTATTGTGGAGTTTGAGGGAGTACAATCGGCTTTTGTAGCCTCGGATATACATAATACGGTGATGGTTGATAGGATGAGTAAGCGTTATCTGGGGGATGTGGTCTTCTGTCTTGAGGCCGGCAGGCAGTTACTAGAGAAGGAGGGCAAAGTGTGGGATCGTGTAGTGGAGCCGCATCCTAGTTCGCCAGTGTATATCTATTCATTGCATCACCAGCAGTTGCCTAAGAGATTGAAAGCGGCTGAATTGACTGGTATCATTGGTAATTGGTAAGAAGATAATTAAATTAGAAGATATGTTATTTTACGAGATTAAAGTTCATTATCAACGTCAGACCGGCGAGGACAATCCCGGCGCGGTGAAGGAAACCTATCTGGTAGAAGGTTTGACTTGTGCGGATGTAGAGAACCGTTTGATGGAAGAGATCAAGTCGCTGATTTTCGGTGACTGCGAAGTGGTGAGTTGCAAGAAAGCACAGTTCTATGACATGATCAGTTCGCCGGAAGCGGACAAGTGGTACAAGGCTCGTGTAGAGTTGATCACAGTAGAGGACAACGGCAAAGAGACACGCAAAGCAGTGCCTATCTTGGTGCAGGCTACGACGATGGATTTTGCGCTGAAGAATCTGCAGCAGAAAATGGCTTCGCTGGACTGTGAAGTGATCAGTATTCAGAAGTCGCCCATATTGGAAGTATTGCGTGCTGTGAACTGAAATGCTGCAGTTTGACATCCCTGCCATAGTACGTCAGAAAGCGCCTAATGCGCATATACCAAAGTGTGTAATCCGTTATCTGGAGCGCATCACACATGTGGAGCAGATGAACAGGTTTCTGAGGAAGAATCCTGATTTGGAAGGCTATGCGTTCATCCGCAAGGTAGTGGCAGAGGAGTTGCAGTGTACGGCCTCGATTGAGGGCATAGAGAACATTCCGACGGACGACAAGCCTGTGATTTTTGTGTCTAATCATCCCTTGGGAGGTTTGGATGGCATGATCATAGCACAAATGATTCATGAGAGTAGAAAGTCGAAAGGCGATAGACCGCTGAGAGTGATTGTGAATGACCTGCTGATGTACATGAAGCCGATAGCGGGTTTGTGGGTGCCGGTAAGCAAGTTGGGAGGTCAAAGTCGTGAGTATGCACGTCAGTACGAGGCAGCCTGGGAGGCAGATCAAGACATGTTGACTTTCCCAGCGGGTGCATGCTCGAGAAAGCAGAAGATAGATGGTCGCTGGGTGGTACGTGATCTGGCGTGGCAAAAGAGTTTTGTGCAGAAAGCGCAGCACTATAAGCGGGATGTAGTGCCTATCTATTTTGAGGGCAAGAACTCGGAGTTCTTCTACCGTTTGGCTTATTGGCGGAAGAAACTGGGGATTAAGTTGAATATAGAAATGTTATATCTGGTGGATGAGATGTACGGTGCGCGTGGTCAGCACTTCACGGTGCATGTGTTGCCACCTATATCATACTCCACTTTTGATAAGAGCCGCACGCCTAAGGAGTGGGCGGAACATGTAAAAAATATAGTCTATGGAACAAATCATTGACGCTATTGATCGTAAGTTGATACGTGAAGAGTTGGAGGGTCACTTGTTGCGTCCGTCGAACAAGGGAGGCAATTTGATCTATGACATCACGTCTCATGAAGCGCCTAACACGATGCGCGAGATAGGTCGTCTGCGCGAGATGAGTTATCGTGCCGGTGGCGGTGCAACGGGCAAGAAGATGGATATAGATGATATGGATATGATGGCCAAGCCGTATCATCAGTTGGTGGTATGGGATCCTGATAATGAGGAGATCATCAGTGGCTATCGGTATCTATTGGGGCACGAGGCAGTGTTGGATGCAGAGGGTCAGCCATATATCACTTCGGCGCATCTGTTTCACTATTCGGAGAAGTTTATTCGCGAGTATCTGCCGCATACTATTGAGTTTGGGCGTGCGTTTGTTCAACCTAAGTACCAGACCCGTGAGATGGGTGTGAAGGCGCTGTTTGCGTTAGATAATGTGTGGGATGGTATAGGTGCTATCATGCATTACAATCCGGACATCTACTATATGATCGGCAAGGTGACTATTTATCCGTCCTATCCGGTGGAAGCACGCGAGTTGATTTATGACTATCTGAATCGTTATCACAAGGGCGAAGAGGGTTTGTTTGGTCCATATCATCCGCTGGAGCTGAAGACAGTGGAGAATGCACCGTTTACGGGCGAAGACAAGCAGGAGAACTACCATGTGTTGCAGAAAGCAGTTCGTGAGATGGGGGCAGTCATTCCTCCGATGTTCTCAGCTTATCTGAATCTGACCAATGACTTGCAGTTCTTTGGCAACGCGATGAACGATGAGTTGGCAGATGTGTATGAGACCGGTATTATGGTGGATCTGAGGACGGTGTACGAGGATAAGATCCAGCGCTATATAGCTCCGTATAAAGAATGGTTGAAGCGTTAAGACATATCCACGCGACCTTGCCTGAAGGTGTGACGTTGGTGTGCGTGAGCAAGTATCAGCCGGTGGAAGCTATTCGGGCAGCATATGAGGCCGGTGAGCGGGATTTTGGTGAGAGCAAGGTGCAGGAGTTGCAGCGTAAGGTAAAGGAGTTGCCGAAGGATATCCGTTGGCACTTCATTGGTCATTTGCAGACGAATAAGGTACGTGATTTGCTACGTTTGCGTCCGTATCTGATCCAGTCGGTGGACTCGGAGCGGTTGCTGAAGGTGATCAACGACGAGGCGGCTAAGCAGGGAATCGTGCAGGATGTGCTACTGGAGGTGCATGTAGCCAAAGAGGAGAGCAAGACAGGGTTGACTCCGGAGGAGTTGAAAGATTTGAGATTGAAGATTGAAGATGGGGAATGGAAGAATGTGCGTGTTCGAGGTCTGATGACCATGGCAACGAACACCGAGAATGAGAAAGAGATAAAGAGGTGCTTTGGCGAGGCAAAGGCACTAATGGATAATATGAAGACTGAGGGCGAACTGATTCTGTCGATGGGAATGAGTGACGACTATGGTTTGGCTATCGAGTGTGGCAGTACGATGGTACGTATCGGCAGTGCTATCTTCGGTGAGCGTGATTATAGTCCACGAGTTGAGCAGAGAGCCTTTTTCTTTGACATGGACGGTGTGCTCTTCGACTCGATGCCGACCCATGCAGCAGCTTGGGGTGAAGTGATGCGTGCACATGGATGGCCGTGTACAGCGAGCGATGTATATATCAACGAAGGTCGCACGGGCAGATCCGTGATTCACGAGACGGTATTGAAGTATGCACATCGAGAGCCGACGGAAGAGGAGATTCAGCAGATCTATGACGAGAAGAAAGCGGCTTTTGTACGCATGGGCGGTGCCAAGCCGATGAAGGATGTAGAGAAGGTGTTGAAGCTACTGAAGGATCGTGGTGATGCCATATGGGTAGTGACGGGCAGTGGTCAGAAGACCTTGCTCAATCAGCTGAACGACCATTTTCCAGGTGTATTCACCCGTGAGCGAATGGTGACGGCGTTTGATGTAACGCATGGCAAGCCCGATCCGGAGCCATATCTGAAAGCATGGGAGGGCAGCGGACTAAGCAAGAGCCAGTGTGTGGTAGTAGAGAACGCACCTTTGGGTGTTCGTGCCGGTAAGGCGGCGGGGCTATATACGATAGCTGTAAACACGGGTATTTTGCCAGACGAGCTGCTAATAGACGAGGGAGCTGACCGCGTGTTTGGCAACATGCAGGCCCTGTATGAATGGCTAAAAGAAAATAAAGGATTTACGGTTTGATAGAGACAGCTGTGCTACTATAGCCGTTAAGATATCCCAATCCACCTTGAACATTGGTATGCATTCGTACGGGTTCTTGTTCGCCGAGCATATTTCGAAGATCCTCGAGAATATCTTCCAGTACGTTCTCTTTGGCATTGCCTATCCCGCTAGGTGGCCCCATATAGTACTGCATATCGGTAGCCAGTCGTTTGGACTGCCAATATAGGTATGTGTCGTAGGTATAGGCACATATCTCGAGATTGAGACTGCTGAGCGTAGCCTTTGTATAGTTATTTTTGTTATCCATTCCCCACGGGCAGTCGGCTATAAGGTGTATCTGCAACGGCTGTTGGAGTGCTGAAGAAGGCAGGAATAAAGGCTCGTTGATCTTGGTGCAATAATATCCTTCAGCAGACATATTGAGTACTTCGGCAAAAACGACATCGGTGGAATACAGGCCTGAGAACTGGAAATTTTTCACTTTTTTCTCGCCCTTGTAGAGGTTGAGTGAACCAGAATTGAAGAGCACTCCGACGACATCGTCTTGGTTACCAACATAGGGATCGATTTCTAAGACAATATCCATCCAATAGTTTGGCCTTATGGTCCATGATACCACATGTGCGCTTGCCTTGTTTGGCATCACTTGATGGGCTGTAACGGTAGGATAGTCAGGATGGGTAGCTATGACCTCTACTGTGTCCAATGCTTGCAGACGAGGTAATTGGGTAGAATCGTTCAAGTGCCACTCGGTCGAGTTGATGCGAACGGTGACTTCGGCATCTTTAATTATGCCCTTGTCAGCTTGGGAGTGTGCATGCCCAAAATAGAATGAGTGATACAGCAACACATTTGGGCGAAGCCCTACCCTATTGTTGGCACTGAGCACCAACATCTCGGGTTCACCATCACTTTTGAAATCTAGCTCGCGAATGAATATATCCTCGCATCCTGTAATCACCAATGACAGTAGGAGAGCGATTGTTATATGTAATACACTACGTTTCATCTCTTAGAACTTAAAATAGTAGCTTATACTTGGCAAGACGGGGAATATACTAACTTGATACAATTTGCCGCTACTCATCTCCTGCTCAATGTACACGGGATTCATGCGACAATAGACATTGTAACAGCTAATGTTGAGTATATGTTCCGCATTGCGAAGCCATCCGCCTCGGCCATAGTAGCCTGTTTCTTTTCCCTTGCTGCCTTTTTCCGAACGTTTGTGCGGGAAATGGAAGTTCATAGCCAAGTCCAGACGATGGTAGTCCGGCATTTGGTATCCATTACGTTCGTTGTAATATGTTGCCCATATGCCAGCTTGGTTATCCCAATACTCTTGCGTAACGAGTGTACCTCGACTACCGGTACCATAAACCCATGTACCGGCCACGTCAAAACGGGGTGTTATCTGGTACTGGAGAGTAATACTTAAGTCATGCTCGCGGTCATACTTTGCGTGGAAGGGTTTACCTTCATTGATATTGTCAAACTGGCGCATCGAGCGACTCCAAGTGTATCCGATCCATCCTGTCACAGGTCCCACTTTGCGTTGTACAAGGAGCTCGACACCATAACTCCAGCCGTTACCCACTTCGACTTGTTGTTGCCAGTCTCCGGTATACCCCATAAACGAAGCACCCTCTTTATACTCCAAGAGATTAAGGCTACGTTTGTAATAGCCTTCGACGCTAAGTTCCACTTGATTACAAATGTTATAGCTAACACCTCCGGCTACTTGCATCGAGCGCATTGGCGGTATGTTTTTGGTAACAGGCACCCATAGGTCACTTGGCATTGAGACCTGACTATTACTCAATAGATGGACATACTGTGACATATAGGAGTAGCTCAACTTGAGTGCAACATCCTTATGGAGCAGAAAGCGCATACCTATACGCGGCTCAGCAGAAGGATAGACTTTGCCGTTGATACCATACATACTGAACCGTGCACCATAATTGAGTCTAAACCACTTGGTCGGTGTCCATGTATCCTCTATGTAAGCAGCCACCTCGTGTCCATGTAACACATCTCCGCCTAATGTTGTATCCTCTTTTAACACCACATCTGTAGTATCTGAGCCGGATAACATAAAATGGTTCTGCACTGATGGGCGGAAATGATGATATGTATATTCTATACCAGCTAACACACGGTGACGTTGGTTAGGCGAATATTCCAAATGGGATGATACTGACACATCGTGTATCATACTGCCATAACTCATACGCTGGTCAAAGGTTGTTCCTTCCTCATCCGGGCTGCCGTTAACCACATTCATCGACTGATTCAAATGGCAATAGTAACCACTATAATGAACGCGCGTATTGAGGAAGAGTTGGTGATTGATGGTATGTTGCCAATCCACTGCCGCCAAGGTATTACCCCATGAGTAGTGCATATTCATTTGCGAACGGTCATATCTGTCCTCGTTCTCTTTTATATAAACATACTCTACGTCCGCGCCGTTGTATAAACCTACAGTGATGCGGTCCTTGTCGGAGAAGGTATGGGACAATTTGGCATTGATATCATAGAAGTAATAGCCCGGCCAAACTGATGTTGTGCCACCTTCCCGAGTAGATAAAGCATGAACAAGCGGTGCCATAAACGCATCAAAATAGGTTCTACGAGCAGAGATATTAAAAGTCGTTTTGGCACGCGGAGAGTAGCCCTGTTTGAGGCTATCTAACTGCGCCTTACCGAAGATCGGTCCCTCGAGATTGAGTTTGGACGAGATCAATCCAACAGATATGCCACCATGCCAAAAAGTATTATTGCCCTCTTTCTGGCGCACATCGATCACCGAACTGAGGCGCGAACCAAATCGCGCAGGAAAATTTCCCTTATAGAGTGTCACATTTTTGATAGCATCAGCATTGAATACGGAGAACATGCCCATAGCATGGTTGATATTGTATAGCGGTGCACCATCCAGCGTGATCAGGTTCTCATCCGGGCCTCCCCCACGCACATACAAACCGGCACTACCTTCACCTGAGGCCTGCACTCCCGGCAATAGCTGAATAGCTTTGAGGACATCCACCTCACCGCCTAGCGCCGGAATAGCCAGAATCTGTGTTACCGGTACTTCGATTGCCGACATCTGTACATTGTCCGGCGCTGAAACCGACTGATGCCCAGTAACGGTCACTTCCTGTAGTTTGGTGGTACTGCTCAGCACAAAATGGTGAGTACGATCTTGGTTGGCTATATAGGGCTTGCTGGGAGCATAGCCTACATAACTAGCGACCAGTGCACAATGGGCAGTATTAGTCAGAGTCAGACTATAGAATCCAGCCGTATTGGTCACCGTTCCCTGATGAGAGATAGTGTCGTAGACTGCAGCGCCTATCAATCGCTCACCAGATTCCGCATCAGTGACATAGCCGCTGATTGTATAGCGCTCTTGTGCATAAGCGCCACTCATCAGCAGTAATCCCAATATGACATAAATTGTTCGTCTGAGCATACCTTTTGTCAATACAACTTTGATTTTGGCTGCAAAGGTACAACATTTTTCGCGAATATGCAAATTTTAAACTTGGGAAAAACTTAGGAAATGTATAAAGACACCTTAAAATATAATAAAATGCTTGCATAATTGAGAAAAAAGCAGTACTTTTGTAGTCAAAATTAAAGATGTATTATGAGAGTTGTTCTACAGCGAGCTAAACGGGCTCAAGTCAGCATAAGCGGGCGTGTGGTTGGACAGATAGAGCATGGATATGTGCTATTGGTAGGAATAGGCCTAGAGGATACACGTGAGGATGTAGACCGCATAGCCAAGAAAATCGTGCAGTTACGTGTGTTTGAGGATGAGGCAGGTAAAATGAATCTAGACATCCGGCAGATAGGCGGTGCTATACTAAGCATCTCGCAATTTACACTATATGCCGATTGTCGCAAGGGGAACCGTCCAAGTTTTGTCAACGCAGCCCGTCCAGAAGTAGCCGAGCCGTTGTATGAATATTTTAATCAGGTGCTGCACGAAGAATATGGATTAGAGGTTGAGACCGGACGGTTTGGTGCAGATATGCAGGTAGAATTGGTGAATGATGGCCCTGTAACGATATTGCTAGACTGACAGAATGGCAGAAGAATGAAGGTTGGCACACTATTTGACATTAGGTGTTAGACCAACGTATGGTCTGTTAGAAGTCAGACAAATAAATTTATTAGGATATGGCAAAAGGAAATATTGGGGTAACATCAGACAACATTTTCCCCGTTATCAAAAAGTTTTTGTACTCGGATCACGAGATTTTTCTTCGTGAGTTGATCAGTAATGCAGTAGATGCGACAACGAAATTAAAAACCTTGAGTTCTGTCGGCGAGGTAAAAGGTGATCTAGGTGACATACGCGTACGCGTATCTATTGATAAAGATAAAAAGACGCTGACGGTGAGTGATCACGGCGTAGGTATGACTGCCGAAGAGGTGGATAAGTACATCAACCAGATAGCGTTTAGCGGTGCCGAGGAGTTCCTCAACCAGTACAAGGACAAAGCGGAGGCTATCATTGGTCACTTCGGCTTGGGTTTCTACTCCGCTTTCATGGTAAGCAAAAAAGTAGAGATTTTCAGTCAATCGTATAAGGAGGACGCGAAAGCGGTTCATTGGAGCTGCGAAGGTAATCCTGAGTATACGATGGAGGATACCATCAAGGCAGAAAGGGGAACAGATATTGTACTACACATAGATGATGAGTTCAGCCAGTATTTGGAGGATGCAACGATAGAAGGCTTGCTGAAGAAATACTGCAAGTTCCTGCCTGTAGAGATTGCGTTCGGCAAGAAAAAGGAATGGAAAGATGGCAAGCAAGTGGAACTAGATGAAGAGAACATCATCAACGACACCACACCCGCTTGGACAAAGAAGCCATCTGAACTCAAGAACGAGGACTACGAGCAGTTCTACCACGAGTTGTATCCAATGCAAATGGAAGAACCACTATTTCATATCCACCTGAATGTAGACTATCCGTTCCACCTAACGGGTATATTGTATTTTCCGAAGATTAAGAGCAACTTAGATATCAAGCGCAACAAGATTCAGCTTTATTGCAATCAAGTGTTTGTAACGGACGAAGTGGCGAATATTGTCCCGGAGTATCTAACGCTGCTTCATGGTGTAATCGATAGTCCTGACATTCCGTTGAATGTAAGCCGCAGTTACCTCCAGAGCGACAACAACGTCAAGAAGATTAGCGGCTACATCACCAAGAAAGTGGCTGATAAACTAGCAGAGTTGTACAAAGCAGACAAAGAGGATTTTGCTAAGAAATGGGACGATATCAAACTGTTCATCCAATTTGGTATGTTGACCGACGAGAAGTTCTATGACAAGGCTACAGGCTTTGCGCTCTATAAGAATATCGGCGGTGAGTACTACACCCTCAGCGAATATCAAAATAAGATCAAAGAAGCGCAGACTGACAAAGACGGCAACATCGTGCTATTATACACCAATGATCCTGATGCCCACTATACTTATATTGAGCGGGCAAAACAAAAAGGATATGATGTATTGCTGATGGATGGTGAGTTGGATATACATGTTATGAGTCAGGCGGAGCAAAAGGCTATGACTGAGACGGATAGTTCAGTGGAGCAGAAATTGCGTTTCGTACGTATTGACAGCGACACCATCGAAAATCTCATAAAGAAAGAAGATGCTGCCAAGGATACCTATTCTGACGAGCAGAAAGAAGGCTTAAGGAAAGCATTTGAAGCGCTGCTACCAAGTGATGCTGACAAACTGCGTTATTATGTAACATGTGAAGCCGCAGCTTCGGACGCACTACCTGTATTCTTGACACAGAACGAGTTTATGCGTCGTATGAAAGAGATGGCAGCACACCAACAAGGTATGTCGTTCTATGGGCAAATGCCTGACCAATACAACTTGGTAGTGAACACTTCTCACCCGCTGATTCAGGAACTGGTTGGCAAGGAGACCAGCGAGGAGGTACAGGAAGAAGTGGAAAAAGACGGCAAAAAAGAGACCGTTGTTAAAACGGTCTATACACTGGCAAACGAAGACGAACGCATGAAACAGTTGATTGATATTGCGCTCTTGGCAAGCGGCCAACTGAAAGGCGAAGCCTTGGCGAAGTTCGTTAATCGTTCGGTGGAACTACTTTAAGTTTTTTGCCCAACGGCGTAGATAAGTGAGCCACTCTGTAGCATTTCGTGCCACGGGGTGGTTCTCTTTTGTAGCGCCGACGCAAGTGAGGTAGAAATGAAGACTTCTCCCCGTCCCTCCCCTCAGGGGGAGGGTATTAAGTAAGCAGAGGTTGTTCTGCTTGTCGCAGACGAGTTCACCCACATATTGTTTGGGAACGAAAACAGCAAGACCTACAGTCTCTTTAGCATACTTGGCCGAGTCATTGACCGGCCAGTCGGTGCCCCAAGAGATGAGGAGAACGCCGTTTTCTAAGTGCTCGGTAAACGAGCACTGACCGGCTCCGCCTGCAAGACCGTTATCACTGTAAGACCGCTTCGCTGTAAGATCGACTACGTCTGTAAGATTTCCTTTGGCGGGAATACATTGCACGCCGGTGCAGAGACCAGAGACAGTATCAGAAAGTAAGACATCGCAACGAAGGTCGCGGTGACCGGCACGCATGGTATAGCGGGTGGTGAGATCGACTAGGGGACTAGAAACACTAGGAGCCCTAGAATCACTAGGAATTTGCCAGCCGTGGACGGAAACTTCGATGGTAGCGGAGGTGCGGGACTGCGAGACGATACGCTGGGAACGGGAGGCAACGGGGTCGATGTGCACCATTTTCTTGCCGTTCCAATACTTGACCGAACCGACACCGACTGTGCCGCTTACACGGAGGATGTCATCGCCATACTCGGCAGCCAGAAGTGAGTCGTTAGGATACCAGTGACTCTGTGCAAGTTCGAGCTGAGGTCTGCGTTTGCAGTAAGGATCTATCGTCTGTTTTTTGTCAAAATAGATGCGATAGGCCATAAGTTCGGACTCTACCGCAACTCCGTGATGATGGAGTTGGTGATATGTATCTACTGCTGGGTCAGCTGTCCACTCTATGATAGGATAGCAATGACGCATTTTCTGCCCCTCATAGAGCACAGCATAACCTTCTTTGGTCGAATCGGCAGGAGTACCGATTCGCCAGAAGGACGTAGCTACCCGCGGCTGGCAAGCCGCGAGTAGGAAGGCTGGTGATAAAATAAGTATGAGTTTACTTGATCTGAACATTGGTGACCGTAGGTGCAAGTTGGAAGGCCTCGCCTTTGGTTGGCAAAAGAATGACGTTGTCGATAGTCAGTCCATCGGTTTGACGAAGGAGAGCGCCTTCAGTACCTTGCATACGGATATTTTTGAGGCTGACATTCTGGATTTTCATCTCCGGCAATCCGTTGAAATACATGCAGCGTTTGACATTGGAAGCGGTGCAGTTAGAGATGAAGATATTTTTGAATTGCGGTGTCTCTTCACTAGCAGCGGGTGCCTCGGCATTCATACGCGCAGCCAGTTCTTCTTCGGTTTCTTCACCGGCTCCTTTGCCTCCATAGAAGAGATCGAAGAGGAGTGCCTCGTTGGGGATGTTGCACATTTGTACATTATCGATGTAGATATTCTCCACTACGCCTCCGCGTCCGCGGGTAGATTTGAATCTAAGTCCCACATCGGTACCGATATACAGATTGTTGGTTACTTGGACATTCTTGATACCGCCAGACATTTCCGAACCCACGACAAAGCCACCGTGTCCATGATAGACAACACATTGGTCGACGATGACATTCTCCGTTGGTATGCCACGATCGCGACCGGGTTTGTTCTTACCCGATTTCATACAGATGGCATCATCTCCGACGTCGAACTGACAGCGTTGGATGAGTACATTTTTGCATGATTCGACATCCACACCATCGCCGTTTTGGCTATACCACGGATTGCGCACGTTGAGGTTGGAGAGTATGAGGTTGTCGCAGAGCATAGGGTGAAGATTCCAAGCAGGGGAGTTTTCGAAGGTGACTCCTTCGAGCAGGATATTCTGGCATTGCACAAAATGCAACATCACCGGACGCAGGAAGGATTTGATGCGTGCCCAGTCGTCGGGATTGGTGACAACGGGTACGTTTTGGTCTTGACACAAGGACTGTGCATAGAGCGATGCAGAATCCGGATACCAGATATTGTTAACCACTATTCCGCCTTTGTCTTTGAGTTGTTTCTTCCACTGGGTTTCAGCCATTTTGGACTTTTTGATGGGTCTCCAGTAGTCACCATTGCCATTGAACACACCATAGCCGGTGATAGCTATATTGGTCTGGTTGAAGGCAGAAATAGGCGATGTACAGCGCATTGTAGGAATTCCTTCGAACCAGGACTCGTAAATAGTATATTGGCTTAAATCGTTGGTGAAGGACACGAAGCAATTACGCTCGGTATAAAGGCGAACGTTTGATTTGAGAGCAATAGGGCCTGTGATGTATATACCGGCAGGAATTATCACCGTACCTCCTCCTTGTGCGCTGCACTGGTCTATGGCTTGTTGGATAGCCTTGGTTGCTAATTGTTGACCGGTTGGATCTGCTCCGTAATCCAAAACATTGTATGTTGCGTTGCCGAACACCGGAACTTTGACTTTCGGCATTTTGAACTTAGCCGTTTTGACCAGGGCATTTGCCTCCTTCTGAGTCATGTGTTGATAAGTGGGTTTAGCCGCCATTGCGGTCATCGCGCAAATACATGCAACGAAGAGGGAAACAGTGTGCTTCATAATCATGATTTTTTATTGTTAATGAATATTGTTTCGGGGTATGTAATTTGTTCGAGGAATAGTCCTTTTGCATCTGCCGAGTGGCCTGCAGCCGTTCTGTTTTGTGCTTGGATCACTTCAGCAAACTGCGATAAAGTAAGTTGATGTCGTCCCACCTCGAACAACGTACCGACTACGGCTCTGACCATATTACGCAGAAATCGGTCGGCCGTAATGGTAAAATACGCATCGGTATCGTTCTCAACAGTCCAATAGGCCTCGGTAACTGTGCATATAGTAGTTTTGACATCTGTGTGTAAACGACAGAACGAGGCAAAATCTTGTCTGCCGAGTAGGAGTTGAGCAGCCTGATTCATAGCTTCAAAATCCAGTCCGGGTGCCACACGTGTTCGAATGAGTGTAGCGAAAGGCTGTTTGGCGGATGTAATATAGTAGCGATAAGTGCGTGCAATGGCGTCAAAGCGTGCATGTGCCTCATTGGTGACAGGCTGTATGCTACGCACCGCTATTGAGTCGGGCAGCAGGCTATTGAGTCGATGTACGAGGTTAGCGGGTAATTGCTCCGTCCAATCGAAATGTGTCACCATCTGACGCGCATGGACTCCAGCGTCGGTACGTCCGGCAAAAGTAAGCGGTATAGAAGAACGCATGATAGTAGCCAATGCTTGTTCAAGGGTCTGCTGGACCGTGATAGCATTGGGCTGGGTCTGCGAACCATGGAAGTCCGTTCCGCGATATGAGAAGTCAAGAAAGTAACGCATTGATCTCAGGCGATAATTTAGCACGATAGGCTATCCATAGTCCGCCGCCGAGTAGGATAATGGAGCGTAGGATGGAATCCAGCCAAATGTTGATAGTAGGTATATAGCGACACCACAGTGCATTGAGCACAAAGATGGTGAGTAGTAGCAAAGCTGTGTATGCCCATCTGCGGTTGACGATCTTGAGTCGGCAAAGGGGCACGAGGGTAAGGACTAAAAGTAGTCCATAGAGTGCATAGGCGATCAAGTTGCTCAGGGCCGCTCCATCGATACCATAGCGAGGAATGAGATAGTTATTGAGCAGTAGGACGCTGCCGGTTAAGATGAGCGACAGCAACAGACTGAACGCATAGAAGCGTGAATAGTTGAGCGCCGTAAGGCAGATAGTAAACGTAGATAGGATGAGTTGGCTTAATCCCAAGAAGAGGACTACGTAGCGTGCCACGGCATAGGTCTGTCCGTTAGGCAGGATAAGGAAAATGAGGTCAATATTGACCCATATAGTGAGGAGTATGAATCCTCCAACCAGTAACATGGTGCCTGTGACTTGTTGGATCAGATGCGAACATTGGTCACGGTCTTGTTCTTTGATAGCGCGAGACAGTTGTGGTGAGACAATAGCCGTCACCGAACGGTAAGGGACGCCTACCACTGCCGCCATATATGTTGCGATAGCGAAGATACCGGTAGAGTCAAGTCCCATCTTAGCCGTAATGAAGAAAGACGATAGTAGCGGTGCCACAGTGGCTGCCAGCGCAGATATGATCAGGAAGGCCGTATATCGGACGTATCGTCTGACGAGTTGTGTATTAGCGCGCAGAAAAGCCATATCGGGTCTCCAGTCGACTGCATGTAACGAAAGCAGGTATGCCAGATTGATGAAGGCAGCCACACCGTAGTTGATGCATATACCGATAACCAGTCCATTGATAGATAGGACGCGGAAGGCGTAGAGCAGATACAAAGCTAGCAGTCCGACGCGCACCCATAGTTCGCGGACTGCTTTGGGTACCACGATCTGCATGAGCACATTGGCGTTGGTCTCGAACACCAGTTGGTAGAGCATGAAGAACGCCAACGGCAAAACTAGGTAATAGTAGTCGACAAAGAGCGGAGATTTCTCGCCAAACCACGCAGCGAGTGGCACATGACACGCACAATAAACTACGGCAAACAGGCAGAATCCGACAAACGGCACGATCAGGGTCCAGAAAAAGAAGCCGTGGGTACGGTTATCCTGCTCGTGGAAGTAGGGATAGAACCGGATGATTGAATTAGACGTGCCGAGTTGTGCCAGTCCGATGAACAAGGTAGCCGCATCGATAAGCACCCGTGTCAACCCGATCTCCTCTGTGGTGAGGAAACGGGTCAACACAAAGAACGTAGTCACAAAACCTACGGCTATGCCTAGGTAGGTTACGATCGTGCCACGAATAGATTGCTTAGCGATAATGCCCATCGAATAATTGACGATTAGACGATTTACTTAATTTCCAGCAGTTCGATATCGAAGACAAGTGTCGCATAGGGCGGTATATGTTCACCTGCGCCACGTTCTCCGTATCCCAACTTGTACGGGATAAAGAAGCGGTACTTCTCACCAACCGTCATCAGTTGTACACCCTCGGTCCATCCCTTGATCACGCCATTAAGCGGGAAGGAGATAGGCTCGCCGCGTTGGTACGAGCTGTCGAAGATAGTGCCATCCAACAGTTTACCTTCGTAATGGACTTTCACAGAAGAGGTGTCGGTAGGATGAACAGGGTTCTTTGTTTTAACCGCCTTAAGCACCTCATACTGCAAACCTGAGGGAGTTGTTTTGACACCCTTGCGTTTGCCGTTTTGTGTCAGAAAAGCCTGCTCTTCAGCCTGTTTGGTCTCTGCCTGTTTGGCCTGCAAGGTTTCGAAGGACGACTGCAGGTATTTGAGCAGTTCCTCCTCGGTGAGTGTCACCTTGCCATCCAGTCCCAGTTGGACGCCGGCTTTGATGAGCTCGTAGTCCGTTGCCACGGTAGGCATGATCTCTTTTTGGCCACGAATGGACTCACCCATACGGGAGCCCTCAAGCATACCGATATAGTAGTTGATGGTATCAGCCTGTGTACGCAGTACAGGTGTCTGCGCACACAAGTTGAGAACTGCTAAGAACAGCAGTATGGATATCGAAAACCGCTTCATTATTGTATCATTTGAATGTCAGCGGTTGGTTGCTCAGCTGCAGGTTCTGCTGCTTTGGCCTTGCTTACGCTGATCAGTTCGACTTTGAAGATAAGGGTCGAGAAGGGCTGAATCACACCCTGCGAACCTTGTTCTCCATATCCGAGGTGATAAGGGATGTAGAGTTCATACTCTGCGCCCGGGCTCATGAGTTGAAGACCTTCGGTCCAACCTGCGATGACTTGTCCAAGGCAGAAAGAGATAGGTTCGCCACGCTTATAGGAGCTATCGAAGACGGTGTCGTTGATCAGTTTGCCCTCGTAGTGGACAGTTACTGTATCTACAGCAGCCGGCTTGTCTCCTTTTCCCTCTTTGATCACCTTATATTGCAGGCCGGATTCAGTAGTCTGAACGCCTTCTTTGCTAGTGTTATTGATGAGCCATTGCTCGTTCTCTTTCTTCCACTCGCCGAACTGTTTGGACAGACTGAGTTGACGGATGTACTGGTTAGCTTCCTCGTACGACATCATATCATCGTAGTCGTTAAGTCCGTTGATCAGACCTTGGAAGAGGATATCGAACTCCACTTCAGCGCCGCCGAAGTCCTTGAAACCGGTGCTATCTTTCTCAAGGTCGCGGATAGACTGACCAAGTTGGCGTCCACCGACATATCCTGCAGGGCTATAGATCTTCAGGTTGAGGCCCTTGTTGATAGCTTTGACCAAGACAGAGAGTTGTTCTTCTTCCGGAGTGACGGTATCCGTCTGTGCGAGTTGCGTCTTGAGTTGTTGTGCATTGAGTACGCCAAACACATAGTTAACGGAGTCGAAGAAATTAGTCAGTTCAACCTCAGCAGCCGTCTCGGGGCAAGAACCTTTTTTAGCTTCATACTCTATGCCTTGCGGCACTTCTGACGACATAGCGCGCATCCAGAATGGCATCAACTCTTTGGACGGGATGGTAGTGGTATCATCCAACCATGTGTTAACCAGAGCTTGGAAAAACACTTCGCCGTTGAAAGTAATCTCCGGACGGCCTGCCAAACCTTCGGTAACAAACTCGGCAGCACCTATACCGATATGCAGACCTATCTTCTCGGTTTGCGGCATATCTTCCCACTCACCGTTATGACCGGCTTTGACTGCATCCAAAAACTCTTTAATTCCCTCGTCGGTACTATCCTGGCAATTGGATGCGAATAGGACACCTAGGGCATAGTTGACAGAATCGGCCTCTGTCTCGAGGGCGATGGTTTTAGCTTTGTAGCCGCACGATACCATCATCATGACAGCCACGAAAAGAATACTGATTTTTTTCATTTTTGTTATTGTATTTGTTTATGTATGTTATTGAATTCCTAATAATTCTACTGTAAAGATCAGCGCTGCGTATGGTGGAATAGAGCCCCCTGCGCCGCGTTCGCCGTAGGCGAGTTGATAGGGGATAAAGAACTTATACTTCGAGCCCACCGACATCAGTTGTACTCCTTCCGTCCAACCTTTGATGACTTGGTTGAGTCCGAACGAGATAGGTTCGCCACGTTTGTAGGAACTGTCAAAGACAGTACCATCGATGAGTGTACCTTCATAGTGAACTTTGACGGTATCGGTAGCCTTCGGTTTCTGTCCGAGTGTAGACTCCAGCACCTCATACTGCAGGCCACTGGCAGTCACTTTTACTCCTTCGCGCTTAGCGTTTTCTGCCAAGAAGCGTTCGCCCTCTTCTTTTGCTTGGGTCGAAGCCTTCATAACAAACTCAATACCTTTCTTAAACTCCTCGTAATTGAGTTCTTTTTCTCCGTATTGCATCAGATACTGCGCCACGGACGTTCCTAATTGAAATGATAAACTGTTCATTTTTTATTTTAATAATTGGTTCATACGGGTGATATATTTGCCTATGATGTCAAACTCAAGATTGACTACCGTACCGGCCTTGATATACTTGAAATTGGTATTCTCATGGGTATAAGGGATAATGCATACCGACACATACCCCATGTCGCCTTGTTGGTCAGGGTCACAGACTGTTAGGCTAACTCCATTGATCGTGACTGAGCCCTTATCCACACAGAAATAGCCGCGGGCTATCATATCACGAGAACTTTCATATTCAAAGCGGTAATACCAACTTCCGTCGGTCTCTTTGGCTTCGACACAGACAGCATGTTGATCGACGTGTCCTTGCACGATGTGTCCGTCCAGACGAGTTCCGGCTATCATAGAGCGCTCCACATTGACCCAGTCTCCTTGCTTGAGCATACCAAGATTAGAGCGGTTGAGCGTCTCTTGCATAGCGGTGACAGTATAGAGATCGCCCTCTATCTTAACAACCGTCAGGCATACACCGTTATGAGCAATCGACTGATCGATGCTGAGCGGCTCGCTGAAGGGATTACGCAGTGTGAAGTGCTTGTTGGTTTGTTCGGTCTCAACACGAACCACCTGCGCCATTGTTTCTACTATTCCTGAAAACATAAAACGATTTACAATTTATTTCTTAAAATATTTACCTACAACAGGCAGTCCTGACAAAGGAAAATCCTTGCGTGTCAAGAAAGCCAGATAGATGACCAGCAATACAGTACCTATGGCCATCAATACCCACATGTTCATCGGACAATACAAGCGAATGGTGTAATAGACAGCCAACAAGGCTATTGTGAGTAGCGTATAGATGCCTATCGTCTTGAGGTCATAAGGGATGGGGGCTTTCTTCTGACCGATAAAATAAGACAGCAGCATGATCACCAGATAGCAGACGAGGCTGCTTCCGCAACTAGCCCAATAGCCTATACGCGGCACTCCCACCACTTGTAGCACAAGCGTTATAACCAATCCTATCAGCGAGAAATAGGCGCCCCACTTAGTCTCGTCGGTCAGTTTATACCAAAAACTGAGGTTAAAATAGATACCTTGGAACACATAGGTCCACAGGACAATCGGTACAATCTGCAGTCCCTCCCAGTATGCACTAGAGACAATATACCGGAATATATCGAGGTAGAATATCACGCCTAAGAGGATGAGGTACGAGAAGATAATGTAGTACTTCATCGCATCAGCATATGCCTCGACAGATTGTCTATCCTTATGTTTAGCAAAGACAAAAGGTTCGTAGGCATAGCGGAAAGCTTGGGTGAACATCATCATAACCATAGCCACCTTGAAGCATGCCCCATAAATACCAAGTTGTGCCTTTGCATCAGCGCCGGTATAGAGATACGGAAAGAGAATACGATCAAGTGTCTGATTCATGATCCCGGCTACACCAAGAACGAGTAAAGGTAAGGAGTAGCGCAGCATTTCCTTTAGTACTTTCGCATCAAAACGACCACCTTTTGGCATAGTGAAAGGCAAGAGGCAGAGCGTTTGAATAGCTGTCGCTAATATATTGCTAAGGAAGACATAGAAGACGTCATTCTTACCGAGGATCACCAAAAACAAGAGATTAAACCCAATATTGAGCAGCACAAACAGCAGTTTGAGTGCAGCAAAGACGATGGGGCGTTTCTGGTAGCGTAAGTAGGCAAACGGTATGCAGGCAAACGCATCGACAGCAACGGTAACAAACATCATAGCTATGAACTCTGAATGATCGGCATAACCCAGAATATTAGCTAGGGGATGTTGGAATGCAACAACCAATAACGCAAAAAAAGCGCTACTACTGAAAAGTGTCAAATAAGCCGTCTTATATACACTCGGAGCGTCATAGTCTTCCCGATTGGCGAAACGAAAGAAACCGGTCTCCATACCATAAGTCAGGAGCACTAATAGCAATGCCGTCCAGGCGTAGATGTTAGTAACAACGCCATAGTCAGCCGTACGCGCAAGGGCGTAGGTATACAAAGGAACCAACAGGTAATTTAAAAACTTACCTATGATCGAACTCAGTCCATAGATGGCGGTGTCCCTCGCCAAGGATTTCATTTCACTCATTTTCTCTTTTACTCATTTTCTCATTTTGGCCTGCCACACAAATCACTATCTCACCCTTGGGTGCCTTGGCAGTAAAATGGGCTATCAACTCTGCCAGTGTTCCCCGCTGGGTATCCTCGTGCAGTTTGCTTATCTCACGCGAGACCGATGCTTGTCGCTCTTCACCACAGACCTCAGACAGTTGCTGTAACGTCTTGACCAAGCGGTATGGAGACTCATAAATGATGGTCGTCTGCTCTTGTGCCGCAATAAACTGCAAACGAGTCTGTCGTCCTTTCTTCTGCGGCAAGAAGCCCTCAAAATAGAACCTGTCGCATGGCAGTCCCGAGTCCACTAACGCAGGCACAAAAGCCGTTGCACCGGGCAGGCATTGAACCTCCACACCTCGTTGAACACATGCACGTACCAACATAAACCCGGGATCGGATATTCCGGGTGTCCCGGCGTCCGATATCAGCGCAACATTCATACCTGCCGCGATACGCTCAGCCATCTCGTCCGATGTCTCATGCTCATTGAACTTGTGATGGCTCTTAAGCGGCGTATGAATGTCGTAGTGCTTGAGTAGTACCGACGATGTACGCGTATCCTCGGCGAGGATCAAATCAACTTCACCGAGAATACGTTTGGCGCGCAGCGTGATATCTTCGAGGTTGCCTACCGGTGTCGGAACAAGATAAAGCATCAGCTGAAACGACGTTGCAGTGCAGCCGTGAAGAGTGTGTATGCCGTTGTCTCCTTATCCCAATGGAAAGAAGCATCTAACATATTCACCGCCTCGTCATAAGACTGGCACTTATTGATTGCATCCAGTGTCTTTTGCATCTTCTCGCCGCTCTGATCAAACAGCTCACGTTGGAACAGGAAACGGTCGCCCAACGATATAGCTTGACGGATATCAGATACCGGCGAGCCAAACAACGTAGTCGCACGCGGAGCTGCAGATTGAGCAGGCTCCTCGGGCTTAACCGGCTCGGGTTGGGGCTCTTGTGGGATAGGTGTCACTTCAGGTTCTGCTATAGGCTGAGCCATTGGGAAAACAGGCTCCTGTGCAGGTTCAAACAACGATTCTGCAACTGGCTCCACTACCGGCTCCGTCACAGGCACCAAATCCGGCATATCATCCATCGGCATCGCCATAGCCTCATCCAACTCACCAGCCTCAGGCAGGTCGTCTATAGACAGCGCTTGCTCCGCAACAGCCGGCTCGGCCTCAAAAATCGGCTCCTCAACAACCGGTGCTTCCTCGACCAAAGGCTCTTCAATAACCGGTTCATCTATCATCGGTTCATCCTCAATAATTGGATCTTCCGGAATGATCACCTCTGTCTCTGTTTCAGGCTCTGGCTGCTCTGCAGGTTTCACGTCCGGCAAAACAGAAGGCTTGTTATCAATCTGGAGTTGAACCATCTGTTGGTTAGCTGCCACCAGCAAAGTCTCCATCTGCTGGAGTTTACCACGCAGGTTATCATTCTCCTGATTGATAGTGTGGATGTTCTGCTCTAGTTCAGCCACACGTTTGTCCAAACTGTTTAGTTTTTGCTCTACTGTCTCCATGTAGGAGTTGAGAGCTTGAATCAAATCTTCTTTCATCATATGTAGATTGTTTTTAATTACTTGGTTGCATCTTCCAACTTACCCATCATAGCAAACATAAAGATGGCCGCGATGAGACATACGGCGATGAATACACTCCATACCAACCACAATGGCAGACCGCCCCAAAGGAAACCACCTACCGAAACGAGGAAGTTGCCCAAAGCTGTAGCTACAAACCAGCCACCCATCATCATACCCTTGTACTGCGGAGGAGCTACTTTGCTAACAAACGATATACCCATCGGACTGAGCAACAACTCACCGAAAGTCAATATCAGATAAGTGCCTATCAGCAAATTAGCATCGGCGAACATAGGAGTTTGTCCGGCAGCCAAAGCGGCCTCCTGAGCATTAGGCGTCAACAATCCTATCGAACCCACTGCCATCAAAGCATAAGCAGCCGCAGCTACCAACATACCATACGCAATCTTGCGAGGAGCAGAAGGCTCTTTGCCCTTCTTGGCCAAAGCACCGAAAATAGCCATGCTCACCGGTGTCAATGCTACGACATAGAACGGGTTGAACTGTTGGAAAATAGGTGCAGACACTTTGACCTCCAACGGACGGTTCATAAACTTATACCCGAGCACTGCCAAAACAACGATACCTATGCAGCTCCAAACAGTCTTGGACTTGCGAGTTCCTTCGCCGAAAATACCAAACAAAGCATATACCAAAACGGCTATCATCACCAAATTGACGATATCAAATGCCATCGCCTGAATGCCGGTCGATACAGGAGCCACAAACTTGTCTGCAAAATACGTCAATGTCAGACCGTTCTGATGGAAAGCCATCCAGAAGAAGATCACTACCGCAAACACCAGGCACAACGCCACAATACGTTTCTTGGTCTGCTCAGCGGTCAACTCTTCCACTTTCTGCCCGCTGGCAGCCGCTTGCTTAGAGGTGTTCTCCACATGCTTAAACCAAGGACGGCACGCATAATAGATCACTATACTCAACACCAATGACATACATGCCACTGCGAATGCAAAGTGATAACTATCATTGACGCTGACACCCATAGACTGCTGTGCCCACTCCATGATCTTAACGGCAGCTGTCGGCGCGAACATTGCACCGATATTGATAGCCATGTAGAACAACGAGAAGGCTGCGTCACGGCGATCTGCATACTGAGGATCGTCATACAAATTACCGACCATCACTTGCAGGTTACCTTTGAACAATCCGGTACCGAAACTGATCAGTACCAACGCAGCTATCATAGCCGTCATAGCCACTGCTGTACTTCCCGACTCTACGCCACCCATCGGCAACGCCAACAAGACATAGCCGAAAAACATGACAATGATACCAATCGTTACGCACTTGCCATAACCAATCTTGTCTGCCAGGATACCACCGACTAAAGGCAAGAAATAAACAAATGCCAAAAACGTGGAATAAATAGCTCCGGCAGCTCCGGCCGAAAGACCAAAATTAGCACGCAAGAAAAGCGCAAACACGGCTAACATCGTATAGTAGCCGAAACGCTCGCCTGTGTTGGCCAACGCCAACGCGAATAATCCTTTAGGTTGATTTGAAAACATAATTTTTATCTTTTTAATTCGTACTATTTACACCTTAATCACTTCACACCATCCGTACTTATCCTCACATCTTCCATACTGTATATCCTTCAATGCATGATACAGCCTTGTCAGTATAGGGCCCGGCTTTTCGCCGAAATGGTACGTTATCTCCTTATCCGGGTCATATACCTTACCGATCGGCGAAATCACACATGCTGTTCCACAAGCCGCAGCCTCATCCATTTCCGCCAACTCTTCTACGCGAATATGACGACGCGTCACTTTCATCCCCAGCTCCCGTGCCAACGTCATCAGACTGTCATTCGTTATACTCGGCAGAATAGCCGACGAACGGGGAGTGAGATATTCATTACCCTTGATGCCAATGAAATTAGCCGCCGAACACTCGTCTATATAGCGGTGTGTCTTCGAGTCGGTAAACATGCAGTCAAACCCTTTAGCATGTGCCGCCTCTGTCGCACGGAAAGAAGAGGCGTAATTACCTCCAACTTTGAACTGACCCGTTCCAAATGCTGCCGCACGGTCTATATGGCGCTCCACGACAAATGGCGTACAATGAAACTTACCCGGAAAATAGGCGCCTATCGGTGTCGGAATGACTATCAACTCGCAGTCTTTCTCCGGCGCCACAGCTATCTCAGGTGCCGTGGCTATCAACACCGGACGAAAATACAAGGTAGCACCTGTCTCGTAAGGAGGCAGAAAATCGATATTCTTTCTCAGTGCCAAACGAATCGCCTCACAGAACACTTCCACCGGAGGAGGAGTCATCAACAATCCTTCCGCCGAACGGGCCATACGTCGAGCATTCTCCTCCATGCGAAAAACGCGCACTTGACCATCCGCTCCGCGAAACGCCTTCAGCCCTTCAAACACCTGCTGCCCATACTGCAAACCCGTAGCTGCCACATGCAGGGTAATAGTCTTGTCTTCGGTCGCATATGGTTTCTCCCATACCCCATCACGACAAGCCGAACGAACCACATAGTCCGTCTCCGTATAATGAAAACTCAGTTTATTCCAATCTATATTTTGTTTCATTTCCGTATTCAAATAATACGTCCAATATACTTTTTCCTTCTCCAAACCATCCGTTCAATGCCTCTCCGCTCCAATCGCTCGTGGGCCGATAAGCAAATCCCACAATAGGTTTCGGACTGTTTTGCAACAACTGCATGATCGTTTCATGCAAACCGCTATTCAAATCCCACAGCCACTTCGTCTCCCTCTCGTACCACGGTCTAAAGAACTCCGCATAGTAGTCAAAAAACGGCGTGTGACGATAGGCGGATACCAGCGAAATCCAATGTTGGTGTTGCCAACGAGACTGGTAGCTGATCTCTATATCCCGCGTCAACTGTTTATGTTCCACCTTCTTGACCGGTACCGATAGTGTCAATGGTCCGTCAGGTGTTGTAATCAGACATCGGTTACGAAACGTCTGTTTCTCAAACGACTCCGATCCCTCTATCTCAACGGATTCTGGATCTGCCAGATAAGCTCTGTACCAATCCGCAGGCGCCATATACGCAACAGGTAGTACCATCTAGTTCGTAGCTCTCATGCCCAAACGGTTCCAACGAATAGCCTTATGGTCCTTATCTATGGACAGCCAGATAAACACAGGTCGTCCCACTATATGATCCTCCGGCACAAAACCCCAATACCTGCTGTCGGCGCTATTATGACGGTTATCACCCATCATCCAGTAGTAATCCATAGCAAACGTATACTCCTCACCTATCTTCATCGGTTGCATCTCATACGCATCTGCTATGCGCTTGTACAACCAATAGTTCTCCGCCGTGATCATCACTTTGTCACCCTTCTTCGGAATATAAATCGGTCCGTAGTTGTCGCGATTCCAATCATTGTGTCCTAACGGATACACCTCTCCGCCCATCTCAGCCGGTTGAACAACCATCGACAATATATGCTCGTTCTTCTCCAACTCGGATTTCATCTCTTTGGTCAGCGGGAAAATATACACATTCTCTTCCACGCGATGTTGATCCTCCAACGAGATACCATGCTTCAGCAGATATTTATCCGACAATACATACCCGTCTGTGCGAACAATATAGTTCAACTGAACACCCTCGCGCGTCGGTTCTACTTCCCAATCGCCTTGGCGCTTAGTATATACCACATTATCCACTATCTTCAGACTGTCTGCCGGTTCTCCCACACAGCGTTTCACATAGTTCTCTCGTCTGTCTACCGGACGCACCACTATGTCGCCGAATATATCCTTGCGACTCTTGACCACTTGCTCGCCATAAGCATGGCATAGCGTGTAATAGTCAGGATTCTGCATCATTAGACAAACCGTATCACCTGCTGGGAAATTGAACACCACAATATCTCCCTTCTTAGGGCTCGTCCAACCTTTCAGACGCTTATACTCCCAATGCGGCCAGTCCACATAACTCTTGCCCCCGCCTAACCATTCCGGCATCGTGTGCTGGGTCAACGGCATACTCAACGGTGTCTGAGGAACACGAGCACCATAGGCCATCTTCGATACATATAGAAAATCACCTACACGCAGGCTCTTCTCCAGACTCGAACTCGGTATCTGATAATTTTGGAAGATGTACACATTGATAAAATATACCGCTACCAAAGCAAACAGTATCGCATCTATCCACGAGCAAACGGTGTACAAAGTCTTGTTAGTCTCTTTGTACTTGTGCCACCAGCCATAGTTGATATATTTCGTAGTGAACATATCCAATACCAGCGGCAACAACGCCAGCCAACCCAAACTTGCCCAATCGCCCCAAGCTACCCAGATGACAAACGCCACATACAACGTTCCCCAACATCCGGCAGCTACCCAGCCCTTGGCCGTTACATTCTCTAATCTTTCCTTTAAACTCATAATCCTAATACTTCTTGCATGGTATGGAAACCTGTTTTGCCTTTCAGCCACTCAGCCGCTATCACCGCACCCAGCGCAAAGCCGCGACGCGATTTGGCACTGTGAGTCAGCGAAATGGTGTCCACCTCACTATCCCAAGTCACTGTATGAATACCGGGCACCTCGCCTTCACGAATCGACTCGATCGGCACATCCGTATATCCCTCAAGCTGCTCCGCCAAAGACTTAGCTGTTCCCGAAGGAGCATCCAACTTATGGATATGGTGCGTCTCTACAATCGATGGCGTGTACTCGGGATATGCATGCATAATTTGTGCCAAACGACGATTCATTGCAAACAAAATGTTCACGCCCAACGAATAATTGCTGGTCCAAATTAAACCCATCGAGGGCGGAATACTTTCCTTTACTTGCTCCACATCCCAACCCGTCGAACCGCATACTACAGGCACACCGCGCTCCCACGAACGCAAGATATTATCCTTGGCGGTCATGGGAGTGGTGAACTCAATTGCGACATCGGCATCTGCAAAAGCAGGGCTATCGAAGTCATACAAGTTGTCCTTATCTATACGGGCTACTATCTGATGCCCGCGGCTCAAAGCCACATCCTCTATAATGTGGCCCATCTTGCCGTATCCTATCAATGCTATCTTCATATTGCTTAACGAACAGCGCTTCCAAGAACGGTATACTTAACGCCGTTCTTGAGAATAAAAACCTGTCCGTTCTCCACTATTTTCGTAATTTTCGAACCTTCTGCATCTACATTATCAATAGCCTGCTTGGGATTTCTCGGACAAACAGCCGGACCGAAACCACCACGACCATTCGCTTTGCGCAGCAGGTCTTCCTCGTTCCAATCCGACCAACTGTTGCCAACCTGACTACCGACAAGCACCTCACAATAACCGTTCGGATTTTCGATCATATAGACGGCTTCCGGATCGATGTTATTCAGATCCACGATTGCCTGCGTAGCATCACTAGCAGCAGTAGCCGACCAGTCACCGAGCGTATATTCCATCGTATAAGTAGCTGCTTGCTCTGCGCTCAGCACAGTCTCGATGTTCTGTGTTGCATTGCCGCTCTTCTCATCCACAAAGGTCACAACGTTGCTTGCCGGTGTCAATACTGCTCCATTCTCCAGATGCGTGTTATACTCACCAAACTTTGGCCATGCATTCGGGTTCATCAGTTTCTTGGTCCAACGCTGGATATCGCTGCTCTCAAAACCGAACTCGCCGGCACTGTAATCCACCAATGTATTCAAGAACGCTACCGACGGTGTGTTATTCCATGCACGACCCATACTTACTGTCGGACACTCGCTCTTCACCGTACAACCTTCGAATACATATCCCTTGTCACTTGCCGGACCATTATTAGCCGTCAACGCATCGCTTCCGCCGCCGTCTTTCTTACGTTTCTCGCAGTACAGCAAGTTATTCTTGAAATAGACGCTACCGTCACCGCAGATAAAATCAACCGTTCCGTGAATCTCGCAATCCTCAAAGTACTTAACCGCACCCTGCAGGTTGCTGTAATACGTATCCTGGTAGCTCAACAACTTCACGTTCTTGCAAACGGTCTTCGTTCCTTGATCCCACAATGCCACAGCACGGCCGTTGTCGTTCTTGTAGTAATCCAGCGCATTCTGAATCGTCAGGTCCTGCAGATACGTTCCACTTACGTTCTTATTAATCTTGATAGTTGCTGTCTGGTCAATACTCTCCTTACGATAGTCCGGCGCGTTCTTGATGATCACACCGTCCATCGACTCACCAATCAGAGACACATTGTTCTTATTGATCGTTGTCAGCACGGTCTCGCCCAGATCATACGTACCGTTCGGCAAGAAGATCTTATCACCTTCTTGTGCTTGTACGATCGACAAGATCAGAGAAGCGGCATCACCAGCAGGCACCTTATAATAACCCGTCGTCTCATCTTTCTCCATGAAGTCCTCTACGTTATACACCACTACTTTATGGATATACTGCTTCGCATCCCAAGTGATGTTTACCCATCCCGGACCCTCACTGTATTGTGCTACGAGCTCGGCACCGTCCGGCGTCGAGTTCTTCACTACCTCTGCAGACGCAATCGTATGACCGGTGTTATTGGAATTGACACTAACCGTTCCGCTCTCCGAATACTTACAAAGCGTTACTACGATGACCGACGTACCTGGCGAATACACACTGATCATACCATTCGTCTCAAAATACCAACCATGCGTACCATCGTGATAAGCACCATTGGTCACATTCACGATCTCGTGATCCTCCGGATAGAAAGTCTGGTCGGCGAAGTTATAGGTCTGCACGCTACCTACCGTCGCCTGTTCCTCTTCAGATGTCTTTGCCTGAATAGTCGTGTTACCGTTGATGATGTCGCCGATCTGCGCTTTCTTGTTGTTCGTATAGAACCATCCGCGGAAACGCCATGTCTCGCCCTGAACAGGCAGGATACACGGATCCGGCAGGTTGGTCAAAGTTGCACCTTCGTAGGTCTCCACGCGGTACAACTCGGTGCCTGCCTGGTCTTTGAAAATGATCTCACACGGCATAATATCCGTCGCTTCAGCAAAGAAATATGGAATATACGTGTTATTTGACAACTCAAACGTCAGCGTAGCCGCATCGCCTGTATATACATACGTCATATATTGCGCATAGTTTCCGGACGTCTCACCACAAGCTGCATTATTGCTGAATGTAGCAAAATCCACACCATCCTTCTTGATATTGATCGGCGTATTGCTAAATTGACAAGCTCCAATAATAAATTTCACCGGGCCATCCACCGGCACCGTGATTATACCGCCTTGTACTCCGTGTTGACCACCATTATAGGTCGTGCCCTCTACCGTCACACCCGCAGGCAGTTCACCGCTCGCCGGCAACAATACGGTATACGGATTGTCGCGGAACTCAATCTTAAAGTTCACAAACGTACGTGCCACATCCTCCACAAACTGAATCTTCTGCAGCGCTGTCTCTGTGTTCACACCACGACAGAGGTAGATGTCATTCTGCTCAGCCGTCAATTCAATCACCTGAGTGCCATACTCTGCCTGCTGGCCCGTCGTAGCATATTTGGTTTCACCCTTAACAGGCTTTTTATCACCGCCCATCGACCAGTTCCACACCTCAATATCGGCAGCATTGCTACCGCTACGGGGACCGAAACTCAGTTTCAATTTACCAGGCACAGCTGCTTTCGTAAAACAGCAATAACCCGAGCTGTTCAACTTGATGCCCTTCAAGCCGTTGTTCGTACCTGCAGCATCATTGACCTTGTTGTTGAAATACAACGCGCCGTTCTTGGCTGCAGACGAATCCGGACTGCTGGCCGGAGCACCGTCCGTGTAATCCCAAAGCAGGTCATTGTTTCCTGCCATCATTGCAGTTGCCATCAAGCAACCCAAGATAAGATTAAAAATACGTTTCATGTGTATAAATTTAATATAATAATTTATAATTATTGCTTACGCGTATATACAATATCCAAATCGGGCGCAAAATTACAAAAAAGATTTGACATACGCAAATTTATTTGCATATTTTTTACAAAACCGCTCCATTCCACCCCCTTTTAAACCACCTTTTCTATTCCCAACCTACTTTCGCCATAGGACAACCATACAATCACCATAGGACAACCATAGGATAAGCAACAAAAATTGTACATTTGTGTTTTTTATTTGCATATGTCAAAAAAAAGCAGTAACTTTGCAGCGCATTTTGTGCTTATGAACGAATTTTTAGAACAAGAGGAACAGATATTACGGATGATCAAAACCGTTTTCGACCCCGAAATACCTGTCAATATATACGACCTGGGGCTTATCTACGGCATTGACATCAATGACCGTGTCTGCACTATCACTATGACCCTCACCGCACCAAGCTGTCCGGCAGGGGACTTCCTCGTCGAAGATATCCGACAGAAAGTCAGCAGTGTAGAGGGCATCGACACCGTTAATGTTAATATTGTTTTCGAACCCGAATGGACCAAAGATATGATGTCTGAAGAAGCCAAACTCGAACTCGGATTCCTCTAAAACACAGTAACTGAATATAACAATCATACACTATGATCTATTTTGTAAGCGACGCACACATCGGCTCCAAAGCCATTACGCGCGGTTGGGCACACCAAAAGAAATTCATCGAGATGCTCAACAAACTTGGAGAAGACGCCGTTAGCATCTACCTGATGGGCGACATCTTTGACTTCTGGTTTGAATACTACACCAGAGACAAATCGAAGAAAGAATATGCGCCACTCTTCCGCTGTATTCGTCATCTCGTACGGAAAGGCGTTCATGTGCACTATTTTGTCGGCAACCATGACATGTGGACTTGGGGCGGACTAACCGCTATGACCGGCATGGAAGTGCATTTCGAACCCGTTACCATCAAACGCTACGGCAAAAAACTATACCTCGCACACGGCGACGGATTGGCTCCCTTTGATCTGGAAAACCATTATCCGCGCGACGTGCAAGACAAAATCCGCCGATTCAAACGACTGCGGGCTGTCTTCCAAAACGAATTCCTGCAGTTCTGTTTCCGCTGTCTGCCACCCGCTCTGGGCAACAAAATAGGCTACGGATGGGCTGCCAGAAGCAGACAAAAAGAACTGGACAACCCCTGCCCGTTCAAAGGAGAAAAGAAAGAAGAACTCGTTCTCTTTGCCAAAGAAGAGGAAAAACTGGGCAACCACCGCGATTTCTATATCTTCGGCCATCGACACATCGAGTTGGACCTCAAGTTGGATACGGGTAGCCGCGTGATCATCCTGGGAGACTGCTTCCGTCAATGGACCTACGCCTCACTCGACAAACACGGCGAACTGATGTTACACAACTACGAACCGGAACAAACAGCTCCAGCGCCAAATGCATAGCCGAGAAGAACAACTCCAAGCCTTCAGACGGCTGTTGGATATCATGGACGATCTTCGCGAGAAATGTCCGTGGGATCACAAGCAGACCTTCGACTCGCTTCGCCAGAACACTATTGAGGAAACCTACGAACTGGCTTCCGCCATCTCCAAACAAGACATGACGGAAATCAGCAAGGAACTTGGCGATGTGCTGCTTCACGTAGTGTTCTATGCCAAAATAGGATCGGAAACGGGCGATTTCGACATAGCCGATGTATGCAACCGGCTATGCGACAAACTCATTTTCCGCCATCCGCATGTCTACGGCACCGAAGCGGCACAAAACGCAGAAGAAGTCTCCAAACTCTGGGAACAGGTCAAACTCAAAGAGAAAGGTGGCAACAAAACCGTTCTTAGCGGCATACCCGACAGCCTGCCATCCCTCGTCAAAGCGTATCGCATACAAGACAAAGTCGCTAACGTAGGCTTCGACTGGGAGAAACGGGAAGACGTTTGGGCCAAAGTCAAAGAAGAAATAGCCGAGTTCGAACAAGATCCGTCTGAAGCCGAATTAGGAGATATACTCTTCGCCCTCATAAATGCCGCTCGACTTTACAAACTCAGACCGGACAACGCACTCGAACAAACCAACATCAAGTTCATCCGCCGGTTCAATTACGTAGAGACAAAAGCCAAAGAGCAAGGACGAGAACTCAAAGACATGACACTCGCCGAAATGGACGCTCTCTGGAACGAAGCGAAAGCCCTCGAACGACTAACGCCCGATAACAAAAAATAAACGAGCCCCGAAAGACTCGTTTAGTGCGGCATAAAAGACTCGAACTTTCACTCCTCACGGAACTAGATCCTAAGTCTAGCGCGTCTACCAATTCCGCCAATGCCGCGGATTTCGAATCCCGTTTTCGAGATTCAGAATTCCCTCACTGATGTGAGGAATTTGAAATCGGCTGCAAAGGTAGTGAAAAAAAACGAATTATGCAAGAAAATTTGCAAACTTTTTATCATATTTTGCCAAATGGCGTCAAAATTGTTCATCGACACACCACTTCACCCGTAGCTTACGTCGGTGTTATGGTTGGTGTCGGCACACGCGATGAGTTGCCAAAAGAAAACGGAATGGCTCATTACATTGAGCATTGTGTATTCAAAGGTACCACCCACCATTCGGCACGCGAAATCATCCGCCACATAGAAGGTATCGGCGGCGAAATCAACGCCTACACCACCAAAGAAGAGACCACCTTCTATGCCGCCACTATGGTCGAACACGTCGCTTCTACACTACGACTCATTAGCGAACTGGTCACTTGTCCCACTTTCCCTAAAGCGGAGACCGACAAAGAGTTGGCAGTCATCTATGACGAGATCGAGAGTTACAACGACTCTCCCTCCGAACTCATCTACGACGATTTCGAGGCACTCGTTTTTGAAGGACACCCCTTAGCCATGCCTATCTTGGGCACCAAAAAGTCACTCCGCGCTATCAGCCGACATGCCGAGACACCTATAAATTGGATGCGCACGCATTACACACCTGCGCGTATGGTTGTCTTCTGTCAAGGAGACGTCAAACCCGACAAGATTTTCCGCCTCGCCGAAAAGGAATTTGGGCAACTGACTCCTAACAACACCAATCATACTGACAGAGCCGCTTCTACTACAACCACCGGCTCTGCCACACTCAGCTTCCACAAACATACCCACCAAGCCCACGTTATGCTTGGTAACACAGCCTACCCGCTCGGGCATGACAGACAACTGGCGTTATACCTGCTAAACAATATATTAGGAGGAGGCAGTCTCAACTCCAGGCTTAACATCAGCCTAAGAGAAAAACGCGGACTCGTCTACACCGTTGATTCTATCTATACACCGCTTAGCGACACCGGCTATTGGTGCACTTATTTTGCTTGCGACCGCGAAGACATCGAACAATGCGAATCATTAGTCAAGCACGAACTCGACAAACTCGCTACTACCCCACTCAGCGACGCTGCCTTGCGCAACGCATTGCAACAATTGCGCGGACAAATGGCTGTCGCTGCTCAGAACCAAGAGAGTACTGCTCTCTCTATGGCCAAATCAATGCTCTACTTCAATAGTGCACCTACATGGCAGCAAACATTCCAAAAAATCGCACAAACAGACCCCAAAACACTACTCGAAATCAGTCAGCAAATCTTCACTGCTAACACTTTGCGCACACTTAGATACGAATAGCCGTCATTTTGGCAATTTGAATGCATAATTATGCAACTCGGCGATATTTTTTATGCAAAATGCGTTTTTTTTGTCCAAAAATGCATAAATTTTGCAAAAAAGTTTGCCTATATCAAAAAAAAGTCGTATCTTTGTGCGCTTTTTTGCTTTTATGCAGAAATATTAGTTACAATAACAAATAATTTTATGAAGAAAATTTTAACGCTTTTATTGCTCACGACAGCAACGTTGGCAATGTATGCTCAGAAAGAGGTAAGCGGAGTCGTTGTAGACTCGAAAGGCGAGCCTATTATTCAAGCAAGCGTCGTTGCCAAAGGCACCACTATCGGTACTGCGACAGATATCGATGGTAAGTTCAAAATGGAAGTTCCGAACACAGTGAAAACACTCGTGATCACCTACATCGGAATGGAGAAGAAAGAAGTTGCCGCTGGCAAGAATCTGAAAATTGTGCTCACCGAGAACACCGAGCTGCTCCAAGAAGTGGTGGTTACCGGTTTCGGTAATGTGAGCAAGGGTTCCTACACCGGTTCAGCTACAGCCGTGAAGGCAGAGGACATTGAGAAAAAGAACCCGAGTGAGTTATCCAAATCTATGGCAGGTGAGATCGCCGGTGTACAAGTCATCAACGGTAGCGGCCAGCCGGGTACGAATGCTACAATCCGTATCCGTGGTATCGGTTCTATCAATGGTAGCTCGGCTCCTCTCTACGTAGTAGACGGTGTGACCTACGACGGTGACATCTCTTCTATCGATCCGGGTGACATCGCATCCTACACCGTCCTCAAAGACGCTACGGCTACTTCTTTGTATGGTGCACGTGGTGCCAATGGTGTGATCGTCATCACTACCAAGAAAGGTACTTCCGGAGAGACCGGCAAGATTGAAGTTGACGTCAAATATGGTGCCAACATGCGTCTGTTGCCGCTCTACGATGTAATCTCCAGCCCTGAGGATTATGTTACTATGGCTTGGCAAAGTATCTACAACGGCCAGCGTTATGCCAGCGGTGCTACGCAAACAGTCGCTGTCAAGAATGCCAACAACCTGCTCTATAGCGGTAGCGGTCTGCCTGTAGGATACAACCTGTGGCAAGCTGCCGGCAAGAACCTTATCAACCCATATGATGATAACGGCAATGTCAATCCTTCGTTCGATACCCAAATCCCGCGTAGAGCCGGATACGAGAATCTGGAGTCATGGCGCGACGCTATCTTCCGTACAGGACAGAAAGTGGACGCTAACGTGAAGATCTCCGGTGGTACCGAGAAAGTGAAATACTTCACCTCCTTCGGTTACCTTATGGACGAGGGTTACTACCAGTCTTCGGACTACAATCGTTTCAGTGTTCGTTCGAACGTAGATTACGAGCCCAAGAAATGGTTGAAAGGTAACGTCAATTTGGCATACACCTATTCAAATATGAATAGCCCTGACCAGAACGGTGACGGTGCAATGAACAATGGTTTCTACTATGTCAATGCCATCCCGTCTATCTATCCGGTTTATGTTCGCGACGAGAACGGAAACATTCCTATCGACCCGCGTACCGGTCTGCCGATGTATGACTTCGGTAACGACCTGAACCGTTCGTTCGGTATGGGTATCAACCCGGCAGGTTCGCTCCGTCTGGATAAAGAGAACCAAGTACAACACGAGGTAGATGCCAAGACCTCTTTGGAGTTCAAACTCTACAAGGGCTTGAAATTTACTATCAATGCCGGTTTGCACTACTACAACAACCGCTATTCGGACTTGACTAACAAGTATTACGGTGATGCAGAAGGTATCGGTCGTATTCAACAACAGAGCCACAACCTGTTTACCGTAGCTGCTCAAGAGTTGCTCGAGTACAACAACACCTTTGGTGATCACACCATTCACGTATTGGCCGGTCACGAGAACTATCTCTACAACACCAACTACACACTGGGTTATAAGTCCTATATCGCTGACGGTAGCAGCATTGAGTTGGGTAACGCCATCAAGATGAACGCCATCGAGGGCAACTCCACACGCTATGCGTTGGATGCTTACCTCGCTTCAGCTTCCTACACCTATGACGAGCGCTATACTATCTCGGCCAACTATCGTGCTGACGGTAGCTCGCGTTACGCCAAAGGACACCGCTGGGGTCACTTCGGATCCGTAGGTGCAGCTTGGACATTCACCAACGAGAGCTTTATCGAGAACTCTGATGCTAAAGAATGGCTCAAAGACGGTAAGTTGCGTCTGAGCTGGGGTGTGCTGGGTAACCAGGTTAACTCCCTCTATAGCTACACTGATATGTACACTATCGAGAACCTGAACGATGAGATCGCTTACCTCTGGGCAAGCAAAGGTAACCCATCTATCACATGGGAGCGTTCTAACACGGTAGACCTCGGTCTTGAGTTCTCTATCGGCAAATATCTGGATGCAGAGTTTGATTATTTCTGGAAACTGACTGATAACATGGTATCGCCTCGCGCGGTAGCTCCATCGCTCGGTTACAGCTCTATCCCTACCAACGATGCTAAGATGGTTAACACCGGCTTTGAGTTCCAACTCGACCTCCACGCTATAGATATGCGTAACGTAAAACTGGACTTCAAGCTCAACGGTGCACACTATAAGAACTATATGACCCAAATGCCTATCGACTACTACGACGAAGACGGCACTCCTCACCGCATGACGATGAACGGCGCTATGTCTGAGGGTCACTCCTTGTATGATCACTACACCAAACGTTATCTGGGTGTTGATCCTACCAATGGTGAGTCGCTCTTCGAGGCATACTACGATACCCGTTACGGCGGATTTATGGACGCAAAGGCTGACGGTTCATACAACTACATTTCTTCTCTCCATCAATGGATTCTGGACCAGAAGAACGATGGCGTAGAGAACCCTGAGCAATACTTGGCTACCACGACTACCAACGATGTTACTACCGCTGCTTCGCAGTATATCGGCAAATCCTACTTGCCTGACTTGAACGGTGGTGTAGGCTTCGACCTCGAGGTATACGGTGTTACATTGTCAGCTAGCTGCTCATATCAAATCGGCGGTTATGGCTTCGATGCTACCTACATGGCATTGATGGACAACAATCAGGTGGGTAACCATAACTGGCACATGGATGTTCACAACGCTTGGACCGAGAACAACCCCGGTCACGGTGTTAAGAACGCTGACGGTACATATAGCAACCTTGACCCGACTGACATCCCGCGTATGTCTAACGGTGTAGGTACTTATGACGGTGATGCTAACACATCTTCTACCCGCTTCTTGACCAGCAACTCGTTCTTCAGTTTGAACAACGTACAGCTTGGTTACAACTTCCCCAAGAAGCTCATTGAGAAGATCAAACTGCAGAAGTTGCACTTCTATGTATCAGCCACCAACCTCGCTATAGCTTCCGCACGCCGCGGTTACAACCCGATGACTTCCTTCACCGGAAACTCTGACACCCACGGCTACTCGCCGCTGTCAACTATCGTCGGTGGTATCAAGCTGACCTTCTAATCCAAGTACTAACCGCTAAAAAGAAAACGATTATGAAAAAGATATATTATATCCTCGCTTTGGTTGCCACTTCATTGGCAGTAAGCAGTTGTGCTGACAGTTACTTAGATTCATATCCTTATGGTAGCAGCATTACCGAAGAGCAGTACCTCAACATGGACGATGCTACCGAAGGTACTGTCAAAGGTTTGTACACCCTACTCTATGAGTACGGAGGAGATCACGATGTATTCGGTCTCCGCTCGATTGATATGTACGGAGACTTGTTGTGCGGTGATATGGCACTCAAGACCCAAAACTACGGATGGTTTGCTACCGACGAGAAAGAGCAGACCTACACCCGTCGTGCTTATTTCTGGAACTACTATTACGGCATTATCCGTATCTGTAACAAGGCGCTCAATGCTATTGAGAACAAGTATCCGCAAGAGTTTGCCAACTTGGCAGCTGTTCATCCTGACGATGCAACGGACGACTTGTTGCGCATGATGATGTATGCTGCTGAAATCTACACCATGCGTGGCTGGGCTTATGCAGGCTTGACTCGCTATTTCATCGCTCCTGATGCGGATCTCAACAGCCCGGCAGTACCTATCTACACTGAAGAGGACACCAAAGGTGATACCATCCTCGGTGCACCACGTGCTAACGTAGCCGACGTATACCTGCGCATCGAAGAGGACCTCACAACTGCTATTGAGGTATTTGAGGTTACCGACGCAGTGGGCATCCAGCGTACCAACAAGATCGAAGCCAATATTGACATGGCACGTATCACTTTGGCATACTCCTACCTCAACAAGGGCGACTATGCTAAAGCATACACAATAGCAGTTGAAGCTATCGAAAATACAACCGCCAACTTGTTGCCTACAGAGCAAGTGCTGACTACCGGTTTCAACGACATTTCCAACAACAACTGGATCTGGGGTAAAGATGTAACGGTAGAGAACACCACTTCGCTGGCATCGTTCTTCGGACAATGCGACATCTACTCGTGGAGCTACGCTTCTGCAGGCGATGTGAAAGGTATTGACCAATTGCTCTATGAGTCGATTCCTGCTTGGGATCTTCGTAAGTATTGGTGGAACAACTACGCTACCTCCGGACAGAAGAATGCTAATAAGTTCCAATATGCACCGGACGGCAAGTTCTACTCCGCCAAGTTACCTGCTAAGATTCAAGGCGACAAGGATTGGTTGAGCGACGACGTCTTTATGCGTCTGGAGGCTGCCTACCTTATCGCAGCTGAGGCAGCATGCCGCAACAACGATTATGTCAACGCCAAGAACTACCTCTTCGCTATCACCGATCTGCGTGTAGTAGGAGGCATGGAGACCGAGTACCAGGCTTGGAAGGACAATGTTGACAACGACCTGCTCGCTGCCATCAAATACAACTGGCGTGTAGAGCTCTGGGGCGAGGGTTACGGCTTGCAGACACTCCGTCGTTACGGCGAGAAAGTCAGCCTGGGCGACAACCACTTGCGTAGCAACAAGGAGGTAGATCCTTCTGCTGCTCGTAAGTTCACCTTCGAGTTGCCAAACTCCGAGTTGTATTACAACCCCTATATCCGCACTACGGATACAGAAAATATGCATAAAAAATAATATGTATTAGTTCACATTATTAACAACAAAAAAGATTTATTATGAAAAAGTATTTGTTATTGGCTATCGTAGCCGTAGCTGCTCTTTCGTTCAGCAGCTGTGAGAAGAAAGGTGACGGTCCTACACCACAAGAGGGTATCGTACTTAACGTTACTCCCAAGACTCTCGAGTTGGCTGTTGGAGACGAAGAGAAGATTCGTACCGTCGTTACTCCTGCAGGAACCGAGGTTACTGTTACTTACACCTCTGACAACCCTGAGGTAGCAACTGTATCTCAAGCAGGTTTGGTTTCCGGTGTAGCTGCTGGTACTGCTAACATTATCGTTAGCGCTGAAGGTGCAAAATCTGACACCTGCGTGGTAACCGTTTCATCTGCAGAAGACATGTTCGCATGGGCAGGTTGGACGATCTGGAACCTCGACAAAAACACCATCCTCAGCAATGACACTGCACTCGTCACACTCGCAAGCGGTCAAGAAGTACACTGTATTCTTGTTCCTGCTACCGCACGTGTATGGGGCGAAGGCATCAGCCTGAATATGACTACTGGTGCGAACGAGGGTGTAGGTTACATCTGTTTCGTTGACACCGTTCCTGTTTACCTGATCACCGAGGATCTTGGTAAAGGTCCGAACTACTACTACTTATCTGCCAGCTCGCTGCAGTTTGTTGACGCTGACAAGTTCAATCCTAACGATACCGCTTACGCTTACTGCGCTAAAGCAGGTAAGACCGGTGACGCTGCTACTCAACTTGCATTCATGAATAATGATTCTGAGACAGGTGGTATTATCGGAGCAGAGATCTGGTATCTTGACTGCGCTACATATCAGGGCTATCCTACTGTTGGTATGATCAAGAATAGCATCTTTGTCGGCGACGAGAACCAAGCTTACTATAAGAGCAATATCTCTTGGTTCGACAACGCAGGTGGTTTGATGGTTGACGAGGCTGGTAAGGAGTTCGTAGAGCCCGCTGCATGGTGTGGCACAACTGACAAATACTACGAGTTGCTGCCGAGCGAGACTGCAAAGAAATACACTGTTGCTGATCCCGCTATTCTCAAAATGCACAAAGCAGAAATGCCTCGTAGCATTAAGAATACCGAGAAATTCCACATGGCAAAATAAGACACTTGCTAAAAGTGCAAACACATCAATCAGGCGACTCGAACAGTCGCCTGATTTTGTTATTCCACCCACTCCAGATACCGACAAAATTGAGACCAGAGTACGACAAAAGTCCGATTTGGTGGCAAAAAACAGAAAATATTTGTATATATAAATATTTTTTTGTATCTTTGCGGCGTTAATTGGAAAATTGTATAATTATGAAACGATACATCCTTTCTGCGCTCATAGCCATAGTTGCTATTCCGCTGTTTGCCGTTCCGGCAGATCCTACCCCATTTCAGTACACATTGCCAAATGGTACAATCGTCATGGCACAACGTCACGGCGATGAGTTTCATTCCTATATCACCACTTTGGACGGCAAGTTACTGGAAGGTTCACTTGACGCGGACTTAGAAGTACAAGCAGCCAAAATGCGTCGCGCACCACGCTCTGCAGGAAGTCACACCTTCCCCACAGTAGGTTCACCACGCAGTCTGGTGCTATTGGTTAGTTTCAAAGACCTGCCTTTTGCACAATCACGACAGGCTTTCCAAGACCTGCTTACTAAGCAAGGATATGACTACAATGGAGCCACCGGTTCCTGCCGCGACTATTATATCGCCAGCTCGGATAGTATCTTCGCTCCGCAGTTCGACTGCTTCGGTCCATTCACACTGTCTCGAAAAATGGAGTACTATGGCGCCAATAGCGGCAAGAGTCATAGTGCTCATGCCAACGAGATGGTAGCTGAAGCCTGCCAATTGGCAGCAGAAAACGGAGTGGACTTTAGCCTATATGACACCAACAATGATGGCGTATTGGACAACGTATTCGTTTTCTTTGCCGGACATAATGAGGCCGAAGGCGCCTCGGAGAACACTATTTGGCCGCACGCCAGCAATATCGCTAACATGGGCATTAAGCTGAATGGTGTTACGGTTGGATCATACGCTTGTACTTCCGAATACAAAGGACGTAACGGTGACCTCCGTTGCGGTATCGGAACATTCTGCCACGAGTTCGGACACGTGATTGGACAACCCGACTTCTACGACACCGACTACAAACTGTATACCGTTGGTAACTGGGACATTATGTGTCAAGGCAGTTATAACAACAATGGCAACACGCCTCCTCTGTTCTCAGCATGGGAGCGCATGTATGAAGGCTGGTTGACTCCCAAACAGTTGACCTTGCCAGGCAATTATGCATTGGCGGCTACGCCTTTCGAAGCGGAAGCCTATCTGATTGCAGAGACCGAGCACAATTTAAACGGTATCAATCCTAATCCGGAAGAGTTCTTCCTCTTGGAGAACCGTAATGATAACAATGTATGGGATTCATATCTTCCGGGACACGGCATGGTGGTATGGCACATCGATTACTCACCATCCGCATGGTCACAAAACGTGCCGAACAACGGACCGACATTGATCCGAATGCACTTAGAAGAAGCTAACGGTGTAGGTTGGAAAAAACGTTCCGAGGGAGAAAGAGGACGTTCATCCGATACCTATCCCGGCACATCGAACGTGACAACTTTCAACCCGACTCTCCACAATGGCACTATTTTGACTGACCAGTCGATATTCAACATTGAGGAGAACAACGGCATTATCACGTTCACCTACATCAGTGTCGGCAAGTCATCCCTCAAGGCCAATAAGAAAGATATGACTTTCACCACTACCATCAACGACCAAAAGCAGACCGTAGACTGGCAGCCTGAAGCTTTTGAGTTGCAAGGTACAAGCCTTGACCCCAATGACCCGATCACCCTGCGTAGCGCTAACACCAGCTTCTTGTTCTACATAGGAGAGACTGCTCCTGCGCGCACAAGCACCGCATGGAAGACAAATGCCACTCTGTATGCAGCCGAAGATTCCACCTTACAACAACAAGTGTGGGTAAGCTTCCGTCCTTCCAAACAGAATTGCTCGGTAACTTCTTCCACTATCAGTATTTCCTCTAGTGCAGCTAACCTCACCATCCCTGTATATGGAACGGCTCCGCGCCCAACATATGTACAGACACCTGAGATTCAAAGCATAGAGTATATCACTCCATACTCCTTCCGCGCTACTTGGAACGAGATAGAAGATGCTGAATTGTATTACCTCACACTGCTCCAGCGCTCCGAAGGAGAAACGAAGTTTGTACAAGGTTTTGAGAACTTCGACGATAGCGAAAAAGTACTGCAATCCGGTTGGAAAACCAATACCTATCAAACAACCACTTATGCTAAAGCAGACGGCACCAAAGCCTTGGCTATCACCAAGCATGGAGACCAAGTCACTTCCGAGACCTACCCCTCTGCTGTCACCAGCATGAGTTTCTGGTACAATGCCTTTACCTCCTCTATTGACACCATTGGTGTGATGGCAGTAGAGGCCTTCAATGGAGAAGAATGGGTACTCATCGACCAAGTGGTTGTCAGCAACAAAGCTAAGAAACTGACGGCAGCATATGATTTCAGCAAGGATGACAACTACGTTACCTTCCGTCTCACATGGATGGACAACGGCGGTGCCGGAATGGCTCTCGATGCCTTCACTGCTATCACATCAGAGAAAATTGACTACATCTACAAAGGTTCGCAACTGTATGTATTACCTGCATATGATGGTTCTGAGCCGCATTATACATTCAGCGACCTCAACCCGGAGAGCACCTATTACTTCCAAGTACAGTGCACCGACATGGGAAAAGGATGTGAAGAGCATATCACAGCTCTCTCACCGGCAGTTGAGATCAAGACTTTGGCAGGCGAACCGGTAGATAGCAAGATCATGACTATTGGTTATGACACCATTTATTACACTGCTCCAACGCATGTAGTATATCTTACAGAGCCCAAAACAGGCGACCGTCTGTACTTCTATGACACCGCAGGACGCTTGGTTTATTCCACCTCGGTATACACCGGCGCTTACTCTTATGCATTACCGGTAAGAGCTTTCCGCGAAGGAGAGACATATATGGTACAACATGCCAAAGCCGGCAAGCTGGGACGTAAGAACAAACGAGTCAAATTTATCTTCTGATAATGCGCAAACAATATGTTGTATATATAATGTTGCTGTTATGGGTGGGTTTACTTCCTGCCCACGCACAGCGGCATACCAGTCACGGCTTAGATGGCGACAACTACCATTTTGGCTACATCAGCGGTAGCGTCGGCTACTCTATGCTTCATCTAAGTTCCGCGGACGCTGTCTCTAAAGGACAATGTGGCGGATTGATAGGATTAGGCTATGAGTTCCGTAATAGCGGCCTCTGGACTAGCGTAGGAGCACAACTGAGTTTTCATCGCTCTTCGCTATTGGTTGATGAATACACGCGAGACTACACAGGCGCAGATACTCAGGGAAAAGAAGCGATCTTCCACTACCGTGTCAACCAGCGTGACGACATGGACTGGCGTTTTATCGACGTGCCCATTTTGGTCGGATACTACGTTCAGGGATTCTACGTAGGAGGAGGCGCTAAACTTAGTTATGCCTTAGCTCCTAAAACGCAAAGCACAGGCACCTACAACTTAAGTGCTACCAACAAGGAATATAATGTCACCTTTGAGAACATGCCCGATCGTGGGTATACAGACTACGACTTCTCATCCGAGACCGACAACCGACTTAATGTAGGTGTATCCGTCATCGGAGAGATCGGATATGACTTACTCTCGTCAGTCGGAACGCGCAGCACTATCTGCCACGTACTCAAAGCAGGATTCTATATAGAGTATGGGCTAAACAACTTTGTCGCTCTACGCGACACGCCGCAGCCCAACATTCTACCCCAATCCTCCAATGCAACACAAGCTACGGTATATCCTTATCTGAACACCTTCGCAGAACGACATCGTACAGTGCCGTTCTATGCGGGATTCAAACTAACGTATCTAATTGGAGGTAGCAGAACTGCACGTGCAGGCTTCCATCACGGATGTATGTGTTATCAATAAAAATCTATGATCAAAACTATACGATATATTAGTTGTTTGCTGGCAATGCTTCTAATCCACATTGCCGCTTGGAGTCAAACGAACAATTACACCATCGTCTATGACACTGTGGTGACTGACACTGCCTTGTGCCAGTCTGTTATGCCAATCACATGGCGAGGACAAAAATACTACACCGAAGGCACGTATTATCAGGTAGAGATGGTATATCTCCCTACGGATTACGAAGATGGATATGAGGCACATACACCTTTATACCGACTCAACCTTACCGTCAATCCGGAATATCTGTATACACGTGTCATCGATCTGTGTGATGGAGATTCTATTGTTTTCCGTGGTAAATCATATACCGCGCCGACAGATTTCTATGACACCTTGCAGTCTCTACAAGGCTGTGACAGTATAGAACACATTTATATCCGCTACCACAAGCCTTTTGAAGGCTTTGAGCAGCACTACCTTGATGCCGAAGGCCAATACATATGGTCCCGAGACGGGGAAACATATACCCAGCCTGGCAACTATGACTTCTCAACCCAAACCATCTACGGATGTGACTCTATTTGGCATCTTGCTTTGAATGAACACCCCACATACCTATTCAAAGAGCAAGCCACATTCTGTATAAGCAAAGACCAACCGACATATGAGTGGCGCGGACAACAGATCTCAGAATCCGGTACCTACTACGACATATACTCTTCCGTCAACGGTCGTGATAGTATTTACCAATTAGATATTGACGTCCACCCGTACTACGAATTGCTTCGCCAACTCACCATATGCGACGGTGGTAGTATCAGCTTTAACGGACATAATGTGTCAGAGACATGTACAATCATCGACACATTACAGACCGCTTATGGATGCGATTCTATCATAACTACCATTGTAAACTCAGACCAGAGTTTTCACCACTACGACACGGTTACTATCACCAATCAAGAAAGCATCGATTGGCGTGGCCAGACTATCACCCAAGGAGGCAACTATTTTGACTATTACACTAGCCAAATCACAGGATGCGACTCCGTTTATCAGTTGACTGTCTATGTACATCCTGTGTATATCTTCACAACAGATAAGGAGATTTGCCAAACCGAAACTCCATACGTATGGCGTGGAAAACAATACGATCAATTGGGCACACACACCTATGAAGACCGCTATACTACTGTCAATGGGCAAGACTCGATATACCGTCTCAACTTAACCGTTTATCCGGCATATCAGTTTGACCATTCCATCATCCTTTGCCCGGGCGAGACACAAACCTTCCGCGGCAAAACATACATCCATCCGGGAGACTATTACGATACGTTACGTACCGTTAATGGCTGTGACTCCATATGTCGTATTCATGTTGTTCGCAAAGAGTCCTTCTACTCCGAAGAACATGTTGCTCTCAATGATGGTCAATCATACATTTGGTCCCAAAACGGCAAAACATACACTGAAGCTGGCACCTATGAGATACGAGAGAAAACAGCTGAAGGCTGTGACTCTGTAATGGTGCTTTTCATCACTCGCAATCCCAAGTACTATTTCCCGGAGACCCGCGAGATATGCCAGCCGGACACCCTGCCCTATTATGTATGGCGTGGGCGAGAACTCAACCAATCAGGCACCTACTGGGATTCTCTACAAACAGTAGCCGGACAGGATTCGGTCTATCGACTGGATCTGACTATTCATCCGCGACACATCACGTACGTAGAACGTGACATTTGTGAATCGGAATCTTTCTATTGGAATAGTCAACTCATAGATAGTACCGGTACCTATTATGACACACTTCGTTCCCAAAATGGGTGTGACTCAATAATCGTATTGCGCGTCAACCTCCACCAATACGAAGTTATCCAATACGACACTATTTGTGATGGAGACACCATTCATTGGGAAGGACTAACTATCACAGAAGAAGGAGTCTATAACCAGCGATATATACGGGAGGAGGGATGTGATTCGGTCTTGCAGTTACGCGTAACCATGCTTTACCCATTCACGTACGACTACTCCGATACCATCTGCGAGGCTAAACTACTGGCACAAGAGCCGTACCTATGGGGACCAAACCAACGTCCGCTATGGGGTAAATGGGACGAAACCACTGCACACTTTGAAGACTCTGTATATTGGAATTGCGATCATACACGCTATTTCCATTTACGGGTACTCAAGGAACGTATACACGTAGACACGATAACTATCTGCCAAGGAGATTCGGTAGAAATAATGTTTCATGACGGCAGACATCAGTGGTTGCATAATGCTGGCATGTATTACGATACCATCCCGCAGTATGGTCATACCGAGACATACGCTTGCGACAGCATACAAGGTATGCTGCTTCAAATGCATGCTGTTAGTCGTGACACCATCACTCAACATATTACTGACAGCGACCTCCCATTACAGTGGGCAGGCCACAGCATATACATGACCGGCTATTACGTAGACACTCTTAGCAAAGCCAATACGGGTTGCGACTCCATTGTTGTCCTACATGCCATAGTGGACACAACATATTTCTTCCTTGATTCGGTAACAATTTGTAAACCTCACTATCACGGAGACAATAATCCGCTCAACACACCATATCTGTGGCAAGGACACCATCAGAATGGCAAAAACAACTACGAGATCTACTATGCCGGAACCTATTGGGACAGCTTGAAAACAAAAAATACACACGTGGATAGCGTCTATTGTCTGATTGTTAAGACACTACCTACTTATCACGAAAAACGAATATATGATCTTTGTAAAGGAGATTCGTTGCAGTTTGGACATAACTGGATCCACCAGTCCGGAGTTTATTACGACACACTTCATACCATTGAGGGGTGCGACTCTATTGTTCAATTGACGGTCAATATGCTACAATCATATCATATCAATCTAACGAAGCATATCTCCGACAAAGAAACATACACCTGGATACTGAAAGACGCCACTCGAAATGATCAAAAGATTCTCTCTATTCCGGGACGATATATTGATACTCTAAAAACCGTTCGTGGTTGTGATAGCATAGTAGAATTGACACTATTAGTGCATCCTACATATGAGTATGAGGACACGCACATCATTTGTCAATCACAGACTCCGTTTGCATGGCATGGACGCCAATATTGGAGTTCAGGCAACTACACTGACAGTTTGCGTACCACACTAGGCTATGACTCTATTTGGACACTGCATCTGCAAGTGTATGACACCTTCTATGTAGATAAGCACTTCACAATTTGCCGGAATGAGAGTTTCGACTATAATGGCAAGACATACACGCATGGTGGGCTCTACTTTGACACGTTAAGTACCGCACATGGCTGCGACTCTATAATCGTGATTCATGTCAACGAATTGCCGGACTACCTGTTCAGTGATACAGTTGCTATAGCCAATCGCCAACCGTATGTATGGCGAGGAAAAACACTGACTCATACCGGTATCTACCGCGATGAATTGACAGCCTCTACCGGATGCGATTCCGTATATCAACTTGTACTCACCATATATGACAAAGAGGTGCTACGCGACACAATTATTCGGGTCTGCGAAAACAACCTGCCTGTACAATGGAAACGACGTTGGTTTTACAACGAAGGTGTTTATTATGACACCATTTCTACTGTAGATGTTGACACCATCTGGCGCATCAATTTGCAAGTCATCCGAATGAAATATGCAGATATGCACCGCGTATTATGTCAAGGTGATGAGTTCTCGTTCAACGGGCACACCTACACCACAGACACGCTACTTCATGACACCATCTTTGAGGGATATGGCTGCGGAACAGACTATACTGTATGGATACAGTTCCGCCCTATACACACCTACGAATACTCCGCCACAACACGCGAAGATATACCCTACATTTGGGCAGTTGCAGACACCACATATACACTCACGCATAGCGGTATCTTTGAGCATAAGACGTACTACCACAACACAGAGTGTGATTCTAACATATACCGCTTGAATCTAACAGTCGGACAAGTATATCACTTTGAAGATACTACCGTCCTATGTCAATCCGAACTACCATACAATTGGCGCGGACAGTACATCAACGAGATAGGCACATATCATGACTCGCTGCAGACAACGCTTGGTTTCGACTCTGTCTATACGCTTTACGTACAGGAGATCAAACCGTCCTATTTTGAGGAACGGTTCATCAACCTCTGTGCCGGAGCCGGTTCATTCTACTATCGTGGCAAGGTGTACAACCAGTCAGGCGTCTATTATGACACCATTCCAACGGTCAATGGATGTGATTCGGTGTTCCGCATCGTAGTACGCGTCATGCCTACATATGAGGTATATGACACCGTGCATATATCCGACAAACAGACTTACTTGTTTGATGGCCGCACACTTTATGTGCCCGGAGCATACACTGCATATCAGAAAACTGCATCCGACTGTGACTCTATCATCCATCTGCAATTATATGTACATCCTTCATATCTATTCGAGCAAACAGAAGAAATATGCAACAAGGATACATTATACTGGCATGGGAAGCAGCTCTTCAAAGAAGGCATTTACTACGACTCGCTGCTGACCAAGCAGGGATATGACTCAGTATATAGTTTACACTTGACTGTTCATCCCACCTACTTTATCCAAGAGTCCATAGAAGTATGTCCTAATCGAACGACCTTCATTCATGGTATAGACATATCCAAACCTGGTATCTATTACGACACACTATATACAATCCATGGTTGCGATTCCATATACCGTATTACAGTTAATGAGACACGTACCATACAGCAGATTTCTTATGACACCATATGTCAGGGAGAAAGTCGCGCCTTCTATGGTATGAATTACACCCGTACCGGCACCTATCGTCACGAGGTAGGATGTGACACTCTCATTACTCTTCACCTTTTCGTACGTCCACCTTCAATCACAGAACGTCGTGTGGTCGTATCGGACGAAGAACTGCCATATAGATATCAGGGACATGAGTATTGGGAAACAGGTCTTTATGTAGACTCACTTTCTAATCAATACGGATGCGACTCGCTTGTCAAACTCAACTTCATCGTGTCCGAGCACTGCTCTCCTTGGTACCGTATACCTTTATGTACAGGCTCAGAAATCAAAATAGACTCTACTGTCATCACTCGATCAGGACTATACTCGTTTATTCGCCGATCTTTGGTCAGTGGCAAAATGGATAGCCTCTACCGAGTAGAAGTCTACGATGCTCCCACATATGACATGCCGGTCGACATACGACACATATGCGAAGGTGACACCTTGGTATATGAAGGCAAAGAATATACGCGCGCCGGCAAGTACGATTTCCGATATGAAACCATTGATGGTTGTGATTCTATATGCCATTTGGAGATTATTGTCCACCCGACATATCAGTTCTATTCCGATGCCACAATTACGGATTACCAATTATATACATGGCAAGGACGCGAGTATAATACCGAAGGCACCTATGATGTAACATACCCCACAGAGTATAGTTGTGATAGTACCTTCACATTGCATCTAACTGTTGTTCCAACACAACGTTTCCATACTGAAGATACTATTTGTATTGGAGAAAAGTATGTTTGGCGTGGCCGCGAATTAACAGAAGGAGGACTCTATAGCGATACAGTTTGCATCCTTGGTACACATACATCGTCTATCTACTCACTGCAGTTAACTGTACAAACACCCACACGCATTACCGCTGCTTCCGTGGCTGAGGTGTGTGCTGATGCCGAATATATGGAAATAGCCTTCACTTTCTCTGGAGCCGAGCCTACACAATACTCCATACTATTCGGACAGTTGGCTAAAGACCAAGGTTTCAAAGATGTATATAATGCTCCTCTTAATGGATCACACATAGCACGAGCCCCCATGCCAGAGCGATCAGAGCTACTCTATTTGGATCATGTAGACTATGTTCGTCCTGACTATTATGGTGCAAGATTGGTATTTGACAATGGTCATTGTCCACAGTCTGTATCCGATTCCTTGACATTCTTAGTACGCTATCCGAATTGGATTATCGAACAGAATTGGGACGATGTAGTAGCACCTCTAAAACCGGAACTAAACGGACACTATATCTTCAGCCAATACGACTGGTATATCAATGGAAGCCGCCAACCAAACGATGGTCTGGGCTACTTGCATAATGACAATTTACAGGTTGGAGACGAGATTGTGCTCATGGCTACGCGTCAAGGAGAAAGCTATGCTATCCCGACTTGCCCACTAGTCATCACACAAGCGCCGGCACAAGTATATCCATATCCTGTTTTGGTCTATCCGACATCCATGCCACGCCATGCACCGATAGTGACAATTGACTCTCAAGAGGATGGACGGTATGCTATCTACACAACTAGTGGTATATGCATTATAGCAGGGGATTTCGGAATTGGGCAAAGCTACCTCACATTGCCGGCTACTAATGGCATGTACCTAATCGTAACGACTACAGAGCAAAGCCAAAAGACTCACAAGGTAATCGTATACTAATATTTTGTTGGCAAAAGCTTAAAACGAGTCAGCAAACGGAATAGAACCGGAGGAACAGTTAAGGCAGTGACGACGACTGTCGTCATACCAATCAGTGTAACTGCACCCAATGAATGCAAGGCTGGATGAACAGCGAAAATCAGTACTCCTATACCGACTAGCATAATGAGCGCTGACAGCAGAATCGACTGCGTGTATTGAGCTACAATCGGCTTGCCCGTTCGGTGTTCATACAGCAGTCCCTCTACTACAAAAATGGTATAATCATCTCCTTGACCGAAGATAAACGTTGCAAGAATAATATTAACAATATTAAACTGCAACCCCAAGATATGCATTAGTGCTAATATCCAAAGCCAACTAAGTAGCATCGGAACAAAAGCTATTAATGCCAATAAAACACTTCGAAAACTAAGCCATAAGAAAAGAAAGACGATAATGCTACAACATAGCCCGATATAGTCAAAATCATCACTCAATCGTTGTGCCAAATCATTAATGATCTGGCTATTGTTGTTTATTACTTTCCGCTCTCTACTCAGTTGTAACTGGTCATAGAATGGTTGAAAAGCATCTTGGGCATATCCCAAAGTTGTTGCTTCTTTTTGTATACGCTTTATGACCACTTGCGGGTCGTGAGTCTGCCAATAGTCATACCAACGCGATCCATCACTGTGGTTCATTTCAAACATAGCCATATCGGCGCGCTGTTGATCCGTCATATAATTGACATGACTCATATTAGAGTCAAATAAACTATTATCTTTCCATTGACCATTCGCTAATACATATCCCCCCATCAACACTGTCATCGCTAGGACGCTCCAACCACCGATCAATCTTTCTTTAGCGCCAAACCATTGGCTTTTCACCTTTATCTCACGTATAGGAGTAGGAGAAGAACACATAAGGTGTGGTAGCACTAATACGCAAAACAAAATTGTACCCACCAACATCGATGCCGCAAACACTCCTAAATCATGCAGAGCAGTGGCATGTAAGGGCACAAGTGAAAGGAAAGCGCCAACAGTCGTTATATTGCCTATAACGAGCGGAGACAACACTTCCTGCAATGTCTGACGTACTGATGAAGCGTATCGTTGGTGCACCAACAAATGGAGAGGATAGTTGACAGCTATGCCTATTAGTATACTGCCTATTCCGAGAACTATAACACTCACCGTAGATGTCACTAGTCGCAACACTGCCATGCCAAATATCCAACCAAATGTTACTGCTAACATTATAAGCAAGATATCTCGTTTGCGGGGGAAGGCATACAACAATAACACAATGATGAACACTAATGCCAAAGCCACGCATAACACGGTATCTATCTTTATACGTCGCGCATTGCCAACAGCTATAATAGGAGCTCCTGTCCAGCGTATATTAAGCGAGGGATACTGTTCGGATATCTGGTCTGTAACCGCCACAAGCGAATCGACCAACACAGCATTATGTTTTGTCTCGGTTGCTCCATACTGACTATCATAAAAAGCAAATACCCTATTATTAGAAGGCTGTGTACTATTTCCCAAGGGCCATTGAGAAAGCCCCAAAGGATCGTGACGAATAATAGGCAGCAAAAAAGAAGTACCGGGGGTAGAAAGAATTAGTTGATCACGCTCAAGCGCATGATGGATAGCGTCGGGCGTAAGCAGCGAGTCTAAACAATCATACACACTGTCCGGAATACTGGTAATCGGCCAATGACTCGTGGTCACCCACTCTTCCAAATCCAGCTCCGTTTGCAAGTTAGGTATGCGTTCCACACACTTATCCATAGCCTGTTCGCATAAGCTATCACCTTCTATAATCAACACAAGACGCGATGCCGATTGTTGCGAGGAGATTTGTTCAAAAGCTGCACGCTCTTCATTGGTAGCAGGCAAAAAATCAATAATGTTCTCATGGTAACGCAAGGAGCATGCACCTACAACAATCAACAGTAGTAGAATCGCGACTCCCCCCCACAACCATAAACGATGCGAGTAAAAATAGTCATATACACGCAGCAGCCAATTCATCGTTCATCAATAAATTTAACGGGTTTTCGACTTTTAGCTGGGAAAATAATTTGCCTGATAACATCAGAAGGTAATATCTCAACTTCTGGACTTACACGAAGTCGGCTTCGGAAATGGTCCTTCAATGTCTTAATCGCGTCCTCTGAATTGAGTGTATTCGGTTTAAGACTAACACGCACAATGACCCTATCTGTACCTGTCTCCGAAGAACGTACTACAACTACATAGTTGTCTACAAAATCAGTATTATCCAATACATCATTGATCGCTGGTGGATAGATAGTCGTTCCTTTGAGTTTTATCATATTGTGTTTACGCCCAATTAGCGGCGTCAGACGATAAGAATTACGTCCACAAGCGCATGGAGTCTCCACTTTGGCTGCAATATCTCCTGTTCTAAAGCGCAGCAGAGGCATTCCTTCGACACCAAGTGTTGTTATCACAACCTCACCTGCTTGACCATCTGGAACCGGCTTATCATCTTCGCCAATTATCTCCACTATAATGAGTTCTGGGTGCACATGGCCTCCACATGCATGCTCACATTCCGAGAACGTAGCAGACATCTCAGTTGATGAATAAGTAGCATACAATTCCACTTCGGGCCACTTATCATGAATACGCTGCCCAAGCAAATTGAGTTCAAACTGCTGATCACGCAATCCCTCCCCTATGCCGATAATCTTACGGATAGACGAACGACGATAGTCGATGTGGTGTTGCTCAGCATATTCAATCAACCTTAAAATAAACGAGGGCACACACATGATAGCCGTCGGATGCAATCGTTGAATCGTATCCCATTGGAGTTCCGGAATACCATTCCCGACGCGTATAATACTTGCTCCTAACCGCCGAATACCGAGCCAATATGCCAGACCCGCCATAAAACGTTTGTCAATAGTGGTCATCAGCTGGAGGATATCACCCTTCTGCAAACCGGCACATGAGAAAGACTTATACTCATTATATGCCAAACGATCCAAATCAGCATCTGTACAACCGAATAGCACCGGGTCTCCCAAGGTTCCGGATGTTGTTATATAATCGATAATCTCTTCTCGAGGAACACAAAGAAAATCATTATTATACCGCTGCAAATCAGCCTTTTCGGTAAATGGCACTCGTTGCAAATCAGCTATGGTACGAATAGAAGATGGATCTATAGCATGGTCTGCGAACAAGCGCTTATAATATGGCGATTTAACAGACAGATAACTCATCTGTTTGCGCAACAGTTCTTCCTGATACGCGGAAATAGTTTTTATTGATTCAAATTCGATATCCATTGTAGAAATTCTTTTTTCCATTGCCGGCATTCTTCTGTCCCCTTGGTGTCCGAAGCTCCAAATCCGTGTCCTCCGGTACGATACTGAATATAACGGTGGGGCACATGATTAGCCGTCAGTGCCGAGTCTAACATTTCCGAATTCTGGTATTTAACAACCGGATCATCCACACAATTGACAAGAAACACAGGTGGGCAGTCAGGAGTAATATGTCTCTCAAGACTAAGAGAATCACGCATAGTTCTATTCCACTGGCCCCAAACTCCCAATGCCCCACGTCGTGAACGCTGGTGAGTGTACTTCTTGTGGGTGAACGTCACAACCGGATAGATAGGACATAAAAATGCTGGCTTGTAGGCAGTACGATTGTGAGTATAAGACATCATAGTCAGGTGTCCTCCCGCAGAAAAACCCATTACACCAATACGCGTGGTGTCTATATGCAGAGAGTCTGATAATTCATAGACTTTTTGTAAAGCTTCTTCTACATCAATGAGCATATTCGGGTACTTATTACCAAGTCCAATTACTCGGTACCCCACACAGTAAGCACTAATATTTGCCACTCGATATTTTAGTACAAAGGCATTAATTCCATTAGCTCGTAACCATTCTGCCACTTGTCGCCCCTCATACTCCATGTCATGCCAGCAATAACTACCACCAGGGCAAACAATAACTGCAATACCAGTATTATGAGCGCTATCTGGAAGGAATGCTGTTAAGCGTTGAGTCTTGGCGCTGCAAACAAAGACATGCAATCCCAAAAATAACAACAATATTATTCGTAATCTTCGCATAAGGCTTCTACAGTTTTTTTAGAGGTCATTACCACTCCACATAAACCATGCAGAAAGACATTCTGACCTGTAATATATAATCCATGTTGTCGTGTTCGTACCGAGCCCACAGCTTCGCTCATACCAAACATCGCCCCTTCAGGAGATAGATAATCATCACGATAGGTGAGTGACGTAGAAGAGAAAACCGACGTGATACACTCACGCACCGTCGGGTAGACCTGCTCAATTAGAGCAATCACCTCTTGTTCTTTGGCCTGCTTATATGCCTCATATGATGCATAGTCCGCCTTGCGATTTGCTGCCCACCTTGCCAGCTCTTGATATGCAAGAGGCATAACGGTCTCTATTGCGCGTGCAAACTTTTGTCCATCTTCCGCACACGGCGTATATACCAGAAGTTTTTGTTCAGATATATAATGAGTCACTTTGTCATAAGGCAAACTATCTGGCTTCAATGTCAAATAGATTTTAAATGAGCCCATGGTCTCCGGTGTAGTTTGTATACGCTTAACTGTAGCTGGACGATAGATCTGCATGTCACAAATCTTGAGCAATTGCTTAGGATGTAGCGATGAAACAACTGCGTCATATCGATCTCCATCAACCACAAACAAGTCTCTATCCGGAGATATATTCACTACCCGGCGCGAAAGCAATATGCGCCCACCATGACGCGTAATATACTCTGCCAAGTCATTCGCCAATCGTTGTGATCCTCCCACAAATCTGAACATTTCACCCCGACTTTCTTCCCATTCTTGATGGCCAATGAGTTCAGCTGGAGAGTTATCTAGTGTTGTGGGGACCACATGGATTTGTAATCCCAGTTCTTCCAACACCTTGGTCACTGCGCCTTCAGGCTGAACTCCCGAGACCACATGCATTCCTGTAGCCCATATCTCACCATTACGCTCATAGGAGTATAAACCACCTCCAAAAACAGGCAATTGCTCTAATACCGTAACCTCGTAGCCGCGCTGAGCCAACATTGCTCCCGTGAATAATCCTCCTACACCAGCACCGATTATAGCCACCCGTGTGCGATTGGAGTGTAACAACCCATCGTAGTGCATCTCAAACGATTTGGTACGGCGTTTGAAAGTAGTACCAAACGATGTGTCCTCGTATGGGACAGGGGGCAGAATTGTTAGAGTCGCCTTACCTGGTTTGATCACAAACTGACGTTTAGACACGTAGTCATTCATGCCCTCAATCAATATCGGCTGAATAGGTAATTTATATTTTTCAGCATAATAGAATGCCCCTCTATGAAAACGCCCTATCTCGCCAGTCTTACTGCGCGTGCCTTCAGGAAAGACAAATAAAGAATACCCCTCTTCCATGATTCGCTTAACCTTAACCTCTCGTTGTTTCTCGTCCATCGATATAGGAAAACAATCCAATCCACGCGCCACACAGAAAAACAACGGATTCTTCCATACATAATCTTTGAGAATCATTACCAAATTCGGTGACAGACTAAGACAAAAGACAATATCTATAAATGACTGATGGTTGGAAACAACTATCGATTGCGTATCCGGCAAAACAGTGTGATTAACAAAGAGTGAATGTGGACCGGTGAGATCACGTTGACCATCGGTTATCGTAAAATCCAAGTCGGCAATAATTTCTGTAAAATGCCTACCCATACGCTGCGCAAATCGGTGATAACGTTTCCTCGACTTCGCATTAAAACCATGTATAGCAAAATAGAAAATCGTGTAAGGATTGACTATAAACAGCATAACAAAGCCAAAATAGCCAAAACTAATCACATTGCGCCAATACATATTAACATAACCAAATAGTAGCGCACCAAGGCATAGGAAACAATTGAGTATGGAAATACGCGTAAAATCTCGCCAAGGCACAAAATGACTGACACGTTCTTCTTTGGGAGGATAGTAAACACGTATGGGCACGGGCACAAGAGGCACGTTACGCCACGCAGCAAACACCAGCAATTCGAGTTCAGCTTCATATCGGCTGGTTAGCAGTTTGAGACCATAGAGGCGATTCAGCGGATATATACGCATTCCCGTCTGAGTATCGGGCAAGTTGATGGTTGTCTGCAAACGAAACCAGAAGTTAGAGAATCGATTCGCAAACTTACTCTTTGAATCCATATTCTCGTCCGAAAACTGCCTACTCCCGACGATAAGAGCTTCAGAATGAATATCCAACGCGCGCAATAGGACCGGGATGTCTTCTGGATAATGCTGGCCATCACCATCAATAGTTAAAGCGTGCGTAAAACCCATTTCTTTCGCTTTGTAAAAACCGGACACTAAAGCTTTTCCTTTGCCGCGGTTTTGAGAGTGCTCTACTATCGTTATCTTGAAATCGAGCGCATTGAGTTGCGTCATAGTGTCATCGGTTGAGCCATCCACTACGACGATAATATCATGCATCTGTTTATGTACTCGACGCACAACATCGACTATCGTTCCTCCGTTATTATAAGTCGGGATGAGAGCACATATATGTGGCTTTGAATTGCGCATATGTTTCAGTAAAAGTTTTATCTACAATCTTATAGTGGGTATCTTGTATTACAAACACAACCTCCATATTCGGTACAATAGGCTGTCGGAATTTCAAATTACTTATTTTAGCAAACCTAATCGGTTCTTGGCGCAGCACAGAAGTCAACTCTTGGGCTATCTGTACCAAACAAGCACCAGGCACAATGGGGTGATCCGGAAAATGTCCATCAAAAACCGGATGAGAAGTATTAAATTTGATCATTACTCGCCACTGCTCGTCATCCACAAGATGCCGATTTACTACGTAATATAAATTATCTAGTAACAACATTCGTAAATTCAATGATCGTTATATCTCCGTTTTTTTCTGTCATCTCCACACGTTTAGCAATGCGGGTTCTACTGTCTATCGTTATCCGAACAGACCGAAACACGCGTTTGTATTCGCTTTTCTTTGGAGTTAATGTATACACAGAGCCTGTTTGTTGTACTTCAAAATCCTTGCTCTCTTTAAAACTCTCCGCAGAAATTGAGGATACAATCATACGCAGTAACTGCTGAATTTGTGGATTCACATTGGCTTTTCCATCTTTCATCTCCCACGTGATCTTCTTAGGGCTTGTATATGCCCAGCAAATATAATCCGGTGAGCGGAAAGTCAGTTTCCCCACTGAGACTTGCGGCTCAGACATCATAACAGTGTGTTTAGTTTGGGTAAAATCCGCCGTCAAACTCAATATAGTCGCCAAAATAGAAGCAAGTATCATTCGTTATGCCTAATTTAAAAATTGTATTTCAATTCACTACTAAATAGCAACCCGCCATAATAAACAATATACCTATCCATTGTGTCCAAACTATTTGCTCGTGAAAAACAAACATTGCTGCTACCATACCAAATACGTATGCCATACTACTAAGAGGATACGCTTGAGAAAAAGACCAATGCTTTAGAATGTACATCCACATTACACCGGCTATAGTAAACGACAATCCACATGCCAGCCACCACCAATTAGTCAGTTGCTGGCCGACAAATGACCAAGTCCACGAAACCGGTCCCATGACTTTGAGCGCCAGTTTCATAAACATCTGTCCTGCACACAGAAAAACAGACTGAATGATTGCCAACAGTATTAGTTTCATCGTTCTAGTATTGTCGCTTTAGCTATGTTACACGTTTGCTCACCAATCCACCTTAGCACATTATCCCAAGACTCTACTCGTTCATCAAACTCTAGTACAAGAGCGGTGTTTATAACACCTAAACTAAGTTGCGTCCTTACATCCATCATCGCACATGCAAAAGAGTCCTCCCCTTGAGAATAGGTCGCATTGTAGCCATGATTGCCCGTACTGATAGAGATGAGTGATGCAATCGTATTATGAGTAGATTGTATGAAGGGCGTTGGTTTGAGTTGTTGCTCTTTAGTGCTTATCATATCCTGCAAAAAACGCATTGATTGGAGCATACAACCCCAACGCGTAGCACACACAATAGCATCAGGAAGCCCCACCCCACTCTCTTGAATCGCCTTGCGTGCAGCAGCTACTACACATCGCATCTGGGGAGTCATACGCCGAGCCTCGGCGCCACTTACATAAGCAGAGACATCTATATCATTCGCAACCTCAACATCGTGACATTTCACCTTCTCCACAAGACCACCTTCAATCAGTTCACTACCTTCCTTGCTAAGTACCAACACACTCTCATTACCTCCAAAACCAAAAGCATTGCACATAACATGCTTCAGAGGCTGGAAAAGCGTGTGTCCTACAGGTTTAACCAATCCTTCAGCAGACTGCGACCATCGTAGATTTGCGGGCACAAATCCATGTTGCATGGCTAGCACACAAATAGCAGCTTCCAACCCTCCGCTTGCTGAGGTAGTATGACCTGTGAAAGACTTGGTACTACTAACTGCAGGCATACAATCACCATACAAGCGCATCAACGCAGACGATTCGCTTAAATCATTATTCTGCGTAGCTGTACCGTGGGCATTAACATAGTCTATATCCGATGGCTGAAGACCGGCCATCTGCAAAGCACCGCGCATTGCCAAATACGCACCTTCACCGTTTTCCGATGAAGCCGTCTGGTGATATGCATCACATGTGTTGGCGTAACCGCTTATATATCCCAATATGTGGGCATCGCGCTCTATTGCCCGTTCTTCAGGTTCCAATACAAGATAACCAGCTCCCTCGCCAAGGTTAAGTCCCTGACGAGAAGCATCAAATGGACGACATGGTTCATGATCCAAAATCATCAGCGTATTAAAACCATTGAGATGAAATAGGCTCAAGCTCTCTGCCCCACCTACCAAAGCCGCCTCTGCTTGACCAGTACGAAGCATATTAGCTCCCAATATAATAGCATTTAGAGCGGAGGAGCAAGCCGTAGATGGCGTAGCAATGAAAGTAAACGGAGATTGATTGATAGACTTGAGATGACGAGCAATAACGTTGGTCGATTCTCCCGCTTCATGCAAACAGATATTCTCTATAGCACGCCCCTCAGCATAGTCAAGCCAATGCTGCTCAGTTAAGTCCATGCCGCCGACTGTTGTTCCACTGATAAACGCATCGCATGTCCTATTGGCCATAGTCAATGCTTCGCGAGCAGCAAGCATACCCAATAGTGAACTGCGCGGCACAGCTTCAGTGGAGTCGATACCGGCCATAGCCTTGAGCTCCGTATTGGTGTAAGGCACCTCTCCTACCGGCAAATCAGTATGAACACTCTTCAACACACGCATAGAGCCAATGCCGGACTGTTCGTTCAGCAATGCCTGCAGGGTCTCGGAACAGTTCATCCCGATTGCACTGACCATTCCTATGCCGGTGATCGCTATTCTCATTTAGTACGATTAGATTGGATATATTCTGCCATAGTACGAACTGATTGGAATATCGCCTTGCCTGATTTAGGATCAGACAACTTGATACCATACTCGCGGTCCAGAAGCATAATCAATTCCAATGCATCAATAGAGTCCAACCCTAATCCCTCGCCAAACAAGGGTGCATCGGCATCAATATCAGCCGGAGTCATATCCTCAAAGTTCAGTGCTTCAATGATTTGTGATTTTAATTGTTCAATCAATTGTTCCATATGATTTGTAATTTTGCATTAAAACGATTTGGTTCACTACATTCCACCCAACCCGCCAAGACGGTTTGTAAGTTTGACGACTGGAGGTCATTAGACATTGTGGCTCTAATGATAGGATCTAAGTCATCAGGCTTATCCAGCACATAAAACGATGTCTCACCTTGTACGTGACGCCGAATGGCTATCTCACCGGTAACAATGTTCGGCAGGGTGTAAACAAACAACGCAGGTGAGGGGTAATAGCGGCCCTCAGATATAGTAGCCAGATAATCATTATCATTCTTGATACTAGCGCTCCTATTGGCTAATATCACAGCATCCACTTTTGTTTCTTTAAGTAATATCTCTGCTGCAACAAACCCGAGCCGAGACAATGTATCCATCTTAAAGAACTTCGGGTAGTCACATACATAGCGACGATATAGTTCGACCAACATTGCATCGCCTACCGCCTCCACTACTATCGTTTGACCATCTAAGACAACCGAGGTGGGTGATATTTCTATTTGGTGAGTTACTCGCATTGTATTCTTATGGCTGCATTAACACCCCCGAATCCGGATAGCATCTTTATCACTTGTAGCATTTGACTCGTATTGTTTGAATCTTTGGCTGCCATCGCGCAAATAATCGTCTCCAGGACACCGGCGGCTCCCATTGTATGCCCCAAAAATGGTTTGAGCACACTCTTTGGCACATTCTGCAATCCTGCCCGCTCCAAAGCTATCTCTTCCATATCATCGTTATAGAGAGTGGCTGTTCCATGCACTCCTACAAGATCTATATCTGCAGGACAGAAGCCTTCCATAACGTCCATAAGACAACGATAGGCTCCTTCGCCCGTGCGACTTGGAGCGGACAAATGATTTGCATCGTTGTGTATACTTCCTGCTTGTAAAGTCCAAAAGGCCGGCTTCTGATTATCTTCCCCTGGCTCGCGAGTATAAATAATTGTGGCCACAGCTTCACCAAGATTCAAACCTTGTCTATCTGGGCTGAAAGGCTTGCAAGGATCTGGCGAGAGAGCTTTAAAGGACTGAAAACCGCTGACAATAAACCGAGTCTGCAAATCACAACCTATCACGATAGCATGCTGATAGATTCCAGTTTCTAACAATCGCTTGGCTATTATCTGCGCACAGACACCTGATGTACAAGCATTGCTCACTACAATAGGAGAATTGGGGTTCCCAAAATAATGTGCTATCTGTTGCGCTGGTTTCAACAACTCGAGATTATCTCCTTTAGTAGTACTTAGGATAAATACTGCCTGAGCATCTTGCGTATTAATAATTGTCCCATGGCATTCCTCCAACGCCATCTCAATGCTCTCTATACACAATGACACAAACGATTGTGGTGTATCGAACAGTGAAGCACAGAATGGCTCTACATCAGCAAAACGATTCACGTAACGCTTCAATCCGCTACGTCCCGCTTTTACTGATTCATAATTCTCCTTAGATCCCCTCCCTAAAGGCGATATGATATTATGTCCAACACAATACACCATTTCCTGTTTTGCATCACTATTCCATAATAGCTATCTTAAGTGTCGTAGTAGCTATCGGTTGCTCATCCACAAAAGTGACAATCTCCATTAAACTGATATTGGCAATCTCCTCTATTACCCGAGCCTCTGTAGTCAGCTGTTCACCTATCTTTGGAAGACGAGTAGCCTCGATTTGTTTTACCGCGCCTATATAGCCGATACGATTACCTCCGCGTGCAGCACAAGTCTGAGCAGCATTTTCCATCAGTCCGGCAATAGAAAGACTCTCATCGTCCAACAACACACAATTCTCTTTGACTGAGAAAGTAGTGCGTACATAGTTTTCACTAACCTCCTCAATAGTGTCTATAAACACAAAAGGAGGACGTTGCGGGATACAATCTTCTATGTTATATTGCTCTCTCACTTTTGCCAAAAATCATAAAAGTTGAACCACTGATATGGATAACGCAAAGCCATCTGCTCTAATCGCTCCGCATACTGATCAGCCAATTGTTGTGCTCGTTCCTGACGAGGAAGCGAAGAATCGGCCTTCAGTTCCTCGCAATAGACATGATAATCACGATCGCTCTCCTTAATAACAAACACCAATAGCACCGGATGTTTCATCGACGCACAAATTTGAAAAGCACCTGCTGGCAATTTAGCCTCTGATCCCATAAAACGAGTAGCAATCGCTTTCTCACCCATCAATCGATCTGCACCAAAGGCTAATATATCACCGGCCTGCAACACGTCATTGATACGATAGATATGACTCATGTCGTTTGGATAAATAGTTATCATATCAATATTGTTGAGTTCCAGCACTTTGGCACGGTGCGCCATCACGACAGGAGATTCTCCTCCATAAGCCAAAATATGCAGTCTCTTATCTGGTGTCTTTAGAAAATAACCGGCCATCTCTGTGTTACCCACATGAGAGAACAGCATCACAAAACCTGCTTTTCTATCATAATAGAGTTCCGGATTTTTCACCTTTATATCAAATTCATAGCCGGCATAGACTGCGAAACGATCCATTATTGCTTTGGCGAAACTGTAGAAACTACGATAGACATCAACACTCGCCTGCAATCGATTGCGGCCTCGGCGGCGATGAAACAAATATGCTCCATGGCGAACGGTGGGACGAACGAGAATATACCACACAATCCAAAAATGCGTGATTCCATACACAAACCGCAAGCTCGTGTGTCTAAATAGCCACACTAGCGCACGCTGCATACGGTAAGTACCACCCGTTTTTCCCGACCAGTTCTGTTCCATTAGAGATGTTGTTCAATATAATCGTAGAACTGCTGAAGAGTCTTCACTTGCTTAAGCTCTTCTGCCTTGGGCTTAAAACCAAACTCGCGATCGATGAGGACTACAATATCCACAAAATCTAGCGAATCTATCTCCAGGTCTTGCTTGAGCGAAGCCTCCGGTTGAAGCGCTTCTGCCTCCATTTCAAACTCCTCTATAAGAAGTTCATTTACTTTGTCAATAATTTCTTGCTTTGTCATATATATAATCTTCAAATTTTCAAACTTCAAATTTCTCGTTTACATACCAATATCGAATGACCTCCGTTACCTATTCTGTCATAGATAGCCTCAATCTCCAGTCCGGCTTTATGAATCATGCAGGTCATATCGTCGGTGTTATACATCTTACTATTACCATTAGCCAGAGCCGTAAAATAAAGGCTTGTCATCGTCAAACTCATAGCCGCTGGCACATAATCCTGCCGATCCCAAAGAGTCTCCATGATAAAAATACGATTATCTTTGTCCAATATAGTTGCTGCACGACGCAGAATAGAGACTATCTGCTGCTCACTGAAGCAATCAAGGAACTGTGACATCCATATCACATCATATCGCTGATCTGAGGGAAATGCACTCTGTTCATCCAAAAGATTCATACCTACTCCATGTATACGATCCGCACCCAATTTGCCCTTAACAGCCTCTTGCATGAGTCCTATCTGTTGCGGCAGGTCGCAAATAGTAACTTCAATAGAAGGGTTGTACTCTACGCAGCGCATAGCGAATCGTCCGGTGTTTCCTCCGACGTCCAACAAGTGGCGCGCATTGTTAGCGCTAATGATGTTCAGTGCCTCGTCAAAAGAATGGTCCGAATAGTAATGGTCAAAACCAAACCACGACTTTTGTACCTGTTCGGGCAGACTGCTCAGCCCCTCATATATCGTAGGCCAATTGCCGAAATGTTTGAGTCCGACGGGTTTACCCTGCTCGAGCGCTTGGTCCAAGACAAACCAACCTTCGTAGTTGACATCATGATTGAAATCAATATCAGCACGTATCATCTGATCACGCAACAGAAACCAACCAATCTTAGCTAAGCGATAACGGTTTGTATCAGGATCAATAATCACTATATGAGTGGTCAATGAAGCCTCCAACAAGCATTTTGTAGCATATGCACTCAGACCGGTTGCTGCAGATATCTCGTCTTGGTTCATCCCTTCACGGTGCTCATTAAGCATATCCAATATGCCATACTTGATCATCAGTCGGCACACTTGAAAGATGACCGGCCCCCACGAATAGAGGTGCGCCATTTCCTGCGCTTGTTGCGCATTATACCGCTCCTTAGAAAAAGCCTTCTTTAAATTGTCAAACAAATGCATGAGTCTTTACTATTTACAATTAATTTGCCGAAGCACTATAGCACTATTGGTACCACCAAATCCGAAACTATTGCTCAGTACTGTGCGTACATTAGTCTGTACCATTCGCTTAGCTATGTGCAATGTCTCTGCACTTGGATCCACTTGTTCCAAATTAATATTGGGAGCGACAAAGCCTTGCTGCATCATTATTATTGAATATACCGCCTCACTCGCGCCCGCCATCCAACACTCGTGTCCGGTCATTGACTTGGTACTACTGATCCAAATGGACTTACCGCCAAACAGACGCGTTAAAGCGACCGCTTCCTCTGCATCTCCTTGTGGAGTAGAAGTAGCATGGGCATTAACATAATCTATTTCATCTGCCTGCATACCTGCATCAGCAAGTGCTCTGCTCATAGCTATATACGAACCTTCACTACTAGGTTGAGATATACCACCTCCATTACTGGAGAAACCATATCCACATACCTCTGCCAAAATGGTAGCACCACGTGCAATTGCATGATCATACTCTTCAAGTACCAAAGCCGCCGCTCCGCCACTCGGAACAAGTCCGTTACGATTTACATCAAACGGGCGGCTAGCCTTAGTCGGATCGTCCTCACGCGAGGCAAAAGTACCTAAAGCATCAAACGCAGCCATGGCATACGGATTCACTTCTTGTGCCCCTCCTACGAGAACCATATCCTGCAACCCCTGACGGATAAACATAGCACCCATCCCGATAGCATGACTACCACTAGCGCAGGCTGCGCTGACTGAGAAATTGATTCCTCGCAAATGAAAAATAGTGCTAAGATTCATGTTTACAGTGGAGTTCATAGACTGAAAGATAAGGCCACTACCTAACAGGGCGGTATCATGCTTATCCAACATTGTCTCATGCATCTCAACAGTCGCTTGGGCTGTACTATCATTACCAAACAGCACACCCACCTCATTATCTAACAGATATTGATCGTCTATATTCGCCTGCTCAAAAGCTTCACGCGCTGCCATATACGCATACATAGCCTCTTGCGACATACCCATGCGCAAGCGACGATGCAACAGCCCCTTCAAATCCGGAGTCTCAACAATGCCGGTTAAAGGACTTCGAAAACCATACTCCGTACGCGTTTGATCAACTTCTATCCCACTCTTGCCGGCGCGCAATGATGCACTCACCTCCATTTGGTTTCGTCCTATGCACGACCAAACGCCCATTCCTGTTACAACAACTCTCCTCATGATAATCCTCCGGCTATATTGATAGTTTGTCCTGTGATATATGCAGCCTCATCCGAGCATAAAAAACTAACCAATGCAGCCACCTCTTCCGGTTGACCAAAACGGCCGGCCGGAATAGTCTTCTTCAGTTCGGCTTCGTCCAAATCGGCCGTCATATCTGTAGCAATAAATCCTGGTGCAACGGCATTAACCGTCACTTTGCGAGCTGCGACCTCCTTACTCAATGCTTTGGTTGCACCAATAAGAGCGGCTTTCGCTGCGGAATAATTGACCTGTCCAGGCAAACCGGATACACCTGATATGGAAGTAATATTCACCACACGTCCTTTGCGCGCCCGTACCATGCCCGAAAGCAAGCGACGAGTGACATAGTAAAAACCATCTACACTGGTCTGAAGCACATCATGCCAATCCTCCTCTGACATAAAGACCATTAGCCCGTCTCTGCGAATACCTGCGTTGTTAACCAAAACAGATATATGTTCACCTTCATGCTCAGTTTCCCATCTACTGAGCGCCGTCTCAACAGCCTTACCATCAGCCACATCAAAAGGCAATAATTCTGCATGCCCACCTTGTGCTTCAATAGCAGACTTAACCGCCTCCGCAGCCGCCATATTGGTATTGTAGTTTATGATCACAGAGTAGCCATCTTGCGCCAAACGCAGCGCTATAGCGCGTCCTATGCCTCGGCTTGCTCCGGTTATAAGTGCATAATTCATAATTTCAAATATTGCTCAATTTTTGCCAAATCCTCATAGAATGGCGTATCATCAATAATAGTTGGTGTAATAGCGCGGATAGCATCGTATTGAGCGCGTGTTGCTGGCGCCAATTCGTCTGCTATTCCAAGACAATCCACCGCTTGTGCCATTGCCAAATAAAGAATAGACATCACTTGATAACAATTCTCTATCACTTGTGCACAGAGTTCCGCACTATTGGTTCCCATAGACACAACATCCTGATTGTCATTGTTATTCGGAATAGAGTGCACATAGTTAGGCATTGCCAACGTCTGACATTCAGCAGTCGTACTGGTGGCGGTAAACTGGCACGCTTGTATACCATAATTCAAACCCAGAGTGCCCATGTTCAAAAATGGAGGCAAAATGCCGTTGATCCGATCATGACAAAGGTAATTCAACTGCCGCTCACTCACCATTGCCAAACGCACCATAGCGATTTTCATCTTATCCGCTTCTAACGATATATAGTCGCCATGGAAATTACCTCCATGATAAACATTCTTTGTCACAGGATCTACAATCGGATTATCACTGGCAGCATTCAACTCTTCCTCTATCACACTCCGACTATTTTCTAACGTATCCATTATCGGACCCAATATCTGCGGCGCGCAACGAAGAGAGTAGTATGCCTGCACTTTATCCTTAAACACACGCACATCCTCATGCCCCTCGTCATACAACTTATTCTCACGCTTCTGCAAACGTTTACTGCCCTGACTCATACTACGCATCTGCTCTGCTACAAGTATCTGCCCCTTATGACGACGAGCCTCATTCAGCGGAGCTGCCATCAAATCATCATAACTGCCGGCTATCTCGTTCATCCAAACCGCCGCTTTTATCGCACACTCAAGTAGTTTCTCAGCATGCAATTGATTCACAGCACTTATGCCGGTCATCACACTCGTACCGTTAGTACAACTCAAGCCTTCACGTATATGGATATCAATAGGCTTCAATCCGCACTCTTCCAAGACTTCCGCCGTTGACCGCCATTCTCCACGATAATGCACTTTCCCTTCACCTATCAAACACAATGCTATATGAGCCAACTGAACCAAATCACCACTGGCACCTACGCTACCATGTTTGGGAATATAAGGACAAATGCCACGATTGACAAATGCTGTCAAAAGTTTCACCAATTCAGGATGAACGCCACTCTTACATTGCGCAAAAGAACCCACGCGTGCGAGCATGCTCGCGCGTACAAAAAAATCATCCAACGGCTCACCCATACCGGTAGCATGAGAACGAATGATATTATACTGCAAGTCGCGCAAGTGCTCATCGCTCACGCGCCACTGGGCCATTGGACCAAAACCGGTATTGATACCATAGATGATCTTGTCGCGAGAAAACTGCTCCAAAAAACGATAACAATCCTCCACGCCGGATAGGGTTTCCGCATCCCATTCCAGTTGCGCATTGCGGTACAGTATGTCTTGTATCAGTTGTAGATTTATTCTCATCAATCAAACACTAAAATTACACATATAACAAATACACTCTATTTTAAAAATTAAAATAGCGCACAAAGATACGACTTTTTTTTGACATACACAAATATATTTGCATTTTTTACCTAATATTGCTAAAAAAACTATGCCTGCCCGACTCCCGTCGGACTCTCATCGGATGTGCATCGTACCACACAGCACCCTATAATATACATAGTATATTATCCCGTGATTTTGAAATTAGTCAACGATTGTTATTCTTCGCTATGTTGCGGAAGAGGATGAACAGCACTCGCTTTAGCTCCCAATTTAACCAATTTACGGGCAGACCCTAACACACTCTGGCCGGAATTAGCCTTCTTGGCTACTGATTCATATGCCTCATTCACCTTCTCTAGTTTCTTACCCAAATCACTAAATTTCTCCATAAAATCACCCACACGATTGAGCAGTTCTTCCGCCGTGTCACAGATAGCCTTATTGTTAGCATTCTGCTTAATAGTAGTCCATGTCACTTGTACCGCCCTCAAAGCTGCATACAAGTTTTGCTCCCCGACGATAAACACTCCTTGATTCATAGCCTCTCGCCATAGTGTTTGATCCGCCGTCAATGCCAGTTGCAATGCAGCATCCACAGGCACAAACATCATCACAAAATCAACACTTTGACGCGGCGATTTCACATACGATGCATAGTTCTTTTTCGCCAACTCTTTTACATGGTTACGAACACTGCGAAGATGGGACGCCAAGGCCAATTCCCGAGCCTGTTCGTCATCAGCATTAGTATAGTCAACAAATGCGTTCAAAGACACTTTAGAATCGATTATCAGATCACGCGTTTCGTCCAAGTGCAAAATTATATCAGGCTGCATTCGACGAGACGTATCGTCTGAGACGATAATATTGCCGCTCGCATCCCGCAAATACTCTTGCGCATCATATTCAAGTCCACGCTCTAGACCTATAGCGGTTAACAGAGATTCAATCTTTTGCTCTCCCCAGTTTCCTTGAGTCTTATTCTCAGCCGTCAAAGCATTACTCAGCCGTTCAGCACTGTCACTTACGCGCATAGTGGTACTAACCAACGTAGCAATCTTCTCTTTGATAGCCTCCGTGGAAGTTTCCTGAGTGGATTTATTCTCTTTGAGAGCCGTCTCCATTCGTTGAATAGTCTCACGTAACGGATTGACTATCTGCTGCATATGAACCGAATTGGATTGTTGCAGTTGTTCCTGACGTTGTTGCAACATTTGTTCGGTCGTATTCTTCATCTGCGCGGTCACCTTCGCAAGCATCTCATCGTAACGAGTACGCTCTGCCTCTATCGCCTGAGAATGATGTTTTTCAAGCGACGAGAGCGCTTCTTTATGCAGCAGATAGAATACTACTCCTGCCAATACCATTCCTCCTACAAAAGAAAGCAAAATCTCCATATTCACATATTCCATTTAATATTCAACTATGTATATTCCCCAAAAGCCGATCCACCAGTAAATCAATAGATTGCACACCATCATTCTCCAGAACCATATCAGCACAACGCACCAATTCTTCATCTGTCATTTGGCGATTTATACACCGACGAACTTCAGCCTCATTTCGATTGGGATCACGTTTCAGAACACGGGCTAGACGGACAGATTCCGGCGCCACTACCGCTGCCACATACTCACAAACCTGCGCCACTCCGCTTTCGTACAATATAGCCGACTCTACAAACAGCAAATCCTCTGCCTTTCCTCTTTTACTCGCCGCTCTTATATCTTCTAATACTGCTGGATGAATGATAGCATTCAAATGCTCTAACAACGACGGATCATTCGCCAACTTTCGCAGCACAACAGACGGCTGATAGATATTATCAACAAAGACTTCAGCGCCTAACAAATCTTCAATCTGCGCCCTTACAACCACATCCTCCACCACGATACGCTTGGCCTCCTCATCGCATAGATAAACCGTATAGCCACGGCGAACCAATGTTCGCGCAATAGTGGACTTACCACTACCAATTCCTCCTGTCAGTCCAATGATGTGCATACTTATATTGCTCAGGTTCTAAACCACTTAGAACTGGAAGTATATAAACGGTTGCGCCTCAGCCATGACAAACTGATAAATCACAACTATCGTCATTACCACAACACCTACCATCAAAGGCAACGGCATTCGAGCAAAATAGAGACGATAGGCTTGTTTCCACTTAGCCGGCAGCCAGTGAATAATCATACCCAGCACGAACGCCCATACAACCGTACGGTACTCATGGCAAAATGGCATAATAATCGAGTTATCCCAAGCACCGCCTATCTGGTTAACCATATTCTTGGCCGTCTCCCATGCCACCTTATTCGCTGTCGCAGGATCCAAATTAGAGCCGGAACGGAAAAACAAACGTGTGAAAGTGATGAACGTAAAAGTCTGCAACACAGCCCAAGCCGTAGAAAGATGAGACTTAAATTGGCTCAGCTGCACTTCACCACAACCCAACCGCCATTGGGAAGGCCAATATTTATGCAACTTCTCCATGACCGCATACTCTTCGACCAGGAAATTCAGATAACGCAGCAATGTTACCACCCACACAATAGCCGTCCATACAGCAAACATGTTAATTACAGGCAGAGGATTAATCATATGCCACACAAGGAGTACAATTAGTGCTAACGACATCAAACAGTAACGAACATGCCAATTCATTATGCGCCAGAACTTATTAACGATCATTCCGATGCCGTTAATTCCGCCCCATATAACAAAATTCCAACTGGCACCATGCCACAATCCGCCTAATATCTGCGTAATAAACGAGTTGAGGTTAGCATACATCAGCTTCTTATGTCCGGGATAACGCTTTGCTCCCCAAGCAATCACTACTGCCAATACCGCCATAGCTATCAGCCCCCACCACGAACCGGTAAGCACGACAGTAATCAAACCTATCAATGTTAACCAGAAATAGGTACCAAATCCGGCACTACGATTACCGCCCAACGGTATATAAAGATAAGACTTTAGCCAAGAGCCGAGACTGATATGCCAACGACGCCAAAACTCTTGCGGATTTTGCGACTTATACGGAGAATTAAAGTTCTTTGGCAAATAGAATCCCATTAGCATCGCCACACCAATAGCAATATCAGTATAACCCGAGAAATCTGCATACACCTGCAACGAGTATGCAAAGAGTGCAAACAGATTCTCAAAGCCGCTAAACAGCAACGGATGGCCAAACACACGATCAATAATATTGACTGCTAAAAAATCAGACAATATAATCTTCTTTGCCAAACCATTCAGTATCCAAAACACAGCTAAGCCAAACTGACGACGACCCAGATAGAACGGTTTATACAACTGCGGAATGAAGTCTGCCGCACGCACAATAGGTCCTGCCACCAGCTGCGGGAAGAAAGCCACATAAAAACCAAAATCCAGCAAATTCTTTACCGGTTTGATATGTCCTCGGAATACATCGGCCGTGTAAGATATAACCTGGAATGTAAAGAACGATATTCCTACAGGCAACACGATCTGATCAACACGAAACATGCCCGACTCGGAGCAACCATTACCAATATAAGCAAATATATCAAACACTTGGAACGAGGCTCCAAATAGATCATTCACCATATTGGTAAAGAAATATGCATACTTAAAATATGCCAAAATGCTCAAGTCTATCACAGCTGACAGTATCAGCCATGCTTTGGCGCGGTTCTTCCGCTCACGATTACGATAAATCTGCTGCGCTATCAACCAGTCACTAAGGGTAACAAAAAGCAATATCAATAGAAAAAGTCCACTGGTCTTATAGTAGAAGAACCAGCTTACAAACATCAAATACACATTCCGCATGTGCATACGTTTTCGGCTCTGTTCCCCCTTGCAGCCATATTGAATAATAAGCGCAAAAAGCGCATAGACCAGCGCAAAGAACGCCCAAAAATAGAACTGTGTGAAAAGCAGTGGGCTATCTTGATTAAAAGCAAATATGTGTTTTAAAAATTCCATAATTGTTCACTCCTCATTTTTTAACCATCTGACGGCCATTCTCTAACCATTCTGCCAACAAACGGCCTGCCTTAACGGCCCCGTCAGGTGTAAAATGAATTCCATCGTTACCGGCCAAATTCCGTTGCTGCCATTGAAGCATACTGTTTCGTCCACCCATAGCATGATAAAGCGAGAAATACCCGATACGCTCTTCTTGTGCCATACGGAGTAACTGATGATCCATATACGCCACACCCTCATTACTCTGAGACTTACCTCCACGACGAACCAGCATATCACTCGGTCCCACAAACACGATCGATGAGTACGGAGCACACTCCTTCATCATTTTTACCTGTTTGCGCAACTGCTCAACAAAATGACTGATAGTTGCATGACTGTTATTACCAATAGCATTACCTCCAAACTGCAAGATAATCAGGCGAGTATTAGTGGCAGCATAGTAGTCGGCACACAGCTGCTTGCTAATGCTCGTAAACACAGCTCCTGCACATCCACGCATCGGCACATTGTCAACCATTACACCTGTTGGCGTCTCCAACGAGAAACCATAGACACGTCCCTTACCGTTGAAACTCAAACGCACAGATTTGGAGCTATCAGGCAAAGTTAACAATTGCTGACTATGAACCGTCTGTCCGTTAGCCGACATCGTAACCCCTCCATCAGCCACAAGACGAGCCCGATTGAAATAACGCTCTGTAGCAGTCGAGTCACTACCGGAGTTAACATTAACCTGCACATGCTCCGAACCGGCCACCAGACTATTATCCATCGTAGCCACTTGCCCCATTACACCATACATGCCATCAGAACGACGAAAATCCTTGGGACCATAAACCATATGACGTTTAGGCCCTTGCTTAGCTGTCTGACGCTGATTATTAATATACAGCCCCTGCGTCACTGTACGCATAGCTATGGTCTGATGGAGAGGCAACAAGCCCACTCCACCTCCTCCAAAACGCGACTGAAGATCACGACGGAGTGTCATCGACATACGATCTTCCTCTATCTGTGAGTCTCCATAGTGTACAACACGAATAGACTTAGCCTTAGTACTGTCTAACGACGCATAAAAAGATTTCAAATAGTAACGAGTATCAGTAATGGTATCAACCACATTCTCGTCCACCACTACCGGCACGACTGTATCGGTCTCTACCGCCAGATCTTCAAGATCGGCAGTATCGGATTCCAATTCCAGCATCTCGCCCATCGTCGGCCACTGGATATCCAAATGTATGCCACCTTCGGGTACCATCAAACAGAAAATAGCCAAAATAGCTATCACCAGGAAATAGAGTCCCGCAATATGGCTTGGTTTCATTGATTTCATTATTTTCGCCAAAGTGCTTTACTAAATAACAATAATACGGTAAAAATCTCTAAACGTCCAATTAACATCACGGCTGTCATCGTCCACTTAGCTAAAGTCGGATAATTCTCATACGAGCCCAACGGGCCAAACTGTCCAATCGACACACCTACATTTCCAATACCGGAAACTGCCGTACCGATCGCTTCATCAAATTCCACACCTGAGGCACAAAATATGAGAGAAGCAAGAACAATAATCACAATATAAAAGAACAAAAATGCCATCACATTACTGGAGGTCTGCTCACTAACAGTTCGCCCATTAAAACGTACCGGAATAACGGCATTGGGATGAATACGGCGCTTCAACTCTGTCATAGCCGACTTTGCAAAAATACCAATACGCACCCATTTGATACCTCCCGCCGTTGACCCTGAAGCTGCACCGGTAAACATCATAAAGAATACAAATACCCACAACAACTTAGGCCATGTCATATAATCACTCGCCGCAAAACCCGTACTGGTCATCGCAGACGTTACCATAAAGAAGCCCTTACGCAATGCTTGCTCTGCCATCGCAAATGAGGGACGAGTCAATGTTATCTGACGGAAATCATATGATATACCATAGTGGATAAACAAACCTGCTGACAAAAACAACGTAGCCACTAGTACCGCTATTGAATACCATTGTGTTTCTTCATCCTTAAACAGACGTTGTGGACGACCGCGGAAAAGATATATCAGTTGGGTAAAATTCATACCCGACAAAAACATAAACACTGCCGTTGTCCACTGGATCGACGCATTGTAGTCTATCATGCTGTTATTCTGCGTAGAGAATCCACCCGTAGAAATCGTAGACATCGAGTGGCATACAGCATCAAAACAAGGCATTCCCTCGACAAATAGCAACGCCGTCTGTGCGGCAGTCAATAGGATATAAGTCACCCACATATGCTTAGCTGTATCAGCTATTCGAGGGCTCAATTTCTCATAACTTACGCCTGTCACTTCCGCCGAATAAAGTTGCATACCTCCCAAACCAAACATGGGCAGAATAGCCACAGACAATACTATTATACCTAAACCACCAACCCACTGCATCAATGCACGCCATAGCAACAGCGACTCAGGAAAGCTCTCCACATCCGAAATTACAGTTGCACCCGTAGTGGTAAAACCGGCCATAGTTTCAAACCAGCAATCGGCCAAAGATGGTAATGCTCCGGACAGCCAAAATGGCAACATTCCAAACAGAGAAAATACCACCCACACTGAAGCAACAATAACATAGCCCTCACGTTCTCCCACTTTCTTCTGCGCACCATGACCAATCAAAAGGAACACTTGCGCAGCCACAAAAGTGATAACGGTCGAGACTACCCAAGCACCCAAACATGGTTCATCATGCAACCATGCATAAAGTGTAGGAACCGCCATAAACAACGATTCCATCACCGCCAATGCTCCTAAAGAACGAAATACTATTTTGCTGTTTAAAACCCTTGTCATTTAAAGAAACGTTCCAGTTTACGTAACACCTGACTCTTACAGAATACCACCACCTGATCACCGGGTAATATTTGTGTGTCACCATTGACCAATATGCCTTCTCCAGCACGTACTATACCTCCGATATTAGCATTGTCGGGCAAGTCTAGATTCTTGATGCAGTTTTTGGTGATTGGTGTACTCTCTTGAGCTACAAACTCCACCACTTCGGCATCAGCATTAGCCAGATTTCGCACGTTAGCTCCAAGCAACATTTGATAAATATAACTGGCTGTAATGGTTTTTTTGTTGAGCACCGCCCCTATATCCAATCCTTCAGCCATTGGGATATAATCCACGCTCTCGATCTCTGCAATCGTCTTGCGCACACCGAACCGTTTGGCTGCCAGACAGGCGAAAATATTGCTCTCGCTGTTATCCATCACCGCCACTACCGCGTCGGCATCTTGCAGACCCTCATTATGAAGCAGTTCCATATCGGACGGGTCGGCATGAATAACTAAGGCATTAGGTAGTTTCTCGGATATATACTCACATCGTTGGCGATCGGGTTCAAAGATCTTAATTTGCTTATCCTCCGGCAACGACATCACAGCCTTGTGGGTAATACGACCACCACCAAAAAACACGATGTTCTTAATCTCACGTTTGGGTTTTCCTAACTGCTCGCGCATGAAATGTATCTGTTCTTTAGTACAGATTGCATAAACCATATCACCCTCTTGTACAGCATCATCACCATTAGGAATGATTGTCTCATTCATGCGTTTAATAGCCACGATACGATAGTTACCATGACTATAATAGCCCGAGCGAAAAGCCTGCCCAATAACAGGTGCTCCCTTGCGAATCTTGACTACACAAAGTTCCAAAGCACCATCACAAAGCGTGAAATGATATCTCATCCAATTGGTACGGAGCGACTCTACTATATTATTTGCAGCCAACACCTCTGGATAGATTAGATGATTCAAACCCATTTGCTCGAAGAACTTTTTGTTCTCCGGCAACAAGTATTCATAATTATCTATACGAGCGAGAGTACGCTTAGCTCCCAAAGAGTTGGCTATTAAACAAGCAGTCATATTCTCCGTCTCATGAGGAGTAACCGATATAAACAGATCACAATCTTTAACTTGCAAGTCCTTAAGGTCGTGTATCGAAGTCGGGCTACCAACCTTAGTCAGCATATCATAGGTAGCACTCAAATCGCCTAGTTTTTCGGCGCTCTCATCTAACAGACTAATCTCCATGTCTTCACGCGAGAGAAGCTTAGCCAAATGGGTTCCTACTTCTCCAGCGCCTGCAATAATGATTCGCATATACCTTCTTTATCTAATTTCAACATATGATAGAGCTCTTTTGTCGAGCCATGTTCCACAAAACTATCGTTAACGCCTAAACGTATCACACGCTTAGTATAGCCATGGTCTGACAACCATTCAAGCACAGCAGATCCCAATCCTCCCGCTATCATTCCATCCTCTATTGTCACTATCGTATCAAAACCGTCAGCCACTTCTCGCAACAAATCTTCATCTAGCGGTTTCAACCAACGCATATCATAATGAGCAATATTTACCCCGAGCATCTTATTCTGTATCTCCTCGATTGCCTCTAATGCCGCAACACCCAACGCGCCGAGAGAGAGAACTGCTATGTCCTTGCCGTCCTTAATCTTCCATCCCTTGCCATACTCTACATCTCTAACTATAGGTAAAGTCGTATAACTGTTGCATCGACCTCTTGGATAACGAATAGCCACCGGCCCTTCTAATCTCTCTGACAAATACATCATCTGCCTCAAATCTTCACCGGTCATCGGGGCACAAATCTGCATATTGGGGATAGGACGCAAATAGCCCAAATCTAATAGACCATGATGAGTTGCACCATCGTTACCCACAATACCGGCGCGATCTACACAAAATACCACATGCAGATTTTGCAATGCTACATCATGAACAATATTATCATACGCCCTCTGCAAGAAGGTCGAATAGATATTGCAGTATGGCAACAATCCTTCCTTGGCCAATCCTGCAGAGAATGTGACTGCATGCCCCTCTGCAATGCCTACATCAAACACACGCTCAGGCAACTCCTTTTGCATAATGGACATCGAACATCCTGAAGGCATCGCCGGCGTCACACCTACTATCTTTTCATTCTTCGTTGCCATCTCTAGCAAAGTATTACCAAATACTTCTTGCCATAGAGGAGGTATACTCTCGGAGGACGAATTGCCACTAGTCCGTTGCCCTGTAGCCACATCGAACTCCCCAGGAGCATGCCACACAGTCTGATCGTTCTCTGCAGGAGCATACCCCTTTCCCTTCTTAGTGATAATATGAAGCACCTTGGGACCACCATGATTCTTAATCTCCTGCAAAATGCGAACCAAGGCAATCACATCATGGCCATCAGTCGGACCAAAATAACGGATATTGAGTCCGGTGAATATATTATTGGCTTGCTTGGACAATGAAGCCTTAATGTTGTTAAATCGACGCAGAAGAACTTGACGCTTATGTTCGTCTACCAAATGAAGACGGATAGCTAAACGATAGAGACGCCAACGCCATTTGTTATACCCCGCCGACGTTGTCAAATCAACTAAATATTGAGTAAAACCACCTTTCAATGGGTCAATCGCCATATGATTATCATTCAAGATAATAAGCAAGTCGTTATTATCCATAGACGTATTGTTCAACCCCTCAAAAGCCAGTCCACCCGTCATAGCTCCATCACCAATTATAGCCACCGTCTTGTGTGCCTTAGCCTCTCCCTGTTTCTCTAGAATACGCTCTGCCACATCCATGCCCAATGCCGCAGAAATGGAGTTACTGGCATGACCGGCAATAAAGGCATCATACTCCGACTCAGCCGGATTAGTAAATGGCGACAAGCCCTTAAACTGCCGATTAGTATGGAAACGATCGCGTCTGCCTGTCAGTATCTTATGAGCATATGCTTGGTGCCCCACGTCCCACACCAAATGGTCATTGGGTGTGTCAAACACATAATGTAGCGCAACTGTCAATTCAATCGCACCTAGAGACGACGCCAGATGTCCTGGGTTATGACTCAGTTCCTCTATGATAAAGGCGCGCAGCTCTGCACACACCTCCGGCAATTGCTCTAGCCGTAGACGCTTAAGATCAATCGGCGAATCAATATGATTGAGATAAGTATATTCCATCATTCAATATATACGTACACTTACGCGCTTTCGCATGTGCGCGCGTGCACAGCATACCAAATCGCACACCTTTTCAGGGCATGCGATTTGGTTAAACTTACGCTTTTTAAAGCGATGTACGTTGCGTTGCAGCGTAATTTATCTTCAGCGCTGACACAGCACGTAACTCCTGCTTTATATCATTGATAATACCCATGCGAGTCTCCTTGTCTGCCTTGATAGACACAGTCATCTTAGGCTTATCCTCCTCGTTCATATTTGAACTCTCATTGAGAATATATTCGCCTATCTCAGAAGTCTCTGCAAATGCATCATCTAACTGAATACGCGACTCAGTACCGGCTTGCTTACGGAACTCCTTAGTCGGAGTACCAACATAGATATAACGCACAAGCGATTTCTTCTCCAACTTGGTCAACTCAGTAGCCTGAGGCGTCGTGAATTGCACCTTGTAGGTAACCTCCTTCATAGAGGTAACTGACATGAAGAAGAACAACAACATAAAGATGATGTCAGGGAGAGACGACGTATTAAGCGCCGGCATCTCACGTTTTTCATTTCTACGTATCTTTGCCATAATCAGTTTCCTCCATAATTTTTAGGTTCAGCCTCAGAAATCTTCTGCGGGTACAACTGCTGTATCTGCTTCTGCTGCTCTTCCTCCAACTCGTTGTAACTGAGGTGATAGTACTTCTTAGCACACTCCTCACGCAACTCGTTGTATGCAGCCACGAGCTCGTTCTGAACATCAAGGTATGCCTGATATTCGGTATCAACATCATTCTGTACTGAGATCACGTGATCTTTGGTATAGAACACCTTACCGATAGGCGCACCAAAATCCTCTTCCACTCGCTTGGGCAGATGTTCCTCGTCATTGACATTGAGGATAAACTCCTTCGCCTTGGCCTTGAGCTCCTTTACATTCATCAACTCACCTTGAACCATCAACTGATTCTCCGAGTTAATCTTAACCACCATCAGGTTGCGCTTATTAATATCCGTATTCTCGACTTTTTGATCGGGCGGAATAGGCGCAGGCAAACGACGTGCCAAACCTTGGTTCACATCCATTGAGGTGGTCACCAAAAAGAAGATCAATAGCAAGAAAGAGATATCCGCCATTGAGGAGGCATTTATCTGTGGGATTTTCTTTGCCATAATAGATGATTCTTACTTATTCAGCATTTTTGTATAGATCCATCCGCCAAGCATTGTGAGCAATGTGCCACACAGCAAGAAGCCGCAAAGATAGATCATCATATCACTTAATTGTGCCCATGCACCCTGATTATCGTGACCTTCATAACCCACGATCTCAATCTTCTCTGCAGAACCCAGGAACCAACATACAATCACCAACAAAACAAAGCCCAACACCACAGCTGTAGTAGTGATCGCTTTTTTCTTATTATTGATCCAGAGGTCGATATAGTTCTTGCATACGAAGCAAAGAGTAATCAAGCACACCAGCACCAAGAGAATATAGTTCCAATTCAGGAACAAGTTCGTGAAGCGTGGTATTCCCAGCTCGTCGCCAGCTACCACATGTGTCTCACCGCTCATGCCGCCAACATAGAACAGTACCGATATCACGATACCTATCAACATCAGCGCAAGCAGAGACCACTTAGCCAGTTTCTTATAATCCTTCATAATTGCTTCAATGTTAAGAGTTAACTACCAATTGTTAACATTATTTCTTCTTAGCATCAGCATACTCTACTACGAGGTCGAGCAAGCTAATAGAACTATCCTCCATCTCGTTAACAAGACCCTCAATGAGACTGAGAATGTAGTTGTAGAACAACTGGAGAACGATAGCAATAATCAAACCGAGCAATGTGGTCAACAATGCAACCTTGATACCACCGGCAACAACAGTAGCCGAGATATCACCTACTTGCTGAATCTTGTCAAATGCCTCGATCATACCAATGATAGTACCCAAGAATCCGAGAGACGGAGCAATCGAGATGAACAAAGAAATCCAAGAGAGGTTCTTCTCAAGCAAACCAAGTTGAACACCACCGTAGCTGGAAACAGTCTTCTCTACTACATCAATACCCTCGTCATAACGACTCAGACCTTGATAGAAAATAGAAGCAACCGGACCGCGAGTATTGCGGCAAACCTCCAATGCAGCCTCGATACCACCTTTCTTCAAAGCAGCCTCGATGTCATCCAACAATTTCTTGGTATTAGTCTTGCTAAGCGACAAATAAATAATACGCTCAATGCAAAGAGCCAAACCAAATACCAAACAGAGCAAAGTAGCAGCCATAAAGCCTGCACCACCCTCAATAAACTTAGTCTTCAAGGTCTTGTGCAATGCAGCAGGACCTGCAGCCTCAGCCTCCTCAGCAGGAGCAACCTCCTCCTCAGCAGGAGCCTCTTCTACTACTGCAGCAGTATCCGTTGCCGGAACTTCTTGCTTAACTTCTTCTTGTGCAGGAGCTGCTGCATCCTGCGCCATAACAGCAACATTACCGAAAGTAATCATTGCGAGCACCGTAAGGGTTGCCAATAATTTTTTCATGAGATTAAAAATTGAATAATTGTTATTTTTAATGTTATTTATGTGTTTTCAATGTTGTGCGGAGAGACGGGGATTCGAACCCCGGAAACCCTTTTGGAGTTTACACGCTTTCCAGGCGTGCCTCTTCAACCACTCGAGCATCTCTCCTGCGCTTTTTAAGCATTATTTTTCAATATCGGCTACAAAATTACTGCTTTTTTTTGATATACGCAAGTTTTTGTGCATTTTTTTCATTATTTTATTTTAAAAAGTTGCTTTGCGTTAGTATTTGTCACCATATTTATCTCTTCTAAGGCACAATTATACACATCCGCGAGTCGTTCTGCAACATGAATCATAAACCTACTTTCGTTTCGTTCGCCACGATGCGGAACAGGTGCCATATAAGGAGCGTCCGTCTCCAATAGAACACGCCCCAAAGGCACCACATCCAGCTTCTCAGCCAATTTACTATTCTTAAATGTCAACACACCACCTATTCCCACATAAAAATCCATCTCCAAAATCTGCTGCGCCGTTTCACGACTTCCGTTGAAACAATGAAACACACCTCGTCCGCCTACCTCTTTGGCGATGCGCAGAATATCCTCCGTTGATTCACGATTATGCAAGATCACAGGTAAGTCCAGTTCTTTAGCCAATTCCATCTGCCGCCGAAGTACTTCCTGTTGTTCATCTTTAAAGGTCTTGTCCCAATAATAGTCCAACCCTATCTCGCCTATTGCAACCAACTCGTTCCGGTTTGCCCGTATAGCCTGCTCAACAATCGCTAACTGTTCCTGCCAATCGGCTTTGACATCTTCGGGGTGCAGACCCAAAGCGGGATAACAATAGCCGGGATGCTGATGACAAACCTGCATGACAGTTTCAATAGATGCTACATTCACACCGGGCACAATCATTGCGTCAACCCCTGCCTCCTTCTGACGAGCAATCACCTCTTCGCGGTCAGCTCCAAAAGCCTCCTCATCTATATGACAATGTGTATCAATCATCTTCTATTCAATATGGAACTATCACCGTAACTCAAAAAACGAAAATCGTGCGACAACGCATAGTCATAAATCGTCTTCCAATCTCCATCTACAAAAGCACTCACTAAAAGCAACAACGTAGACTGCGGTTGGTGGAAGTTAGTAATGAGTTGATCGACAATGCGAAACGTATAGCCAGGTTTGATCATAATCTGCGTCTCAGCATGCAAAGTCTGTTGTCCTGTAGCATCCAGATAATCCAATATCGCTTGCAACGCATCATTAACCGACATAGTATAGTCGCGCTCATAAGGCTCGAACTGCGACACCGTCGCATTCTCAGGATGACAACCAATAAAATACAAACTCTCGAGTGTACGCATACTCGTTGTCCCAACCGCTACAATCTTTCCCAATTTCTGTTGTATATGCGCTATCGTCTCGCGCGGTACGGCAATAATCTCCGTGTGCATCATATGCTCATTAGCATCAGCAGTCTTAACCGGCAAAAACGTTCCTGCCCCTACATGCAACGTCACCTCATCCGTTTCAATGCCCCGTTGACGAATATCATCCAACACCCGCTCCGTAAAATGTAAACCTGCTGTTGGAGCAGCCACCGAACCCTTAATACGCGAATATACGGTTTGATAAGTCTTCAAATCACTCTCTTCCGTCTTCCGGTTCAAATACGGCGGAATAGGCAATTCACCGGCAGCATCCAATATCTCCGCAAAAGACACGTTCGTTTCTTCCCATTCAAAACGCACGGCAAAAGTATTTCCCAACACTTGTTCCTTGCATGCGAGCAAGGTAATTTTTAATTTTTCATTTTTAATTTTTAATTCTATAGGTTCATCATGCCATTTCTTCGCGTTGCCCACCATGCATTTCCATACACAGCCATTCGTTGATCCCAACGACAATTGGTAGTCATGTGGCACTAGCGGCTCTAAACAAAAGACTTCAATACGTGCTCCCTGAACCTGCATAGCGTTTTCGCCTGCGGAGGCTCTCCGCTTGTGGAACTCCAAACGCGCTTGTATCACACGCGTATTATTGTACACAAGTAGTGAATGCGGAACAATATAGTCACCTACATTGTAAAAACGATCTTCACCTACCTTACCATCCCTATAGACCAACAATTTACTGTGATCACGCTCTGCCAAAGGATATTTAGCAATTCGTTCGTCTGGCAATGGATAATTATAATCAGCTATGTAAATGGGCTTCATTTCTTTTTCCATGAAACAATTCGTATTTATTAAACTGGCAATCGAGCTCACCATTCAGCAAGTGGTATTTCTTGGACGGCTTAAGTCCGATGCGTTTCATTGCCTCCACATTGGACGAGATAATCCATGCCGTTGCTCCGGTGAATTGATGTTTCAACGTAGTACCAATCGCAGCATACAAGTCTTCCATCTCCTTGTTACTCTTAAGGCGTTCTCCATAAGGAGGATTCATCATAACTAAAGCTCCATCAGCATTCACATCCTTAACTTCTTCTAAACGAATCTGCTTTAGTTCGACATCTTTACTAACGCCAGCCGCTTTGATGTTTTTCGTAGCTTGTTGAATGGCATAAAATGACGCATCAGAACCATAGATCTTATGCTCAAACTCGCGTTCCTGACTATCGTCATTATAAATCTCGCTCCATAATTCAGGATCAAAATCCTTCCATTTTTCAAAGGCAAATGACTGACGAAACACTCCTGGTGCTATATTACGTGCAATCAATGCTGCCTCAATAGGGATTGTTCCCGAGCCACACATAGGATCATATAAATCCGACTGTCCTTGCCATCCTGCCATCAACAACATTCCTGCAGCCAAAGCTTCATTAATAGGCGCTTCTGTGTTCGCAACACGATAGCCACGCTTATGAAGCGACTCTCCCGAACTATCCAAACTAATAGTTACCGTCTTATTGGCTATATGGACATTGATATACAAATCTGGTGCAGTAACCTTTACATTCGGACGTTTCCCCTCCTTATCTATCCACCAATCCACAATCGCATCCTTAACTCGATAGGTAACAAAACGGCTATTTCGAAACACATCACTATAAACCGTCGTATCTATAGAGAACGTAGTATCTGAAGTCATATATTCCGCCCAATTAACCGCCCTAACCATTTCATATAGCCAGTCATCAGGCTTAGAACCATCACAACTCTGTTTCTTGATTGGCACTAAAACGCGCGATGCTGTTCGCAGACACAGATTGGCCCTATACAACAATGCCCTATCGCCCGTAAACGAAACCGCACGACGCTCAATTTGCACATCGTCTGCACCTAATTCAATCAATTCTTTAGCCAACACTTCTTCCAGCCCCTTAAAAGTCTTGGCAAGCATCCGCCTATTTCCCGTTATATCATTAACCATTTATACATTAATTTTGGCAATTTTACAAAAAAATTTGCATATGTCAAAAAAAAGCAGTACCTTTGCAGCCGTTTTCGAAAAGAAAACATAGGAGAGATGGCGGAGTGGTCGATCGCGGCGGTCTTGAAAACCGTTGTACTGAAAGGTACCGGGGGTTCGAATCCCTCTCTCTCCGCAAAATAGAAACTCAGGTTTTCTGTCCAAGTTTTCTTGAGCAAGGAAATTGAGTTTTTATTTTGTACAGGATGCCTCTGGCATACTGGGATTACAAAGAAATCCCTCTCTCTCCGCAGCGAACGCAAGTTCGCTTATTTTTTTGTCAGTTTCATCACTTCCTCTGCTATTCGTTTAGCCGAATCTTTTTGCGCCAGTTTCAGTATGTTGGTATGCAGTTTGTTCAGCAGTTCAGGCTGTTGGATCAGTTCGCATGCCTTGCCAACCAACTCTTTGGCCGCATCCGCATCGCGCACCAAAACTGCAGCATTGCGCTTAACAAGCGCCATAGCATTGTGCGTCTGGTGGTCTTCCGCCACATTGGGTGAAGGCACCAAAATCGCCGGTTTCCCTAACAAACACAGTTCGCTAATTGAACTGGCCCCCGCGCGAGATATCACAAGATCTGCTTGCGCATAACGATCAGGCATATCGGAAAGAAAGTCGCAACACTCAACATTAACAGGGCTCCCGGCAGCCTCCCATGCCGCATAACACTTGTCATAATAAATTTTCCCCGTCTGCCATACCACTTGTATATCCATTTTTGCTAATTCCGGCAAAGCCGCCTTGATGGCTTCGTTGATTGTACGCGCTCCAAGGCTGCCGCCAATGACCAACAGATTCTTTCTATTCGACTCGTGACGCTTACCGTCAAGTAGGTTCTGACGAACCGGATTACCGGTCAAGATAATCTTTTCAGCGGCAAAGAAACGCTCCATGCCTTCGTACGCCACACAAATCTTAGAGGCGTTATTACGCAATAGCTTATTCGTCACGCCGGCAAAACCATTTTGTTCCTGAAGTACTATCGGCACCCCCATCCAGGCCGCCACTTTCATAGCCGCGCCGGAAGCATATCCGCCAACTCCCACACCCACATCAGGACGAAAATCACGGATTATACGACGAGCCTGAATCATCGAACGAAACAAGTCAATCAGTACCGACACATTCTTCCAAGGTTGTGAACGGTTGAAACCGCGCACAGGCAAGCCTATGATATCATAGCCCGCTTGCGGTACACGCTCCATTTCCATACGCCCCAATGCTCCGACAAACAGAATATGCGCTTCTGGGTCCAATTCGCGAAGGGCATTCGCTATACTCACTGCTGGAAAAATGTGGCCACCGGTGCCACCTCCGGAAATAAGATAATTCATAGTATATTGTTTTGTTATTTATCATCTAATACTACCACATCGGGAACCTCGGCTGCCGAATCACGAGCGGTCATATCTATCCTCTTACGGCGAGTGAGTTGCTCACGGCTAACGCACATCATTATACCAAAATATAAACTGGTAAGCAGTGCACTCGTACCACCACGAGATATGAGAGGTAGTGGCTGACCGGTTACCGGTCCCAAACCTACCGCTACTAACATCGATATTATTGCTTGACAAGTGAGCATCAACGCAACACCCATCACCATCAACATAGCCGCATAGTCATCAAAACGGCTGGACACATAACATGCCCTAAACAAAATAGCCAAGTAGAGAAAACCTAATAGAAAAGCTCCTATCACCCCTGATTCCTCAACTATAATGGCAAAAATATAATCTGCATAAGCAAATGGCAAATAGTCACGCTCCTTACTATTACCCGGTCCAACACCAATGGGCGTCTTACCACCACGGTTTACAGCCAATTGAGCATAAGCCCGCTGCATTCCTTCCTTGGAAGTCATCTCCTTACGCATTTCCTTCTTACGTTGTTCCGCGTTCATACGTTCCCAAGGTATTGTCTGTCCCCCCTGCTCGCTATCTGATCCGATAAATGCATTGATACGACTAACCCAAGTTTCTGTGCGCTCTATAATATGCGGTAACTCCTTATGCTTATCTATATATGCATACTTTGCCACGAGCAGAAGCAAAAACAGCCCCACCACAGGCACAACTATTGTCCATAAAATATACTTCCATGGAAAGCGCGCCAGAAAAAGCATCAACACTATCACACCACCCATCAAAATAGCAGTCGACAGATTACCATGCATGATCGGCAAAATAGTAACTGCAGATATTCCAATCACCCACCAATATATACGTTTAAACGAATCTTCATCCTTTCGATCTACCCGCGAAAGCAGATCAGCCACAACAATCACCAAAGACAATTTAGCCAACTCAGATGGCTGGAACTGAACACCTATCTTCACCCATCGTGAAGCACCATTGATAGTTTTAACCCACGGCAAGGACGGGAATAATGTAGACACACACAACGCAATAGCTATTGCCAGCACAAAATAACCGCCAAAACGAATAGCGCGCGAAGGTAGATATTGCAATACAAAAGCAACCAACACTCCCAACGCGATGAAGACCAATTGCTGGCCGACACCGCTAAGAGCAGAACCGGATTTATAAACCAATGTACTGGAAGCCGAAAACAACGCAATAGCCGCAGCGACAATCAATGCGCCGAATAGCACCCAGAAGGTCTTATCAATCCCCCGTTTATTAATCAAGTCAGTTGCTTGTTGTGTCATAACATATCAAAGTTGACGTACTTGTTGAGCAAATTGTTCGCCTCGATCCTCATAAGAGCGGAAAAGGTCAAAACTTGCGCAGCACGGGCTGAGCAATACAGTATCGCCTTCCTCTGCTGCCTGATAAGCGCCGCGAACTGCATCCTCTATATTATCTGTATCAATGATTGGCAGACCAAATGAATCAAAATGCTCATGCAATTTCTCATTGTGCAGCCCCATAAAAACCAACGTATGGCATTTCTGGCGAACCAATTCATCTATCTCAGAGTAATCATTTCCTTTATCCTTACCACCCAGAATAAGTACTGTCGGAGTGTTCATCGACTCCAAGGCATACCAACACGAATTAACATTAGTTGCCTTGCTATCATTGATAAACCGCACCCCGCCTACTGTAGCTATGTACTGCAGACGATGCTCCACTCCTGCAAACTGAGTCAAACTCTCACGAATCACATCCTTTTTAATACCCACTGCTTGAGCCGCTAATGTAGCCGCCATCGAGTTCAGTTGGTTATGCTTGCCCTTTAGTGCCAACTCATCCTCTCCAACAGGCAACGGAGATGGCATCTTAAAACCAAACGGGTAAAGAGTTGCTCCTAGCTGCAACTTTTTCATTTCACGATCAATCACCGGATCTTCCGCCCAATATATGAACGCATCCTCCTTGGTCTGATTACGGGTAATGCGGAACTTGGCATCCACATAGTTTTGAAACTTATACTCATAACGATCCAAATGGTCTGGCGTAATATTGAGCAGAATGGCAACGTCAGCCTTAAAGTCATACATATTATCCAACTGGAAAGAGGACAACTCAATCACATAGTACGCATGATCCTGCTGCGCCACCTGCAATGCAAGCGAATTGCCGATATTTCCGGCCAAACCAACATCCAACCCTGCACGATAAAGCATGTCGAAAATAAGTGAAGTCGTAGTGGTCTTACCATTGCTACCGGTAATACAAATCATCTTAGCAGACGTATAGCGCGCCGCAAACTCTATCTCCGAGATAATAGGAGTATTCTGCGCCTTAAGTTGTACTATAATGGGAGCCGTATCAGGAATACCCGGACTCTTTACCACCTCTTCTGCATTCAAAATCAACTCCACTGTATGCTGATGATGCTCCCAAGGAATAGCATGTTGCTCCAAAAGCGCTTGATAGGTGGGTTTAATCTCACCCATATCACTTACAAACACATCATAACCTTTGGTCTTGGCGAGTATAGCCGCACCGGTTCCACTCTCACCTGCTCCTAAAACTACTATTCGTTTCATCATCAACGGATTTTGAGGGTTAATATCGTTATCGCTGCCAATATCAGCGTTACTATACAGAATCGAAGAACAATTTTGGACTCGTGATCCAGATTATCGCGACCCTTGAATCGTACCACACAAGTAGGGTCAACTTTCAACACCTGCTCAATCGACGTACGGAAATGGTCATGCAATGGGGTACGCTTCCACACGCGCACATGGCGACCACGACGCTTATAGAACTTATACACCTGCGTCTGAACAATAACCGACACACTTTCCATCAAGAACACACCGCAAAGCAGTGGAACAAGCAACTCCTTATGTATCAACACCGCACAAACACCAATGATACCTCCAATGGCCAAGCTTCCGGTGTCACCCATAAAAATCTGAGCCGGAAAACTATTCCACCACAAATAACCTATCAGAGCACCCACAAAAGCTGCCAAAAAGACTACCAACTCTTCTGAATGGGGAATATACATCACATCAAAATAATTAGCCCACACCAGGCTACCGCTCACATAGGCCAACACAATAAGAGCGATACCAATGATAGCCGAGTTACCGGCACACATACCATCCATACCATCATTGAGATTAGCACCATTGCTCACCGCAGCCACTACCAATACCGTCAACAGCACAAAGAATATCCAACCTGCACGATACTTATTCTGTTCACCCAAAAACGAAAACATATCGGCATAGTTAAAGTTATTGTGCTTAAAAAATGGTATCGTTGTTCTGGTCGATTTAACGGCTGGTGTCTTGACCACATAAGTAACCTGATTCTCCACATGAGTCGTTACACGCTCATTCATCGTTGCCATCGGGCTATAACGTAACGTAAGACCTACTATCAAACCCACCAATACTTGGCCTCCTATCTTAATCCAACCATTCAAGCCTTCCTTATTGTGACGGAAAGTCTTGATATAGTCATCAGCAAAACCCAATGCGCCCAATATGACTGTGGTTACAATCATCAGCAGCAAGTAGATATTACTCAGACGCCCCACAAGCAAACATGGCAGCAAAATTGCCACCAATATCACTATACCGCCCATGGTAGGAACGCCCTTTTTGGCTACATTAAACGGGTCTATCTTTTCATCACGCTGGGTCTCAAAAAACTGATGACGTTTCATCCAGCCGATAAACCACTTGCCAAAATAAATACTGATCAACATCGCCAATACCGCAGCCAAAATGGCACGGAAGGAAATATAAGTCATTAGACGTGCTCCTGGCAAACCCTGTAACAATGTGTTAAGTTGGTAAAGCATACTATCTCTTATTTATTTTCAATTTACTATTTAGCGAATTTCCGAACCACTTCGTGATCATCAAAATGGTGCTTAACTCCCTTGATAATCTGATAATCTTCATGGCCCTTCCCGGCAATCAATATCACATCGCCTTTCTGAGCCAACGTACAAGCTGTCTGAATAGCGGCCGCACGGTCTTCAATAACCAATGTCGAACGCAACTCCTCTTCCGTCAAACCGTCAGTCATATCCTTGAGTATATCCATCGGTTCCTCGTCACGCGGATTATCAGAGGTCAGTATCAGTTGTTCACTGCCGCGCTTGGCAATCTGAGCCATCATCGGACGCTTTCCTTTATCTCTATTTCCTCCGCATCCTACAACTGTAATCAGTTTAGCGCCCTCTTTCTTAATCTCACGAATAGTCTGTATCACATTATCCACCGCGTCAGGAGTATGCGCATAGTCGACAATTGCGGTCCAACCCTTAGCACTATGTATCGTCTCAAAACGACCATTCACCGGCTTCAAAGTGGAGAGCACACGCAATATATCCATCGGCTCAAAACCCAATTGAACCGCCGCACCATAAATACACAGCAAATTGCTTACATTAAATCGTCCTACCAGCGGCACAAACACTTCCTGACCATTCACTTGCAACAACATTCCATCAAAGCCCTCTTCCAGAATCTGACCCTTATAGTCAGCCAATGTGCGAGTTGAATAAGCCGTCACACGTGCTTGACAATTTTGAGTCATCACTAGTCCATTCTTGTCATCCTTATTGGTAATCGCAAAAGCAGTCTTCTTCAACCCATCGAACAGACGTTTCTTCGTATCACGATAGTTATCAAAAGTCTTGTGATAATCAATATGATCACGGGTCAAGTTCGTAAACAATGCGCCATCAAAATCCAATCCTGCCACACGTTGTTGGGCTATAGCATGACTCGACACTTCCATAAACGCATACTCACATCCCGCATTCACCATCCGTGCCAAAAGTCCGTTCAGCTCAATGGCATCTGGGGTGGTATGAGTAGCAGGAACAGCCTCGTCCTCAATATAGTTGCACACCGTTGACAGCAAGCCCACTTTGTGACCCATCTGGCGCACTAACTTATATAGCAACGTCGCTATAGTGGTCTTACCATTCGTACCGGTCACGCCTACTAAAGTCAACTTCTCTGACGGACGGCCGAACCACTCCGAAGCAATCAATCCTAGAGCTTTGTCGGTATCCTTCACCAGTATATAAGTTACCCCATCCTCTGGTGAAGAGGTTTGCATATACTTTTCGTCACTCAATACCACAGCCGCAGCACCTTGTTGCACACACTTATCGATGAACGTGTGCCCATCCACAGCCGTGCCTACTTGCGCCACAAACAGTGTCCCATACTCCACCTTACGGGAATCAAAAGTGATAGACGTGATCTCCTTATCCAAACTACCTGACACACGTACAGGAGCAATTACATCTGCTAATATAGACAGGTTCATAGTTATTTATTTTACACGTTTATGAAGTTCCAATCCTTTGTTCGTTATCGTATAACAGCCCGTATAGGCCATTGTCTTCTCTGCTACTTTGCGAACCACCACAGCACATCCGCGAGGAGCGTTAATCGTGTGCGGTATCAAGTCCTCCCGATACTTAGGATCCTCTATCACGCACATACACACATACTGCGGATCCTCTTCCGGAAAATAGCCCACAAAACTGAAACGGTGATGATCACTCGAATATCCTCCACCGGGCAAATGCAACTGAGCTGTACCAGTCTTGCCCGCTATATGTACCAAGTCACTTTGCGCATGACGATTACCGCCCTGAAAACTGGCTGTGCCAAACTGGTTATCCCACACCACATCATGCAATGCCTTACGCACATCAGCTATCGCCTCTTTAGAGCACATCTGCTCACGCACTACCTGAGGCTGAATATGCCGAATCACCTTACCATCCTGCAACAACTCGCGCACCAACATCGGACGCATCAACTTACCGCCGTTCGCTATAGCCGCATAGAAAGCCGCTATCTGAACAGGACTAAGTTCCACTGTATAGCCATATGCCATCTTGGATATAGTCACTACATCTTTGGGCACCTCAATCAAAGGCTTATGAGATCCTGGTATATCACTATCCAGCGTATCTCTCAATCCCATCGTCTGCACCTTATCCACAAACTCACGCGCACTGCCATGATACGCTGACGTTACCATCTTAGCCATCGCTATATTACTCGACACAGCCAATGCCTGACGCATCGTAATAGTTGCATCCATCTTATGCGAGTCTACGTGCTTACTCTTCTCCGTTCGATACACCCAAGGCTGACTGGTTACAGACACCATCGTATTGAGCGATACACGTTTGTCATCCAACGCGGCCAACAAAGAAACCGTTTTAAACGTAGAGCCCGGCTCTACACGATAAAATGCACGGTTCTTACGCTCCGAATACTTACCTTCATACTGTTCCAAGTTAGCCACAGCCTTGATCTCACCTGTATGAACATCCATCAACAGACAGCAACCCCAATTAGCTCCATAGTCCTCCACCGGACCACGTAACTCCTTCTCCACTATATCCTGCAGATTAGCATCTATCGTTGTGATAATATCCGCGCCATTTATAGGCTCTACCATCACTTTCACTTCCTTGCGTTTGTTCACATGGATAATCTCACCCAAACCGGGTACTCCACGCAAAAAAGAATCGTACTTACACTCCAAACCTGACAATCCGCCACCTTCAGTCCTACCATTAGTTCCTATCGTACGAAAAGCCAAGTTGCCAAACGGATGAGTTCTTCGGTTCAAAGGCTCCCAGATCAAACCGTTCTTATACGGATTATTATCCGCCTTGGCTACAAAAGGCAGAGACTGTATACGAACATACTGAATATAGCTCACCGGCCCATCATTGAGCGGCAAACGGCGAAACACCTTACCATCCGCCCCCTTTACTCGAGCCTCGTCTATATACGCTCTATACTCATCCTTCGTCTTCCATTTGAGTACATTACTCAATACTGCACAAAGCGTATCTATATTGTTGTAATACAACGTATCCTTGCCAAAATGCTGTCCTTTTTTCTTGCCATGCTTAAAAACACCTGGCTCATTACATAAGGCATCTGCCAGCGGATCCATAAACAGATTATACTGAGGGATCGAACTGGCCATCAACTGTCCATTACAGTCAAATATATTACCCCGCACAGGTTCTATCTCTGTGGTATTTTCATCCTGGATCTGCTCCGCAATAGCCCAACGCTCACGCTCTTCAGTCTTCGTCTGAACAACCACAATCTTGACTATCACAGCTATAAAAGCCAACGTCAACATCAAAAAGATGAAGGCAAAACGCAATATCGTATTTTGTTGATCATTCATGGCTCGGATTGTCTATTTCGATAAGCGGACGCATATTCATTTCCAACGAGCTACCCTTCTCTTCCAATTGCTCTATCACGACCGTTTGACGCGACACACGCACCAACTCCGTATAGATGGACAGATACTCAAAGCGCGACTCATTAATCTGACGACGCATCTGAATAATCTGTTTCTGTTGATCAATTGCATGATAATCGGCCAATATATACACCATAGTCAGCACAGCCACCAATCCCAACAGAGGATACTGCTTGCGGATAGCTTCTGTACGGAACAAATCTCCGTTGAGAAGACTCTTTATATGTTGCTTACTGATCTTCATCTTCTATATCCGTTCCGCCACGCGCAGCTTAGCTGAGCGACTGCGAGGATTACGTGCCACCTCGTCGGCATCGGCCGTCAATCCTTTCTCTATCACTTTGAACGGGCTCAACACATTCCCGTAAAAATCTTTTTCTATCTCCCCTTCCAAATTGCCCGAACGGAAGAAATTCTTCACCAACCGGTCCTCTAACGAATGATACGTCAATATCGCTATCCTCCCACCGGGACGGAGTACATCCTTCGCGGCCATCAGCATCTCACGCAACGCACCCATCTCGTCATTAACCTCTATGCGAACAGCTTGAAACAATCGCGCCAGCTCCTTACTCTTCTCTGCCGGAATACGCGAAGCGGACACCAAGTCCTCTGTACGCAAAATCGAACGCTGCAAACGTGCCTTACAGATATTCTTTGCCACTCCGCGCGCATTCTTCAACTCTCCATATAAATATAACACGCGCGCGAGGGACTCCTCGTCATAACTGTTCACTACATCAGCTGCCGTTTGCTTTTGACGAACATTCATTCGCATATCCAATGGCGCTGAGAAACGAAAACTAAAACCACGCTCCGGACAATCAAAATGATGAAAACTAACACCCAAATCCGCCAACACGCCATCCACCTGTTCCACGCCGTAATAATCCATCCAGCGCTTCAAGTACCTAAAGTTTGAATGCACAAACTGCCAACGCTCATCTTCATGCAACACAATCTCCCCTTCACCTTTCGCCATCTGTCCTTCACCTTTCGCCATTCCCCCTTCTGCCTTCGCTGTATCCCCTTTACCTTTCGCCATTCCCTCTTCTGCCTTCGCTGTATCCCCTTCACCTTTCGCCAACTCATTCTCATAAGCATCCATATCCTGATCAAACGAAAACAAGCGACCTCTCTTACCCACTCTAGACACTCCTCCTATAGATCTCTCCCCAGGGGATCCGGCAGCCTCTCCCATCCGCTGCAATATTGCACGACTATGTCCGCCGCCACCAAAGGTCGCATCCACATACAACCCGTCAGGCTTGATCGCCAAACCTTCTATCGTCTGCTTCAACAATGCTGGTATGTGATATACTTCCTCCATCCTAAAACCCCTCTTTAAACCCTTTTCAACTACATGTCCGGCCCTACAAATCTTTAGTTCTTCTTTAGTTCTTATTTAGTTGTTCTTTAGTTCTTATTTAGTTCTTTACCCACTCTCATCCCACTCACTTCTCACCATTTATTACCGGGCGCTGCATCTTAGCTCTCAACCTTGCAGCCAGCTCACTCTGGCTCAACCGCTTATTAGCAAACACCTCCGGAGCCCACAACGCAAAGCGATTCAGCATACCTACAAACAAAACATCTTGCTGCGCACCTATCACCTCCAGATTCTTCTTCTGCAACAATATACGGCCTTGCCCGTCCAACTCCAGATATTCGGCGTCAGACATAAACTGCATCAATATCAACTGATCCTCCGGATCCCACTCATCTAACGTGCGGCGCAATTGCTCCACCTTCTCATTCCACACCGACTCCGGATAAAACATCAAACACTCGTTATCCGTATCTCGACGCATTACAATGCGCTTAGACTCATCCTCCGCCAATATCTTACGATACACCGCCGGAACAAAGATACGTCCCTTGTCATCCAACTTGGCCTCAATATTTCCTATAAACGTACTCACAATACCGATATTTAGGATTATACTATCAAATTCGGGTGCAAAGTTACAAAAAATATTTGATATTTCCCCACTTTTCCCCACAAAAAATTTTTCTAAAAAGATATAAACAAGTTATTAACAATAACAACATGAATTAACTCACACATTTTATGCGAGTTACAAAAGTTATTAACAAAGTGGTAAAAAGTGGGGAGTAAATATGCCATAACGAACATTTATGGCAAAAAAAAACATCCTACTGCGCAGCACGACGATAATCGCGTTGCGCACGGCGAGCTTGATTGGTATATTCGTACAAGATAGCACGAATACGATACAACTCCGACAAAGGCTTATCAGCCGTCTCATGATACCGTATCGCTTTCGTCACATCGGCTATAGCCAAATCAATCTCTTCCAACTGAATATACGCCACCGCACGTTGAGAATAAAGACGACCATTCTTCGGGTGGCGGGTCAACTCTTCAGATGTTAGACGAACAACCAACTGATATTCTTCGTCCGCCATCAAATAGTCTATAAAATCAGGTATAGGTTCTACAAAAGGCTTATCATTCGCCTTTCCGCACAAAGTGCACAGACAAAACAAAAGCAATATATAGCGACGACAAAACCTCATTAATCAAGATATTGAGCAAACAATTCTTCCCATGAGCCCACTTCATAGAACGCAAACAAATCTTCCGAATCCAACAACGCCAACACCTTCTTCGGCAGAAGACGTAACAACGGCAACGGCAAATCCATCTGCGGAGCAAACTCATCATTCTCCTCATAAACAGTTCTACCCGCATGTATCGCTTCTGTCAATGCCCCGTGAGCAGCATCCTCAAACATATCATATATGCCGTCTGGCAAATCCTCCACCATACAAGAGTTATATCCTTTACGGATATACTCTGCCACATGCAGCAACTGCTGATCAGTCAATGTCACCTGTGCCTCGGCATCATACACAATCTCGCCGTTACGATACTGCGCCCACTGAAAAGGTATAATATGCTTTTGTGCCATAATTTTTAAAAATCGGCGGAGCTTTCGCCCCGCCGATTCAGTATAGATGACTCAGAAATTAGAGCTGAACACCAATAGCGTTGTATTTAACACCATTCTTAATGATAACCAACTGGCCGTTCTCGAAAATCTTAACAGCCTTCTGGCCAGCCTTAGTATTATCAATACCTTGACTTGCACCTACTTGGATCTTGTTGATACGATAACCACCCTTGAACTCCTTAATTTCTACAGTTCCACCAAGGGAGGTGTACTCAATCTCTTTCCAAACATAGCCTTGCTCGTCTGCACCTTCGCTACCCTTAGCCGGCAAAGTAAGGTCTGACGAAACAGCTACAGCATTCTTCGGATATGTTCCGGCAGCATCTGTAAAGTCACCAGCGGTACTTCCCTTAGCAGCTGCGGTCAAAACAATCTTATCACCAGGATTGGTATTCTTGACAATCAGGACACCGTTCTTGCCACCGAACTCATAGCACTTACCCGGATATACAACAAATGCCTTCTTCTTATCCGAAGTATTCTTAATCTGGAATACTACGTTCGGCTCAGCTGTAATATAGCTCTCACTAGCAACTTCTGCCTTAATATCATAAACATACTTACCGCCTTCAGGATTCGATTCATCAGAGTTCAAAGTAGCTTCACCTACAGTCCAATCTCCAATTGCGGTACCGGTAGCTGTCAAATCCAGCACCTTAGCGTTCATTGTCATAGCAGTTGCAATAGCAGCTGCAAAGAGGAAAAATTTCTTCATAATAATACAAATTTTAAGTTAATATTGTTTATTTATCAATTTTATTTTACAAAATCTGCACAAAATTACTGCTTTTTTTTGACATAAGCAAATAAAATATGTGTTTTTTTGTTTTTTTCTACAATTTTACTCTGCCGCATCAGGATCAACACCATTATACAGCACATTCTTGCACTTCTTATACTCCTGCACAGGCATTGGCTTCGGATTAATATTGCAGTTATCAAACGTGATATCTTCCGCCCACTCCATCTTGATACCGTTCTTGTTTCCGATAATCGTCACATTATCAAACAAGATCTTATGAACCGGCTTGCCTTTCAGTCCCTGAATATCCACGGCCTGCTTACTACCTATACAAGTAATATTGCGGAACGTTATATTCGACCAATCGGGGAAGAATGCTTCCTTGTTATCACTATCCGTAGCACTCACACCAGCTCCCTTATCAGCATAGCCGGACGAGATCAAGAATGCAGACTCTACGATATCCTTCATAATGATATCATAGCAGTAGATGTCTTCACACCAACCGCCACGGCCCGGAGCGGACTTAAAGCGGCAACCGATATCCGTTCCTTCAAAGCGGCAGTCCTTAACCACCAAACGTTGCATACCACCGCTAAACTCAGAACCGATAACAAAACCACCGTGAGCACGGTAAACAGTGTCATTACAAATCAGGAAATCACGTTGCGGACCTGCTGCCACACCTTTCTCTCCTACTCCGCCCTTCATACAGATGCCGTCATCTCCACAAGAGATATTGCAATTGACAATCAGTGCCACCTGTATATTACCCGGATCCATTGCGTCACCGTTCTGTGCCCAATGCGGACAACGTATATTAACGCCATCTATAATAAGGTTTTGCACGCGCGTAGGCACGAGATGGAACTTCGGCGAGTTCAACAAGTGTACATGCTCAACAAGCACATTCTTTGAGTCCGTAATATTCACCAAGTGCGGACGCATCTTTTCCTGGATAATAGCATCAGAAGCGATGTTGGGTACATTTAATTTCTTATCCAAATTAAACGGATACCATATCAGCCATTTCTTGCTATTACCATCCGCTTGGGTAATACCGCCCATACCTAATGCCTCATTCCAAACATCCTCACTCACCTTCTTCTGCTTGATAGGACGCCAATAGAAGCCTTGTCCGTCCAACGTTCCGTATCCTGTGATGGCAACATTCTCCAGTTTAGAACCATATACGCACGCGTTGCATTTCTTGCTACCATCACGCAAGCTATCGTTCTTCTGAACGTATAGTTCCTTATTGGTCGAGAACAATATCGTAGCCTGAGACTCTAAATGAAGATCAAAATTACTAATCAGCTTGATCGGACCGGTCAACCAAGTTCCATTCGGCACTACCAGATGACCTCCGCCCTGCTTCTTAAGGTGCTCGAGCGCAGCTGCAAAAGCTTCCGAGCAATCAGTTTTCCCGTCACCTACAGCACCAAAATCAGTCAATGTTACCGTGTATTCGGGAATGACTACCTCTTTCACTTGCTCTACCGCGCATGGCAAATTGGTATAATAATGCGAATACTTAGTTTGCGCATTGAGGCTTATCGCAGCCACCAAAGCCAATATCGAAAAAACGATTCGTTGCATACTATTATAATGTTTATTTGTCTTTGTCAATACAAATCTTGTACCAAACTATTGAGATACACTTCTAGATTTGTGTATTTTTCATCCAACGTATTCAGTTTTCCATCCGCCGATGCTTTTTTATCCAAACCGTGCTCATCTTCCCATGCATCTGGCATACCGTCACGATCAGTATCGTAATCATCCGCACGATGCACCTCGGCTATTGTAGGATAACCGCCCACATCCGACGGAGAATCGATCAAACCTTTGGTAGACCCGTTCGATCCATTATAGGTATACTTGCCTTGACGCACTTCACTTACTATACGCGCATCAATAGCATCCCTATTAAGCGAACAACCGGCCTTGGCAAGCACAGTCTCATAGGCTTCTTGTGCAGACTGCTCGTTAGTCAGTTTGGTCAACTTATCCGTCCAACGCGTATCTACTCCCGCTTTACTCTTCGGTTGCGTCGAACCCTCCCAGTTATTGTTCGTCACTGTCTCCGAACCGTACATATAGTTTCCTGAAAGGAAAAATTTACCCGGTTCTACAGTACCTCCGGGGCTCTTGCCACAGTTATCTGCACAAGCTACAGTTGGATCAACCAATCGCGTCTTCTTACTTGTCGCCGGACCATACTTATAATAGTTATTCACCATGTTTATATGGCGTCCTCCGGCTCCGCGATTAGTTCCTTCGCCTCCATAAGTAGAGTTGCCACCCCAGTTGTATACCACATTATTCACATAATCGATCGGTCCTGCACACTTGGCATTAACGAAGTCATGGTCAAAACGCGGATTACGACTGTCATGATGAGCCAACAAGTTATGATGGAAAGTTGCATTCGTGCCACCCCAAATACCACCATAACCATGGTTGCCCTTCACGTGTACAGAACGGCGCAGACTCTCCGTGATAAAGCAGTATTGCAACGTAAAATTGGTATTACCATAGCAACTAACGCACTCATCCGTACTCCATGAAAAAGAGCAATGGTCCACAATAATATTCTTGTGATCATTAATAGACAACGCATCCCCTTCCACCTTATTTTGATCTCCCATACGGAAGCGCAAAAAACGAATGATCACATTACTTGCCCTCACCACTACAGGATAGCCTGCAATACAGATCCCATCACCGGGAGCTGTCTGACCGGCAATGGTCAAATTGCCGCCGGTTATCTCTAATTGACTGGTTAGATTGATAGTTCCCGACACGTCAAATACCACCGTGCGCGTTCCATCCATCTGCAAGGCCTTACGGAGTGTACCAATCATGGGCTGCCCTGTAGACTTATCACGAGTATCCTCCAATGTGGTCACGTGCACCACAACTCCCCCGCGGCCTCCGGTAGCATACATACCACCTCCATCAGCCCCGGGAAAAGCTGCTACATCAGACACTGGTTGCACATCCTCGCCTCCGTGTCCACCGCAAGCGGTCAAGCAGAGAGCGAGGCTTAGCAATGCAACTGATATTCTAGTACTCATAATCATTCCAAAGCGTACCGTTGGAAGCTGCAATATTCACATCAAAGATAGGCCAATATTGATGCATATCTATATTAGTACCCTCCTTATAAAGATACCATTTATCTGCTGTAATAAAGGGCACTTCTTCTTTATCAAAGAACGACTTAGCCACCCAGCCTTCCTCTTTGTTAAACTCAGCAGGACGAACAGCATCCACATCCAAACCTACAAAACGGTCGAATACATAAGCAGCGCCAGTTTGTGCAAAAGCATCATTACGAACATAGTGGAAATATACAGAATCCGGACGACCTGCATAAACTCCTGCATTGTTCTGCAAATCGTAACTTGCAGCCTGAGCAGCCTCCAGTTTGTCTTTCAGTAAGCCCCAACGCATCAAATCGTACTTACGAATATTCTCACCGCAGAACTCAAACGCACGCTCATCCACAATAGCATTGAACGACAACGCCTTAGAACTCAAACCTGCGCGAGCACGAACCTTATCAAAGCACTCTTGAGCGCTAACACCGTACAACTCCGACGGAGCATTACCCTCTTTCGATCCGATTGCAGCCTCAGCAAACATCAGCAGCACATCAGTATAGCGCAATACCGGCATATCAATGCAATCCTCATTAGACGAGTAGCTACGCTTCATCCATTCTACACGCAGTTTACCAAGATACAACTGACTGATATTCGATTGCTTCTGATACAATTTCTTGTCACTTGCAGGAACACCGGGGAACACTACTTCTGTATACGACGATCCCGTTCCTTCTCCGTTGTCAAACTCCCAAGTCCAAGGCAAGATAGTGATATCACGACGCTTGTCTGCCTTATCATATGCATAATAGAACGTAGGAACAATTTCAATCATCGCCTGCGTCTTTGCATTATTGTTATTTCCTGCACCGAACGAAATTGTATTAATCAATGCTCCTGCACAGTTAGTAGACATCTTATTGCCCGTCAAAGCCAACACCTGTCCACGCGCACCGTCTAAGAAAGGCAACGCCCAAATCCACTCCGACTTCGAATAATCGGTAACATCAGCGCACAGATCTTTGAACACATCCTCAAATTTGTCTTTAAACTTATAGTCCTCTTGCTTGATGATTTGAGCACAAGCCCAAACAGCCTCTTGATAAAGCTCTTGACGCTTAGATGCATCCTTCACATTGTACTGAACCGAACATGCACGCGTACCGCCTTCTACAAAGTTATCCGGACGCATTGCCAAACCGGCATACATCAAGTCAATACGTGCCAACAAGCCCAACGCCAAAGCTTTACTCGGGCGACCGGTGTAGTTCGCTGCATTGCCCGGACACTGTGCCGACCACGGCATCAAACGAGCTGCATCCTTCAAGTCTATACGCAACTGCTCAAACACTACATTGCGGTCTTGTTTCTTGGTGTATAGAACCTCTGAGTTATACCCGTTAAAGGACTCAAAACTTGCAGGAACATCACCCCACAACTTAACCATCTCAAGATAACAAAAAGCACGCAACGTCAAAGCCTCTCCTAACAGATACTTAAATGTTGCATCTGTAGTATCAGAGTGCTGACGAATACCGTCAACCACCACATTGGCACGCTCAACTGCCGAGTTCAAATACGCCCACGGATCCTTACCGTTTGAGGTGGATAGGTTACCCGTACCTCCGGTCATATTATATGCTGCATACTCAGCCTCTTCAGTCTTTGATGCATGCTCTATATCTGTATTCAGCGCTACATAACCACCACAAAGACGATTACGGAATGATTTATCCTCTCCGAAAGTGTTGTAGATAGCGCCAATGGCTTGCTCTGTCAAGTCTGCCGATTTGAACACAGCCTCATCCATTGCAGAAGGAGATTCTGTCTCAAAGAAATCTTTCTCGCAGGCAACCAATGTTAGTGCCAAAGCACCCAAAATTAAATATTTTGCTTTCATAATAATGATTATTTGCAGGGTTAGAACTGAATATTCATACCAATGTTAATACCACGACTCTTAGGATATGCCGAGAAATCAACACCGGGAGTCAACGGGTTCTTTGACGAACGGGTATCCACTTCAGGATCCAAGCCGCTGTACTTAGTTGCACAGAACAGATTGCTTCCCTGTATATACAAACGGATATTATTAATCACCTTGGTCTTCTCCATCCATACCTTCGGCAACGAATAACCCAATGTCAACTGGTTTAGACGCAAGAAAGAACCATCCTCCATATCCTGATCTGTCACTACATAGTGAGACATAATCGGGCTATAGGTATTAGCACCCTTCTCTACGTTCATCTGATCCAATTGATTTGCGAATTCTACATATGCATCACCAAACATCAATGTACCAGTTGCATATACATCCGGCATATACTGGCCTTCTGCTGAATAGAGTGAGTAACGATTGTCAAAGTTCATAGCTGTAATCAAGTTACGCATCTTTGTTTTCTCCGTTACAGTAGTGTACTCCATCTTCGATAAGTTCAGAATCTTGTTTCCAAACGCGAAAGTAAAGTTAGCTGCCAAGTCAAATTTACCCCACTTATTGCCACCAATATTGAAGTTGATGTTAAAACCACCCGAGTGCGTCGGAACAGTATTACCCAAAATCACCTTATCGTTATCGTCGATAATACCATCTCCGTTCTGATCTTTAAACTTGATCGATCCCGGAACCGGACTATTGCTCAAGAATCCATCACCATAGCTGGCTACACCTTCCTTGAGTCCCCAAGCATGAGTAGTTGCTAAATAGCTCTGGAAATCAGATGCCGTGTAATAACCATCCGTCTCATAACCATACACATTACCTACAGGCTGACCTATTTCCAGCAAGAACTCTGCAGTAGTCAGATACTCTGACGAGCCAAAGCAACTGGTCTGTGCCAACATCGAGGTCACATTACCCAGATCTTGTACACGCGTTTTGTTGAACGATATATTCGCATCAACTGTCAAGTTATAACTCAGACTCTTGGTCTTATAATCCAAGATAACGCCCTTAATCGAGAACTCCATACCCATATTACGCGTCGAACCGATGTTCTGATACTGATAGTTATAACGAGCCGGCATTATCTGACGAATGATCAAATCTTTTGTCGTGTTCCAATACAAATCAATCGTACCGGTCAAACGATCCTTGAAGAATCCATAATCAATACCAAAGTCACGAGTAATAGTAGTCTCCCACTTCAGATTCGGATTTGCTGCAATCTTATCTGCACCACCTACTACCAGGATATTGCTGGTTCCTTGTCCCATATCAAAATAGGTCATCTGCGAAGAAAGAAAATCTGGATGCAAGTATCCCAAATCTACGTTGTTATTACCTGCCATACCCAGCGACAGACGCATCTTCAAGTTACTCATCCAACTAGATGCACCCTCCATCCATTCCTCGTCCGACATACGCCATGCTACTGCGCCCGAAGGGAAGTAACCCCACTGATTGCCCTTAGCAAAACGTGTCGAGCAGTCTGCACGGAACGTTCCGGTGATATAATAGCGTCCCTTATAGTCATAGTTAGCACGAGCCAAGAACGACAATTGGTTATCGCGAGGATTAATGTAGTTATTGAACTCCGAATATGCAGCCTGACCCATGTAGTTAAAGATCTCACCGTTCAGCACATCATAACTACCTTTATATCCAAAACCATTCTCAGTCTGGGTAGAGCCCTTGCGAATAACAGTCTCCTCACCTACGAGTACACTTGCATTGTGGTCGCCAAAGCTCTGCTTCCATTCCAACGTATTGTGGTTGGTCAAGGTCGAAGTCTTCTCGTCAATCACCTGAATCTGAGCAGTTCCACCCTCTATTCCGGGACGACCGGTATTGCGCGAGAAATAGGTAGTCGGGCCATAATAACGGTCTGTCGTTATATGACGAGTCTCATAACCCATATCCACACGCGCAGTGAAATGTTTAGCAAACTTATAGCTCAAGTATCCTTGGATATTCCATTTCTTATCCAATTTGAGCTTATAGTTGTCACGAATCGTTGTCAACGGATCATAGAGCGAACCGAATGTCTCATCTTCGTCCTCCACAGCCCCGTCGTTCTTCGAAAGCAACGTTGTCGGCGTATAAACTACGCAGTTACGCAAACGAGACTCGGTCGATGTACCATTATCCTTGATCGCATTCGAGCCCGAACCCAACACCTCTGTGCTGGTATAACGAGTAGTAAAACCTACCGTAAAGTTCTTAAACGGCTTAAATTTAGCCTTACCGGAGATATTGTTACGGGTATAGTTAGATTGCTCCATAATAGCTTTGTCATCTATGCGGTTGTATGACAAAGTGAAATTCGCATTCTTATTACCACCGCTTATGCTGACCGATTGATTCGAATTAAAACCGGTACGACCGAATGTACGGTCTTGCCAATCTATAAATTCATGTTGGCTCGGATCAGCATACTGCTCCAACAATGTCTGAATAGGAGTAGTCTCAATCTCAGAAGGATCTTTATACTTCGTATCGTTGTACAACTTATCAAAGTATGCAAAGTATTGACCGCGCAAATCCGAATTCTTGGGATCAGTAGTATTATATTTCATCGATGCCCACTCATATTGCATCAAAGCAAACTCCTTCGGATCCATCACATCGAACTTCTTAGCAATACTCTTCCATCCCACATAACCGGAGTAATCCACATGGAACTGCATCTTATCATCATCCGAGTCAGAGTCCTTAGTCGTAATAATAATTACACCATTAGCACCTTGAGCACCATAAATAGCAGTAGCTGCAGCATCCTTTAACACATCCATCGAAGCGATATCACTCGGCGCAATATCAGCGATACTCGACACCGGCATACCATCCACGATGTACAAAGGATCATTCGACTGCGTCAAAGACGTACCACCACGAACACGAATCTTAACATCTGCGTCCGGGCTACCCTCTGTCGTTGTAACCGTCACACCGGACAGCTTACCTTGCAACGCCTCTGCTGCTGATGTCACAGGGATGTCCTTCAACTGTTCTGCACCCACAGAAGCAACAGAAGTCACCACGTCGCGTTTCTTGGTCGTACCATAACCGGTCACCACCACTTCCTCAAGAGCCGTCTTATTCTCTTGAAGCGTTACATTGATGACATTACCATTGATTGTCACCTCCTTGGTCTGCAAACCAATGTAGGAAAAAACCAACACCTTAGCGTCTGCAGGTACGTCAATCGAGTACTTACCATCAAAATCGGTTACCGTACCAACACTGGTGCCCTTGACCACAACTGAGGCCTGAATTACAGTCTCTCCTGTGTGATCTCTAACTACGCCGGTAATAACGCGCGCTTGAATGCCCACACACGCGAACAAAAAGCCCACCATTGCTACCAAACGAAGTGTACTGAAATGTACTTTCATAAGATAATTTTAATTAGTTAGTATTAGAGTTTTAATTTCTTCCAATCAGGTCAAATATATTTCAAGCGCAAAGATACATCTTTTAACAAATATCCGTGTGTAAAAATTGACACTTTTATGTCTTTTACCACATTTGCATCTTTTATACTTCAAAGGGTTCTGCATAAGTACACCCTAATTGCCAACGAGAACATCCATACCGAGTCCTGCCACGGATAATTGTTCCCCGCCTGCAAACAGGGCATATCAACCCGGCCTTATTCAACTTCAACTCACGCACCACATCCGTCGTCATCTGTTTCAACTCATCCAAAAACTGCTGCGCTGTATATTCGCCACGTTCTATCTCACGAAGTTTCTTCTCCCACAATCCCGTCAACTCTGCCGACTTCAACAATGGAGATATAATCGTATTGATCAACTCTATCCCCACAGGAGTCGCCTTGATTGTCTTACGCTCTTTGACTATATACTTACGCTGAAACAACTTCTCGATAATAGCAGCACGAGTGGACGGACGACCTATTCCGTTCTCCTTCATTGCATCGCGCAAGTCCTCGTCCTCTACTGTCTTACCCGCCGTTTCCATAGCCCTCAACAACGTTGCTTCCGTATAATATTTGGGAGGAGTTGTGGTCTTTTCCTTCAGTTGTGGCTCGTGCGATCCCGACTCTCCTTTCACAAAAGATGGCAAACTTTTAGTCGATTCCTCCTCATTAGAATCTTTTGTATCAGCAGTGTCTTTCAAGTCCTTTTCATCGAACACAACCCTCCACCCCGGCTTCAGCACTTCTCGTCCCGTCACCTTAAAATCCAACTCTCCCGCCTTGCCCAAAACCGTCGTATTACTAACTTCACATTCAGGATAAAAAGCGGCAATAAAACGCAATGCTACCAAGTTGAATACTTTCTGCTCGTCTGCCGACAAACCTATAGGACGCTGACCGGTTGGAATAATGGCGTGGTGATCCGTCACTTTCTTATTGTCAAACACCTTCTTTGACTTGGGCAAAGACTCCGGTCCCTTCTTTCCATCCGCTTTGAGTACCAACAAGGGCTCCACCTGCGGATACTGCTCACGTATACCACGTAATGTAGCCGGAATCTTAGGATAAAGATCGTCGCTTAGATAAGTCGTATCTACACGCGGATAAGTAGTTATTCGCTTCTCATATAGCGATTGTATCAACTTCAGTGTTTGGTCAGCTGAGTAGGCAAACTTTTTATTACACTCTACCTGCAAGCTCGTCAAGTCAAACAACTTAGGAGCATTCTCCACGCCCTTCTTTTTCTCCACTGATGTGATCACAAAAGGCGAAGCAGAAGCCTCCAACATTAGCTTTTGCCCTTCCTCCAATGTGTTTATAGCATATTCGCCTTCTTCTACTGGCAGTTGAGCAGAAAACAACGTATCTCGATAGAGAGTCTTCAATTCATAGTACGTACGAGGCACAAAATGCTCTATTTCTGCCTGTCGCTTAACGATCAATGCCAGAGTCGGCGTCTGAACACGCCCGATAGACAACACTTGCCGATCGCGTCCCACTCCTTTAGAATAACGCGTAGTATACGCGCGCGTGGCATTCATGCCTAACAACCAGTCACCTATGGCACGCATCAAACCGGCTTCATACAAATGCTGATACTGAGACTGATCCTTCAGCTGACGAAATCCTTCTGCTATTGCCTCTTCCGTCAGCGAACTGACCCAAAGACGCTTAACAGGGCACTTACATCCTGCTTTCTGATACACCCATCGCTGAATCAACTCTCCTTCTTGGCCGGCATCACCACAGTTGATCACTTCATCAGCCTGAGCAATAAGCGCTTTGATAATATTGAATTGTTTTTGAACACCTTTATCCTCATCCAATTTGATGCCAAAGCGCGTTGGAATCATGGGCAACGAACTCAAATTCCATGATTTCCATTGCTCATTATAATCTTGAGGATCAAGCAATCCGCACAAATGCCCAAACGTCCATGTCACTTGGTAGCCGTTCCCCTCAAAATAGCCGTCACGGCGTTGATTAGCACCCAACACCTTAGCTATATATTGTCCCACAGAGGGTTTCTCAGCTACACAAACTATCATAAAACGAGCAGATTAGGATTTATTCTTAGAACCGTATCCGTAACCATAGCCATAACCTGCATGAGCAGACTTAACTGCATTAAGCACGCAAGCCACATTCTTCATTCGCTTAGAATCCACAATCTGGTTGATAAAATCAACCATCTCCTTCGGCGTATAGTCCGCGCGGCTCACGAACAAAGTCATATCAGTTACACGGTCCAACAAGAACGTATCACTCACCATTGCGCAAGGAGCTGTATCTACGATTATATAGTCATAACGCTCACGCAAAGCAGCAAACAACTCATCCAATCGCTCACTTTGAAGCAACTCGCTAGGATTAGGCGGAACTACACCGCATGGGATCAAATCCAGATTAGGATGCTCAACACCAGGGATAATAACATTATCCACCGTATATTCCGGCTCTACCAAATAGGAAGTCAAACATCCGCCCTTGCTCAAGTTAAAATATTTAGCAAGCATTGGTTTGCGTATATCCAATCCTACCAACGCCACCTTCTTGCCCAAAATAGCCAAAGACAACGCAATATTGGTCGATATATACGACTTACCTTCACCATTGATACACGACGTTACCAATACTACCGACGACTTGGCACTGACAGGCAGTACAAAGCGCAAATTCGTACGCAACAAACGGAACAACTCTGCCGAGACTGTCGACTCACCATCCTTAATAGCTATATGCTTGCCACGCGAATTAGCCACAATCTGTCCCATATAAGGCGCATGAATCATTTGCTCAAACTCCTTCACGTCACGTATCTTATTATCAAACAGCACATACACATACAACAGTCCTGATGGCAACAATAGGCCCATTATCAATGCCAGCAAAATGATTTGTTTTGCCTTAGGACGTCTTGTCTCTTCATTTGTACGCGGCACATCTATCGTCTTCGTAGGCGACGTCGTGGCAGCTAACATTAGTGCATTCTCCTCGCGCTTCTGATACAGCAAGGTATAAAGCGACTCCTTTAGGGTGCGCTGACGATACAGACGAATATACTCACGCTCTTGCTTAGGCACTTGTTGCAAACGTTCAAACACCTCATTATTACGCTCCTCAACTTCCGCCTTCGAAATCAACAAGCCCTTACGCACAGTCACCACGCTGGTTTCTACATTTTCGCGCATTGTAGCAAGTTGTGCGTTGATTTGTTCTACTACCGGGCTGCTTTCTGACGCAGTACGCTCCAGACGCATCCGTTGAAGCAACAACTCATTGTACTCGCCTATAAACTTAGCCAACGTAGGATCATCTACGCTGATATTCGAAGGCAGCAAACTGTACTGATTATCCTTATTCTTCAGAAAATCGGAGATATAATCCACCAAACTCAACTGAGTCTCAATCTCAACCAACTGAGCCTGCTCATCCACGCCGGCTTTCAACAACAGTTTGGCTTCCTCAGTCAAATCGGCCATGTTATGCTCGGTCTTATATTGCTCCACAGCACTCTCGGCATCGCTCAACTCACGGGATATAATCTCCAGGCGCGAAGCGATAAATGCCTCGGTATTCGTGGCAATCATATTCTTATCAATGAGCGCGTTCTCATTGTACGTATCTATCATCGTACGCAACATGTCGCGATCACGAGCCGGAGCCGTCGAAGTGATAGACATATCGAATATATTCGACTCTTTCTTATGTTGAGCAATCTTGGTCAGCGAACTATAATATGCTATCGCCGGTCCGGCCGAACGATGGTATATACGATAACTAGCTCCTCGCCCAAACTCACCATTTTGTGTCAAGCGTATACGTCCGATAGGCAACTCGATCGGTTCAGCAAGACTACTCACCTCTACAGAGCCGCTCTTACTCATTCCCATTTTATATGCCACCTTGTAACCTCGCTTTGTTTGCTTAATATTCAGCACAAAAGCCCCATTAGCTGCTTCATCCGTCAATTTGACGCACTCCAAGCGGAATGTAGGATTGGGATATTCCACTTCCCAGCGCATCTTCTCTTTGATCATATACACGTCCCACAGATTGAGTTTCTCAATCACCTGCAACATTAGATCCTTCGAAGTCAGCACAACCAACTCATCCTCTGCCATCTTATTGCCGCCTATGCCCAACATCTCCAACTGATCAAAACGGCCAGCACCTAATCCCTCGTCCTTTTGACGAAGCATAATAGAAGCCTCAGTGGTAACCTTTGTTGCAGTGCGAAGCATATACAACACTCCCAGGCCCAAACACACCACTATGCCTATTACAAACCAATACCACTTGCCAAGCACCAACTTGACAATCTTACGTATATCGACCTCATTCGTATTCTGTGTATTCATACAAACTTAATTTCCGGATTTATTTTGTTTTAGCCGAATTGACCACCGTTACAATAACCGTCGTTGCGCTGGCTACTGTTGACACAACGCTCAGCCACAAACTTGCATTGGCACTGCTGATAGCACGCACCTTATTCGGTGACACATATACCACATCATTCTGCTGCAGATAGTAGTACGGCGATGTAAACAAGTCAGCAGAACCCAGATTGATGCGCGCAAATTCCATCTTGCCGTTCATCTCACGGGACACCAGCACATTGTCACGCTTGCCATATATTGTCAAATCACCGGCCATACCTAATGCCTCAAGCAATGTCACACGTCCGTTCGGCATCACATAACGTCCCGGTTTATTCACCTCTCCCATCACCGTCACCGACGGATTAATCAACATCACATTCACCGTCGGACTCATCACCTGCGTCTTCAGCCGTTCGCATACCAATGCTGCCACCTCAGAACGCTTCAAACCCTCCACATGAAAACTACCCAACATGGGCATTTCAATATCTCCCTTCTCGTCTACAGTATAATACTGAAGATTCGGCGTTGTAGCCAATTGAGACTCCCCAACCGTAGCGTATATAGCTGTCGGCTGATTGTAAGGTGTCACCGCCTCGGCATCCAAAGCCGAAACCGTAATAGACAACGCATCACCGGCCTTAACAACTGGCTCCACTTGACGAGCAAACGTCGGATTAATAGAATCAGCGGTAGAAGAATCCGCATCCAATAGATAGGTCATCTGCTTCTGTGTCACACAACTCGACAACAAGCAGACAAACACTAGTACAAAAAGCGAAATTATCGTTTGTTTTTTCATGTCTTGATTATAATTAGCAGGCAAAGGTACAACTTTTTTCGCACATACGCAAGCGCATAAGGGGAAATATTGCAAAAAAGTGATTTTTTTGCCAAAAAACGTCATTCTTCAACTTTTTTTCTTTTCAATTTCAAGAATTTTCACTACCTTTGTGCGCTAAATTAGGTGGAGTATGACACAAAGCGAAATACAAACTATCAAACAACGCTATAAAATCATTGGCACCAACCCACAGTTGGACCGAGCGATCGAAATAGCTATGCAAGTGGCTCAGACCGACTTGAGTGTGCTCATCACAGGTGAATCCGGTGTGGGCAAAGAGCATTTTCCTCGCATCATTCACGATTGCTCTGCACGCAAACACGGGCCGTATTTCGCCATCAACTGTGGCGCCATCCCCGAAGGCACTATGGATAGTGAACTCTTCGGCCACGAAAAAGGCGCCTACACCGACGCACACGCCGAGAAAAAAGGTTATTTCGAGATTGCCAACGGAGGCACACTATTCTTAGACGAAGTGGGAGAAATGCCTCTACAAACACAAGTGCGCCTACTACGTGTCTTGGAAACAGGCGAATTCATCCGCATGGGAGGCACCAAAGTTATGAAAACCAACGTGCGTGTTGTGGCAGCCACCAACCTTGACATGCGTCGCGCCATACAAAACGGCAAATTTCGCGAAGACCTCTACTACCGCCTCAACACAGTGGAAATACGCGTACCCGCCCTCCGCGACCGCAAAGAGGACATCCCTCTGCTATTCCGCAAGTTTGCACTTGATTTTAGCGACCGATACCGTCGTCCGCCTATTCGTCTTAACCAAGAAGCCACACTCTTGCTACAGAACTACTATTGGAACGGAAATATACGTCAACTCAAGAATATAGCCGAGCAAATCTCCGTTTTGGAGACCGAGCACGATATCGATGCGCAGACTCTACGCAAGTACTTGCCGCAAAACGAGGAAGAGAACAAGTTTGGTCTGGCACGTATTAGTTTTACCGAAGACCCAAACTCGCGCGAGCGAGAAATGCTATACAAGCTCATCAACGAAATGAAAATCATGCGACAGCAATTGGACGGACTTATGGCACAACAAACTATGTCTATACCGCAAGCCAACAGCCCCACCATACCTGCCGCAATGCCGGCAACCATGCCGGAAGACGAGGAAGAATACCAATTGGCTGAGGAAGTCAAAGACGAACCCAGAACGATCGTCTCAGTCGAAAAAGAGGCTATCAAACGCACGCTGGAACAATGCAAAGGCAACCGCAAAGAAGCCGCACAACGCCTGGGACTGAGCGAACGTACTTTATACCGCAAAATCAAAGCCTATGACCTCTAAAGGATTACACATACTATGTGTCAGCCTACTAATGTTGCTTAATAGTTGCAGCATTAGTTACAAATTCAATGGAGCCAACATAGACTATAGTACCACCAGTTCTATTTCCATTGAGGATTTCCCGAACAATGCCTCGCTGGTCTATGCGCCGCTCAGCAACCAACTTTCGGACGCTATACGCGATCTTTTCCAACGTCAGACACGACTTAAGATCGAGCGACAAGGGGGCGACCTGGAATTGTCCGGCGAGATTATCGGATACGAGATATCAGCTATGGGTGTAGCAGCAGACAACTACGCTGCTGAGACCAAACTGACCATGCGCGTACAAGTACATTTTGTCAACAACATACACCCTGAGGAAAGTTTCGACAAGACATATCAAGCTTTCCAGACATTCGACAGTTCACAGATGCTTTCAGACGTACAAGACCAACTCTGTACCACTATGATTACTGAAATTGCAGAGAGTATATACAACGATACTGTCGCAAAATGGTAAAAAAATTTGCATATATCAAAAAAATGTTGTACCTTTGCAGCCAAATTGTGTGGAATACCAAAAGAAATAAATTAAATATCCAATAAACTATGTACACAACATTAACTGTTATTATCGTATTTGCAGCAGCATTTCTCATCTTCTTGGTTCTTATACAGAACAGCAAAGGAGGAGGTCTCGCTGCAGGATTTGCAAGCGGCAACCAGGTAATGGGAGCTCCTAAAACAGCCGATTTCCTGGAGAAAGCCAGTTGGACTCTCGCCGCAATTATCGTAGCACTGAGTATCTTGGCAGTAGGCGTTAAAGTTGGGCAGACCAACAAGCAAGCACAGGAGGATGAACAAGAAGTAGTAGAGCAAACCGTTGATCAAGCTACTGAAGCTCCTGCAGAGGCTCCTGCTGAAGAGGCTAAATAAGTAACGTTTTATACTCATACAGCGTTAGCCTGCTAACCCCTAACTCACACCCGCAAGAGTGTGAGTTTTTTTTAGCCTCCTTCCCTACACAGAGCTAACGGATGTTTATCGGTATTATATCGGACTCTCATCGGACTCTCATCGGACTCTTATCGGACTCTTATCGGACTCTTATCGGACTCTTATCGGATTGTCAACCCCCTCTCGTCAGACTCCCATCGGACTAATCCTAGACCATTGTCAGACTCTTATCGGATACACCATAACACAAAAACGCCCGGGCATTGGCCCGAGCGTTCTTGCTATTCAGCTAATGCTGATGGTTATTTAACCACCAGCTTAGCTTGGTAAACCTTATTACCATCCATCAGACGGACGAAGTATACACCTGCGGCCGGCATACCCGGAATAGTAATCGGATCAATCAAATTCTGTGCTTTGTATACGAGAGCACCTGTTGCAGATACTACCTCTACAGAAGCGTTGTTGAAGTTACCCAGTACGCGTACCGGTTGACCTACTGTTGCCGGATTCGGCGTCAGAGCCAACGACGTTACAAACGTATTGTTGATACCTTGCGGCCAACCTACATTGATAACCAAAGTTGCCTCACCGCAGTTGAGCATTACAGAACGTGTGTAAACACCTACTGTCGTGCCCTCTGGCAAGATCTCTTCGTCATTCAATACGTACGGCAATTGGTCAATTCCAATCGAATCGTACATTACGAATGTCTGATCCTCGGTCGGTTGAGCTACCAACAAGTGGAGCGTTACGATAGAGTCACAACCATGGATGGTCTTCAGACCCTCTTCACCGTGAGGTGTCGTGTACTCACCTGCTGTACGCAAGCCACCGAATATACCCTTGTCGTAAACCTCTCCTTGGCAAATAGCTGCGCGGAAGAAGGTGTACTCCTCTTCAGCCTTATAGATCGTTACCGTAGCGATGGAGTCGCAACCCTTAGCATTGATGATCGTATCTACATACTCTCCGGCCTCAGCCAAAGCAGGATACTTCTCTGTGAATGCGTAGGTTTGACCCGGGCAGAGGTAAACCTCTTCCGGCTCGCCATGGATAATCTCATTAACAGTCAAGTGGAGTGTTACAACAGAGTCACAACCAAGGATGGAAGTGAAGGTAGCCGTAACATTCTGAGTAGTGTAATACTTCTCACCATTGAACTCATAGTAAGCACCTTGGCAGATAGTCTCCTCGACATCGGTACGTTGAATCGGGTTAACCGTCACATTCAGTACTACAGTTGAGTCACAACCTGCTACAGATTGCAGTTTCTGTTTGTAAACACCTGTCTGAGTAGCTATAAAGTTGAAGCCGTCCGAGCTATAGGTCGTACCCTCACAGAGAGTAATATTCTCCAACTCGTTAACAGTCTCATCTTCTACCACAATCGTCAGACGCTCGATCACATCCTTGTCTGCAACTGCTTTAGCACGTGTGAAGCGCTCGAAGAAGTTAGTACCTGCTGGCAACTGATCTGCATCAATCTCAAAGCCGTTACCTACATAATCCTCCCAACGACAGATCTTATCACTGTTCTGAATCATTCTATAGGTATTGAGCTGGATATTGTCGAGGCAGACTAAGTTCTTCGAACCTCCAACCTGCTTGTCAGCATATGAGTAGATATAGAATGCCAGGTTAATCGTTTGACCTGCATACTTGGTGAGATCAACATACTTGGTTACAAACTTACCGTTTGCATAGAAGTTGTTGAAGTTATAATCACCCTCAATATCTGTACTCCATACAGTTGCATCCTCAGCCTTCCAGGTCTTGCCGCCATCGGTAGAAACTACTACCATGAACTGCTCGAGCAGGTCGGTGTTCGGATTCGGTATATCGCTGCTTTGTGCACGAACTGCTACATCGAAGCTCAACAAGAGGCTGTCCTCTGCATTCGGAGCAAGATCAATCTCCGGAGAGATGAGCCAGTGCTTAGCAGAGCTGGTCGAAGAGCTTGCATTGTTAGTGGTCGTATTAGCATAGACATACTGATCACTACCAATGCTTGTGCGCCAATCGTACGAAGCAGTTTCACTTGCTTCAGCCAACTGTGTACCATTGAATACCTCCTCTGCAGTAGCAGTATTACTACGCCACCAGTTCTTCGGCAGGTTAGTCTTCACAGCGTTGAAGTTCTCATTGAAGCGAACTACATAGTCCGTATTGAACGAACCTACGGAACCCCATTCCGACTCGTCACCGGCTACGGTATCGCAGAGGTGCTTGAGACGGAAGAAGTATTCCGCAGCAGGTTTCAAGTTCTCAATCTTAATACTGTTCAGACTATCGAGTTGTTGGTCATAAACCAAGTTCTCAAACTCTTCGTCTGTTGCTATTTGCAACTGTACATACGGGTTCTCTGACAACTCGCTCCAGCGGATTACAGCAGATGTAGATTGTACATCCTCTGCGCGCTGACCCGTAATCGGGGTACAGAAGTCACCCTTGATAATCTCAAGATCATCTACGAAGAAGTAGCTGGTAGGCGAACTTGCCGTCGAGAAATCTTTCGGGTTCGGAGCTACAATCGCAATACGTCCCTTACCTTGGTATTTAGCCAGCGGCAGAGCGTATTCTTGCCAGTAGTCATTACCCAGCGGGTCATTATATGCGAATACGCCGGCATTGGATGTCCACTTCTGATCGTACGTAATGGTATCAATCGGAGTGAAGGTCTCGAAATCAGCCGGATCAGTCATGACACCGATTACCAGTGCACGTGCATAGTTTCCGTTAGCTGAATAGAGCTTACCCTTGTTAGCAGCCGTTGAATAGTTTTTCGAATAGAAGTAAGCGCCACGACCCCAGAAGTGGAGCGTCATCGAATCGAGTTCGAAGCCCAGTTCCGGCAGCACAGCATATGCATTATAGTAACTTGCTGTGGTGTAGAAACGCAGTGCGCGATCCGTCACAACGTCTTCGCGACCATACGCATAGGTAGTCGTGTTCACAATTGAATACGGGGTATAGGAAACGCCCGAACCGAAGCCCAGACCTTCATCCCAACACTCAGGAATGACGTATGTAGCAGAGGTTCCCCACTGATAGAGGTTGTCCGCGAAGTTCCATTTAGCCTCGTCTTCAGCTGCCGGTTTACACGGTGTTGTAAAGGTGAGTGTAACAGCCTTACTGAAATCCTCGCCACAAACAGCTTGTACACTGATGGTGTAGGTTGTTTTTGCTTGGAGCGAATCAATCTTGAAGTATGCTGTATCAATGATAGCTGTTGCATAAGCTGCCGTAGAATCTTTCTCGGTAATGGTTACCTTGAAGTTCTTCTTCGGCGACAGCCAGTTGAACTCAGCTGCATTGTACTTGAGCGCATCCTCGTCCATTGCCAACTTGGTTACGTTAGCGCAAGCATTCGGATCCACTTTCTCAACAACGACGTTGTCCACAAAGACAGTGTTGTAGTCGCCAGGACCGGCAAGGATAATATATTTACCCTTTGCGCCATAGAGCGGAACTACCACCTCACGCCAGTAGTTGGTGCCTTCCGGATCCGGAACCTTATTGATATCCACATTCGTTGTGCTGGTACCCAGCGTCGGGAAGATGTATTGTGTCATTTCCTCGAAAGTGGACATATCATACGGATCGGTAGCCACACCGACATAGATTGTACGTTTGTACGAACCACCGGCATAAGCATACGTAGTGTACATCATACTGTCACGACCATCTACCTTAGACGGCGTACCACTATACGTAACACGCGCCATGAAACGAACTTGCAGGCTGTCGTAGTCGGCATCTGCAATAACCGGCAGAGCTGCGTACGGACCATAACCCGGATGAGCAGTTGTATTCGAATAGAAGTACATCAAACTATCACCGGAGTATGCCTTGTTAGAAGTAATCAAACCGGTAGTAGCATTCTTCGTGTTAGAGGTAATATACGGAGCGTTACCCACGGTAGCAAGACCTGTCCAAACATTGTTCACGAACCAAGTCTGCGGTTTCTTGTAAGTACCGGTAGGAGCTTGAGCCACCTGAATCTCACCATTCTCGAAGGTCCACTTAGCATCAGCCAGCGGGATTTGATAGAGTGTAGTAGCCGTAACCGGACCACGCCAATCGCTATACTCGTCGCCACAGTTAGCGCGAACATAGAAGTCGTAGGTTGTGCTTGGTTGCAAACCATTAACCACAAACTCTGTCGTATCTGCGGCAACAACGGTCATTTCTGCGACAGCAGTGCCTTCAGGACCATAAGCTACATCCCAAGCGGTGTTATCGCCTTGGAGTTGCTCCCAAGTCAGTTGCGCAGAAGTATCGTACATCTTAGCCGCGCTCAGGTTATCCGGCATAAAGCAAGACGGTACGAGTGAAATCTCGATATCATCTACATACATACCACCGGTAGAAGTAGTTCCATTACCCTCAATACTAATGAGCACGATGTAATGACCCTTACCATTATACTTCTCACTTACGATACGTGAGTATTTCTCGTACGGAATCGTAGAAGAAGTATTGGTTTGAACAATCGTATCCAGTACAGAAAGCGTAGCCATCAAGGTATCGAGTGTCGAAACCTCTTCCGCAACACCTACAACGAGTTTACGTGACGGAGTTGCTGCGGCATACCCATTTGCTTTATACCAGAAGGAAACCATCGCTTTGTTCAGTTCTGTATCGATGTAAGGAGTAGCAGCAAACGAATAGATTTTGGTTGTTGCATTGCTACTATACATGTACATACAATACTTACTGCTGTGTGAATAGGAAGCACCAGAAATGGACGGATAAGATGTGGTCTTACCTTCCGTAACAGTTGCTCCATTGACATAGTAATATGTCCAGCATTCCGGTTTGTACGAAGCGCCCGTATTAGCACTCTTCTCAAAGTCTTCCGTGAATGGCAACTTATATGCATCCGGGCAGATAGTGGTAAACGAACGAGCATTTGACCAAGCGCTAGTATCACCAACACCGCAAATCGTACGTACATACATGTAGTATGTAGTAAGCATCTGGAGAGTGTCTGTAGCGATAGCGAAGGTGTCAGTCGTCTCTTTTTGCCAGATTACCTTAGCATTTGCCTCTGACGGAGCAACCTTCGTCTCGGTAATAGCTACTTCGTATTTCTCACCTGTCTTATTCCAAGCTATTTTAGCGCCGTAGGTACCTACGGAGTCTGCAATAACTTCAGAAGGAGCAGCACAGCTCGGTATCAACTCAATATTGACGTTGTCAATATATGCATAGTTGGTACTATCACCACTCTCAGAGAGGAACATTACCTGTGTACCCTTAGCACCCGTTACATAGTCTCCATCATATTTGTCAAACGGAATCGTTACACGCATGTAACCTAACGAGTCAACTGCGTACGGGAAGTTAACCGTAGTAAGCGGAGCAAATGTAGAGAGGTCTGCTGGGTTACTAATGATACCTACAGTGATCTGCTTCTTGTTGGTAGCAATAGTAGAGTTAGAGCAAACATCGAACGAAATCTGATATTTGTTAATATCTTCTACATTCAGCGGAGGCATAATTGCATATGCTCCGTCCGAGGCTGCTGTATTGAAGATATACAAATAATAGTGGAATTTACCGGTAGGTGAACCAGCGGTATAAGGAGCACTAGTTGTTCCGCTCATCACACCTGTAGACCAGCAACCGAGTACATTCTGCTCATGGAACATAATAGTACCCAATGCATCCGGAGTCTGCGGCTCACAAGTGGTCTTAAATGCTACCACATCCGACCAACTGGTCTTCTCCGAACCACATATCGTGCGCACATACGCATAATAATTGGTATTGAGTGCCAAATTGTCGTTCACATATACAAACGGAGTTGCTGTTGTTGTCTCAACAGACATTACCAAACCGGTTGTATCCTCTGTATTTGCGTTGATATTCTTGTTAAGAACCATCACCTCATAAGCATCTGCATTGGTCTTGTTCCAAGACAAGGTAACGCCGTTCGTCTTAGGCTCTGCTGCAGAAAGTGTAAACAGTTTCTCACAATCCTTAATATAATCAACAGTGATATCATCAAGATAGTAATTCACTTTACCATCACGCTCGTAGTTGCGCTTAAAGGCGATATACTTGCCTTCGCCTGCATACTTACCAAACTTAACAATATTGCCCTTCCATGTAGTACCTACTACATTCACGCTGTCTACTACCTCAAAGGTGGTGATATCGTTCGGATCGGTCATCACACCGACTTGCAGCATTGAGTTCTGCGATACGCTGTAACCCTTAACGTAGAATTCAACCTGCAGCTTCTTAACGCTGTCCGCCAGGATAGGCAGTGCCGTCCAAATCTCGTTTTGAACCGTTGAAGACGCACTTGTGTAAAGACACATCGCAGATCCGCTGTTATGTCCACCAGTGGTGGAATAACGATAGATGTACGGATAATACGAGTTAGACTCTCCGCTAGCACCGCTATTATATACATATTTCGGCGAACTCCAGCAATAGGGGATAAAACCAGTGGAACTGCCGGTCTTGTATTCCGAATTTTCGAAGTCCTCTACGAACGGCAGCGGATTTTCGGGCAGACACTCTGTCGTGAAACTCAACCAGTCAGAGATTTCATACAGCGAGTCACATACCGGCGAAATCATGTAGGTATAATCGCTATGTGGTTTGAGACCACGTGCAATAAACGAGGTCTGCTCTACCAGCGAATCAATCAGCATTACATTCTTGCTGTCTTTGATACGAACTTCCCATTTGGTCATATCGTTCGCACCCCAAGAAATAATAGCCGAGTCATGCGCAGCTTCTACTTTCGGGTTGGCAATCGGATTACACTCGCCTAAAGAGTAGAGATTGATCCAATCAAGATACTGGTTGGAATAATAAACGTTTGTCCAACCGTAACCGCTACTGCTGGTTGAACCACTCTCATAGGGGTTAGCGGACTCGATCGCTTGAATGGCGATAATCTTACCCTCGCCCTTATAGTCGCCAAAGGCGCAAGAGAACGGTTGATACTCCGTAGCCGAAGTAGCATCGAAAGTAGCAATCGTGTCAAAGGTGGAGATGTCATACGGATCAGTCAGAATACCAACAGCCACGCGTGAAGAGTTCTCAACAGAACTGCTGTAGCGCTTCATGTAGAACTTGAGCAGTACTTTGCTCAGGTCGGCTACTTCCGGCAATGCGATATAGTTACCATATTTATGCGTGTAACCGTATATCTCCGGGTCACCGGCCGTCACGCGGTTACCTTCCTTACGCATGTATATGTAGTGGCCTGTCGATTTACCCTCTTGCGAAGTGGTACCCGAAGAAAGTGCCGTATAAGACTTATTCTGTCCGTAACCGTTCGGAGCAGAAAGGGTAGCCGTGATGATGCTGTTTGGATAGTTGTAGTTGACACCATTGTTGCTGAACGGATAGAGCGTTTTCTCGCTCCAGGTGTTCTGTGTATCCTCCCAGTCAATGCGATAAGGCATCATGCTATCCGCCAAGAACATCGGCAGACGCGTCATTGCAGGCAGCGACCAGTCACCAGCCAAATCACCTTCTCCAATAGACTGCGTGAATACCTCCAGCATCAGGCCGGATGTTCCTTCGGGCATATCGACATGGATAGTGCTTGCTGTCTGATTCAATACCGACAACAGTTTGTCGCTCTCCTCCATTTCTGCAGGATCTTCAACAATCTGACCTTTAGAGTTCGTCACACGTTTGGTAACCAATACATTGTACGGCAGACCATGTGCATCGAGCGTCAGGTCAAAGCCCTTAGCCGAAACCTTAGAAATCTTGATATCACTGGGCCAGATAGGAGCAACGGATGCCTTGATAGCAATGTTATCGATATAGAAGCGGTTGTCCTTATCTTTGAAATCCGAAGCAAAAGCGACATACTTTCCTTCGCCCTTATAGTTGGACAAGGAAACGCCGAACTTATTGAACTCCTGAGAACCGTAAATATAGCAAGTATCTACCGGAACAAAGGTTGTAAAATCTTCTGGGTCAGTCATCACACCCACGATGATACCGCTTGCATAATTGTCGCCTACCGACTGATATGCTGTTCCCCAGAAAGTTACAAACACCTTAGACAAATCCGGAGTATTCAATTCCGGTGTAGCCGCATAAACAAACTGACCTGCAGGAATGCTCGTACTCAGACTGCGTCCACCTGTAAAGGCGAGACAGAAACTCTGGTCAAATGCATAATTACCTGCAGAAGCCGTTCCCGGCTGCGTGTTGGTGTTAACAAATGGCATATATTCCATCGTTACACCGTCATCTCTCTTAATACTTGTTCCGAATGACCAATACGAGATATGGTTCAAAGCACCACTCTTGTACTCAAAATCTTCGCCTGCAGTAAAGTTCTGCACTAACGGAAGATCTGCAAAGTTCTTCGTACGGAACGAAGTACCCGTCCAATCGCTCACAGAGCCTTGGCAATGCGAACGTACATAAAGATAATACAGTTGGTTTCGTTTCAGTGTCAAGCCCAAAGCCTCCGTAGAGAATGCGAACTCATCGTCAGCCAAGAAGCCGTAGTACACCAGTTCTCCCGGATTGACAGCGTCCATCGACTCAAGCGGAGTGGTACTCAAAGCCACCTCAAACGAGTCGGTGTCAAAGCTAGCATTCCAGCTAACTGTTGCAGCAGTTGTCGTCAAACCCGATACTGCATATCCGTACGGATCTTCGCATGTAGGCATAGGACGAACTTCGATATTATCCAATACCACACCGCGACCGAAGCGATCTGTCACCTCAAACATCACTTGATAGGTGTCGCTTTGGCTCGTGAGTTGGATAGTATCACGTTGCCACTTAGCAATCTTCTGATTAAACTCAGGATTGCCATTACGTCCATCCAAACGCACCCATTTGTCAGTCGCTTTCGAGCGATAGTAGACCTTCAATTGGTCAAAATCACCCGTACGCTGTTGTTGCGCGTGGCTGAACACCAAGATGGGCTGGAATACCTTGTTTTGGCTCAAGTCCATCACCGGCGAGATTAGTCGAGTAGTGTAGCCGATGGTTGCGGTCGAATTGTTGCGCAACGCCAACAGATACTTCCCGTTTTCCTTAACGGCTTTCGGGTAGTCTGCCTCTGCGGCTTCTTCAATCACCCAAGGATGCTCTCCATAGATCGTTGTGTCAACGAACTCTTGAGTCCATCCTTCTGGCAATTCACCACTCTCGAAATCAACTTTCTGTACGTAGATACTCTCATTCACTACGCCAGCAAACGACATTACCGATACTAAGATCAGCAACAAAGTCGTAAGTAAAGTTTTTTTCATACCTTAAAAATTTTTGGTGAATAATTAATAATTGTGGGTTAATATATATAGCGTAAACACATACACGGCTTTTCCGTATGGGTAACGTCCAGCAGTACTGTCGCTCTTACGCCCACCCGTATACGCTGCGCATCGCGGGTAGCAATAGGAGTATCCAGCATACTGTTAAACCGTATATTTGTTTGTGTATTCGTCCACGTTTGTGTATATGGATTAGCATCTATCGCTGAGTAATCTACCAAAGGCGTCGTTGCTCTGGCGTTGTATTTAGCTATCGGCATATCATATCCCAAGTAAGCACCTACGCGCATCTGGACTTTCTTTGCCGGAAGAGGTATTCTGACACCCACTTCAGCCTCTACTGCCACCTCATAAGTCGCCGACAGCACTTTTCCTGCTCCACTATACTCAGCTTCCGGCCAATAACCATATGCTTCTGTATTGCGAATCGGTTGAATAAAGCGATCATACTCTCCCTCTGCCAACATACGGGTGTTGGTGGTAAAGCTATTGATAAACGGCGCAGTACGGAACGCCGCTCCTATACCGGCATATACCCAATCGCCAAAGTATCCGCCTATTTGAATCGGCACAACCAAACGTACTTGGCGTTGTTGCTCTTGGTAGTCCGAATATACATAGCGATACGTCAGCGCTTCACCCATAAAATCTACGCGGTCAAATTCGTCAGAATAACTCTCCAATGCACTATTTGTCACCATATAATCTGCGCCAAGACCAAGATTGAAGTATACTCCACCCTTGTGCATCTCATACAGCAAATGTACCTGTGCTCCGCCGCCGGGTTTAACCAATGAAGCAGACGAAGAGCCCAACAACACATTACTCTCCACTCCGGTCACACTCAATCCCAACCAATGCGATAACGACTGCGGTGCACGCGGCGCTGCCATTAGCATCATAGCCGGCAGCAACAGTACGGATAATATGTATATACGCAGTTTCATTATCGGATAACTATTTTAGTTGTTTTATGACTCTCCGGACGAACCAAAATATACATGCCAGGCGATTGTACTACCGGCATCGACTTGGAATCCGTCAAAGGTACGATGACACGTCCCATTATATCCAACAGCATCCATGGTCCATCATCCGCTACTATCTCATCCAAGCCTTGGGCTGCGTCATAGAATATCGGACAAATACTTACCGTCACGCCATCCGAAAGACGCGTTACCACTGCCGTATATTGCGCTCCCAGATCACCGTCGCCTACAATCAAGTACGATTCGTTAGCACCGGATATCAGTTCGCCATTACGGTACCATTTATATGCACTGAATTGATATCCACCATTCAAACTATCGTTCAGCAGAGCAATAATACCATCTTTCTGTGCAATAATCGTCGATGGGTAACTAACCTGCACCACTACCGGTACATCCGGTGTCGGACAACGAGGAGTTCCTAACTTTAAGTTTGCTCTATAGTAGCCCGGCTCTATGGATACAGGCAGATCAAACCGGATATCTTCATTATTGCCAAATTGATACGTCGTATCAAATCCTGCTGCTACAGCTTCATTGGAGAATACCACCTGTACACTATCCATTACTCCTTGTACCACTTGGATAGGGAACAATACGGATGTCTGGTCTCCGCATATTGTAATCGTATCTGCCAATGCTATCATCAACGTCGGCTCTACATCCAAGTGTAGAGTCACTATACTATCCACTTGAGGCCATTGTACACTCTTCAAATTAGCTTTGTAGGTACCGGAAGACGTGATGCGCTGATCACCCAACTGGAAGTAGCCTCCTTCACAGAAAGTGGTATCTATAGTAAACTGTGTCTCGTGTATATATACGTGTGTCAGTATCTCACAACCATCCTCAATGCTTATGTCGTCAAACTCAAACGGTTCCCAATACACCTTACCATGATACATCGATCCTTTGGACAAGTGTATCTCTTGTTCATCTGTGGATACATCCGGCAAGTTCAAATCCGCCACGACCTTAGATGCCGTACATGCACCATTGGAGATAGACGCTGTAATGATTGGATGATACGTTCCACCTCCGGCCGGATAGACATGCACAATAGAATCAGCATTTGACACAACAACCTCTCCATCTCCAAAGTCCCATACTGTCTCCTGTACCTTTTCATTATTGGTATAGACTGTATCCGTACGTTGATCTTGATTCCAACGCTCTATATTCTTATAATATATATAAGAGAGATTATAGAACGTCACCGCATTTTCACAATGTTCACCGCCATTCCATTTATAGTCAGCTTTAGCCACCGGATAACGTGGAATACCACAAGCATCCAGGGTATAATAGCATTTATCATTGGTTTTGGAGATTACATCCACATTATACAACAGCGTATCCATCGGCGCAATCGTGAATGTCTGGTCATGCGACAAGATAGTAGAAGGATCAGAAGCCAAATACCATGCATAGTCAAAACCGGTAGGTGCAGTAAACGAGGTCGTCGGATTGTCCGCACCGCAGTTTAGACCCGACAATTCGGATGACTCACAATCCAAGGTATAATACGCATAACTATAGTGTCCACCGGCTGTACAGTCTGCCGTGGTCAATTTCACTTTGATAGTCATACCAGCATAATCACGCAGATTGACAGCCACCTCTGTCCATTCCTTCCACATCACTTCTCCGTTTCCGACTGCGTGCCATCCCGTCTGATCTCCATAACCGACATGGAACTTAGCCTCACCACAGCCGCCTGGCATCTTGCGCCACTGTACCTTGCCTTTCTCACGATACTCAATAGACAGGGAGAAACTGGACTGGGTAGCCTCGTCATGTGAAGGAACAGGTTGATTAAGCACGATAGCATAACGCAGTTTAAGAATCGATCCTTCTCCTTCCGGCACAGTATAGATATACTCTATACATTCAGCCTCAGCTCCGGAATTCCAGTTACCCAAGCGGACAGAAGCCAAAGCATCATCCGGCTTGGTCTTCAACATATTATCTGTACGCGGATCTGTCTCTCCGGGAACATAATGTAGTGTATGACGACTATCTTTGGAATTATAACCGGAATCCACCAATTGTCGGTCACTCTGCGGATTTCCTGTAGTACCTATATAAGTTATACATTGAGTAGGGTCATCCAATGCCAGATAGTTGATACATCTTCCGGGAAGAAAATAGAACGGCGTATAAAGCTCATACTGGCTCACTCCAGTCTCACCGCAATGAGAGCGAACATAGATCTGTGTCATTCCTTCAGACAGACCATCTATGCTGATACGCTTGAGTGTCACACGATCAAAGAACTGCCACTTACCACTCTCGTAGTCATACACGCGTGCATCATACCAATCGGCATCGCCTTCCCATGATACCAACATAGTGGTACCATTCATCGTACGCGTGAAATGAGTAGGGGCAGGACACTCGTCTTCCTTAGGAATAATACTGATATTATCTACACATCCACTCGGCGGAACAGTTCTACTACTCTTAGCGTTAGTCCAAACAAAAGCTAATTTATGTTTCTTGCCATCCGAAGTGAGAGACAGTTTGCCTTGTTTCCAAATAGAAGTACTATTGAACACAGTATCCAAACGGTACATATCTACCCAACCCGGACGCAGAGCAGCTGCGGTATAGGTATCCACATCTTCCGGAACCCAACAAACCCATATACCTTCGGTACTTGCTGCTTTGCCTTTGGCAAGCCAGTCAAAGAAGATGGTATAGTCACCTGCCGGCAGAGTCAGTTCGCGAACCGCCACAGCGTACATATTGGTAGTACCATCATAATCCGCGTGTTCGCCGTCATTGGATATGAACAAGCCATACTCACCGTCTCTGGTAGTATTAGCAGCAGCGCCCATGTACCACCAGTTGGGGCATCGATCAGCCCGAGGACCATCGTTGAGCAACCACTGAGCACGCTCAGTCTCGTCCTCAAAATCACATTGGTACACGACTTGTGCAGCCATCGGAATCGATAGCAGGCACAGCAGTAATATGTATAAACTCTTCTTCAATGTTTATTACAATATCATAAATTCTACGCGGCGGTTATTCTGGCGTCCTTCCTCGGTATCGTTGGTGTCAATCGGTTGGGACTCGCCCTTACCTTCTGCCTCGATACGGTCAGCCTTAATACCGCGCTTAATCAAATCCTTACGTACACTCTCTGCACGTCCTTCAGACAAACGTTGGTTAGCCTGATCCGAACCCACATTATCCGTGTGACCTATTATGCGTATACGGATATCCGGATTCTCAACCAATAACGTATACAAATCTTGCAACGAAGGCTCCGATGCAGGTAGGATCGTTGTCTTGTTGGTTGCAAAGAAGAGGTTGTGCAGAATGATTGCACGCTCTTTGACAATCGGTTCCAGACGCCACGTCTGCTGGCCGCTGATATCTGTTACAGGAGCGGTGAGTGCCAAGTGACCTTCTGATTCGATATGTATACGCACAGTGGTATTCAACGGCAGACGTTGGCTACCATAACCTGTTATGCTATCCGTTTGAATGCTTGCTATAGTAGCATCGTTACTTGCATTGACAAATGTGACTATCGACGCCAAGAGCGAATCAGATTTTGCATCGCGCACATAGAACTGATACTCCGGACGCGGTGTCAAAGCAAGAGACAATGTGTCATCCCATTCCTGATGCGTATAATCACGCTCCATAGACAGATAATCAGGATGCGACAATGTCAAATGGTACGTTCCCGCTGACATTCTGGACGCCACTACACCACGCTTGTTGGTAGAGCGGTGCAATGTACGCGGGTTCTTGCCCACCAATGGAGTTATATCCACTGTAGCCTCAGCAATCGCTGTATTGGTTTGTTCGTCTGTCAGTTGAACTGTCATCATTGGTTTCTGTGGTTTTGGTGGTTGCGGTTTGTTCATTTGCAACAAAGCCGTAAATTTCACGCCTACCAACAGGCTATTCAGTCTACCATTAGACCAGTCAGAGTTTTGCAGCGAACGAGTAGTAATCTCATTCTCATCAGCCATGGCTATCGGGCCTTCTATAGGCTGAGCCAAGTTCTTCACACCATAATCCACAAATGCTGCCACACGCATATGCCACGGATGATTACGAGCAGCATTAGCATCGTTCCATTCCTTGCTCAGGAAACCATTGATATTCAGTCCCACCTCGGCTGTGGCTGCTATGTCCAAACCATAGTTCATCTTACCGGAGGTCTTGTAGGGAGCATCGGTTATGGCTCCGTGATTAGGCATATCCGTCCAATTAGGATCAAAAGCTGCGTCATCCGTGATTGAGGTTGTCAATTTACCCTGTTGATTATACGATCCTAACAACGAATATCCCACCTTAACACCGGCCAAGAAATACCATTTATCCCACGATCCACCGACCATTACCGGCAACATCACTTGCCCGGCCAGATGATTCTCTTTTAACGGATCAGAGAATGTGTAATGCTTGGTTTGGTTATATCCGTCAGCCATCATAGCGACATCGTACGACGACGGGAAAATGATTTTGTCCATCGAAGACAGAATACGGAACTCCGGTCCCAAGTTAAGGATAAAGTGATCATACTTATACTCGTAACCTACACCTATCATGCCTCCGCCTCCTCCAACGAACTTATTGTTATCATACTTATTGAGTAAGCCGCTGTACCCGGCACCTCCCCAAAAGGCAACATGGTGGATATTGCGGTTTGCGCCCTCCCAATTCTTGGCATTCTTACCTGATCGAGATGATACGGACTTAGAGGACTTGGACGATTTAGACGATTTAGACGATGACTTATAGGACTTGGTCGTCTTAGTCGTCTTGGCCGGTTTCTTACTCTTATACGATTTCTTCTTAGGTGCAGCCACCATTACTTGGCTCACCAGAATCGCAATCAACATGATGTAATAGCTAATCTTCTTCATTGTGCTGCCCTCCTTAATCTATTACGCTGATTCTACATACGCGGGTTTCTCCGCCAATAACTACTTGTACAACGTACACGCCCGCTTGCGCGTTGATAGTCAAGCTATTCTCGCCTTCGCTCAGTGCTTGCGTCAGCACTACATTACCAAACATATCCACTATCTTGGCATTAGCCTCGGCATTCACCTTGATCGTCAATGTTCCTCCGGAGCGCACAGGGGATGGATAGACATAAACAACAGCCTGCTCAGCGACAGCAGTCGGCCTGAACGGACACGTCACCACTTTCTCCCCACTACCCACTCGCGTCATCTCCAAATGGTAGAACGCATTAGGATCTAAGCCCTCATCTACATAGAGATAAGAGAGATTAGCTCCTGGTATGGTATCATTGTTTTTGAACCACTGATAGTTCTCAAATTGATGCGTCTCAGGATCTACGCCCAGTGCCTCTGCATTCTTAAGCGACAACACATCGCCCCAACGCTGATACACCCAACCCGGCATACATACACTCACACTAGCTTCGCGATATACAGAGCATCCAAAGTCATTAAAGAACTCCAATACAAACGAGCCTCCATTAAGGCCGGTAATCGAATCGGTTGTTTGGGGTGTACCGCCATTAACGGTGTAGTAATCAAATCCTTCGCCTTGAATGAATATTGCTCCGGAATTAGGCGCATCGGTCATCTCACGAACGGTTACTACCGGGAGTATAGAATCCAGCACTGTCACGTTACACCACAACGTAGAGTCACATCCATATTGATTCTTATAGAAACGGTAGAACTTACCGGACTCTTTCGATTTGTAGGTTTGCCCATCTATCGTCAACGGCACTTCAGCACATATAGTTGTATCAGGCAATTGCATAGTGCTCTGTGGCGAGAGATGCAGATTAAGATAGACCGTCGAATCACAACCTGCCTTGGTTTTCCAAACATTCACATACTCACGTTCTTCTCCGGCAAACTGCGGACCGAAAACGATATATCCACCCTCGCAGATTGTAGTATCTACGTGCACTTCTTTATCGCCAATAGCCGGAATGGTGATATAAATAGTTGTATCATCCACACATCGGCCTTCTGCAATGGAAGCGGCCAATGTCACAGGGAAGGTACCTCCCTCGTTGGGGAAAATCACCACAGGATTGCGCTCAGAGCCAACCTGTCCGTTACTAAAATTCCACTCAAACTCATCGCAGCTCCAATCATGATGATACTCTACCACGTCATTGAAGCGTGTCATAATGTGGCTCTTATTGTTAAAGCGAACACGGTTTTGGCAATTGGCGGGTTCGTATTTCCAATCAAAATCGGATATCGGGTAGCGAGGCAGACATGACGAATAGAGGTCAAATCCACAACTCTTCTCCTCCAAATAAGTCAAGTGGCAGCGATACGTAGTTGTATCTGACGGCGCGATAAGAAGAGTCTGTCCATCCGGCGACATCATACTTGCCGGCACAGGATTATTATCTTTGTCGAACCACTCATATGCAAATCCGTTAGGAGCAGCAATCGACATCTGGGCGTCATCACCACAACTGGTGCTCACAATCTTGGCTGCTGCACAGCCCATGGTGAAATAAGCATAGCCGAAGTGTCCGGACCAGTTACAATCACGCGTAGTTAAACGCACCGTCAAACGTTCGCCGTCATATTCTGCAAGATTCAAACCGATAGTTGTCCAATCTTTCCATGTAACACCACCAGCTATATTCCAGCCGGGACGTTGTGAATCGGCATAGAAATCCGCCGAACCACAGGTATAATCAATCAATCCGCCATATTGATCCAAGATCTCAAGATTGAAGTGTGGCTGGTCGGCATCTCCATGTCCGGGATCTTCCAACACCACTGCATACTTAAGCAACAGGATAGATGCGTTTTCTCCATCTACTACGTAGTGGAATGACAGCGACTCGCCTTCTGCTCCGACGTTCCAGTTACCAAGACGCACCGAAGCTACTTCGTCGTCCGGCACTATCTTCAAACGACCATTGGTACGCGGATCATACTCATCCGGATCCCAGTTGATAACATGGCGTTGGTATTTCGGGTCTTCGGTATAAGCAGTATCATACACTCCGGTATTAAGATACGGGTCCTTGAAATTACCAAACGTAGCCTCTACGTCTTCACCATGCAGGTCGACATAATTAATACAATGACGATCCGGATAATAAACGCCAAATGATGTACGATAAGTATAAGCACTGGTATCTACATCGTTACATACACCACGAACACGGATATCATATGCACCCTCATCCAGTCCCTCAATCACAAACTGTTCATCACGAATGCCCGTCTGTACTGACCAACGCTCACGGCCATAACGGCGGTACTCCAAGCAATATTGCGCACTGGTACCGGTCCACGTCACCAACACAGAGTCGCCCACTACTTCAGCAGCCAGATTAGCCGGTTTGGCACAGTTTCGCGTAGTAATCTGAATATTGTCAACACATGCCGAGATAGGATTAGCCAACTTAGCATCACGGTTCTTATTTCTCCATGCAAAATAGAGTCGGTAGATTCGCACTCCATTAGACGCAAAATTTACCGATGCGTGTTGCCAGCGGCTACTGCCACGCATTACACGATACTCCGGCTCAGCAAAATTTTGAATGTAATCCGGAAAATCGGCACGCTCATAATTACAATCCATCGACGTCATCTGCTTGGCAATACCAATTCCTGCACAAAGGAAGGACTCGTCACCGCCCAGACAGCGCCAGTCAAACGACAATTCATACTGGCCGGAAGGAATCGTAAAATCGAAATATGCGTACGAAGTATTCCACACCGTATCAAAAGCACAGGTTTCTCCTCCGTCATAAGAAATATAGAGGGAGCGTTTTCCTTCACTTTTCACAGCCGTACCTACTTCCCACTGTTCCTTGCATCGAGCAGTATTAGCGCCATCGTTCAAATGCCACAATGCTAATTTTGCACTGTCGCCTTTTTCAAATCCCATCGTGTAAGGAACTGACAATGCAGGCACATTATCTTGAGCAATCATCAGGCCTTTTACACCCAAGAGCATAAAGAGCACCAATAGGTACTTTTTTGCACAATAAATATATAAATGTTTACTCTTCATACGCACATAAATACGAAAAATCGGGGCAAAGATACAACAAAAAGTGCAAATACGCAAATTTTTTTGCACTTTTTAACACTTTATTTAGCAAATTTTACCAAAAACGAAGAAAAAAATGCTGTTTTTGAATAATTATGCAATTATGCAACCATTTTGCGCGCTATGCGCATATGAGATAATTACCAAGTTTTGCCTCTCTGAACTCCTCCTAAAACACAAGCTAATGCGTAATAGGGGTAGAAAAACGAAAGCAGCAATACGTCCCAAAAACAAAATTGCTTATTATGCGAGAAATCATAGCGATTAATTAACTTCCACTCAAAAGGAAGATAAACAAAGCATAAAATTGGACAGATTGCCTGCATGATCAACAGCAGGAGTGTTAATGCGCCGCAACGTCGAATATCCCGATCGGTATAATGCGGAGCTTTGCCGGCCCATCGGGTGCGTTGACGCCACAAGGCGCGCCACGTTGTAAGCGGACGAATGGTCGCCACATACTCAATATTTGTACTAACAGAGATAGCCTTACTATGCCGCTTCATTGCTTCCAGCAGAAACATATCGTCTCCACTTGGTATTTCAGGATGGAGTTCGGGCTCACATTCTATCCATGCCTCCCGGCGTGCAATCAAGTTAGCTCCGGAGCACATAACAGGATGTCCGTTTTGTGCCGATGAAATGGTTAGATTCTGTATCGCAGCATACTCAGCAATTTGGAGGCGTTCCAAGAGGCTTGGAGAATCCGACTGACTTACCATTCGTAATGGCAAGATAAGCAAATCACATGAAGCAAAAGACAGCTGATCAACGTCATAGTCCTCCGCGGCGGCACTAGGCAACAGCACATCGTCATCATGCATCCAAATGTACTCAGTATCAGACGCATGAATCAACTTGGAGAGGGCATGTTTTTTGCCTAAGCCATCGTCGTTAATGCCTCTGACAGGAGTGATATGGGATAACTTTTTGCTATACATTGTTGATCTTCAGTACTTATAGGATAATCGGCCATTAGCAAAGCTAAAGCCATTCGGTGATCATTGCGTACCTGATGCAGGCGAACGGCTTCTAAGCGATCAGACTCTTTGTGGTGGAGTCTTTCTGTTCCTGTTGCTTGGAGTGTAATACCCATACGTTCGCAGGTTAAAGCGACTGCAGGATACAGATCAGGTGTGTTTTCAAAATCAATATGTACTGTGTCTACAAAATTAGAATCTTTGCTGTTCGCGGATCGGTAGATTCTTGCGCCTTGATCGGAAAATTCTGTGTCTACTCGGAAGTATTTGGAATATATATCAGCAACAGCTTTGTCACCCTGCAAACTATGTTCAGTCAAGCCTTGTAACAAGAGTTCTCCTCCATGAATAGCTATATACTCGTACCAGAAAGCAGCGCTACTCCAATCTGCTTCTAAAAATTCACTCATATCCGGCTTATAGTGTGCCGTCATCGTTCGTGACATTGTGATATAGGGAGATTCGTTCGGTTTCACCGGAATATCTTCTCCATGAAGAATGCGTGCAGAGGTAGTTTGTGAAGTAGGCGCCCCATCCCTTTCTTTGAGACGTTCATCTCCATCAAGAAAGATCGGTTCCAACGGATAAAAACGTGCTATGTGCACTTGTAAGAAACGCAGTGCTGTGCCACAGTTCTTCAGATAAAGAGTCTGCTGTGTCCCCGGCTTGTGCTGGTATAGGTTTTGAAGAGCATCATGCAGCACAATCACGTCATCCGGCATATCCGAAGAGACCCGCATGAGCGGATCTCTATGGATAGCTTGCAACAATAGGACTCTATTGGCAATACTCTTGGATATGGGCAGATGTATATGCACCATTTATTTGTTGATAGAAGGCAGCGGACTATAGTCGTGCGAGTAGCGTAGGTGTTGAGCTACATAGCCTTCAGTATAATCGATTGTTACATCCTTAATTTTGCCGTTTTCATCGAAGATCGGCGTATAGACAGGATTAACAAATCCCTTATACGGAGCGATGCCTAATGGCTGATAACGCGCCAATAGTTCGCGATGTAAATCGGGATCCACTTTGACGGCATATGTCTCCACCAAATCACATGCTCGTTGGTAGTCTCCTGTAGAGACAACTTCCTGCACAATCGCTAGAAGTTGACCGAACAGACGGCGAACACCTTGATAGTCATTGATGCGAAGATAATGCTTGTTATTCTCAACAATGATTTCTGCCTCAGGTTGAACAGAGTCTGCATGCGCAAGTACCCAGTTGGCTATCAAAGCACGATCGCGCATATGAGATTCCTCGATGTTTTTGCCCAGTTCTACGCGCACCAATTGCGTCATAGCGCCGTTCATCAGTTGTTGATAGTATTGCGATTTATATGCGTTTTCATCGGGTGAAATACCTAATTCAACCAACTTCATGTCAGCCATGTAATAAAGAGAGAACAGGTCCGCACGTGCTTCTTCGAGTGTCGAACCGTGTTCTTTTAGGTTATCCTTGGTTACACCAGGCATCAATTGTCCCGAACCATGCCCAAGACACTCGTGCAAATCCACGTGCACATCACTCATCAATCCACCGTATTTTTTAGCCAGTTCTCGCTCGGTGTCTGAAAGCATGAATTCTTCGTTGAAACCGTCACCTTGTGCAGCTTGATAGTAGGCCTCGGTGAGATTCTCAATGGTTACTGATTTGGAGCCGTAGTTCTTGCGAATCCAGTTTGCATTAGGCAGATTTATACCAATAGGCGTAGCAGGGTAGCATCCTCCGGCAAGGATGGTGGCTGTGATCACTTTAGCTGACACTCCACGACATTCCGATTTTTTGTACTGTTTAGCCGTAGGTGAATTATCTTCAAACCATTGTGCATTGGCAGACAGGATACGCGTGCGTTCCGTAGCAGCTACATTTTTGAAGTTAACCATCGATTCCCAAGCTCCGGTGATGCCTAAAGGGTCACCATACACCTCAGTAAAACCATTAACAAAGTCCACACGGCTATCTAGGTCTTTAACCCATGCTATAGCGTACTCGTTGAATTTCTGCAAGTTACCGGACTTGTTAAATTCAATAAGCAATTCTATTACTTTGCGTTGCTGGTCGTTTTCCGCATATGCTTTGGCTTTTTCGAGATTCTCTACCACATGCTTGAGTGCCTCGCGATACAAACCGTCTTTCTCGATTCGATAGACGCGCTCTACGACTTCGCCTTTGTCGTTTTTGATCAGTTTGCTATTCAACCCTATCCACATCGGTTCGTCAGAGGTATCTTTGTGCGCCTCATACCAAGCCTCAGCTTCTTTTTGGTTGATTCCCTCGTAATAATTGCATGCAGAGTTAAGTACCAGGTCCTTGCCGGCATCTTGGCATACATTCTTGGGCATGACTGTGGGATCGAACATCACGCGCAGCAAATCTTCACTCACCTCAATACCATATTTCACACATTGTGAAGTGAACCATTCTTGTGTACACTCCGGCACAAACTTGTCGGAGGCATAATGGTGATGAATACCGTTGGAGAACCACACACGTTTGAGATACATCTCAAAAAGGCGGAATTGCTCGTCCTGACGGTCTCCGTCATAGGCCTCATAAAGGGCCTCACACGCACGACGGATGGAGAGGTTATACTTACCATTTTGGTCAAACAGGATGTCGCGTCCCCATAGAGCCGCCTCGTTGAGATAATAGACCAGCGCTTTCTGCTCGGTGGTCAAGCTCTCAAAATCCGGCACTCGATAGCGCAGGATTGCCAAATCATAAAAACGATCCACGTTATACTCAAAATCTTCGGGTGCTGCGGCCGTATCCACTTGCTGTGTACGGCTACCGCATCCACTTAGTACAGCCAAAGCTATTAGCAGGAAAACTATTTTTCTCATATTAGAAACGTTCGAGAACGGTTTGTACCAATTGTTTGATACGAGGTTTATAGTCAGTATTGGCGGCTTCGACCTTACGTTGTGCGATCACGCAGCAAACGGTCATCGCCTTATGTCCCATATGCAGCGCCATGCCGGCAATACACGAACCCTCCATCTCATAGTTGGTGATGCGCTGGCCCTCATAGCGGAAGGCCGTAATCTTCTCATTGATATCGGGCACAGCCAATCCCACACGCAGCACGCGTCCTTGCGGACCATAGAAGCCGTTGGCAGCGATTGTACAACCGCGCATCATATCATCTTTAGCGATACGATTAACCAGTTCCTCATTGGCTGCTACCACATACGGCACAGCGGCTTTCTTGGGATAGCCTACAAACTCGCAGAAGGCTTTCTCAAAGCCGAGGTCTGAAACCTTGTCACGGTTCTCATAGAACGCCAATACGCCGTCAAAACCAATCGACTTCTGGCTTACCAGGAAGGTGCCCAGCGGAATATCCTCTTGCATACCGCCACACGTACCGATACGCACGATCTCCAATTGGCGTTTCTCAGCCTTCTCCTGACGGGTCTGGAAATCGATATTGGCCAAAGCGTCGATCTCGTTCATCACGATGTCGCAGTTGTCGGTACCGATACCGGTGGAGATACAGCTGACACGTTTGCCGTGATACTTACCGGTTATGGTATGAAACTCGCGCGATTGAACGTCGCACTCAATAGAGCCTTCGTCAAAGAAGGACGCTACCATATTAACACGGTCTTGGTCTCCTACAAGAATGATCTTGTCGGCCAAGAACTCGGGTTTTAGATGCAAGTGAAATGCAGAGCCATCTTCATTGATGATCAACTGCGAAGCTGGGAATGTTTTCATAATATTATTTTGTCTATTTCATGTTTGCTGTTTATGTTATGCTTCTCCGCCGCCGAATGACATCGGATAGGTTGAGCCAGGAACCGGTTTCTGTCCGCGAGCTACGATTTTACCAATATTCTGCTCGTATTTATTGACATTGTCTTGCAATGCCATCAGTAGTTTCTTAGCATGGTCAGGAGTCATCACGATGCGGGAAACAACATTTGCCTGCTCAATGCCAGGCATCATTTGCGCGAAGTCCAGCACAAACTCAGTCGGAGTATGCGCAATAAGCGCCAAGTTCGAGAATATGCCCATGGCTTTATCCTGGGCAATGTTGATGTTCAATTTCTTTTCTTCCATAATGATTATATTTTTTGCTTGTTATTACCAAGGTAAATCTTTTTTTCTTCGTTGTGAGGACATCACCATAAGGGTTAGCACGGGCATACTAATGTCATACCACCACAATCTAAGCGTACCAAACGGACGATCGCCGAGCGCTTTTGCGCCGCGGTTGATTACTGAAGCCAGTATGCTACCACGGATGATATACACGAGCAATGCCACCAGCCAAGCCACCGGTGCGCCAAACACACCTATGAGTATGAGCGTAACATAGAACAATGCTCTAAAAAGGGGCTCTGTAGTAAGCCACAATTTGGTTTGCCACTTATATTCAGGCGAGACGCTCAGATGTCGACGGCGCTGTTGTACCCAATCATGCCAAGTCTGTTTAGTAATCGACCATGTCACGCTCTCTCGGCTTACCACTACAGCGGTATTTTCACGTGTAGCCACTTTGTTAACAAAAAGGTCATCATCTCCGGCCGCGTAATGATTCAGTCCGGCAAAACCGCCTTTGCGGAAGAACATGCTCTTCTTATATGCCAGATTGCGTCCAACACCCATGTACGGTTTTCCCGCCAAGGCTGCTCCCAAATAGAGCAATCCGGTATAGAGTGTGTTGTAACGGGTAAGGCGGTTGATCTTGCCTTTTTCGAAGAAGTATGCGCCGTAGCCCAACACCATTTCTACGTTATCATTCTCAAACCCGCTCATCATAGCCGATATCCAATGATTGGATTCCGGGCAGCAATCGGCGTCTGTCAGCAGAAGATATTCGTACTTAGCCGATTTGGCAGCCATAGTAAGGGCGAGTTTTTTTGTACTTGACACACGCGCTCCCTTGGGCACGAACGTAGACCGCAAGTTGAGGTACTCATTTTTATATCGTTCGATCACATCCGCCGTATCGTCACCGGATCCATCGTCCACCACAAACACCTCAAACTCAGGGTAATCCTGTGTTAGCACGGCCTGAAGATAATGCTCCAGATTATAACCTTCATTCCGAGCACTAATAACAACTGTCACTCCCGGTTTAGCAGCAGATTCGTCCGCTGAAGGGGCATCAAATTGGCTTTTGGCTTTGCGTGCCACTCCTCCCAAATAACGAATGATAAAATAGAGCTGATAAGCAAACAGTATCAGCAACGCCGATAGCAGCACATAATCCCATGCCGTCAGTGTAAACACATATGTCAGTATCTCATCAATTGTCATATACCAGTTTTACATTATCCACCCAGAGTACATTCCCCTCATGTCCAACAAACGCTTCGTATCTGCCCGAAGTCATCATTAACACTGCGTGAGTCGGCGTGGCATCACCATCCCATCCTTCTTCGTCAATATGCACCATTTTGCCCTTACTGTTCATTGCTCGGAACTGACGCACAAAGCCCATATAGGATTTATAGAACGGCTGTTTGGTGATATCGCCATAATGTATCTTGAGACGGTGATTATCCACCCACGAAGCCTGCGTCTTAGAGTACCGTTCATAGGCTGTTCCTACGCGTATGGAATGTATTTTCCCATCCGGTGTCTCCCAGCGCTTCTGCAAAAACATATACACCTCGCACTCGTCGTGTCCGGTTTGTTTTTTGGGCGCTGCCATACCCTTTGCGTACCACACCCAGTTCTCAGGCGATACGGTACACTTGTAGTCATACATAAGGTACGACGGTTTGCCCGTAAACGGAATACCGATATCCAGATTGCGATACGGATCTTTGGCGGTAGTGATCGGCTCGATCGTACGTCCCCAGAATAGCGTTCCTGTCGCGATAACTGAGACATCAATCATCCCCAGCACTTTGACTTGTTGCATTTTCACCTCCAAACGGGCGCAAGTATTGCCATGATGGCTTTTTTCGGGTCCTGCGGTACACGCTCCCTTTTCTATACCGGCCACTTTGGCGTAAGCATTGCTGCACGTCCACGGATTAGACCATTTGCCTGAATAGAAATAGGGTTTGTTTTCATTGACAGTACGATTAGGCGCCAGACAATAGAGCGTCTGGGTTTTACCACCTATCAAACGCGACTCTTTGATATAGCGCGTCGTCCATGACTCCATGTCGCCAAATGGGACCGGAACCACACGTTCTGCATGCATCATCCCGACGCAGGCCACTAGCATACATAATATTATTCGCTTCTTCATTCTACCTCTAACACATATATATTCATAATCGGCTGCAAAGATAGTAAAAATTTTGCATTTATGCAAATAAAAATAGAAAATGCAAGAAAAATGCGCCTCTTGAACTTATTTTTCTCCTTTCGGACTCATTTCTCTCTTCTCAAACTCATCCCTCTCTTCTCAAACTCATCCCTTTCCCCCTCCACCTCATTATTCTCCACTCATCCCTCTCTTCTCAAACTCATCCTTTTTCCCCTCCACCTCATTATTCTCCACTCACCCCTCTCTTCTCAAACTCATCCCTCACTTCTCAAACTCATCCCCTTCCCCCTCCACCTCATTATTCTCCACTCATCCCTCTCTTCTCAAACTCATTTCTCTCTTCACTACTGTCCCATTAAAATCCAAAACTAATTATCTACAATTTTGAAATATAGTATGTTATGGCGATATTTCAAGTGCGACGATTTGTTTTTTTAGGTTTATTTCTTTGAGTGCTTTTACTCGATAGAGTTTGCAAATTGGTAGTAAAATCTGTCTGGAAGCTTGCTTACAAGCAGGTTTTAGTAGCAATTTATAAAAGAAGCCTCGCTTCTAAAGCACTCAAAGTGTTTTATGGGTTTTTGTTTATTTTTAATGGGACACTACTGTTCTCTCTTCTCAAACTCACCCCTCTCTTCACAAACTCATTTCTCTCTTCTCAAACTCATCCCTCTCTTCTCAAACTCATTCCTTTCCCCCTCCACCTCATCATTCTCCACTCATCCGCTCATACATTACCTACATAATTGTAGTATGCGATTAGTAGGTGATTAGTAGGTGATTAGTAGGTTATTAGTAGGTGATTAGTAGGTTATTAATAGGTGATTAGCAGGTTATAATAGATCGCATCTTAGTTATATACTATAATGCTCTAATCATCAGCCACCTCGCAAATGGTCACAGAATCCGAGTCATTTTAGGCTTGGATTTTTCTTTTTTAGGTCATTTGCTCAGAGCATCAGAGAAATTGGGTTTCCGGGTAATCTGCTAATCTGCCCAAATCAGACTGTTTTTTCGGTCTGATTATTCCAGTACACACGCACGATGGAAGGGAAAAACAGGTTCAAATAGTATATAATTGACACAATTACGAGATAAAATCGAGATAAAACCCTGTTAAATCGCTAATCCCTATGGCAAGAGTCAAACTAAACAAGAAGTTCGAAAAGTACACCGGAACACCTCCGCCCAACGGAAGTCGTTTCTATCTTACAGATCGGTTCGGAGAAACGATCATGTCCCATTATCCAATACACCGTGATCTGGACTCCATATCCGAAGCCCAACGTCAAGCCTTCCAACTCATCAAACAGGCTTCCGCTTTAGCCGATGCCGACCTTCGTGATCCCGTCAAGCACGACGAATGGCTCCATAAATGGCACGAATCTTTAGCCGACCGCCGCGCAAAACACTACAAAACCCTACGTGGTTTCGTCATCGCTGCCTACCGCCAACAACTATAAAAACAGCGGCGACATTCCTGCCGCCGCTTGCTGTTTCTTCGGTTTTAGGCTCTTCTAATGTGCCGTTTTATTCTACCCAACCTCCAATTTCTATAAACTCGTCGGATTGATAAGGCATAAATATTTCTTTCCCTGTCCACCATGAGTCACGCAAACAGGTGTAAACGCCATTACTAAAAAAGTACATTCGGAAGATAATAGGCATTGTTTCTAGATGCCAATATCCTCCCCAGTGTCCATAATGCACTTCTATATGTTGCTGTAAATCATTTACATGCTCTTTGTTAATATCCTTTCCATATTCATCTTTCACTCCGCCGAGATACTCACCTAAAGCTTTCTCAACGCTGTCAAAAAGATACAATACTGGTTTATTAGTATGTAATTGTGGAACATAAGCAAATTCTGGAGCTTCTTGAAAGTAGTCTTCGCTTGAACAAGGATGACTGGAATAGTATTTTGAGTCAAATTCAGATGAGTACTTCCGTACTTGAACACAAGGTGGAAGTACATAATATGAATAACTGCTATCACTATTGCAGAAATGCATAAAAACAATCCAGTAAACATGACTGATGTTTGGGCAGGGATGTGAAGCGGCATATTCGTCGGAAAGTTGTTCCCAATGCGCAAAAAACGCATTGGAAAGTGGATAAGTGAGAGAATCAATATTCACAACTTCATTCCATTGCTTTTGTTGACTTTCCGATATAGAGTCAATGTCTAGTTGCACATCATAGCTAATTTGTTTATTTCCACATGCAATAAGAAGAAGCAGAGAGATAAATATATAGATTTTTTTCGTCATGGGTAATTCTATAATAAAGCAAACGTTTATTTTATCAATGTAGCGCACACTTGCGCTTGTCCTTACTATTTTTAACGTCGAGTATGCGACAGTAACTATTTATCCAATTCTTCTTGCAAATAACTATATACATAGCCGGAAGACTGGAAATACAAGCCTGTTTTGGGGTCGTTGAGTTTCTCAAACAAATGAGAGTTATATACCTTGTCGAACGCTTCTTGCATCGTTAAGCCGCGTTCCTCCATGAGACGAGAGATAAGGTCTTTCACTATCTCTTCTTTCATATTTTGAAATTCTGCTTGCGAGACGTTCATTGCTTAATCAATTTATCAATATTCACCGTTGATCCGTGGTAAAGAATCATAGATTGCCTCCTTTCCTTTTGCAATATTCTTGCAAGGTTTGCAGGTTGTCCTCTACGGAGAGCGTGTGCATGACATTATAGTGTTTCTCGCACAAAGCCAACGCTCCATACTGCTGTAGATAGCGGTAGGACTGCACCTCCGACACCTTATGCAGGTGAGCAAATTCCGCTACCAGCAACACAAGGTATTCAATCTTATCTATGACCGTTTTTGCCATATAGTTTTGATTTTGCGTCGCAAAATTACTGCTTTTTTTTGACATATGCAAGTATTTTTGCGATTTTTTGCGTTTTTATTACAAAACAATAGCTAAAAATTTGGAGATTCGACAAAAAGTATTATCTTTGCACTCGATTTCCCATTCCCCTTGTTTTGCCCGGTATGTATAGCCAAATCAGACTAACGAGACACACAAATGCACATTTTTCATACTTTCGCATTCCGCCATCCGCCTTTCGTCTATAAAAATTCATTTTTTATTTGCATATATGCAAAAAAAACACTATCTTTGCAGCCGAAAGATGAACACATTCGGAAACAATTGGCGTTTCACCAGTTTTGGCGAGTCCCACGGGCGCGCCATCGGAGGTGTATTGGACGGTGTTCCGGCCGGCCTAAAGATTGACTTTGCGTTGATTAGAAAGGAGTTGGATAGGCGAAGCGGCAAGCCTGATACGCAGTCCTGTCCAAAAGGAGCAGAAGGGGTGTCTCAACGGGCTTTACGAGAGCCGGATGAAGTGGAATGGTTGTCGGGAGTGTTAGACGGAGTCACACTGGGTACGCCGATAGCGTTCATCATTCGCAATCAGGATGCGCGGCCGGAAGATTACGACTATCTGAAACACCACTATCGTCCGGGCCATGCAGACAAGGTGTATGAACTCAAATACGGCATACGCGATTGGCGTGGCGGCGGTAGAGCTTCAGCCAGAGAGACGGCAGGACGTGTAGTTGCCGGATGTCTTGCCAAGCAGGTCTTGCGTAGTAAGGGCATCATTATAAAAGCCAGATTGGTGCAAGTAGGTACAGAAAATGATCCGTCTAAGTTTGACGAATTGATTCATGCCGTACGGGCCGAAGGCGATTCGATAGGCGGCATCATTGAATGCCGAATCAGTGGTGTTCCGACAGGTACAGGCGAACCCATATTTGACAAGTTGCAAGCCCATCTGGCATTTGCAATCATGAGCATCAACGGGTGCAAAGGGTTTGATTACGGGTACGGGTTTGCAGGCGTAGGCTTGCCCGGAAGCCAAGCTAACAAAGAGAGTGGCGGCATTAGTGGCGGCATAGCTGATGGTAGCGACATTGTTTTCCGCTGCGTATTCAAGCCGACTCCCAGCACTCCAAAAGCCGGAGTCAAAGGGCGTCACGATGCATGTATAGCAGTAAGAGCCGTGCCGGTAGTAGAGGCCATGACTGCGCTATGCATACAAAATATAGTCAATAGTTAAAAGTTAGATATTTTTTGAATTAATACTAAAAACTACACTGTTATGTCATCTGTAAACAAAGTTATTTTGATTGGAAACGTTGGTTCTGACCCCGAAGTACGTTATCTTGACCGCGGTGTTTGCATCGCCAATTTTAATTTAGCTACTACCGAACGAGGTTACGTTATGCAAAACGGCACGCAAGTACCTGATCACACTGATTGGCACGCAATCGTTCTGTGGCGCAATCTTGCCGAATGGGCAGAGCGCTATGTACGTAAAAGCATGAAACTGTATGTAGAAGGCAAACTGCAGACTCGCACTTGGGAAAAAGATGGTCAAATTCGTCGCAAGACTGAAGTGGTTGCCGAGAATGTGCAGATCTTATATCGTCCGGAGCAATATCGTAGTGGTGTTGATCCCCTCAAGCCTAAGAGCGAGGTGGACGAAGCGCCTGGAGCAGAACCGCAGATAGAGGAAACTAACTATAACGACATTTTCTAATGACCAACAAAGAGCGATATACCGAATGGGCCGCCGCCATTGGCAATGTACCCCTGACCATGCAGCCCTGGTGGATGGAAGCTGTATGTGCAGGCAAAGAGTGGGACGTTTTGTTGTCGGAAGACAAGGACGGCAATATATTAGGCGCAATGCCGTATTTGCTGCGCAAACGTTTCCACTGGCGCTACATTATCATGCCACAAATGACCCAAACGGGCGGCATATGGGTTGATCCTTCCATCACAGACAATCGTTGGGAGATCTCGCAGGTTTGTCAAGACTTGCAGAATCAGCTGAAAGAGCTGAAAGTAAGTTACTATTACCAGCAGTTCCCCATAGGCAGTTTAGCCGCTCAAGCGATGTCGGGACTAGGATTTCGACTTAGTGAGCGTATCACGTACCGGATAGATTTTCTTTCCGATTTCGAGCAAGTGGTAGGATCGTTCAGCAAGAACAAGAAACGTCAGTTACAGAAAGCTGCCACATTGACAGCCGATCAACAGTTGAGCATAGAAGATTTCTATCGTTTTCACGCGCACTGCATGCGCGCACGGCGCAAACATATACTATACACACGAGAGTTTCTGCTGGTGCTTCAACGCAAAGCGGCACGACTGGGACAATGTACTGTTCTGGCTGTGCGCAATGTAGACGGCGAGGTATGCGCTGCCGCGTTCCTGGTATGGGATAAGACGACAATGTATTACCTTATACCATGCTATGACCCGGCATACAGAGATTCCGGTGCAGGAGCATTGTTAGTGCTAGAAGCATTAAAACTGGCGCGCCAAAAGAAACTGGCTTTTGATTTCGAAGGATCTATGGACGCCGGAGTAGCCAAGCACTATAGTCAATTCGGTTCCACACCTACTGTATATTATGCGGTAGAGAAATACTACCGTCCATTCTTCCGACTGGCTTTATGGTGGCAGAAGTTGCGTGAATGGAAGCTTAGATGAATGTTCTTTTTCTCACACCATGGTATCCGTCTGACAAAGACGCGATGAGCGGTCTCTTCGTGCTCAAACACGTTGAGGCCGTTCGTGCACAAGGTTGTGAGGTACGGGTGATTCATTCGCAAGGATGGTGTGACACTTGGCATCAATGGAAGGCCCTGCAGCGCGAGGGTTGGAGGCCGGATATCGTTCAACTGAACGTCATACAGAAACAAGGACTGCTGGCATTGTGGCTCAAGAGAAAGCATGGCATCCCTTATGTCATAGTGGAACATTGGAGCGGCTTTCTACCCGAGAATGGTGAATTTGCCAAGATGTCCGTTTTCAAGCGCCGTTTCTACCAGTTCATCGCCAAAAAAGCCGCAATGATTCTCACCGTTAGCGAACCTTTGCAACGCGCCATGAAAGCCCATGGTTTGCAAGCTAGGCAGTGGGGGATGATTGATAATGTAGTAGATGATTTTTTCTTAGACACATCGATATCCCAGCGTCATAGCAAGCAGGATAGAAACAAGGTCCTCTTGTATGTTGGCTGCTTTGATGAGCGCGCAAAGAATGTAAAAGGACTATTGAGGGCGGCAAAGATGTTAAGCGAAAAGCGTCAAGACTGGCAACTAGTGATCGTCGGAACAGGAGTGGACTACAAAGAGGTGCGCGAATATGCCGAGGCATTAGCCTTACCCGCGAACACGCTTCGATGGACTGGTGAGTTGACTCCACAACAAGTAGCCGAAGAAATGCATCGTGCCGACGCCTTTGTACTCTCCAGCCGCTATGAGACTTACGGTATTGTACTGGCAGAAGCCGCAACAGCAGGGCTACCTATCCTCTCAACGCCTGTCGGTATTGCCAAAGAAGTCGAGGCTTTGCTCGTTCCACAAGAGATTGCGCAACACAAAGCCGGAACATTTGCTGAGTTTATAGAAAGTATTCTTTTTAACAATGAAAGTCGAAAGGCGATAAGCCAGAGAGATAGATTTAGTGCTAACTCAATAGGAAAGAAGTTAACAGATATCTATGATAGGTGTTTGCATCACGACATATAACCACGAAGCGTTCATAGCACAAGCAATACAAAGCGCGCAGAAGCAAGTATGCGCTGAGCCGCTACGCATCTATGTTGGCGACGACGCGTCAACAGATGGCACGGAAGCTATCTGCGAACGCTATGCGGCGCAAGATGAGCGGATAGTCTATATCCGCCGCAACAAGAATCTCGGATTAGTCAACAACACCCTCGATCTATACCGCCGAATCATAGCAGATGGCTGTACCTATATCGCGATGTTAGACGGGGATGACTATTGGACCGAGCAAGATAAACTGCAGATGCAAACAGACTACCTACGCACGCATCCGGATGTAGGTTTTGTACATACTAATGGGAGCACCCAATCTCGAAAAAAGACGTGGACTTTCGGACAACGAGACGGGGTTTATGGACTTGAATCTCCGGGGTTTGCCAACTGCACGGTATTGTTTCGTACAGACTTGTTGAACGAGTCCTTATTAACTGATATCGAAACACAGCATTTCTTATGGTTAGACTACCCTTTATACGGAGTCTTTTACCAGCAGACCAGATGGGCTTATTTGCCGCAGAAAACCGCGGTTTGGAGGGAGCACACATCGGTTTCTCAACCCCGGGAAGCCAAAAAGATCATACAACTGCACGAAGAACGATGCCGAATGTGGAAATGGTTAGATTTCCATTATCCCGGGAAGGTAGGGTATTCAGAGCAGGAAGCGCAACAGTATTTATACGAGAAAAGACTGAATCTGATTTATCAGTTTAATGACCGAACATTGGTCACACCGGAGCTTTTGAAAGATTACAAACCTCGAAAATGGAAGCAAATATTAAAGTTAAAAGGACTTAAAAGCAGCATATTATACGCTATTTTGCAAAAAAATATGTAAAATATTTGCATAAATTAAAAAAAAGTTGTAATTTTGTAGCCGATTTTAGCAAAGGAACCTAAAAAACACAAGATATGCAAATAAAAAAATCAGCAAAAGCCAGCCTTGAGGGCGACAAACTCATCTATGTATTGATGGGCTTTGTTTTCGTGCTCAGTCTCTGTTATGTAGCTTTAGAGTGGACAGAAGCAGAGGTTAAGAAGTACGAGCAGGCAGACCAAGACTTCCTGATTGAGGAAGAGATGGACATTCAGCAAACAACGCAAGACATGACTCCTCCGCCTCCTCCACCTCCAGCACCGGAAGTGGTACAAGAGGTTGAAGTGCTCAACGTAGTAGAAGACGACGTAGAGACACAATCGATTGAGTTCTCGGCCGAAGACAACAACTCAACGGTAGAGATCGTCGAAGTTAAAGAGGAAGTTAAGGAAGAGGTCAAGGTCGAGGAAGACAAACGCGAAGAGGCAGACGAGAACGTGGTCTTCAAGATTGTAGAGACGATGCCTTCCTTCCCCGGTGGCGATCAAGCGCTGATGAAATATATTGGTGACAACGTACGCTATCCGGCTATAGCACAAGAGAACGGTATCCAAGGTCGTACTATTTGCCAGTTCACAGTAGAGAAAGACGGTTCGATCACCGATATTCAAGTACTCCGTTCGTCCGGTGATGCTTCGTTGGACAAGGAGGCTAAACGTGTGATCCAATCGATGCCGAAATGGAGCCCGGGTAAGCAACGCGGCAAACCGGTACGTGTAAGTTATACCATTCCTATCAACTTCCGTTTGCAATAAGCGAAAGGCTCGGCATCCGAAAAGGATATGGAATTAGCCTATAGGGATATAACGTATTGTAAGAATGTCGGCGCCAAACGTGCCGACATTCTTCGTCAAGAGCTTGGTGTTCACACTGCGCTCGATCTGTTGCAGCAGTATCCCTACAAGTATATTGACCGCAGTCGTTTCTATCGTATCAGCGAAGTAGAGGATGAAGATACCTACGTACAGATCAAAGGCGAAATCATCGATTGGAAGATCATAGGTATCGGTAAGGCGCAACGTCTGACGGCACGATTCACCGACGGAGAGAGTGTAGTAGAGTTGGTATGGTTCAAAGGTGTGCAATACGTCAAGTTGCAAGCCGGCATACCATATCTGCTATTCGGTAAGCCATCGGCCTTCAATCACCAATTCAATTTTGTCCACCCCGATTTGACGCCTTGGTCCAAAGTAACACCGGAAATGACACAAGGCTTGGAGCCGTACTACAACACGACGGACAAAATGAAACGACATGGCTTAAATTCAAAAGCCATGCGTCAGATCATTGCCGGTTTGTTGCCAGACCTGCGTGCCGGAGTGCCTGATACAATGGGTATGGACATTCTACAGCAATACCATCTAATGGGATTGACAGAGGCATTGATCAATGTTCATTTCCCAAGCAACACACCTTCTATGCAACGCGCTCGCGAGCGCCTGAAATTCGAAGAATTGTTCTACATCCAGTTGCAGTTGTTGCGCCAGATGAAGAAGCGGGAATTGAATGCCGGGTTTGCGATGCCGATAGTAGGTAGTAGTTTTCATGGATTATACCGCTCCCTACCCTTTTCTTTAACCGGTGCACAACAGCGTGTCTTGCGAGAGATACATGCGGATCTCAAATCTGGACACCAAATGAATAGGCTATTACAGGGGGATGTAGGTTCTGGTAAAACCTTGGTTGCATTGATGTGTTGTCTGCTTGCGGTAGATAATGGGTATCAGACATGTATTATGGCTCCCACGGAGATCTTAGCCAATCAGCACTATGAGACTTTGAGGAAATTTCTGGCTCCGTTGGGCGATGCCGTGCATGTGGAATTACTAACCGGATCAACCACTAAGAAACAGCGCGAACCTATTCATGAAGGCTTACTCAGCGGGGCCATTGATATACTGATCGGCACACACGCGCTATTAGAAGACACTGTTCAATGGCGCAAATTGGGTCTGGTTGTAGTAGATGAGCAACACCGATTTGGTGTAGCACAGCGAGCCAAACTATGGAGCAAGAGCAACGCGGACATTTATCCGCATGTACTCGTGATGACAGCAACACCGATACCGCGCACATTAGCAATGACAGTTTATGGTGATCTGCCGGTTTCTATTATAGATGAATTGCCTCCTGGTCGCAAGCCCGTGCATACATTTCACTACACATTAGAACGACAAGTTTCCGTGTATCAGTTTATCCGCGAACAAATAACAGCGGGGAGACAGATATACGTAGTGTATCCGCTCATTCAGGAGTCAGAGAAAAGCGATCTGCAAGATCTGGAAAACGGATATAATGCATTTTGCGAGGCTTTCCCCGAATATCGCATTTCTATGGTGCACGGCAAGATGAAAGCCAAAGACAAAGACGAGCAGATGCAACGCTTTCAACGCGGTGACACGCAGATATTGGTAGCCACAACGGTGATAGAGGTGGGAGTGGATGTCCCAAATGCCAGCGTCATGATCATTGAGAACGCTGAGCGGTTCGGCCTAAGCCAGTTACACCAGTTGAGAGGCCGTGTAGGACGCGGTGCAGAACAAAGTTACTGCCTGTTATTAACCAAGAAAGAGTTGAGCAAGAATACACGTGAGCGCATGGATATCATGGTTGCCACCAACGATGGTTTCCGTGTAGCAGATGCCGACCTAAGGCTACGTGGAGCAGGCGACTTAGATGGTACTGCTCAGTCCGGAGTCCCATTCGAATTACACATTGCCAATCTATCTACTGACGGCTTGATTGTACAATTGGCTCGCCAAGCAGCGGGGTCTATCATAGACAAAGACCCATTATTAGAGGAAGAATTTAACCGAATCTATAAGCGGCGTTTGGATGTGCTAAGAACAGAATCACAGCATTGGACGGGCATTTCTTAGCACAAAAAGTGCTCAAAAACACCATTTTTTATTCTTTTTTGCAAAAAAATACACAAAAAATTTGCGTATATGCAATTTTTGTTGTACCTTTGCACCCGCTTTTCGCGAAAAAGCATGCCCAGGTGGCGGAATTGGTAGACGCGTTGGTCTCAAACACCAATGGGAAACCGTGCCGGTTCGATCCCGGCCCTGGGTACTGAGAAAGGAGGTGTATGTAATGATTATCGTACAAGTAAAAGAAGGTGAGAACATCGAGCGCGCGATTAAGAAATTCAAACGCAAATTCGATAAGACAGGTGTTGTAAAAGAGCTTCGCCGTCGTCAGCAATTCGACAAACCGAGCGAGTTGAAGCGCATCAAAATGGCACATGCTAAGTACGTTCAGTCGCTACACGCTCACGACGATATGTAATTCTACACATCCAGCAACAAAAAAGAGACGTTTTTCAACGCCTCTTTTTTTTGTATCCATATGCGGTCAACCCACCTTTTTAAATAAAGATGAGTTGTACTATGACATAGATTGGCAGCAGAATGATCAGACTAAACTTGATCATATAGCCAAAGAACGATGGCATATCGATACCTTCTTGTTCAGCGATCGACTTAACCATGAAGTTAGGTCCATTACCAATATAGGTCAATGCTCCGAAGAATACTGCACCCATTGAAATAGCCTTCATAAACTCCGGTGCTATTCCGGCAACAGCATCCACTCCGGCTGGTAATGTAGTGGCTGTAGCATGGAACACCATAGCTGTAGGTGCATTATCCAAGAAGGCCGAGAGCGCTCCGGTGCAATATACAAACTGCCAGGGGGCATGAACAGGCAGCGGATGCTGCTGCAAAAACATCAATGCCGGTGTCATCGTAGCAAAGATTCCTAGGAACACACAAGCCACCTCTAAGATAGGCGTCCAAGAGTAATTATTGCTAGCTCGCACGGCCTTATGGGTTGTCAACCAGCTAGCGGCGATGATAGCAATAAACGCCCATTCTCGTAAGAGTTTGAGATACCATGGCGCATCATGCTCTCCCATTGCAGGAATATAAGTGGAGTTGATAAACATCGTACTAGCGATCACACACAACAGCCACAGAATATTGATCAGACCAGTCACTCTTAGTTGTTTAGCCTCACGGATGTCTGCACGAATATTGGCAATAGGCTCTTTTCTAAAGTAATATAGGTCGATAAAGAAGTATGCAGTCAGCAGCAACACTCCCGTTACCAGCCATTCTCCCACCATATTCTGCATCCACCACACGAAAGGTGTTCCCTTCTGGAACAACAGGAACAATGGAGGATCTCCTAACGGCGAAAGCAGACCACCACAGTTCGCCACAATAGCAATGAAGAACAATACTGTGTGGGCCTTATACTTGCGCTGTTTGATAGTGCTCAACAACAAACGGATGAGCAACATTGCAGCGCCTGTTGTTCCCATGAAGGAGGCTAATAGCCATCCCAACCCCATGATTAGGGTATTGGTAGTCGGAGTAGCCTTTAGGTCACCGCGAATACAAATACCTCCAGTGGTCACAAACAATGCCATAAGTAACAGAATGAATGGCACATAGTCATAAATCATCTGGTGCTCCAGTTCATGGCTCAGGCCATTTACGCACAGCCATATACCGACCGGTACACCCAGAATCAAAGAGACATACAACTTGTGCAGGTTATGCTCCCACCACTCGCCCACATGGGGAATAAGCGGTAGCACGGCGATGCAAAGAAGCATCACTACAAAAGGAATTAACATCCAAGCAGGAATCAAATGCTCTAACATGATTATTATTGGTTTGTTATAGTTGTTTATTTTTTCTATCCAAGGTGGTTAATCCAGTTTCAGGACAGCCAAGAACGCTTTTTGCGGCACTTCCACATTACCGATTTGTTTCATACGTTTCTTGCCTCGTTTCTGTTTCTCGAGGAGTTTACGTTTACGGCTAACGTCACCTCCATAGCATTTAGCAAGCACATCCTTGCGTACTTGCTTAACTGTCTCACGGGCTATGATCTTCGCTCCAATGGCTGCCTGGATAGCGATATCAAATTGTTGGCGAGGTAATAACTCTTTGAGTTTTTCACACATTCGTCGTCCAAAATCAACCGCATTATCCTTATGGGTCAATGTAGACAAAGCATCCACTTGTTCGCCGTTGAGCAAAATATCTAATTTGACCAAATTAGAGGGGCGGAAACCATTCATATGCCAGTCGAATGATGCGTATCCTTTGCTGATGGATTTCAGTTTGTCGTAGAAATCAATCACAATCTCGCCAAGCGGCATATCGAACAACAGTTCCATACGATCGCCGCTAATATACTCCTGTTTGATCAATTCGCCACGCTTGCCCAGGCAAAGAGTCATGATAGGTCCTATATACGCGCTCGTTGTTATAACAGACGCGCGGATGTAAGGTTCCTCTATACGATCTATCTCCGTCAAATCCGGCATGCCAGCCGGGTTATGCACCTCTTTCATGCCACCATCCTTCGTATACACATTATATGAAACGTTGGGGACAGTAGTGATTACATCCATATCAAACTCACGGTCAAGTCGTTCTTGGATAATCTCCATATGCAGTAGTCCCAAGAAACCGCAACGAAAACCAAATCCAAGCGCCATAGACGACTCCGGCTGGAAAGTGAGGCTCGCATCGTTGAGTTGTAGTTTTTCGAGACTTGCACGTAAATCCTCATAGTCTTCTGCCTCAATAGGATAGACACCGGCAAAGACCATTGATTTAGCCTCTTCAAAACCATCTATAGCTCTGTCGCAAGGCCGAGACACATGAGTGATCGTATCGCCGACTTTCACTTCTACCGAATTTTTGATACCGGAGATGATATATCCCACATTACCGGCTGAAATAGTGTCACGCGGACACATATCCAGTTTAAGTACGCCTATTTCGTCAGCATTATACTCCTTACCTGTATTGACGAAGCGCACTCGGTCGCCAGTATGCATTGTACCGTTGACTACTTTAAAATATCCGATAATGCCTCTAAACGAATTGAAAACCGAGTCAAAAACCAAACACTGAAGCGGTGCATCAGGGTCCCCTTGCGGCGCAGGAATACGCTCGACAATGGCATCTAAAATTTCCACCACACCTTCTCCTGTCTTGGCAGAGCAACGTAGAATCTCTTCACGCTTGCAGCCCAACAAGTCTACAATCTCATCCTCTACTTTCTCCGGCATAGCAGAATCCATATCACACTTGTTCATCACCGGAATGATTTCCAAGTCGTGTTCTATAGCCATGTAGAGATTGGAGATTGTCTGTGCTTGTACCCCTTGTGTAGCATCTACCACCAATACAGCTCCCTCACAAGCAGCTATTGAGCGGCTCACTTCATAACTAAAATCCACATGTCCCGGGGTATCTATCAAGTTAAGGGTGTAGTCATTATAGACCATTTGGATAGCATGAGACTTGATGGTTATGCCACGCTCTTTCTCCAAGTCCATGTCATCCAGAACTTGGTTTTCCATCTGTCGCACATCAACCGTTTTGGTCAACTCCAGCATGCGGTCCGCCAGCGTACTCTTACCGTGGTCAATATGTGCTATTATGCAAAAATTGCGAATCTTATCCATAATCGGCTACAAAGTTACAACATTTTTTGCACATGTCAAAATATTTTTGTAATTTTGTGCGATTTTTTGAAACAAACATCTAGAAGATGAAAAATATTGTAGTTCGTTTTTGCGGAGACTCAGGCGACGGCATGCAGTTGACGGGTAACATGTTTGCTCAATTAGGTGCCGAATTAGGCCATGAGATTTCCACACTGCCGGATTTTCCGGCAGAGATTCGCGCGCCGCAGGGAACCTTAGGCGGCGTCAGTGGCTTCCAAGTTGAGTTAGGAAGCGAAGTCTACACGCCCGGAGACAAAGCCGACGTGATAGTAGCCATGAATGCCGCAGCCCTCAAGGTGTGCACTCTAGGCAGTCACTTCAACCACCCTCAAGCTCATTTTGACGACGAGTTTGCGTTATACCATCGCCATGCGATTGTAATTGTAGACACCGACTCGCTTAGCGACAAGGATTTGGAGAAAGCACAGTATCACACCAACAATCCATTCACCGAGTTGGACATCCCAGAATCGGTACAGATTGTTCCGGTTGCACTAACCACCCTAACAAAAGAAGCGCTCAAAGAATCAGGCATGGATAATAAATCTATGCTCAAGTCGCGCAACATGTTCGCCTTGGGCCTGATATACTGGCTGTTTGACGAGCCTATGGACAAGGCCATCCACTTGTTAGAGGAAAAATTCAAAAAGAAGCCTGCTTTGGTAGCACCGAACACCAAAGTAATGGTGGATGGATACAACTACGGCCAGAATTTGGCACTGAATATCAACCAGATACATTTAGATAGTCAAACCAACGAAGCACACGGAACATACACCTCTATAGCCGGCAACAAAGCCACCGCATGGGGTCTAATAGCCGCGGCTCAGAAAGCTAGCAAACAACTCTTCTTGGGTTCCTATCCTATTACACCGGCTACCGACATCATGCATGAGTTAGCCGGACGCAAAGACATGGGGGTTATGGTAGTACAAGCAGAAGATGAGATTTCGGGTGCATGTATTTCGATTGGAGCTGCTTTCGCAGGTGATTTGGCATGTACTTCCACATCCGGTCCCGGACTGAGTCTCAAAAGCGAGGCTATAGGACTAGCCGTTATGGCCGAATTACCATTAGTAGTTATTGATGTACAACGCGGAGGACCTAGTACAGGTCTACCCACCAAAACAGAGCAAACCGACTTGCTCCAAGCTATCTATGGTCGCAATGGTGAGTGTCCGGCGGTGGTCATCGCAGCTAGCACTAGCGCCAACTGCTTTGACTATGCTTATGAAGCTAGCCGTCTTGCGCTAGAGAACATGACGCCTGTTATTCTTTTGACAGACACCTATTTAGCCAATGGCACCGCGCTTTGGCGAGTGCCGACGCTAGCAGAACTGCCTCCTATCCATCCACAAAGCGTGCCGGAAGAACTGAAAGGCAAATACAACCCAGCTTTGCGCGATGAGCGAGGAGTCCGATATTGGGCATATCCGGGCATGGAGGGGTACGAACACCGCAACATAGGTCTGGAACGAGATGCAGAAAAAGGAACCATCTCCACAAACCCGGAGAACCACGAGCAAATGGTCATCGCCCGCAAGCATAAGATTGCACAAGTAGTTGATCGTATTCCTGAGTTGAAAGTCATCAAGCCTGCCGGCGCGAACGGCCAGTCATCAAAGACGGATTGTCTATTGATCGGATGGGGTTCGACTGAAGGACACTTACATGCCGCAGCGAACGAGTTAGGCTGCGATTTAGCACAATTCAACTATATTCATCCGCTCCCGCGCAACACGCACGAAGTGCTGAGTCAATACAAACGCATTGTCGTATGCGAGTTGAACTCTGGTCAGTTTGCTGCCTATTTGCGCAGCCAAATGCCGGACATTGTCTTCGAACAATACAACGAGATGCAAGGACAGCCATTTGCTGTTGAGCGAATTGTAAAATTTGTTCAACAACATTGAAAGATTTATGATTTAAGATTTTAGAGTTATGGAAGCACAAGAATTCAAATCAGATCAATACGTACGATTTTGTCCGGGTTGCGGCGACCATGCCATTTGTATGGCATTGCAAAAAGCGATGGCACAAATAGGAGTTCCGCGCCACAAGACAGCAGTAATCTCAGGTATCGGTTGCTCCAGCCGTATGCCTCATTACCTCAACACATACGGTTTCAACACTATTCACGGTCGTGGAGCGGCTATAGCAACCGGCGTTAAGACCAGCCATCCGGAACTTACCGTGTGGCAGATGACGGGGGACGGAGACTGTCTGGCTATTGGCGGAAACCATTTCATCCACTCATTGCGCCGTAATGTAGACTTGAACATATGCTTGTTCAACAATCGTATATACGGCCTGACTAAGGGACAATATTCTCCAACCAGTCCTAAAGGTTTTGTAAGCAAGTCCAGTCCATTTGGCACAGTAGAACGTCCATTTATTCCGGCCGAGTTAGTTATGGGTGCCCGCGGAACGTTCTTTGCACGCACACTGGATGTTGATATGCCTACGACGGTCGACTGTATGGTTCAGGCTCATCAGCACAAAGGAGCATCGGTCATTGAATGTTTGGTCAATTGCGTCATTTTCAACAACGGCACTCACTCTTGGATCGCAGACCGCGAAGAACGAGCAGAACGCAGTATTTTGCTGAAAGATGGAGAAAAAATGATCTTCGGCAAAAACAAAGACAAAGGTCTGGCATTGGACTATTCGACTGTTATACCACATCTGATTATCGTTCCCGCAGACGATGAACGCGTGTTAGTACACCATGCAGGAGAAGAAGATCCTACTCTACACCGAATGTTAGCTTTGATGGGACAAGAACGGTATCTGGAAGTGGACAAACAACAAACCACAGAAGAGGCTGGTTTGCCTATTGCATTGGGTGTAATACGCAATGTAGAGGCAGAAACATACGACGAGTCGGTCAGCCGGCAGATTGCAGAAGTACGTTCAAAAGCCAAAGCCACCGACTTTGACGCCTTGACCCAAACACTGGAGACATGGAAGATTTAAGTCTTATTGAACAGATCACAGCGTGGTATTCGACACATATGAACTATGGGTCGATTACTGCACTGATGACCATCGAATCATCTTTTATTCCTTTCCCTAGCGAAGTAGTCATTCCTCCTGCTGCTTATGTAGCATCCGACCCAGCCAGCGCGGTTTGTGCTACCGGAAGTTATCCTATAGACATCGCTTTGATCGTATTATTCGGCACGTTAGGTGCGATACTAGGAGCTATCATCAACTACGGGCTTTCCATCTGGCTCGGACGCGCTATCATATACAAATTTGTCGATAGCAAGATAGGGCATCTCTGTTTACTCAACCGCGAGAAGATGGAGAAAGCTGAAGCTTATTTTAATGACCACGGCAAAATAAGCACCTTCGTCGGCCGACTTATACCAGGTATTCGTCAGTTGATTTCCATACCAGCCGGTTTGAGTCGTATGCCTTTTGGACAATTCTTACTTTATACCTTTCTAGGTGCCGGCATCTGGAATACTGTACTTGCAGCCTTGGGCATCATTGCTCATGGCCAGGCGGACCTTATCAACGAATATAGCCACGAACTAAGCGTGGCCATATTAGTACTACTGGGATTAGCAGTAGTATATTTTATTGCTAAGCGTGTTATTTCCTCAACCAGGAAATGATGCGCTTACGCTGTTCTATCAGCGCTGCTATACAACAGCCCACCAGCCATCCGGCGATAGCAAACAACGGGAGCGTTGTTCTTCTTCCGTTAATTGCTTTAGGGTTCACAACAAGATGATTTTCCAAAGTGACCGGTGCTGTAACGAATGAAGCACGATAGTCCATGCGCTCCGTGCGTACTTGCTGCGCATATAGATCATCTAAAAAGAGATGCACTTTTTTATCACCTGTCATCACCACGCCTTCGCGTACCGCGATCTCAGGAGTCAACCCGGGTACAGTATAGAAATAGTACATTGTAGTTAAGCTATCCAACTTCTCTACTTGGTCATGATTAAATTGTAATTCACGTGCCAAATTTTTAACATACAGCGCGTACGATTTCTGCATTGCCTCGTCCGCATTTAAGAACTGTAGTAGTTGTTTCTCCACCTCCGGCAAAAGAGCCAAATTACGATACTTCATACGGAATTGTATCGCCAAACGGTCTTTCATCTGTACCTTTACTGTATCCGTAGGATTAGATTTATGCTTATAATCCACATAATCGGCCATAGAATCATTCAACGCATCTACCACATAGAATGTCTCAAAAGCCGCCACTTTTCTCTCACAAATATACTTCTTAAGCGGTTCTTGATCCGTCAACTGAAAGGCTGTTTGCAACATAGCAAAGCGTTGCTCGAACTGCTCAACGCTGGCACCATTAATCATAACAACGCCTTGTACCTTAAATGTTTGGTTATCCAAACGAGTATAGTAGAATCCGACACCTATAGCAATAGCTACCACCGGTACAACTATCCACCAAATGCGGAATGTTAGACGTAGCAATTCTGCAAGCCAGTGGCCACAGCATCGGCATGCACGTCCGATAGCCTTTCCACATGCTACACAAAGATCAAAAAAATTCATTTCGTGTTCCATATACTGATTATTTGCGTCCACGCATCCATGATGGTGTAGACGGATTAGTAAACTGCGGGGTTGGCATCGATGACGGATCAGTTATACGTACCGGCTCGTCATCTATAATAATATCATCACTATACACTGGTTGGACGGGCTGCGTCGGTTGTACCGGACGAACTGTCGGCTGCTGCATAGGTTGAGGTTGCACAGGCTGTTGTACTACAGGCTGAACAAATGGTTCTGGTTGTGCAGGTTGAACCACCTTAGGCTGAACGGGTTGCGACACTGGTTGAGGCTCCTGGGGAGGATAGTTCTGTTGGATAGCCTCATCTATGGAGGTTCCTTCACCTTCCATTACAGGTATATCGCTCACCTCATATCCGGTAGCTATAATGGTCACACGCACCTCTTCTCCAAGCGTCTCGTCAAGCGAAGCGCCCCATTGTACTTCCACATCATCGCCCACTTCCTTAACGAACTGATTGATCTGCTCAAACTCATCCATAAGAATAGCATGCTCAGTAGAACAATAGAACTGCAACAGCACACGTTTGGCACCACGAACATCGTTGGCGTTGGCCAATGGTGAGTTGAGTGCATTCTCTATTGCTTTAGTAATACGGTTTTCTCCGCCTGCCTGGCCTACATTCATAATAGCCACATTACCATTCTTAAGTGTGTTACGAACATCCGCAAAGTCCGTATTGATATAGCCGGGAACAGTAATAATCTCCGCGATAGCTTTAGCTGCATTGCTCACCACTTCATCCGACTTCTGAAAAGCATTAAGTATGGTAAAGTCAGGATATATCTTTACCAGTTTCTCGTTATTAATAATCAACAACGCATCCACATGCTGTGCCAATGCTGCCACACCGGTCATCGCTTTCAGGATCTTTTTCTTTCCTTCAAAAGCAAACGGAATAGTCACTATACCTACAGTCAAAATGCCCAGTTTCTGCGCTTCCTCAGCTATTACTGCCGATGCTCCAGTTCCGGTTCCACCACCCATAGTAGCCGTAACGAATACCATTTGCGTTCCATCGTTGAGTGCTTCATGAATGCGCTCACGACTCTCATCCGCATACTGACGTGCAGCCTCAGGATCACCTCCGGCACCTAGTCCAGGACCTAACTGCAGTTTAGCAGCCACCTCCGAACGAGTAAGCACTTGCCGGTCGGTGTTACATACCAGAAAACTAACATCCTGAATGCCTTGACGCTGCATGTTGTTGACAGCATTGCATCCACCACCACCTACTCCAACGACTTTGATGATCGTCTCCTCTTTAATCTCCAAAGGGAGAGGCAATAATTCTTTTTCCATACTATTGTTGTGTATTTTCTATTGTCTCATTATATATATTTTCCTGATCAGAGAACAGGTCCACCGTGATCTCTTTGATTCTATCCACCAAACTCGGTTTACGTATCGGTGCTCCCTTATGATCTGAACGATACCCATCTCCTAAGATGAGCGTTCCTACGAGCGACGAATATACCGGTTGACAGAAATCTGGATCCGTAGTTGTATCCAGCACGCCTGCGTGCGCACCATACATCACTCGCAACACAGTACGTTGCTGCAAATATTCTACCAGTCCATTGAGCATACTGCCTCCACCCGTGACATACAATGTCTCTATTCGATTCTCGTACTTGGTCAACTCCGGCAACAACGGAGCCAAAATTTCCTCTAACTTCTGCTCTATGATGCCAGCCAATGATGCTGAGGTGAATACTACTTTACCCGTCACATCGTTACCAATGCTCAACTTCAGATTTTTCTCTACTAGCGAAGGGGCTGCAAAGCCATATCTACACTTAAGTTGTTCGGCTGTAGCATCCGACACGCCTTGCTGAGCTATAGCGCGAGTGATATTGTAGCCACCAAGCGGCACTACTTGATTAAACAGGTAAGTGGTTCGTTTAAAAATTGTCAGCGTGGTAGTCTGAGCACCAAAGTCAAGTACAGCACAGCCATCCTGCAATATTTGTTCACCATCTGTTAATGCAAACGCTGAAAGAAGTGCTTCCGGTCGCACAAAAGATTGTTCTATAGAGCGCCCCGCTTGGTCAAAACTCTTCTGTAACTGCAATTCCACTTCCTTACGGGCATAGAAAGCTATATAATGTGCCTCTACCATTACCGCAGGCTGGTCATTAGTAGGCACTTGCTCTTGCTCCACACCATCCAGTACAAAATATGCAGGCACAAGTCCCAAAACCACCAGCCCCGGATGTTTGGTCTCTAACTTGCGTTTACATTCACCCTCCATCGACTGTAATAGCTGAACCGACACTGGATGTGCATGTATCTGGTCTCGTTTGGATAACACATGTACTATATGCATCGACTTTCCGCCTACCGTCACAAAAGCAGTGGGTAGATTATCTATCTTGATACGATTAGCCAACAATCGCAACACCTCACTAATCATATAGCCGGCATTGCTCGTCTGAGTCACAACTCCTTTCTCTATGCTGGGATACTTGTGCGATTGCTCCGCGCCCAATATATGAAAGAGATCATCACCTACTTTCTTGGCTGCCATTGCGCGCACGCCGTCACTACCCATATCAATTGCCACTAAGGGCAGTGAGTCTGCTGATAATTCTTGTTTCTTCTTAGCCATAGGGTTAGTTCATTATTTATGGGCATGTAACCACCTGGTTATCAAAACGGAGATCCACTTTTCCAAAATGCTGCTTAGGCAGTTTACGTAATTGTGATTCAAACACGCTCAACCTATGCAACTGCGCCTCATAGTTATGCAAATCTCCCAAAACATATTGCGTTGTATCGCCCCGCATATAGAGTACATACTGATGCGGGGCAACCAAATTCAGATATGCTATTCTGCTACGCCAAACGGAATCTTTTTGCACCCACTCAGCAAAATCGGCTACTTCATGACAACTTTGTTCATGCGTCAATCGTCCACGCACCCGAAGTACAGAATCCTTTATGGTAGACCAAACGGGCATTAATTGGCGATCTGTCGCAACAAAATAGCTCTCCTTATCGTTCACTACATGCGCGATTGGGCACCGTTGCGTAAGTTCTATATGCATCGTTCCATCCGCACTCATATAACAATCTGCCGTCGCGATAATAGGATGCGCACAAAGAGTATCCTCTATGGTCTGCAACTGCACTTTTTCCAACGGTGTTCCTACAGGATAACATCCCACCTGGTGAAGATATTTACGCACTTGGCCCGGAGAAATGTAACGATATCTCACCGAATCTTTGAACACACACTCCACCGTATGACATTTGACAGACTCGCTTTCCGTTTTCTTAGGCAACACACTCATCACTACCACATAACCGACCACCAATACGGCAGCGATTAAAACAAAGATAGTTTTGAGACGAATGCGCATATACTATAGTTCTTTTAATGCGTTACTTAATTCTGGCACCAAGCGGTCTATATCTCCTGCTCCAAGCGACATCACCGCTACGGGTTGGTCTAACTCCTGCACACGTGCAGCCACCGTTGCGCACAAATCGGGTTTTTGCACCAATGATTTGTGAACACACGTGATTTTCTCAAGAAGCGCATCCGAAGTCACTCCCTCGATCGGGAGTTCTCGCGCTGGATAAATCGGCAGTAATATCACCTCATCCATACGGGACAACACTTTCGCAAAATCGTCCATAAAATCCTGCGTACGCGAGAACAAATGTGGCTGGAAAATAGCTATTGTATGACGCTCCGGGAATAGTCTCCGAATCGACTCAACCGACGCACTCAACTCCTGAGGATGATGAGCATAATCGTCAACAAATGCAACTTTTGCTGTATCTACATGCACATTAAACCGTCTGTAAACACCCGAGAAAGAAGACAAGCCAGAGCGCAATTCATGCGCCTTAACTCCATTGAGCCATGCCACAGCCATCGCTGCTACGCTATTCTCAATATTCACCCACACAGGCACACCAAGACGCAAATCTTCAATGCTCTCGCTCGGCGTATGGAAATCGAAATATATCTTTCCCTCCTCAACGCGAATATGATCGGCATAGAAATCCGCTTGCGGTTGCTGTCCTTGCTCTGAAATCACTTCATACGTATAGCACTTGACGCCTTCTTTCAGCCGCGGCTCTAAAGCAATACCGCGTTTCATTACCAAAGCTCCGGTAATCAAAGATGTATAATACGCAAATGCCTCCCGATAGGCCTCAGCCGTGCCGTATATATCCAGATGATCTGGATCCACAGACGTAACAATGGACATATAGGGCGTAAGCTGATGAAACGAGCGGTCATATTCATCCGCCTCAACTACTACATATGGGCTGTCTTGCAACAACAGATTAGTGCCGTAGTTATTGGAGACTCCACCCAAAAACGCATTCGTTCCTACTTCTGACTGGTAAAGCAAATGCGCAAGAATGGTCGATGTAGTAGTCTTACCATGTGTACCGGCCACGCAAAGCGCTTGCTTCGTACGAGTGACCAGTCCCAACACTTCCGAACGCTTACGAATATCGTAATTCTGTTCACGCAAATAGGTATATATAGCACTATCTTCCGGCACGGCGGGAGTACGAACCACTAATGTTTGCTGAGCGGAGAGCTGCATTGACTCCAATGCCTCTACCCGATCATCAAACGTAATCACCATACCCTCCTCTACCAATTGATCTGTCAAAGGCGATGGGGTACGGTCATACCCATAAACACGGAATCCACGCGTATAGAAATAGCGCGCCAACGCACTCATCCCTATACCACCTATACCTAGAAAGAAAAAGGATTGTATATCTCTCGTTTGTAACATGATAATGCTTTGTTTTTTATCGTCCTCTTTGACTAACAAACTAAAAAAGTGCGCAAAGATACGAAAAAATTTGCACAATTACAAAAAAAAGTGTAATTTTGTAGCCGATTTGTAAAAATTATCAATCGTAATTCGTAAAAAACGCAAATATTTTTATGGCACAGACACAAGAAGAAACCTTCAAAAAAATCGTAGCTCATTGCAAGGAATACGGCTTTGTATTCCCCTCGAGCGAGATATACGATGGTTTGGGAGCCGTCTATGACTATGGTCAGAACGGCGTAGAACTCAAAAACAACATCAAGCGCTACTGGTGGGACAGTATGACATTGCTGCACGAGAACATTGTCGGTATTGATGCCGCTATTTTCATGCACCCGACCACATGGAAAGCTTCCGGACACGTAGATGCATTCAACGACCCGCTGATCGACAACCGTGACTCGAAGAAGCGTTATCGCGCAGATGTACTCATCGAAGACCAACTCGCCAAATACGACGAAAAGATTGAGAAAGAGTGCGCCAAGGCACGTAAGCGTTTCGGCGACAGCTTCGATGAAGAACTGTTCAAACAGACAAACGAACGCGTACATGACTATATCGTCAAACGCGACGCATTGCATGAGCGTTTTGCTAAAGCAATGAACGATAATAACCTTGACGAACTCAAACAAATCATTCTCGACGAAGAGATCGTATGCCCCATCAGTGGTACACGCAACTGGACCGACGTACGTCAGTTCAACCTCATGTTCTCCACCGAAATGGGCTCAACAGCTGACGGAGCAATGAAGATTTACCTCCGTCCGGAGACCGCCCAAGGTATATTCGTCAACTTCCTCAACGTGCAGAAGACCGGCCGCATGAAGATTCCGTTCGGTATCGCGCAGATCGGCAAAGCATTCCGCAACGAAATCGTTGCACGTCAGTTCATATTCCGTATGCGCGAGTTCGAGCAGATGGAGATGCAATTCTTCGTTCGTCCTGGTGAAGAACTGAAGTGGTTTGAGCACTGGAAGCAATTCCGTCTTCGTTGGCACAAAGCCCTCGGACTGGGAGATGAGAAATATCGCTTCCACGACCATGACAAGTTGGCACACTATGCCAACGCTGCCACCGACATCGAGTTCCAGATGCCGTTCGGCTTCAAAGAAGTGGAGGGTATCCACAGCCGCACAAACTTCGACCTCTCGTCACACGCCAAATATAGTGGCAAGAAGATCGAGTACTTCGATCCCGAACTCAATCAGTCTTACACGCCATATGTCATCGAGACCTCAATCGGTGTAGACCGTATGTTCTTGAGCGTTATGTGTTCGGCTTACGAAGAAGAACTACTCGAAGGTGGTGATCGTCGCGTTGTACTCCATTTGCCACCGGTTCTGGCACCGGTTAAAGCGTGCATCATGCCACTCGTCAAGAAGGATGGACTTCCCGAAAAAGCACGCGAGATCATGAACGAACTCAAGTTCGATTTCAAGGTAGCTTACGACGAGAAAGACTCAATCGGCAAACGTTATCGTCGCCAAGATGCAGTTGGTACACCATTCTGTATCACCGTTGATCACGACACTTTGAACGACAACTGTGTCACCATTCGCTACCGAGACACCATGACTCAAGATCGCGTCAAGATTGAGGACCTGCATGAGATCATCCGTCGTGCTACCGATGCTAAAGAGTTGTATCGCAAAATCGTAGGCGACACCATGGAAGATTCTATGGAATAAAACAAATCCAATACATCAAGAAAAAAGCGGCTCTACGCCGCTTTTTCTTATTCTATCACTCTTCCGGTTATATCATACACCTTATTTCCTCTCAGGATCAACACCTGCCCGTTACGCAAGATCTTCTGCGCCTTCGGTTGCTCATTCATCTCCACATTGTCAATCGGCAACATACTCTCCAGATCCGTATTGATGGTCGGCAATGCCACTTCGCGACCGGTGAAGATCTTCAACTCGCCTGCCTTAAGCGTGATCGTACCCGTCTTGGTACCACCGGCATAGTAATCATACCATGTTCCGGTAGGCAAACTTACCGTCTGATCTGCCGAGGCATCAAAATTAGCAACCACATACACATCATTCCCCCACTGAACAAAGCGAATCTGCTTGCCCGAACCTAACTGAGAAGCGGTCGGATTGCCTGCAAACACCTCAGGCATAATTCGCGTACGCAGTTGAATAGCCTGCGCACACTTGGTATATGCTGCCACACGATTGGGGTCCGAGAAATAGCCAAGAGGCTCGGGACGAGGTTTCTTGTTGCAACGATATTTACTATCACTGCTCTTGTCACCCGCATTCGGGTGGGCATCCTCACTATTGATCGAGAAATCATAACCGATCTCCTCAAACTGCCACAACATATGCGAACCATTCAACAGCACATTCAATGCCACATTCTCCGGTACACGCCCAATACGTGCAGCCTCATTAGTCGCTAGGTCGCCATTACCCCATTTCTTTACCTTGTACTGCATACGTTCTTCGTCATGACTCTCACAATAGGACACATAGCCATCTTGATTAGCCGACGTGAAAGCATCGCCCTCCTTGAGCCATCCCATAGCTGTTTGGCAATACGCATTCGTTGTATTATTCCAGCAAAGCATACCCTCGTTGATCAACTGCGGACGCTCTGTACCCATATTGTCGCCCCAATGCTCACAAATCATATATGCTGTCGGAGAAACCTGCTTCACAGCATTATAATAGTCCTTCAGGTTCTGCACACTGGTTTTGGCCACATTAGAACACAAACCGTGACTCAAATCCAAACGATAGCCGTCCACCTTATACTCCTTAAGCCAATATTGCAGAGCGCGTTTAAACATACTATGCGCAGGCTCAAAGCCATGGTTCCAATCCTCATAAACATTATCATTATGCGGTGCCGTCACATTAAACCATGGATTAGATGCCAAATCCGATCCGTACGGGTACAACTTATTCATCGGGTTCAAACCGGTTGCATGATTCAGCACCATATCCAGAATAACAGCCATACCACGTTGGTGGCACTCATCGATAAAAGTCTTAATATCATTCTCCGAGCCGTATGCGCGATCCGGGGCAAAATAGTGGTTGGGCGAATAGCCCCAGTTATAATTACCGTCAAACTCGCAAATTGGCATCAGCTCAATTGCATTAACTCCCAACTGCTGCAAGTAATCCAAACGCTCACGAACACCCTCTATCGTACGCTTAGCCGTATAGTCATATACCCACAACTCATAAATCACCAAGTTGTTTTTGTCCGGACGCTGGAAATTGAGCGTCGCATCCGACCATTGGAATGCCGGCTTTTGAGTCTGAATCACCGTCACATAACCTCCGTCAGCGCCCTTCAACGGATACTGTATCAGCGAAGGATCAGCTTGACGCGGTTCATACTGGTCATCCGGGTGGATCACTTTCTCCGAAAACAGATCCGAGATCTGTTTCCTTACCCCGTCTGCACGCTCTACAGCATACTGGAATCGATATTCCTTACCCGGTTCCAAACCGGTCACTGTGATCCAGAAATAGTTACCATCACGCTTCAACTGATGTGCTGCATCCAGTTTCCAGTCCGTCATATCACCTAGCAAGAACACACGCGTTGCCGGCTCTGTCTTACTGGCTGCATACGTACACAACGTCACCGACGTACCATCCGCACCATAATAGATTCCTTGATCCACACCAGACGGACGACTACCGGTCACAGGAGACACATTCTTCACAGCCTCCCATATATCTCCCTGCGAACTTTCCTCGCCCAAGACAATAAAGATATCGCCGCCCGAGGCGGTCTTTCCTTCTTTCGAACCGCCAGGGCCATCGTTGAACACAAACGCCAATGCATATACCTCCGTTCCCTCAGGTACATTATAATAGGTATACAAATTATCAATCTCCAACTCCCATTTATTATCCGACGTCTTGGTCAATTGAGGAGCGCTGGCCGAACGCCAATCCGCCTTTACGCCCAACCAGTTTTTGGTCTTCGTACAATAGCCCGTATGAGCATAACACTTAGTAGCACTAGCCATACCGCCATTACCGCCCTTAGGGTCAAAAGTAATCGTTATCTTACCGGTATATCCCGGTTCGATGATTGCAGGGGAAGTTGTCACTTGTGCTGCCACGCTAAGCGCCACAAAGCACAAAAGCAAAGAGAATAGTTTCTTCATATTATTAGATAATTCAAGTATGTTATTCAATTTGAGCGCAAAGATACACTTTTTTTTTGATATACGCAAAAAAAAGCGAGCAGTTTTGCAACTGCCCGCTCTTTTTTCAATTTTTGCGATTGATTATTGAACCTTCTCGCCCAATACGTTATAGATCTTGTTACCCTTGATAATCAGGATCTGACCGTCACGCATTACCTTAACAGCCTTGACATTGTCATAAACATCATCAATAGCTGTAGGGTCATTCGGTGCAATGTAGAAGTGGCCATTCCATTCCTCGTGATACTTCGGACGGAAATAAACGGTCTTCTTTCCTGCTGTAGCAGAAGTTACCTCATAATCATTGCCTTCGCCATCAGGATACCAAGTCTTGATAGCATCGTTCTCTACATAAACGGCTTTGAACTTATCGCCTGCTTGCAGAGTGATGTCTTCCAACATGTACTCTTCTGCATCTCCCGGATTAACGGTGAATTGTACAGAAGCATCCAAGTCTTCTACATCCCAACCGCCAAGACCGATCAGATAGTAGCCGTCTGCCAACTTCTGTTCTGGTTTCACATACTTACCTACCATCACTACAGCCACTACACTGTCAGCTGGGTTGAAGGTAAAGTAAACAGTATCAAGTTCTGCGAACTCAACACCTGCTATCGGGCGAACACCCTCTTCCTTCGACGTGTTGCTATAGAACATATTGTTCTCATCACTCGCCTTGTCGTTGATGTTCAAACCGATACCGGCATAAACGATAGTGTCAGTCTGCCACAAACCGTCTTTCTCGGTCAACAAGGTCCAGTTCCAATTCGGAGCATACTTAGCATAGTACTTCAGATTAGCTGCAATCCAGATATTATTGCCCCAAGCCTCTTGGTATTTCGGGTTGAAGTAGATAGTCTTCACACCTGCGTGGTCAGCATCTACTACGTAGTTGTCACCACCCTCACCCGGATACCAATCCTTGATAGCGTCGTTCTCAACGTAAGCAACCTTGATCGAATCATCTACAGCCAACGCGATGTTCTCCAGATAATATTCACCTTCTTTTTCAGTATTAGCTACAAACATACGCTCTGCTGCAGGAGTCCAGTCATACTTATTACCTACCAAGTAGAATCCGTTCGTTAGCGTCGGTACATACGGAGCACCCCAGTAGCCCGGGCAGTAATCTTTACCTTCTACTTGCCAACCGGAGATAGTGTAAATCATCGTCTCCTTGTCAATGAGCAGTTTATCAGTATGATTCCAGATAACATCCATATTCAGACTTGGAGCTACAGCCTCACTACTGAAGCGTGCAAAGGCGATACTATCCGCCGCAACAGGAATCTCACCTACAACGGTATCAGTACCTACAAACCATGCTTCGCTTACTACACCGTTCTGATCCATTGTCTCACCTACTTTCCAGGTAACTGCTGCAAACTTAGCATTATCTGCATTCCAAACACCCGGAACGAGAGTGATCTTCGTCATCGGCTCTGTATAGAAGTTGCCGGCCAATGTAAAGGTCGTATCCGTTGCAGTCTTGATCAACGTAAACGTTACCTTACCTGCCTCTTTCAGAGTGAAGCCGATGTTCTTGTCTGCATCCAACTCCTTCAGACCTACTGCGGTATCAGACAACTGCTCGAAGCCGTACCAGAAGTTGTTCTGGTCAACCACTTTCAACTTATAGTCACCTGCCGGGAGATCCAACTCCAAGGTATTCTCCTTGCTCTGAGGAGCCTTAGTAAAATCCCAGTTACCCAGCAAATCGCCATTACCTACTACAGCGAAACGAACCGTATCGTCTGCGCAGATACCGTTACCGATATACAGCTTGTCGTCACCAGCCTTCATCTTGATGTACAAATCGAAGCAACCGGTAGTATCAATAGCAGCCATCTCTGTATCAGCGTCAAAGTGTGCAGATACGCCGCCTTTCTCAATAGCAGGCATCCAAGTAGCGCCACAAGAAGTGTTCATCACCTGGATGATATCACCCTTCGTCAGGCTTACGTTAGCTACATACTGAGTGTAACCGTCAAACTCATCACCCTTAACTGCCTCAACGACATCCGTACCATTTACCAAAATAGCGTACGGACCATCTTGGCAATCATATGCCTCACCTACCAAACGATACAGAGTTGGCAACTTGTAAGTTCCATCAATCTTATCAACATATGAACGATAATAGTTGTTTTGATTATACAAGATGCGCGTTTTGGTCGAAGTCAAATCACCATTACCGAGTTGTACGCCTTCTTGTTTTTCTCCCTTAAAGTAAGCCATCGTGAATGCAAATGCTGCATCTTGCTCACTCATAGCGTTGCTGCTAGGAATAGCCAGGTATTTACCATTCGGCAATTTTACAGTGTAAGTACCTGCTGTCTCACCGAAGCGAATCTCTACATCATAGCCTTCTGCTACCTGAATCGTATCGCCGTCAACAAATGCTTGTGCACCGGTTGCAGCCACAAAGTCATTTCCGTTAATAGCGGTATGAGGCTTCAAGTCCTCAAACGCAATAATATAGTGACCCGTCCAGTTCAGCGGAGCCTCTTTCACTTTTGCATACTTGTTAGCCGTAGGCACTTTTGCCCATGCCGTTACATTATCTTCTGCAGCCCATGAACGATTGCCTTCACGAACCTCTTCATACTTCCAGTCCGGACCGGCAAGATACTTATACTCCAAATTAGCATACTCGCCTTCAATCGTCAGCGTGTATTGGTCGTCTTCACCTACTACCGGAGCCATCTTATGGAAAGCTACCCAGTTATCCCAACTACCACAAACGAATACGCTGTCCGTTCCTTTCGGTACATTTACCGTAAAGGTAGTTGTCTTAGGCGCAAAGTTACCGGTTACAGTCACCTTCTTAGTCTTGGTATCAAAAGCAACAGTTACGTCGCCCTTCTCAGCCAAGGTAAACTCGATATTGTCTGCACCGTAGATATACTTCGACGACTTATCAGCGTCCAGACTTTCAATACCATACCACTCCGATGCGCCGTCAGTTACCTTAATAGCATACATTTTAGCATCCAAGTTCTTGAGCGTATACGAGCCATTCTCCAACTCATAACCTTCTCCCCAATCATTAAACGTGCCCTTCACATAATACGTCGGAACAACCGGATAAACAGACCATGTTCCGTCGCATTGGTCGCCCGTTCCGCCGGAAGTTACCGTAAAATGATTCTTGCCTTCTGGAATAGTCAGGTCTTTCGTTTGACTCCACTTACTGCCCCAACCGGTTGCCGTAGCTTCGCCATTCAAGCGAACGAAGATAACCTTACTGTAACCCAGAGGAATAGTAGTAGTATAGGTATTGGTTTCACCCTCAACCTCAGTCATAAAGTTAGACCAACCATTCTCAGTGTCATTAAAATAATACACCGCATACTTTGCAGGCCATCCTGCCCAATCGCTACTAAGCTTCAAATAAAGTGTCTGCTCTGTCGGCTCCGGATCCGGATCAGGAGTAGACTCTTTCTCTCCCCAAATCTGGATAGTCTTAACTTGTGTATTATGCTTTGAAGTCACTTTCAAAACATACACATTACCCGCAGCTTGATTTTCTGCTGCAATCTCATAAGTGTTAGTGCCTGTTGCACCTGTTGTCGCTGTGCTCACAGCATTGTCACCCACAAAGATGTTTTGAATAACACTGCCCGAAGCGCCACTATTACCCTCAACTACAATCTTTGTAGTCTTCCAACTAAATGCAGGAAGAGTCAACGACGCGTTTGTCTGTCCAAAGAGCAAATAACCAGAATTCGCTTTGTAGCCCTTTCCGGATACTGTTCCTCCGTACAACTTAATGGTATAATCACCATTTGTGTACGAGTTCTCTGCCATCGTCGAAGAAGTTGGGATACCCCAATCTGAAGCAGCACTTGTAAAGTCAAGTGTAGCCTTCAACTCTTCGGCAGCAAACATTCCTACTGCGAACAACACAGCCATCAATAAAGAAAGAAATTTTCTCATGATAGAATGATTTTAAAGTTAAACAATTAATAATTTTATAGTTCTTTTCAAATATAGTATCTCCATACTATTTCAGCCTGCAAAATTACAAAAAAATAATAATATACGCAAGAGAAAAATACATTTTTATCATTTTGTGATACATTTTACACGCTTTCAACCGTAAATTCTCCACTCCCCGTCCGACGCCCGTCGGACGCTTGTCGGACTCGCATCGTACCCCTCCCATACCTATAATATACTATGTATATTATCCCGTGATTTTGAAACATGCCCTATCTATAAGAACAAACAGCCCGCCTAAGCGAGCTGCTTGTTCTTATATCATTCAGCCTTACCGGCCGATTTGCACTCTTAGCGAACTACTGCACCTTGAGCATTGTACTTCACGCCGTTCTTGATAATGAAGATCTGACCGTTCTCCATCACCTTCACAGCCTTAACACCTGCCTCAGTATTCACAACAGCAGTCGAGATGTCATTCAAAATAACAAACGTACAACCCTTCGCGAACTCAGGAGTAGTACCATACTTGGTCAAGTTACCGGTTACTTCTACTACATCGCCTACCTTTGGAGCTGCATCCTCGGTCTCGCATACTGCGCGGAATGCCTCAAGCACCTCACCGCCATCCTTCGTGTCTGCCATCCAGAACGACAAATTCTTATGCTGATCACTCCAAGCTTCCTGAATCTTTGTTACATAACCGCGAATCGTAAACTCGGTCTTCTCGCCCTCAGCATAAATCTCATTATTAGCAGATACACTCAGCGCAGCCTCACGGCCGGTAGCACAGTTAGTCACTACCAACGGCTCAACCTTCGTAAACGTCTTCGATGCCACAGCACTAATCTCCTCGCCCTTGATAGCAACAGCTTTCACAGTCGTCGTCTCCGTCAGCGTCAAAGCGCTCTCATACAATGCGGACTCTGCCGTCGGATCTTCTCCATTCAGCGTATAACGAATCTGTGCGCCATCAGCAGCCGTAATAGTCACCTGAACGCTCTCTTCAAACGTTGCCTCTCCTGTAATAACAGGCTTAGCCAAACCTGCAGCAGAATTTTCCATCTTATACAGCGTCAACGCACCGCCGGTAGTGGTAGCATAGCATGCAAAACCGTAAGTACCATTCTTGCGCAGATTGCTATTTATGCTCGCTGCCGCATTAGCCTTATTCACAAACTCATAAGTCCCGTCACCACTTACAGTCCACAGTGCCTTATCATCTGTTCCGTCTGCCAACATCTGAGCCTTGTTCTTTACGCCCGTACTTGCAGCATACTTACCCGCTGCCTCATTATACAACGTCCAGTATTCGCCCGACTTAGCTATATGCCAAATCAACGAAGCATCCGGATCCGAAACCTTATTATCCACCGGACTAATAGCATCATACTGCAAACGATCACCAGCCACCGTGGTATTCATAGCACCATTCTCATAAGTAATCAAATAGTCACCCTCTTCAATCTCTCCGTCAAACAGTACAAACGTACCCGTCGAAGGAGCCTCAACTACAGTAATCTCATACTTAGCCTCTTTCGTTATCTCGCCCTCTGTATAAGAAACAGTCACTTCCTTGGTGCCCACAGTACTCATATCCGGCTCACTAACCGATGTCGGAGTCACTTTAGCATTCTGATCTGCAACAGGCACATCGTCCTCCGTCACACTATAGGTAGCCGTACACTCACCGTCAAAAGCAAAAGCTGCATTCTGCTTAAACTCAGTTGTCATACCCGATACAGCAATCGACTTCAAGGTCTTAACTACCACCGGACCTTCACCCGAACCACCTGCTTCATAGGTCACAGTAATTGATTTGATTCGGTTATGCCCTGCGCCTGACTCTGTAGTAAACACAACAGTACTAGCACTTCCGGTCCACTCTTTATTAGTTTTCGAGTACGCACCTTCATCTACCGTGTAGTCCTTGCTATTTTGCGAAAAGTCAAAAGCAATTTTGGTAATTGAGTTTGTGCCTGCATCAACAGTAATTGTATTACCTCCATAAGTGCGAGCACCTGTACCTGTATTGTAATACGCCGGAGCCGTACTACCAGTACCTTTTGCAAACGTAATAGTCACAACGCCTTCTGTCACCGGAACTCCATCCAGACTTTCTTGATTGGAATACTTTCCATTGTACGTTACTGTTACTTCTGCAGCCATCAAGCTGCCTGCAAATAACATTGCAGCAAAAAGAGAGAAAATTTTTCTCATGAGAATAGTTTTTTTGTTTTAGTTAAACCTTGTTTTTATTTGCGTACGCACACGCGCACCCACATTGGTTACAATTCCTTTCCTGTTGCATCAAACAGACGATCGCCACGACGGATCACCAGACGGCCTTCCTTAATCATCTTCACTGCCTTCTCACCTGTCTCTACATTCTCCACACCTTGCGTGTCATTACCCATCAACTTCTTGCCCGGAATAGCCTCAAAAGCCAACTCTACAGTTCCATCCTCATTGTCGTACAGATACAACGTGTGGCTACCTGCCGGCACATGCAATTTATCATTTCCGGTAGTAGTCAGCGTGGCATGAGTAGGACCATCCACATAAGTCGGTGCCATATACTGAACACCCGGCACACCGGTCACTTGATACACTACAAACAAATAACCTTCCTGAGCCACCTCAATCTCCGAAATACCATCATCAAAAATACCACCGTCAATCTCATTATTGATATTCTGGCCGTCTACATAGCCCTTCCAATACCAATACGAATGAGCTGTTGGATTAGTGCCGGGATCTGTTCCGGGATCTGTACCGGGATCGGTCGAACCGCTGATATCCACACCTTCGCCACAGTTGCTTCCGTTACCGATATACAACTCGTCTTGCTGGTATTTCAACTTGATATAGAAATCATAGCATCCATCCACAGTCACCTCATACTTATCATCATTACGCGTAAAGCCGGGTTCTGAATAGGTATTCAAATCTACAACCCAAGCGGCTTTATTGTCAAAGTCATACAACTGTAAATAGTCACCCGACTTCACCGGCACATGTGCCATATACTGCGTAAAGCCTTCAAACTCTCCTGCGGCTTCGCCGGCATAATACATCTTGCCGTTTACCAGGATTCCATAACTTGCAGCCGACACGCTCAACGCCATCAAAGTTGCTGCAAAAATAGTAAAGATCTTCTTCATAATATTTTTCATTTATAAGTTATTCCATTCATTATTTAATCTTTCTACCCATTATATCGAACACCTGCTCGCCACAACGGATATACAGTTGTCCATTCTCCATAAACTTCTCGCTCTTCACTACCGGCACATTATCTTCCACCTCTTCTATACCCTGCGGCTTACGCTCTGTATTCTTGTCGCCACGAGGACTATTGGTCTTATAATATACACCATAGTTTTCACCCGTCACAGCCTTGGTAAAACCTGCTGGAGTGGTGCCGTATCCCGAGTTCGGACCAATCAGCACGCGTATCTCACCATTCGTACCGGTAATAGTTGCTTTATAATAGCCGTTTCCTGCCTCGTCGCTTACTGCACTCTCACTATGTACACCCGTTTTATAACGAGCGTTAATCATCGGTTTTAACTGACTCTTAAACTTCACCCAGTGAGGATAGAACACACACGGAACACCCGGCATCGACAACATATAGGCATAGCATTGCTGTATCTTGCCCGGATATTTCATCGAGTTGTTCTTGCCGCAGAACTCATTATCATCACGCTGGAACGAGTCATGGCTATCCAAGAAAGTCACCGCATAACGGCTCTTACCTGCGCCCAACAAACCAGCACCCTTCAGTTTACCATAGTCGCCCGAAGCGATACCTTGGTTGAAAGCCGTATACTTAGTCGCAAAATCAAACGTACAAGTGTTCCATCCTGCATCACTCAAATGATCTTGCAATGTCTGCACATTACCATCCCAATACTCCATTACCGAGAAATATGCTTGCGAAGCGGTATTATAATCATTGATATGGCTATTATGGAAACCCTTACAGTAATCATAGCGGAAACCATCAATCTTCACCACCGTGCGAAGCCACTTCAGATAAGCCTTAAACATATCGCGCACCTGGCTATTACAGTGGTCCCAGTCACGGCCCGAACTATAGTTAGCCTCATCTCCATATCCGTCATCTGCCGCACCGGTAGCCTTACCTACACAGTCACCAGCATTAGGATCAAAATTCATCTCATCCGTCTGACAAATCCATGACGGCTTCGGCTCAAACTTTCCAAACTCTGCAAAATCCATCGTCGCAAAGCCACACCAGCCATTATTACCGGCAACGTGATTCGCCACGATATCTGCTACCACTTTTGCTCCATTCTCGTGCAATGTGCTAATCAAGTTCACAAGTCTCGTTTTCGTTCCCCAATCTCCATTCAAACTGCTATAACAAATAGGCAAATAGCCGGTTCCACCGGTCGACTTAGACATCGGCGGTAGCCACACCAAGTCAAACCACTGGCCAATCTCTACTGCTTGATCATCCGCCAGCAAATCCATCCACTTGGTTCGGCCGTATCCCTTATCTTCATAACTATCCCAATAGAACGCTTGGAACATCACGTCCGGGCAATTAGCCGGAGCTGAACCCGCATAACCTGGCATCGGATCCTCTTTCGTGATATCCACACCTTCGCCACAGTTGCTACCGTCGCCAACATACAACTCATCTTGCTCGTATTTCAACTTGATATAGAAATCATAGCAACCATCTACAGTCACCTCTATCTTATTACCATTACGGGTAAATCCGGCTACCGAATAGCTATTCACATCTACCGCCCAAGCAGCCTTATTCTCCACGTCATACAATTGGCAATAATCACCTGCCTTCACCGGCACATGTGCCAGATACTGAACAAATCCCTCAAACTCGTCCACTCTCGATCCGGCATAGTACATATTACCATTCACCAAAACACCATAACTCTGCGCGTTTGTCACAACCGCGCAAAAGCACATTACTAGTACAAAAAATAGTTTTCTCATTATATCGATTCTTATTAATTTCTGCCTAATCCTTACTCTCCAGCTCACTGCATCCTTCCCGTCGCATCAAACACCTTGTCACCTACACGAATATACAATCTCCCGTTCTCAATATACTTCTCTCCATTTCCCACATTCTTCTTTCCTACTTCCACTTCCTCCAGTCCTTCTCCCACTTCCAGATACATCGTGTAGTAATCGCCATCCACACACTTCCAATATCCTGCAGGAATAGTCATATCGCGATTCTTACCAACACGAACTATCACCTTGCGGTTATGTCCCTGAATAGTGGCACTATAAGCATAATTACCGCTACTCTCTTCCAACACCTTTGACTCCGAATGTATCCCCGCCTTCTTGCGCACAACAATCATGTCATTGATCTCTTGTTTATACTTATACCAATGCGGCCAAAATACACACGGCACGCCCGGCATCGACAATATATAGGCATATGCCTGCAGCACATTCGCCTTCACTGTTGCATCGTCCAGATTACAATACTGACCGCCAAACTGGTTATTTCCGTACCCGTCACGCTCAAACGTATCGTGATTATCCACAAACGTCACAGCATAACGCTCCAGCTCTTGGCCACGAAACGAGTTAGTATTCTTTTTCAACAGACTATAACTGCCTTTCACAATCGCATTGTGCAGCAAATACTTCTGCTGAAAATCAAAAATCATCGTGTTATATCCGGTCTCCTCCAAGTGCTGCTTCTGGCGGTTGATTCCTTCCCACAACTCCGATACAGACAGATACGGCTCACTTGCCTCGTTATACATCCCCAGATAACTACCGTGAAAACCCAACGTCATATCATGACGAAAACCGTCATACTTCATCACGTCCTTCATCCAACGCAAGTACGCTTTAGCCCATTCATGAACATACTCGCTTGTATGGTCTATATCACGCAAACCATCAAAATTCGATCCTGTATCATCCGCTCCGTGAACATCACTACCGTAGCAAGAGGACGACTTAGTCGTAAAGCACTCGTCATTGCCGCATATATGCTCCTCTGTCAACTGATACGTACCATAACCCTCACCAAACTGATCCGCCTCAAAGTCACACCAGTTACTCTTGTTCGCACGGTGATTGATCACAATATCTGCCAACACCTTTGTGCCCCCGCGATGAAACGCATCTATCAATTTCACAAGACTCGACTTCTGACCCCACGTACTGGTCTGATTACTCAACTGCTTATGGTTATACCCCACGCCATCCGATCCGGCCTTTGCACTCGGCGGCAACCATACCAAATCAAAATACGTTGTAATCTCTGCCGTATCCTTCTGCAAATCTATCCATTTTGTACGGCCGTATTTAGTAGATGCCTTATTCGCATCATAACTATCCCAATAGAAACATTGCAACATCACGTCCTCGCATTCTGCGGGCACGCCTACGTTCTCCGCACGCGCCATGGGCGCGAGCATCGTCAAACCTACTAATAAGAGTAATAGCTTTTTCATGGCTCTTGCATTTTCAAAAACTTTGCAAATATACGGCTTTTTTTTTAATTGTGCAAATTATTTTCGCTTTTTTCAATATTTTGCACACATACCACACCCTTATCGACCGTAAACGTAACTCTATACCCCGAATAATCCATCTTATACTCCCTTTCCGGATCATCCTGATACGCCGGACGAGGATCTTGACTCAAGATATACTCGATATCTTTCCGCACATCCTCCGGTAATACTTCTAGTAGGTGATTAGTAGGTGAATAGTAGGTGATTAGTAGGTGATAATCCTTCGTTTCTTCTGCAAAACCATTCTTTGCATCCTCATGACTATCACTATAGCTCAGATACGGCTTGATATCATATATTGGAGTCCCATCCATCACATCCGCTCCACTCACTATCAATTCCAGACCCTTTTCGCCATTCGCCGTTTGTCCATTCGCCACTCCCACCAACTTCACGCTACTCATACCTATCGGATTAGGCCTATACGGACTCCGCGTCGCAAAAACACCCATCCGCTTATTCCCGCCCAACCGTGGTGGCCTAACCGTCGGAGACCAATCAGTAGTATTAAATCCCCACAAAATCCATAGATGCGAGAATCCTTCTATGCCACGAAGAGCCTCCGGCACGCGATATTCCGGCTCAAACACAATACGTGTCAATATGGGACTCTCATCCCTACTCTGACGCGGTATCCCGAATTTGTCTGTATGCCCATTACGAGCGTACGCAATTACTTTCAGTTCCATAAAACACCTAATTTGGGTGCAAATTTATAAAAAAATACACATTTATGCAAAAAAAACTAAAAAAAATTTGCGTATATCAAAAAAAAGCAGTACTTTTGCATCCGCTTTCCAAAAAAAGGAGATAGGACGGAGTCCCTGGGGCCCTCGAAAATTTCTAATTTTTGGGGAGAGCGGAGGCACATGTCGCCTGTCGATTTAGCATCGCGGTATCGACCCTAGCGACCTTGTTGCCGAACGCGGGGTGCCATAGCTCAGTTGGTAGAGCAAAGGACTGAAAATCCTTGTGTCACTGGTTCGATTCCCGTTGGCACCACAAAAAAAGAGACTCAAACGAGCCTCTTTTTTTGTTTTCACTTTCTTCTGCCATCCAGTGTGTATAACCCGGTCGCAGATTCCATATACAACACCCCGTCAATCAGCACCAACTTTTTAGCGGCCTTCTTCGGCGACGACTCTACAATCTCAACATCCTCGCCCCACTTACGGGTAAACTTATAGATCGGAGGATTACCGTCATCCGCATCACTCGTCGTATAGAATGTATCATCATCCAACCAACAAATAGCCTCTCCTTGCCACTCATAGGTATTATACGCTTTGATCGGCTGTGGTTGACGTTTGATCGCATCGGCTACACTCTCCCCATCCTGACGAACCCAATACAACACCCAACAATACGTAGCTACAATATTATTGTGGTTCTTAATCAATATATACTTGCCGTCCGGCGAGATATCCGCTGCTGTTACCAAATGGAATCCTTTATATGGCTTGTTACCATCACCCAGATCAGACTTCACACCAAGATCACACACATATTCCAAGGTCTGTGTCTCTGTGCCATAATCCAAACGGAAAGGAATACGGAAAACCTGGCATACATCATAATAAACCTTCGTGATGATATAAATCATCTGCTCACGGTTATCGTACATCAATGCCTCATTATTGTGCTTCTTACCATCCGGATAGACGTACTTAATCTGCTGCGGAGTAACCGTTACCTCCGGTGTATTCTCCGGATCAATAGCCGGCTCCTCGAAATAGACGATGGAATAATTACCATCCGTTTCATCATTATCACCAAATGCACCGATAAACAGATAGTTCTTTCCGTCATACACACCGCCGGACATATCCTCCCAGTCCCAACGAATAGTCTTCGTGAAATTCACCTTACAAGCACGTTCATCGCCTTTCTCTGTAGTAGCAATGATATACTTGGCGGTCTCATCACTCTGCATCCAGATATAACCCGGTGTCACACGCGAGCATGCAATACCTGACACCTCGATGATATTCTTCTCAATATCAAGCGTGCCACACTGTTTCTTCTGCCAAGAGTAGTTCCACTCCAGCACTTCACCATTATAGGTCAGATTCGGGGCTGCAAAAGCAGCAACACACAGCGCTACTTGGAGAGCGCATACATAGCAAACGCGGCGCAACATATACCTGCAATTTGTAAGGGGTTAGGAATAACACTCAAAATAATCAACGACAGCAGTACCGTCACCATGGGCGACAGACCTTCCATCGGCGACACAATCACGGCCTTACCATAACGGTAAGCGTATACCAAAGTCAACGCACCGATTGAGTTCAAGATCTGAATACCAAACGATGCCCAGAACTGAGACATAACCTCCGGATTTTGAGCAAAAAACTCGGTATTACCCTCTTTGTTCATATACCAAGCCACAGGTATCAGCACCAAACCCGACAATGCCATCCACACAAAGATCGACTCTGCGTCCATCGAGTTGTTAGCAAACTTCATAAAGAAGCCTTGAATACCCCAGGCCATCAGTACCAGACATGCCAACACGATCCACAACCAGCCGCTTACCGGGCTGCCTTCTTGTCCTGTCTCCAATGACAGCAACAAGATAGCTACCAACGCTACAGCAATACCGGCTATCTGCCACTTGGTCGCTTTCTCCTTCAGGAAGATAGCAGCCAAAGTAATCACAATCACTGGCGACATCGAGATAAACGGATAGATGATATAGCTCGGACCCAAAGTCAGCGCTTTAAACAGCACCAACTGACCTCCGGCGCCCAACAAACCAACCGTACAGCCAAGCAAGGCTGACTTACCGTCACGCAAAAACTTGCCTTTGTTGATAACCAACGCAGTAATAGCGCACGGAATCATCGTCAACGCCCATACAATATAAACTACTGTATCAGGTATTCCATGCTGAATCTGATAACCTGAGAATGCTCCCCATACACCCCATGTAACAACGGTGATAAGGATAAACACTAACCAAAGTTTGTCTTTCATAATATCAATTGTTTTTAGTTTGTATCTTTAATCCAGTTTTTCGAAATACGGCAAACGAGCCAACGGCACTTTGATCTTATACGTCTTACCGCCCTTATACACCTTGCCTTGTTCATCACGCCATGTACCTTTAGGCAACTTCACCTCGCGCTCCAAACGTTTATCCACTACCGGAGCTACCAGATACTTATCACCCAACATAAACTGATCCTTCACTTGCACAAATCCTTGATGCGGATACTGATATTCCATACACCTGACTATAGGCTCGCCGGTCTTAGCCGCCTGGTGTGCATATTGCATAATATACGGACCAAAGGCTGCATGCAACTTTGCCATCCGCTGAACGATGGCCAAATTCTCCTTACTCAATATACGCCACGGCGCTACCGAGAACTGCATCATAGGCATCAATGCATGCACTTGTGCCGAACGTACTATCAGCGCCTGGTCAAATTCCTTCTCGTCAATATCCAAAAATGCAGTAAACTGTCCACCACCTACCATATCCGGACACGCATAGGCATAGCCCAACAATCCTGCCACACACATTTGCGGAATCAACTGTTGTACCGCTGCCCAACTGTAATCCTTATCACCCAAACGTTGTACAAGCGGCTGACCTCCCATCTTCCAACAAGCACGATACTCATTGAACGGGAACTCCAATCCTATCCTTGCCCACGACGTTGTATGATCAACAGTCGTTGCATTCTTTTCATAAGCCTTAATAGCGGCGGAAGCATAACAGTTATTATCCCCTGCGTCAAACTTATACCCATCAATACCGTATTTCTCTTGTGCATCCTTCAACACCTGCACAAAATAGGTAGCTGCCTCAGGGTTGGTCAGATCGTAACAAGCCGAATAACCATTCCACCAGTTCAGTATAGCCACGCCACCTTCGGGATTCTTAATCAAGTACCCTTTCGCTGCCAACTCCCTATACTCCGGAGAGTCCGGGCTGACAAACGGGCAAATCCATACCATCACTTTGAAGCCCAAACCATGCAACTCGTCTATCATGCCTCTCGCATCAGCAAAACGTTCTGCCTTGAACTCAAAATTACCATAGTACCGCTGCCAGTTATCATCTATCATCAGCACACCTGCCGGAAAACCATTGTCCACCACTGCATGGGCATACTTCAAGATATCAGCCTGGTTCTGATTATACATCAACTCTATCCATGTATTATACTGCGGCATAGTAAAAAACAGCGTATCGGGCAACTGCCCGTTAGCAGGGAAATACTTCGCTTGCGCTGCCATATAGGCTTCGCGCAATGTCTCACCCGCCTTCACGCGCTCCATCTTCACCGAACTCTCAATCTCCCCATCCTTGACCGCAAACTTAAACGCACCGTCCGACCACATATACTCACCGTCCGATGACAAGAACAACGGTACCAACTGGTTGTTGGCATCCTGAGTCGACAGATCAAAAGTCGACATATTGGTATACGGTTGCTCATGACCAAGTCCCACCGATGCACCCCACCAATCAGCAGCATGCACCGTGCAACACATCACTAGCAACAATACTATGTATTTAATCCTGCAGGCCATTAACATTGATAGTTGTTATGTAGTTATAACCGGTTTTTGCTTCCCACATATTCTCATTTGCCAGACGAATCGAATAACGTGGATCATTATGCAGCGATTCATACGGATCCGGCAAGTTGAGATACACCTTATATTGTCCTTCTTGGAAATTATTGAGCGTACATGACAACGTGAACTTATGCTCTTCTTCCGGCAGCCAGAAACGCGGATCCACATCCTGTTTGAACACATGTTTCTCGCTCGGGTCATTTGCATTAACAAACACCAGTTCCACATCACGCTTGTTCATCGGAGCAGCAAAACCACGGTTGTGCAGCACACAGTACATCTCAAACGGACGGTCAAACACCGGTTTCGAAGTCACAATCACTTTATCCAACACCAAACGATATCCTATACGGTGCAATATCGAGTCCATCGTACCATCTTGACGCCACATGCTTGTCACGCTTTCACGATAGTCACGGTTGATGTAAGACCAGTGGTATTTGCGCATCTCTTTGAGTGTATACGTACCGTTGGAGTAACTGCATTTCTCGCAGGTCTCACCGCCCATAAAGGTATATTTGGTATCCTCTGCCCAGAAATTACGTTCTTTGTCTCCGCCCAGATAGGTACCTACATCATTGGAAGAAGACACAAAGCAGTCATTATGTCCTGCTATACGAGCCTTATACGATCCATCATGTGCTTCAGACGCTGTCAGCGGACTCATCAACGTATCACCACGCATCTTCAACCAGCGTCTCTTATATGCCGGTATACGCAGAGCCACTTGACGACTCTCCGGCACAGCACGAAGCATATGCTCCAGCACCTCCCAACGCATCTCGTAATCGGAGTCTTTGGTCGGGTTCTGTCTATATCCGTTATCCGTGTAGTACCACTCACCCCAGCTGCCAAGAAAACCACACTGTACACACGCAATCACATCAGCATGCTTCTGCAAATACGGAGTAATCTGGTCTATATGCCTATGGATCCATTCCGGAGTAGCATTCCAAGGCTTATCCTTAGTATCCATACTGCTTTTATAGGAGAAACGAAGTACGACCTTTGCGCCGCCTTCGCGTAGAGCATTCATATTGGTTTCCAAGCGATCTAAAAACTCTTGGGGAATATCCGACTCCATATAGTCGGTCAGATAGTAGGAGTGCAACAGAAGGGTCATCTTGTTATTCCCGTCACGCAGCCTCTCTATAGTGGTTGCACTCGCGTGTGAATTCAAATCTGCAGAGGTATAATATATCTGTGCAAACAATCCACGCTCCGGATTCGCGATGATCGAATCCGACTCTGTAAAAGTAATGGTTTCACCCTTAGGTTCAGGAGGATTGGTATTGCATCCTGCCAACAGCAGAACACACATTGCTATGGGAAGAATATTTCTCATCATCCTTTTTGAGTAAAAAATAGTACCGGTGTGGGGCGGTGTGCCACCACACCGGCACCTTCAATCAACATTGATTAAGCTTAATTTGTGTTGTTGTTAAAACCAACGAAGTTCCGGTCACTTCTTATTTGTTAATTTTAACTTTCAGTTTAGCCATCTCACCGTTAGGATTCTCATCAGTTGCAGAACCGCACGGAAGGATACCTACAGAGCTCCAGTTTTGTTGGATATCGAAACCGATACCGAACTCGCTGTCGTTCATCTCGTGTACAGTACCGAGCAACTCGCGGAGGATTTGGATCTCGAACTTACCATCTACGTACTGGCTGTTACCAACAGGAAGTTGACCTTCACCGATGATAGCGCCCCAGAAGTCAGAGCCGTCGTGCTCTACGCTCGGGTCAGTCCAATCCCAACCGTCTGCACCTACTTCACCCCACCATTTGAATACAGCAGGATTGTAAGCATACGGTTGACCTTCGCAGAATATAGCGGACTCGCAGAGGAGGTCGGTGTTTGCATCAGCAAACTCGTCACCATAACCACCGGTCTCATCGCTGTTATCAGCGTCGATATAAACGTGGAACGGAACCCACTCAAGGTCAGTGATGTCGTCCATGTTCGGCTCAACGAGGATGTTGATGTACATTGCAGTAGCATAAACCTTAACACTCTTCAAGCCAAGCATAGCTGCATCCTCCGGGCAAACAGCCGAAACAACATACTCTGCAGGAAGTGCATCCCAGTCTGCCAACGAGTTATCAGTAACATCGATCTCCGGAACATCAGCTGGAGGAGTTACACCACCCTCTTTTACTGTAATCTTGCAAGTTGCTACAGCATTAGACTTAACAGCCTTTGCAGTAATAGTAGCCTCACCCTTTGCATTACCGGTTACCAAACCGTTCTCGTTAACACCTGCGATTGTTGCATCGCTCGAAGACCATGTAACTTCCATGTTTGCGCTCAACTGAACAGTTGCTCCTACAGAAACCTCTGCCACTGCCGGGGTAATAGTCAGTTGCTCTGTCGGCTCTTCTTTTTTCTCACAAGCCACCAATGTAAGCGCTGCCAGCGCTACGGCAAAAAATTTGTTCGCTTTCATGATTTTAATGTTTTAATTGGGTTAATTAATAATGTTGATTGGTTGTTTTCTATATGATCTCGACTCTTAATAGCCGGGGTTTTGTTGAATTCCACTTACCGTCCATTCATTATTCGGAATCGGATAGATAATATGCGGCTCAGTCGTCGGATCTACAATCTTATACGGCTGTGCACCGGCATAGCGACGATCCATTTTGAGTTTGTTGCGGCACATATCGAAATGACGATGGCCTTCCCACGCCAACTCCAGACGACGCTCGTCCATTACTACATCTATCACATTCTCATAACCTTGCAGATCTCCTACTGAATAGTTAGGAATACCTGCGCGGGTACGAATGACATTCACGTCTGCCAATGCCTCTGCATCATGACCACTGCGAGCATATGCCTCTGCACGGTTCAAAATCACCTCACCCCAACGGCAGAATACCGGAGAACTCAACATCGGATTGCCATCCTGATAGCTGAACTTGCTGATGAAGATCATCGGAATCGTATAACCGGTACGGAGCGTTACGTCATTGTTGATACGTACCAAACAATCCTCTCCCATGTAGTTTGTATGATACTCAAAGTACGGACCTGCCGGATCAGCTTTTGCCTCGCCGTTCACCATACGTTTCTCAATCGGATAAGTATTGCCATCCGACCCCTTGAACGAGTACTCACCTGCATTATCAATCAGATTAGTCACATACTTGATATGCGGTGTTTCCGGATTACCTTCGCTAGCCGGAACAGTAACATATACTTTCTTTCCCGTTTTGCCGGAGTACTGCGGCAGGATGAAACGCATACGTACATCCTCCGGATGACGCTCATACAAGTACATCAGCGGGTCTGACGGATAAATCTCACCCCAACCGATACCATCCTTCAGGTACATCGAACCAATAGACGATTGTCCACGATCATCCGTTGTTTCATGAGCAACACAGAAGAGTGTCTCTTTAGAGGTCTTAGCATTTGCAAAATAGTTCGGGAAAGTAGCTTGCGGCTCCAACTTCGAATCTGCAGAAGCGCCATTCAAAGCCTCGTCAACCGTTGCGATACACTTGTCATAATCCTCCATATAGAGATATACACGACTCAGCACACCTAATGCTGCCTCTTTGCACGGATACCCGGCATTACCCGGAACACGCGATTTACCCATCAAGTCAGCTGCTTTGCGCAAGTCTGCTACGATCTGATCATAGACCTCACCCACCGGGTTACGTTTGATACCTTCCGAAGAAGTGGTGATACGCAGAGGCACACCTAAATTGTCACGGCCAAACGAATAGGGCTGTGCATACAGCGTTACCATATGTAAGTGCATCAAAGCACGCATAAAGTATGCCTCGCCAAGCAACTGATTGTTCTCTGCCTTGGTAGGATCCAAAGTCTCAATCACCGTATTGGTCATATAGATCACTTTATAAGCTACCATCCAGAGCGTACCTACGTTCTTCAGACCATCGGTCATCATATACGCGGTTGCCTCATACAACGGGTCGGTTGTATGAGCTGACAGACAGATGTTATCTGCCGGGAATTCCGACAATTGGAAATAGTGACGCACATAGCAGTTACCGGATGCATATCCGAGGAAATCTACCTCGTCTTTCAGAACAGCATAGCAGCCATCCATAATATACTCTGCACCCTTTGCGTCTTGCAGCAACAAATCACTGTTCAACTCATCCGAAGGGAAGGTGTCGAGGTTGCAACTGCTAAAACCGAGTACCATTCCAAGCACTGCGGCGATATATAATGCTTTCGTTTTCATAATCGATCCTTTCAAAATTTTTAATTCATTAACTCTTTAACTCATTATTAGAAAGAAATCTCAACTCCTCCTTGGAAGGTACGTCCAACAGGATAGTTTTCCGAATAGAAGCCGGCAAGACTGTAAGTCGATTTCTCCAGCGTGATTTCCGGGTCCATACCCGAGAACTTAGACGCAGTGAAGAGGTTGTCTGCCGAGAAATAGATACGACACTTGGTCATGCGAGCCTTGCTGATAAGCTTGGTCGGGAAATCATAACCTACGGTCAAGTTCTTAAGACGGAAGTAAGAACCATCCTCCAAATAACGAGACGAAATCTGGTTTGCGTTCTTGTTACCGTTCAAAGTAGCTTTCGGGTGAGTAGCGTTATCGCCCGGGTTCTGCCAACGGCTCCAACCGAGTTTATTATTCTCAATAGAGAGCTGGTTGTAACCCAGATAAGCACCATCAGCATCTGACGAATGACGAGTATAGTTATAAATCATGTTACCATACTGGAAGTTGCTGTTCAGGTGAATGAAGATACCCTTCCAGCTCAACTGCGTATTCAAACCACCGGAGAACAACGGAGTAGCCTTACCTACTGCGTGTGCCTGCGTTGCGTTGTAGTTATTAGTAGTGGTCTTATTGCCTTGTTCATCCAAGATATAGTTACCATCTTCATCTACGCAATACCAAAGCGGATCACCGTTAGCAGGATCAACACCAGCCCACTCTTTCAACCACCAAGTGTAGATATCTTCGCCCTCTGCAATGCGCTGGTTAACAGACGATGCCTGTTGGAAGATCGGAAGGTGGTTAGGCAGATCAACTACGCGGTTTTGGTTGAAACCGATGTTGAAGCCTACATCCCAACGCCATCCGTTCATATTGATCACGTTTGCATTAACATTGAACTCAATACCACGGTTACGAACCGAACCTGCGTTCTTCATTACCTCGTAGAAACCGGATGATGGCGGTTGCGGAACGTAGAGCAACAGATCCGTGTTATCCGTTTGGTAGAGGTCAATATTCATATCAATACGCTTGATGAATGACAGGTCAATACCGACAGCTGCCATTTTCGCGGTCTCCCAGTGCAAACCCGGGTTTGCCATACGGCTCGGACTACCAGCCACTTTGTTCTGGTAAAGAGCGTTCAGCGAATAAGTGGACATATACTGGTAAGCAGGAATATCGCTATTACCCGTAATACCATAGGATGCACGCAGTTTCAAGAACGAAACAACATCCTGACCCTTCATGAACTCCTCGTTACTGATTAACCAGCTGGCTGCGACTGAGGGGAAGTGACCCCAACGGTGCGTGGTACCGAAGTTGGAGTTAGCCTCCGTACGATACGAAGCGGTGAGGAAGTAACGCTTTGCATAGTCGTAACTAGCCTGTACGAAGAACGACAAGCCCTTACCCGGCATAATATAACCGCCTACTCCAAACGGAGACGACGAGTTCAATGCCTCTACGCCGTTCGGCATTCCAATACCCGAAGCACTTAGGTACTCAGATTGCCAGATACTGAATTCTTGACCCAACATCGCATTAAAGCTGTGAGCACCCCATTGGTAACCACCCTTCAAGATATTGGTCGTACCAAACGATTTACTTTGACCGGTACTCTTGCCTATATATCCGGTTTGATGCTCCGTATTATACGTACGAGGATCTACATACTCCGAAGACAGCCAATGACCTGCGCCGAACGTATTGGTCGTTGTGAAATGCAACCAGTCGGTGAAATGTACACCCAGTTGCAACACACCTGCGAAATCAAAGTTATCTGATCTCGAGTAGTTATACTGAGCAGTATGAAGTGCATTCCAAGTCTCTTGGCTCCACCACTTCTGACCGTTATCCGGACGCTTACCGCTGTTCATAAATACATATTGGTCGGTCAGGTTACCGTTCTCGTCATATGCATACGGGCAGTCCCAAGGCATCTTATAGTAAGCATCGCCCATCATCGTCCAACTCGACGGATAGTCAACCGACGACTTCGAGAAGTCCACCTTGATATTCATGTCCAACCATTTGGTAATGTCAGCCTTCAACGATGCGTGACCGCTCACTTTCTTCATACCTGTGGTCTTCAATGTTCCTTGCTCATCAAAATAGTCAAGCGAAACAAAATAACCCACATGCTCCGAACCTCCGTGAACTGCTACGTTATAGTTTTGGATAACACCCGTATGGAAGAACTCATTCTGCCAATTCCAGTCCTGCTCCAACAGCGACTCAGGATAAGTAAGCCTAAATACAGTCGGTGAGAAGAGTTGACCATGGAAATTGTAGAGCTCTGCCGAGTTCATCATTTTATAGTTTCCAAACAATGCTTGCTTGCCTCCGGCTGTAGCTTTCAGATCCACATGAACCTTATCACCTTTCTTTCCGGACTTGGTCGTTACAACGATAACACCACCTGCACCCTGTGCACCGTAAATAGCGGTTGAACCTGCATCCTTCAATACAGAGATAGTCTCTACATCGTTAGGATTAAACGCGCCACCTACTACACCATCTACTACGTAGATAGGAGCACTACCGGCATTAATAGAACCTGTACCACGAATACGGATCTGAGCCGCATCACCCGGCTGACCACCTGCATTAGAAACCGTCAAACCGGCTACCTTACCTTGCAGCATGTTTCCGATATCACTCGAAGTCACATCTGTCAAAGCCTCACTGCTTACCGTTACTACGGCTGAAGACAACTCAGCACGCTTAACGGCCGAATAGCCAAGCGATACTACCTCTTGCAACTGAGTAGCATCCGTCTCCATGATAATCTGCATGTTTTGTACTGCACGCAACTCAACGGTCTTGTAGCCGATGTACGACAACTGCAACACGGCTTTGTCAGGCACCTTGAGTTCGAAATTACCATCAACGTCAGTCACAGTACCGATACTGGTGCCCTTCACAAGAATGCTGACACCAATCATAGGCTCTGCGCCATCTGCGTCGATTACCTTACCTTTCACGTTAATCTCGGCAAAAGCCGATACTGCGATTAACAGGCTGAAAAAGATTGCTGGGAATCGTTTCATAGGATTAATTATTAAAGTTAAATATTCTAAAGGTTTCCAGTATCACACTTATTTCTTCTCCATTACCTTAATCAGGTAGCTTCTCTCAAACTTGACATCAATCACCGGATTGTTGCCTTCCACCTCATACGAACGCGGCTTATCGGCAGCATATTCTACCACCGTATAGGTCTTATTCTTATCCAAGCCACGCAACTCTATCTTACCCTCATAACTTGGTTCCGGAACACTCGCCTTGTCCACATGGGCAGGATCCATAGCACCTTCCGGAGCAACAGGATCAACATAGAAAGCATAATAGAGCGCATCATTCTGACGAATCACGTGAGCCTCCGGATAATCATAACCCCAAGTGTAAAGATTCAAATACTCACCACGCGACAAGTTATTATCCTTATAAATCTTCACCCACTTGCGGATAAGCGCCTCTTTCTCCGGCGTCAGTTTGAATGGGCCTTCGGTCCAATCAGGATTATCCTCAGGATAGGTAAACTTGGTGCCAATAACAGAACCGGTTCCTATTTGCGATGCAAAATCATCTCCGCCATCAGTTAACTCCACATGGTCGCCATAGTACGCCAAAGCCGGAGCCATAGCTGCATATGCCTTACGTTTCATACGCACTTGACGGGAAGACATCGGATCGGAAGCTACAGCTTGATTGATCTGCGGAACAAGGAAATAGTTCACTGCACATCCGCACGGACATACTTGAATGACTGCATTCGGCTTGATAGCACGTGCCTCGTCATACACTTTGGCAAAATAACTCGGCATCTGTTCCGGTGCATCCCAGGCACTCTTCAAACCGCTATTCTCATTATAATCCGGCAGACAGCAATTCAAATGCTGACCGTCAATCTTCAATCCGTCAAAATTCCAAGTACGCAAGAACATATTTAATAGTTCGCGCGTGTACGCGTCTACAGCAGGATTCACCGGGGACAAATACCAACTATCCCACCATGTGATATACTCGTGTGCCCACTCTTCTGTCAACAGCAACATCTCCGGATGCTCCTTCACTAACTTCGTATCCGGATCAGCAGCCAACGGTGCCCACCATAGTTTGGCTTTCATACCGCGCTTATGCACCTCGTCTGTTATATGACGCATATCAGCATCACCTCCGGGGAAAAGTTCATTCGTATTCCAGTCGCCCTCGGCAATCTGATATCCATCATCGATATCTACCCACGTAAATCCAAGCTCAGCTACCTTATCCAGGGTACCTAGTACCATATCCATCTTAAACGGACGGCCGTAACCCCATGCACACCATACCGGTTCAAAAGCTTCCGGCTCAGACGGTTTCATCGTCACACCTTCATTGGCCTGCATATACTCCGAGAACGTACGCAATGCATTGAAGTAATCACCTTTATGATTATATCTAAACGCCTTAAAGCAATGCAATGTGTCACCTTGTGCCAACTCAACAGCCTCAGGCAACTCATACCGCAATGCCATTCTTACCTTATTGTCATATCTCTTCCACTCCACCGGCATAGAAATCATGCGCAGCACCGGCTCAAATAAACCAATCGCAATACCGCCATCACGTTGCCACAAGTCCACTACCGGAATACCACCACCGTAATCGGAGTTGTTCATTCCCAGGTAGTTCTTCTTCTCAAATCCCTCTTTCACCGGCAACACCCAGTCCATACGCGCAGCTGAACTACTCGGCTGAAGCGACCACACTACACTATCCTTCGCCTCTACCTCAGTCCGACAAAGCTCATATGCCTTTACCGTCACCGGCTTTCCCTCGTTCACGAAATAGGTCTCCACAACCTCCAATCCTTCTACACCCTCTACCGGTGTTATCGACTGGTGTTTAGTCACACGGATACCATTCTCGCTATACGGGAAGGATTGCATATCCGCCTCAGCGCAAATCAAGCGCTCAGTGTCAGGCTTTGAGCATGCTGTTAAAGCAATAACTGCAAGGCAATATAGAAAACACTTTTTCATTACTTATATTGCGTTAAGATTCGTTCTGCATTATCATGATAAATCTTCTTCAGCACCTCATCCGGCAGACCAAAGCCGCTCAACGACCAATGATATGCCGACTCCGGCATATAGAAATGCTCGTCGTTGGTCTCCAACACGCGGAAGATATTGCGATACATCTCCGTATCCATTCCGTTATCCGTACCAAACAGCACGCGATCCTGATATTTAATCAAGAAATCACGCGTAGTTCGAGGTGTATGAGCCGACTCCGCCACACGTGCCGAAATATCGATATACATATTCGGATACTTGTCCAACATCGCTCCCAAACGAGGCAAATCATGGTTCATATTCAAATAGTGACAAGCAATAAAGATTGTACCCGGATTCTCGCGAACCGCATTCTCAAAAGTCTCCATCAACTTGTCATATCCGTAACAATTGGTCGTATCCACGTGCCAGTTCACAGCATTCAGCAGACCGTCATTCATATTATCCATCGGCAGATACATCCAGTACGGCTCAGCTATATGAATACTGATCGGCATCTTCAACTCACCCGCTTTAGCAATCAACGGCTTGATACGCGGATCATCAATATGAATATCCTTGCCCTCTACCGGACGAGCATAAGTATCGCCCTCACCTTTGTCTCCTAACTCTCCTACACCGACAGCACCCAATTCGTTATGATAACGCTCCAACAATGCACAAGCTTCTTCTATACCCTCTGGCGACATATCGCTATAATCGAAACAACACCAGAAACGGAAACGATCCTTATACGGTGCATACAACTCAACCACCTCCTCAAACGGACGACCAATCCACGAGCAATGCATGATAGCTGTATTCAAAACGCCTACCTCATCCATATTCTTACACCACTGAGCGATCTCCTCTGCATTAGCCACATAATCATGCGAATGCATATCAATGATATCGAACTTTGCACGCTTTACATAAGTCACCGGCACATTATCAACCACCTTCGGGCAGAAGTTCTTCAACAACATCGTATCTACTGGCGAAGCGGCCTCCTCTTCACTAACCTGAGGAGCTTTGCAACATGCCGCAACCAAAACTGCGGTCATTGCGATCAAGAAATAACGTTTAGTCATGATGTTTCGATTTTAATTCCTTACTTTGTCACAAAGGCATAATTTGCCCATACTTTTTCGATTGCAAAATTACTACATTTTTTTGAATTATATATAATATAAAAACATGCTCTATAGCATATTTTCAGAGCTCTTTTTTATAAACCATACATATTCAGCATGTTACGAAAAATAAATGATGTTTCGGAACGTTTCGAAAAGCTATAACGAAACTTTTTTATTTGCATATTTCGAAAAAAAATTGTATCTTTGCGCCAAATTTGCAAAAATAGACCTTACCATGAATTCGTCATCAGCTAAAGAACGCAGAGCACTAATCCTTCAATTGTTGGAACAAAACGAACAAGTTCAAGTCACCCAACTCAGTCGGGACACCGGTATTTCGGAAGTCACTATCCGTAAGGACCTCTCGATCCTCCAAAACCGGCACCTCCTTATTCGCACCCGCGGAGGCGCGATGCGCAAACCTGTTGATAATCAGAACGAAGACACGACAATCGCCAAGAAGCGGATGTTCAATTTCCGAGAGAAGGAGCGCATTGGTGCTGAGGCGGCAAAGATGATCAAGGACGGCGATTTTATCATGCTGGATTCGGGCACGACAACTCTGGAGGTGGCACGTCATCTGGATAAGTTCCACCATCTCCACATCCTCACCAACGCGATGAACATCGCTACCGAACTGATGAACTACAAACGTTTCGATGTCGTTCTATTAGGTGGTACAGTTCGCGCTAACAGCCTCTCTACGGTCGGTCCTTTAGCCATCTCTGTACTCAACAACTTCAGCGGCTACAAACTCTTCCTCGGTGTCGATTCCTTCTCTATTGAGAACGGCGTCTCTACCCCCAGCCTGGAAGAAGCACTTCTCAATCAAATCATGATTCAGAAAGCCGGCAAGGTGATTGCTGTCTTCGATTCCTCCAAATTCAACAAACGGAGCTTTGTGCACATCGCTGATGCCGAACAACTCGACTATATCATCACCGATCAGGCTATACCTGCCGGCATGAGTGGTAAACTGCGGTCGGCGGGTATTGAGGTACGCGTGGTATAGTACGCAAGTGGATTGAATCACGCAATAATCACACAATAATCGCCCAATAATCACCCAATAGAGGTCCGATGCAGCCTTGTATTTATGCGGGATCCGGAGCGATTGGCGGCGGAATAATGGCGAAGGGACGAAAGGCGAATGGCAAAGGGACGAAAGGCAAATGGCAAAGGGACGAAAGGCGAATGGCGAAGGACGAAACAAAAACAGCCCGCGGAAGCGAGCTGTTTTTTGATGTATAGGCTCCGCCAAGGGCGGATACGGATTCGTTAGCGGATTGCAGCGCCGAGGACGTTGTACTTAACACCATTCTTGATGATGAAGAGTTGTCCGTTCTCGATCAGTTTGACAGCTTTCTCAACCATCTCTACATTGTCGATAGCGGTAGGCCCATTCGGAGCGACATAGAGAGATTTATCCAAAACCCAGTCTTCATTACCGTCTTTGTTCGGACGGAACCAAACGGTCTTTCCTGCTCCTGCGTGATTTGTGTCAATGACATACTCATTACCCATACCGTCGATGTACCAAGTAACGATTGCGTCATTCTCTACTTTTACTACCTTAATACCATCACCTTCGGTCAAATCAACCACCAACTTGTATTCTTCCTGCTCGGTATTATCCACATATCTTGCGAAGAGAAGGTCTGCAGAGAGGTCAGCAGCACTCCACTTGTCCACACCACCGATTTTACCTACAAGATAGTAACCGTTTGCCAGAGTGGGTACATATGGTTCACCTCCGTCAGGGAAGGTGATAGCAAGGGTGTTAGTTGCATAAGTCCAAGTGAAGGTATATTCACCTGCAACGTCCGCAGCAAGTTTCAAGTTACCTTGTCCTGCTACAACCTCAGCAGCATTGTTCTCACGGGTGAAAGCGACACCGTTGGAAGTCCAGTTGCCCGAACCGCCGATACGCATTCCAAACTCATAGTTGCCTGCTGCGAGGTTCAGCTTCAGAGATGCGGTAGCGTCACCTTCAGCAACGGTGAAGTTCTGGGTATCAGCCCAAGAGCCAAGGAAGTTACCGTGCATAGCTATGGTCGGGATAACAACTGCAGAACCGGTCTTGGTAGCTACAGCTTTTACTTCTTTGGTAGCTTCATTGAAAGTGATAGTGATGGTATAGATACCAGCCTCCGGAATATTCAACTGATAATTCTGAGCAGGATAAGCAGTAGCCCAAGCGTGATCCTCACAAACCTTGAATTCGATTACTCCAGCAGCAAGTTCGAGTTCAGTCTTCTCCCAAGTGTAGAGACCTTCGACGAGCGTCATGTCGTTAGCGGTATTGCTGGGAGCCCATGCCGTACCGAATGCAACATCCGAGCCACCAGCTACGGTGTAGGTGTGAGCGGGAGCTGGAGCAGCAAAAGTAATGCTGTTGAGCACAGCTTCCGACCATTGTGTAGCATTCGTCAGTTTCACCTTATAAGTACCGGCAGCAGGTACAGCGATTGCACCGAGTTCTTTCACACCGGTATCCCAGGACTGAGCTTCAGCTACAGCGTCGATCTGGGTAGCGCCGTCAGCAGAGAGGAGTGCTACGCCATAGGTATGACCATTGGAAGCGGTCATGTCGATCGTAACATTATAGGTGCCTGCTTGTGCAAAGCTTACGTTCCAAGTAGCGTATTCGCTGTTAGCGGTGCTCGGAGCAAAAGCGATCGCGTCGTTAGCCACGAAAGCGCCGGAAGACAACTCAGCGTAAATCGGAAGAAGCGTACCCGGTAATACAACTTGAGTGCCTGCATAGTTAGCCACGAAGATTACATCTTTGAGCTTCATTGCCGACCATGCGGTAGCAGCGCGTGCGCGCAGTTTGTAATCACCAGCAGCCAAATCGCTCAGATCCATGATGCCGACAGCAAATTGTCCGCACTTGCCGGACGAACCTTTGTAACGAATAGCCTTAACCACCTCATCCGACTGGTTGAGAAGATCAAGTTGTACAGTCCAGCCATTCGTGTTATACACGTCCACAGCGACAGTGTACTGAATCGGTTGGATTGTTACATCCCACTCTGCATAGAGGAGAGTGTCGTTAGAACTGTCATGAGCGCCCATGTCGAAGTATGTTCCGGCATAATCGCCTTCTTCAACAACGAAGTTCGGCATACCCTCTGAACGGAAACTTACGTTATTAACGTCCAACGTAGCAGGCAGAACAACTGGGGCAGCATTAACTGCAACGGCTACAAGCATTGCAGCGAAAAAAGAGAATAGTTTTCTCATAATGAATTAGAATTTAAGTTAATAAAAAGAATTGTTATTTTCTCACGTATTGATTTTATGTCGCAAAAATACTGCTTTTTTTTGACATATGCAAAATATTTATGCATTTTTTTGCGTTATTGGGCAATTTTTTGCCCAATAACGTTATAAATCACACCATTCTTCAGGATGTAAATCTGTCCATCCTTCATAAACTTCTGGCCGTCACGCACATTCAAATCCGGCTTCACATCCTCAAATCCGGAAGGAACAGTATGCGGTTTAGTACGCTTCACCTGCATCGTATTAATCAACGTCGCATTACCATTCTGATCTGCTGTATACGAATTCATCTCTATGCAGTCATCCTTCACCGTAAACTTCGTGAAGCTCGGAGCCCCCGGTTGACCGAACATACCCGTGAACAAGTCAAAGTAATTGGTTACTTTATGCTGGTCATAGTAACCATCCAACTTTGCGCGATCATATGGATAATAACGCTTACGTCCGCAAGTTGCACCTATGAAATACATCGTACCGTCATCCGTGCAGTACGTACCGTTCAACTTACCGGTCATGTTGGTGTTGGTATTTACCGGAACGGTTTCCACATTCGTTACCGCACCTTCTACTACCGTACGCGTATCCGGATTAACCGGGCCTATCACCTCGTAGCAGTGGTCGTGGCCTTGGATAGCCAAGTCGATCTCACACTCTTTCAATATCGGCAACATAATCTCACGGAACATCGGAGTCTCACTATCGTAACAGTGACCTGAACCGGAGAATACATTCTTATGCGACAGCGTTACACGGTATTTGGTGTTCGGATATTTAGCAATCTGCTCCTTGAACCAGTTCTTCACATCCGTACTCAAATAGGTCGACTTCATCGAACTCTCACTACTACCGCTAGCACGCCACCAGTCTTGCAGCGAATATACCAAGAACAGCACATCGCCATATACAAAACTATACGTAATACCATGGAACTGCGGTTTAGTTTTAGCTGCATTATAGAATCCCCAATCGGTATTGAAGTGATAGTCATAATTCAGCAACGGACTGTCATCATGGTTACCATCTGTCGGAACAATCGGCATTTGCATAATCACTGGTTTGATACTCTCCTCAAACCAACGCTCCCACTCCCATTCTGAGTTGGCAGCAGTACCCGTCTCTACAAAGTCACCCGGGAAGAGGCAGAACTTAGCTTCAGGCACCGTCTTAGCCGCAGCCGTGGCGCACCAGCGCGCATTATCCACATACTCTTGATCTTGAATATGGCTATCCGACATATAGATGAACGAATACTCACTCTGCTCAGCGTCTTTGGTTACAAACTGTGCGATCTCACTCCAGTGACCCTCATAACCTACACGCCAACTGTACGTTGTTCCCGGCGTTAGATTCTCGGCCAATGCCTTGTGACTGACATACTTATACGCTGTATTGCCAGCCATACCCGTAGCTTTCAGGATACCCGAATTCGATACTGCATAACGCAACGGCTTAGTAGTCGTCGGAGTAGCTGTGATAGTAATCACACCCTCGCCAGCAAAATCAGATGCCGTAGCATTAGCCTTAGCAACCAATTGTACCTCACCTTGCTCTATACCCTCGTTGGTAAACCAGCAGAACGCCATACGCGTCTTAGGATCACCATTGATATTGGCGATCATGTTATACGGCTCGGTTTTCGGGACCAGATTAGCCGCAGCTGCATTCATCGCATCGATCTTACCGGTAATAGCAGCAATCTCGTCAGCCGTAGCCGATACACTATCCACACGCGCAGCCTCTTTTGCCACCCAGAACGGAATAAACGATGGTACAGTATAATCTTCCATCTTATACAACTCGTCAGCTTCCAATACCTCGTGAGGATAGTGAATAGGAGGTTTAGGACTTACTACCACTACTACGTAATCAGCAAATGAGCCCTCCTCGCTGACTGCACGGACAACCGTTTTACCTTCTGCCACACCGGTAATCGTTCCGTGACTATCTACTGTAGCAATCGTTGCATCGTCACTCGTCCAGTTCAATGTCTTATTAGTTGCATTGCGCGGCGTAAAGACTACCGTAGCACTGGCCATACTCTCTGCGTTAACAAATATAGAGTCCTGGAAGATATCTATACCCTGCAAAGGCACTACAGCCGCATCAGGATCATACTCATATGCACCTACATCCACACCATTACCCTTAGGACGTACCACACCGTTGATATCCGTAGCCGGTGCAACAGAAGCCTTACCCTTGTCTATCAAGAACGAAGTCCCGTCTATTGACCAATCGGCAGACTGCATAGCCGCAATCTCTGCCGCATTCTTCGGTACACCGGCAAACGTTGTCGGCGCTGCAAAATGCGGACCATCCGCTGCCTCGTTATCAGTATTAAGTTTCAGACTGATAAATGATGAGCTATTGAAGCCTTGATCTGCAATATTATTGCTCGACGGACTGCCGGCTATATAATTGACCGGATCTGCAAATCCGTCTTCCGCCTGATTTCCCCAGCAGACAGTGTTATACACCGCTTTATCAGAGTGAATACCTGCATATTGCGCTCCCCAGTTATTAACCAACGTACAGTTGATAACGGTACCTTCCGGGTTGTAAATACCACCGGAGTTAGGCCAGCTGCCTTCAATGGCTGTGTTGTTATAGATCACACAGTTCTTTACCGTACCGCCACTACGCATCACAATGGATCCGTAAAGACCGGTACAACCGCGGATGATACAGTTCTCAATGTTTGCACCACCGTTACGGATAGCTCCAGCTTCGCCATTGGCGGAACACAACTCTATCAAAGAGTTGGTAATAGCAGCGGGTTTTGTCTTGTCCGAAATGCTGACATAGATAGCACCACCGCTGGACATCGAAGTACAATTACGGATAGTACATTTATTCACCGTCATGTTTCCGCGCATATAGAACGCGCTACCGGATGAACTATACTCAGCATTCTGAAGAGTCATACCGTCAAAAACCAACGGAATCGTCGGTTCAGCCTCTGCCTTTATCAAAATCTTACCCAGCTCCTTACCCTCCAAAATGGTCTCAAACAGTTCCGGATCACGCATACTTCCGTCAGACGAGTATCCGCCTATCATCGACACATACTTACCCGCCTTGATCGTCACGCGCTCGTTATACGAACCTGCAGCAATAAACAGCGTATCACCGTCCGTACAAGCATTAAAACCTTTGGTAATCGTTTTATTGGCTGTCGCCCATGATAAACCATCATTGTTGTCATTACCATTGGCTTGGCTGACATAATGGTTGGCTGCTGACGCACACAGCGTGGCTGCGCAGACCGTCAAAAGGAAGAAAAATCGTTTCATAAGCCTACTATTTAGTATTTTTCACAGTTTCACTCTATCACAAACCCACTTCCTGACCCATCACATCGTACGTACGGCCTTCTCGTTGGATATACACTTGTCCGTTATGCAAGAACTTGGTGCCGTCTCTAATGATCACCGGAGTCTCTACACTCTCACGCACATCAGGTATTGTATGTGGTTTAGTGCGTACAATACGCATCGTGTTAATCAAGGTCACATTGCCTTCATCGTCATCTGCCGTATAAGAATTAAACTCCAGATAGTCATCCTTAACAGTAATCTTCGTGAATGTCGGTGCCTCCGGCTGACCAAACATACCGGTGAACAAATCAAAGTAATTCTTCACATTGTGATGCTTGTTATCAAACAACTTGGTCAAGTCCTCCGTATAGTCATTCTCCATGCGTGCACGTGTATGCGGATAATAACGTTTATGGCCGCAAGTCGCACCTATGAAATAGAACGTACCGTCATCCGTGCAATACGTACCACCCTTATAACCGGTCATATTCTTATTCGTACCACCTTCCACAATCTCACGGTCGGAAATAGCGTCCAAAATAGGCGTGCAGTCATCCGGATTAACCGGACCTATCACCTCATAAGTATGATCATGTCCCTGAAGGGCTACATCAATCTCACACTCCTTGAAGGTCGGCAACATACATTTTCTGAACAAAGGAGGCTCCTCATCCACCGAGTGATCCGAACCGGAGAACAAGTTAAAGTGAGCCAACGACACACGATACTTCGTGTCCGGGTTAGCATTCGTCTTCTTGCGGAACCAATAACTTACATGGTCCGTCAAATATACCGACCACGTCTTGTACAGCTGATCATATGACTCACGCCAGAAATCTTGCATCGAGAACACCAAGAACAATACATTACCATACACAAAACTATATGTAATACCCTCAAACTGAGGCTTACTGGTAATATCGGTATTAAACGAGTTATCCGTATTGAAGTGATACGTGTAATTGATATTATTACTATCATCGTGGTTACCGTCCGTCGGAACTATAGGCATAGCCTTGATCACCGGTTCCATAGATTCTTCAAACCAGCGTTCCCACTCCCATTCCGAATTGTTAGCATCGCCGTCCTCCACAAAATCGCCGGGGAAACAGCAGAAACGTGCTTCCGGCACCGTCTTCACGGCTGCTAATGCACAACGGCGAGCTTCATCCACATATGTCTTATTCATAATATGGCTATCACTCATCACCAAGAATGAATACTCACCTTGATTTTCATCCTCTGTGCGGAATTGCGCGATATCGCTCCAGTGGCCTGCATAGCCCACGCGCCAGCTATAGGTTGTACCTGCTGTCAGGTTCTCAGCCAAAGCCTTGTGGCTGATATATTTGTAGCGCACACTGGCTTTTATACCCGTTGCATTAACAGCATATGTACATTTACCCGTATAACGCAATACCTTCGTCGTCGTTGGCGTAGCCGGTATAGTAATCACTCCACTACCTGCGAAATCCGAGGCTTTAGCATTAGCCTTAGCCACAATCTGCACCTCGCCTTGCTCTATACCCTCATTGGTAAACCAGCAGAAACCCATTCTTGTCTTCGGGTCACCATTGATAGTGGCTACCATACAATAGGGCTGCTCTTTAACCTGCAATCCGGCCACTTTGTCCACCAAAGCCTGCAAATTCGCTTGCGAAGCAGCAGCCACAGCGGCTCTCTTCGCAATCACAAACTCCGTGTACGACGGCACAGTATAATCCGCTGCTTCATACATCGTATCTGCCAATACAACCGCCGGATCAAGCTCTTTCTTGGCTGCATGCATACCCAATGACAGGCAGCAAACCAGCATTAAATAGGTAAATCTTTTCATCATTGTGTTATTTTTATAGTATTAAACAATTCTGTCTTTCCATTCTCCAACACCTTGAACGACTCCAACAACAAGTGATCTTTCTTCACCGTCACACGCGTATAACTTGGTGCTCCGGGTTGCTCTAACCGACTGAATAAATCGTAATAGTTCTCCACTTGATGGATGTGTTTACTTGCATCCATTTCCTCCCTGGTCAACGGCGTGTATCGTTTTGCACCGCAAGTTGCACCAATAAAATACAATGTACTATCCACCGGACCGATCACTTCATAACAATGGTCATGACCTTGCAGCACCAAGTCTACCTTGCATTCTTTCATCACAGGTAACATCGTTTTTCGCATCAGTGGCGTCTCTTTATCGCGCTGGTGATCAGAACCCGAGAACAGATTCTTATGCACTAATCCCACATGCCATTTGGCTTGCGGAGCATTCGATACCTGCTGCTTAAACCATTCACCCAAATCCCGGGTAAAATACTCCGACGTCAAAGTCTTCATATCATATTCGCCACGCCAGAAATCCTGCATCGAGAAGGCGATAAGCAGCATATCACCATACACAAAACTATAGTTAATGCCGGCAAACTGCGGCCGTACTTGCGTCTCCAAGTTAAAAGTCGTATCCGTATTGAAATGATACGTATAGTTCAACAGCGGCGAGTCGTCATGATTACCATCCGTCGGCACTATCGGCATCACCTTCAACACGGGCTCCAACGCTTCCTCAAACCAGCGTTCCCACTCCCATTCCGAGTTGTTGTCTGTTCCCGTATCTACAAAATCACCGGGGAACACACAGAAACGTGCGCTCTTCTCATTTTTCGCGACAGCCTCAGCGCACAAACGAGCTGCATCGACATACTCCTGATTCTGAATATGACTATCTGTCATATAAATAAATGAAAACTCTCCTTGGTCCTCATCCTCTGTGCGGAAACGGGCTATATCACTCCAGTGTCCCTCATATCCCACACGCCAACTATACTCCGTTCCCGGCGTCAGATCATCTGCCAGCGCCTTGTGGCTCACATAGCGGAACGCAGTATTCTTGTCTATCTTGGCTGCTTTCAGCACACCCGAAGAAGAGATCGCATAATGCAACGGCACGGTCGTCGTCGCCGTAGCACTAATCGTCATCACATTGGCCGACTTATTAAAATCAGATGCCTTGGCATTAGCTTTGGCTACAATTTGCACCACGCCGTCCGTCACGCCTTCATTGGTAAACCAACAAAAACCCATTCTCGTCTTTGGATCGCCATTAATAGTGGCTACCATACAATAGGGATTCTCCTTGGGTTCCAACTTGGCTTTTTTATCCAACAAGTGCGCTATAAAACTCGGCACGGTATAATCAACCGTTTCATACAATATATAATCCTCCGGACGATCCTCCTTGCGCGCCGGAGCCATCTTGGCAATCCGATGCGTCGGGGTTCCAATCCGATAGTCTGCCACCAAGATGATCGCTTCCTCAGCAGCTGTCATCGGAACACCCGCAAAAGTAGCAGGATCCCGGAAATGCGGACCATTCTCCGCCTCATTATCCCGATCCAACCAAGGCTGCTCAAAGAAATGCGCTTCGAAACCTTCATCCGCTTTACTTACTCCCGACTCACTCTCGTCGGACACGTAGTTGCACGGATCCACAAAACCGTACTCGTTCCTATTACCCCACATTGTGCACTCATACACCGAACTCTCACTGTGGATACCGCCGTACCGGTCGCCGTAGTTATTGGCGATAACACAATGCTCTACCGTTCCGTCGAAATTGGCAACACCACCCGCGTCCGGCCAGTTATGCCCCGTCGCCGTGCAGTTATGTATCAAACAATCCTCCAACCGTGCACCTAAAGCCGAAGCCTCCGGCAGATCGCCTTTGATCAACACGCCGCCACATTGCAAACCGCTACATCCGCGGATTATACAGTTTCGCAAGGTCACCTTTCCGCGCAACCATGCCGCACCTCCGCGTTCGTCATGACGGGCGTTCTGCAGCACAAAGTTCTTCACCAAAGTCGGTCGTTTACAATCGGCCTCGCAGGTGATCAGACGCGTACCTAAATGACTACCGTCCAGTACCGTCAGACCACCCGGCATACGGCTCATATACTCGTCCTGGATCGTCCAACCGCCGATGATCGTCACACCGTCCTTCAGTACGATACCTTCAAAATACGTTCCTTCGCCTACGTACAATGTATCACCGGGTTTACAGTTATCAATACCCAAACGAATCGACTCCTGCGCCGTCGCCCAACTCTTGCCGTCTGCAGCGTCTTCACCGTCCGTCCGCACATACCACGTAGCCGCTGACGCACTCATCGCCAGCGCTACGTAATATAATATGGCTAAATGTCTAAATGACACAATAAAAGAACAAATGGTAAATGATTAAATCGTAAATCCGAATCTTTCACGGCCAACTTTCTCCACATCCTCACGGCAAGTGAAAGCGGTCGTTCCTCCGGCTGCCGTCGTATTGACAGCACCGGTCATATTGCCGTACTCCTGACACTTATCCAAAGCGTCTCCGGCTGCCAAACGGGTGATAAATCCGGAGTTGAAACTATCACCGGCACCGATACAATCCACTACATTCTTGTTCAGCAATGCAGCCTGCATGCGATCCGGCTGACCCTTGCGCATCAACAGACTACCCTTGCTTCCGCACTTGATAACAGCTGCATTCGCATATGGACGAATCTTCTCGATCGCCTCTTCCAACGTAGCACTCTTGGTCAAGAACTTCAGCTCGGTCTCATTCGGCATAAACACCGTCAGCATAGGAAGCACTTTCTCGTAATCCAAATCCCATGCCTCTACCGGATCCCACTGCGTATCCAACGAAGTAGTGATTCCATTTGCTTTGCACAACTCCAGTATTTTCATCAGGTCACGCTTCACGCCGCTCTGCATAAAGATCGACGAGATGTGAATGTGCTTTGCCTCTTTAAACACCTCCGGATTGATATCCTCCAGCGTCATATAATCCATCGCACCTTGATACGTCAAGTTAGCGCGATCCTCGTCATAACTCATACAAATGGTAGCACCAGTAGCATACTTGTCCTGACGAATCAGATAACGGGTATCAACGCCCTTCTTCTGCAGACTCGTCTCTACCAGGTCGCCGAAACTGTCGTTTCCGATCATACCGCAGAAAGCCACCTTTGCACCCAAAGCTGCAGCATTAGCCGCAAAAATAGCGGTCGAACTACCCAATGTCAAGGTCATCTGCTTGGCAAACTTCTCCTTGCCGATCTCGGGCTCACTCTCAATCTGATTCAGTATCAAATCTACGTTCAATTCGCCTAAAGCGATAATATCAAAGTTTTTCATAAATAACTAAATGGTTAAATGAGAAAATGAATAAATGTGAAAATGAATAAATGTTACTGGAATTTCTTCCAGAATTCCGCGATCATGCTCCACCAGTTCTTTGGATAATCGTGTTGCATCTCCGGATAGAAATGATACTCTTTGTTCGGATTCTGGATGATATTGTACGGAGCAATATTGGTGTGCGGAGGACAAGTTCCGTCCTGCAATCCGCTCGTACCCAACACCGCACACGAGATACGCGTCGCCAGATTCTTGGTATCGAAGTAGGACAAGAAAGCATACATCTGCTCGTCTGTCATCGTACCCTTATTGGCTTTTGCCGTCGAACCCGGCCAATCTACTATCTTAAAGTAATCCGGATAATCGCCCAAGAATGCCACATTCGGGGCTATAGCTGTGAACGGATAATTGCTCAACGCAGCGGCGGCATAACACAACGCACCGCCTTGACTCGAACCCTCCGCAAACAGATGACTCATGTCGCTCGTCTCGCGCGATGCCATAAAATCGACCGCGCGCACACAATCCATAAACGCTCCACGATAGTAATAACTGTCCTTGTCGCCAAAATGATAAGCAAACCAATCGCCGTAGATATTCTCGCAGTCCTCCGTTATACCCGGATTCTTGGTCGACGCGGGACGATTATTCAGATACTGGCCGCGATGCGACAGATAGAACTCCGCATACTTAGAACTACCACCGGCTGGACATTCACACAATGCTTTGCTACCCTGCGTGTCATATCCGTAGAAATGCATGATCACAGGATGCTTTTGTCCGTCCGTCGGTTCACAATAATAGCCGCGGATCTTCACCGGATCCCCGCTTAACCCATCCGGCACCGAATACATCTCTACCAGATACACCTTGCGAGTTGCAGAACTCTTCACCGTTATCTCCGTCAGCACGGCATTCATCTCCACACCGGCCAACTGTGTCTTTGTGTCTTCCCAGAATTGCGTGAAGTCAGGCTGCATATCCGGCTCCGACTTAATGTCAAACGGATCGATACCAAACACAAACGAGCGCGCACTCTTGCCATTCACAAAGCATACAGCACGATAGAAACCCGGCGCCAGATTCTCAGGAGTGGTAACAATATGATCAATCGACTGCTTACCCGGCACCTCTACGCTGTCCAACACTTCCGTCACTGCCTTCTTAGTATCGGTCGAGATCTTCACTTTTACTCCAACCGTCACCTTCGCAGCATTGGGATTCTCTATATGAACCGTGATCTGAGGTTTACCACTCCATATCCAGTCATTCGTCACCGGTACCGACTGCTTGATCAGCGACAGATCAGGCTGCTCTACCGGCGTAGGCTCTTCCTGGGGAGTCGGGCCTTCACATCCCCAAGCACCGATGGCAACCGCCATCAGTGCTACCAGGAATATGTACGTCTTTTTGATCATTTCAGATAATCGTTCAGGTTAACAATATTAAACGCATTGTAGTACTTATCCATATTGTGCTCAATACGCATCAGCACTACCTCTTCTGCCTGAATACCCAGACGCTCAAGGTTATCATACAGCGTCTGACGAGCTACCAGAGCCTCCGGCTTCTGCCAGATATAACGGCAACCTGTCTTCACCAGCCACAACTGACGATCCGGCGTGCAGTCCTTCAGGTCTTTACCTACCTCTTCGCCGTGCAGCCATTTCTTCCAGCGGTTGCTATCATATACACATTGCCACAACACTTGGGTCATATTACTCAACTGAGCAATCTTGCCCTCAGCATACAACTTCTTCTCCTCTTCCTCGAGCTCAGCCAACGCGTCGTACTCGTTCATCGTGAACTCCGGACCCACATTCGCAGCACCCATACCTGCCTTTGGATAATCCTCCGGGTTCTCTACATCGTCACTATAGTGACCCTTGATATAGCTGCCATAAGGACGAACCTTAGCAGTCAACTCACGAGCCACCTGCGGATCAAAGAACGTGGTATGCAAATCCGTTCCTACCTTACCTACAATGAAGCAGGGCCATACATCGTCCAGACCTACCTCGTGCAAACCGGCCTTCAGACCCTCCAAGAACGTGTCAAACGTCTTCTCGTCTGCCAAACCACCGTGTACCTCCTCTGTACCTACCTCATAACTGATAGGAGCAATACCGTTTGCCTTGCGGAAATCCTCGGCGTGCTTGATCAACTCAACCGTACGCTTAACCACTACGTGAATATCGATGATCTCACCCTTCGGCAGGAAAATATCTACTGTCGGATCAACGTGAATCAGGTCATAGCCTGCCAAGATAGCTGCCTCATAACTCTTCTTCACACCGTTCATCGCACGCTCGGTGTCCCAGCGCTCAATACTCTGTTTGTCCTTCAACCACGGACCTCCGTGATCGATAGCCACTACGTACGGACCTGTGTAATGAACAGCCGCAGCCTCACGTGCCAAGATCTTCGTGAACGCTTCCTGCGTCATACCGGTGTAACCACCGTCGCAGTCCACCTGGTTCAGCGTCGTCGCGAAATAGATCGGCGCGTTGTTACGTTTCGCTGCGCGGAATGATGCTTTGATTACTGACAAGGAGTTCGGACATGCTGCAAACAATGTCATCGGAACTCCGGTTGCTTTCTTACGCTCCTCCATCACCTGGAGAATATGCTCAGTCTTTTTCATATACTTTGAGATTAAAATGTTTTGTGTGTTTATGTCTGATTATTGATTTTAATTCGAAGAATTCAAGGATTTTTTGATAAAGTAGTCATCGAATTTATTCGGAGGAGTACTTTAACGAAAAGGACTTGGAAGTACAGAGTGCTAAAATCAATAATCAGTGTTTTTTATGTTTTTTTCTTTATAAGTCATTCATAAATAGTAACGCCTTCAACCACTCTGTGGATGTTTCCGCTTACGCTCGGTGCATCGGGATTCAAACCATGTGACAAAGAAGCGTAATAGCCCAACAACTGTCCTACCAGCACATAAGCCACGATTCCATAGAAGTCATTCTCCTCAGGTCCGTACGGCATCTTAACCACCAAGTCTGCCTTTACACCCGGCAACTCAGGAGCCTTACCGGCAATCACGATGATCTGTGCCACCGGCGTATTGTTCGCATCCACCTGCTTAACCAAATCACGCTCATAACGCTGTACATCCTCTTGCTCGGTCATCAGGTAAACGACGATCGACTTCGAGTTAACAACAGCCTTCGGACCGTGACGGAAGCCCAAGAACGAGTCAAACTTACAAACCACAGCGCCATCGGTCAACTCCTGCAACTTCAGATGGCACTCTTCAGCGATACCCTTCAGCGCACCCGAGCCCAGGAACACACCGCGCTCAAACGGACGGCCTGCGATCTCCTTCAGTTTCTCCTCGTACTCAGCCATCACAGCCTCTGCATTCTTCGCTGTCTTCTCAATCATCTCCTGATCCTTATCCAAGGTGTCTATATGGCCCAACATCAGGCAGGTCAAAAGCATCGTCGAGAACGAACTCGTCATTGCCAACGATTTGTCATCGGTCTCTTCCGGCAACAGCAGCAACAGGATATTGTCCTTACCCTCTGCCTGCAGCGCCAACTTACCGTTCTTGTTGCAAGTGATATATACATGTGCTACATTCTTGCAGAGCTTGTTGGCAAGATTTACTGCACCCACACTCTCCGGGCTGTTACCCGAGCGAGCAAAACTAACCAGCAACAGCGGTTTCTCAGGGTTCAGCAGATACTTAGCATGGGTAATAATATCCGTTGTTGCTACCGAACGAACGTTTTGCCACATACCACGCATCACCGGTTGCAACGCATCACCGATAAATGCCGACGTGCCCGCACCGGTCAACACGATATCCGTGTCCGGGGTCAAATACTTGTGCATGAATGCACGAATCTCCTCTTTCTTTGCTAACAATGCCGCCAGCTCCTTGCGCCACATAGCAGGCTGCTGGTGGATCTCATTGAACGTAAACATTGTGTTTGCCATAACTGTATATGATTTATTGTGAATATTTTTTGCGTTTTCTCTATCTTTGTCATCATAGTGCTCTCTCGAAACACGCTGCAAAATTACTATAAATTCTACGAATTTCGAAAACCCAAATTATGTTTTACAGCATATTTTCGAAACCTTTTCACGCAACATGCTATAAATCTACGCATTACACGTTTCATATACGGTTTCGCAATCTTTCGAAAACTCTCTCAAACACATACCAAAGACGCCCCGGCCTCCATCCTCCATCCTCCTCCATTCTCCTCAGTTCTCCTCCGTTCTCCTCCATCCTTCTTCATTCTCCTCAGTTCTCCTCCGTTCTCCTCCATCCTTCTTCATTCTCCTCAGTTCTCCTCCGTTCTCCTCCATTCTCCTTAGTTCTTCTCAGTTCTTCTCCGTTCTCCTCAGTCCTCCTCAGTTCTCCTCCATCCTTCTCCGTTCTCCTCAGTTCTCCTCCATTCTCCTCAGTTCTCCTCAGTCCTTCTCCATTCTCCTCCGTTCTCCTCCGTTCTCATCCGTTCTCCTCCATCCACCTCCACCCTTTCACGTCCCCTCTCATCAGCCAAACCCACTTCACCTTATTCTAGTAGGTGATTAGTAGGTGATTAGTAGGTTATTAGTAGGTGATTAGTAGGTTATTAGTAGGTTATTAATACATTATTAGTCTGCTATTTTAATATTCTAATATAAAAACAAATCCCTAAAAAACGAACCATCCCCATGCATATTTTCGAAATGTTACGAAATAAATAAGACCGAAACAATGCTGAGCCATAACATTCTGACTTTATGCAGATTACGACACCATCTTTCGTTTTTATGTTTTAGAACATGTACGCCCGCGTACGTACGCTCAATATATTTTAGTAATTTTGCACCGATTTTGTGGGCCATCCCCACTCCCAAAACCGAAAATTAATAACATTAAAATTTGATATTATGAAAAAATTATTCCTCCTAGTCCCGGCAATCTTGCTTGCTTTGACAGCAAACGCTATTACTCCCGGAACAAAAGCTCTCTACAATGCGTACAATGCAGCACAGGCTGGTAGTACTATTGTTTTAGAAGCAGGTACTTATGACGAAACAGACCGTCTCATCTTCACAAAAGACATGACCATCATGGCTGCGGAAGGCGCAGAAGTAATCGTCAAAACGCACAAAGACAACCAAATCAAAGAAGGTGCTAAGGTTAAATTCATCGGCATCAAATTTGATGGCTCAGAAATGGGCTCCTACGAGTATTTCATTCGCTCGTATGATGCTACTGATGGCAAAGAACTTCGTTTTGAGAAGTGCGAAATGACAGGTTTTGCTGCTCAATACTTGGTTAATGCTGCTGGTGCGGCACGTACTTTGGATTCTGTCATTATTAATGACTGCAAGTGTATAGGAAATAGTCACGATGCTATTTACATTGGTGCCGGTTCTGATACAAAAGAAACAGCAAAAGGCATCATCGTAAAGAACTCGACTTTTGCTAACTTTTCTAATTTGTCTCACAGTGTAATTGAGGTTGACAATTATGGCTCAACCAAAACTCCGAATATTGAAGTTACGGTTGACCATTGTACGTTCTACAACAACCCGACATCGGCTAGTGGATATGCAGACATTCGCGTCTATAAATCCACAAAAGTTGCGATTTCCAATTGTATCTTTGCTCATCCGGAAGCATACGCTCGTTGTGGCACATACTGCTACGGCGGAACAATTGATAATTGTCTTTCATACAATTTGACATCAGGCACAAAAGGTCATCGTGCGGATGATATAAACCTTAGTACTTGTCTCCCGAATGCAGATCCTCTCTTCACAGATGCTGCCAACGGTGATTTTACGTTAGCAGGCAATTATATTACGGGTGAGGTTTCTCCGGCACGTGGTGCTGCTACCGATGGTTCTGATCTCGGTGATCCCCGTTGGTACACTTCCGGAACGTACTACACTACTGATTTCGCCGATCCAGGTTATAACTTCACTGCAGCAAAGGCAGTTACCATTGGTGCCGGCATTGAGGTGAATGAACACTATGGTGTTAATAATCCTTATCTCCGCTATACTGGCAGTACTCCTACTTCAGCAAAAGCGACATGGCTTATTGAAGCCACTCGTGCTTGCTATGTAGATGTAACTATTAACATGGCGAATAATGAATGGGAAGGAAAACCGGATGGAACATACCAAAACGGAAAACATATTTTCGGCGTTGAAGTTTGGGATGAAAACAATGTCAGACTGGACACTGTTGCCGAAGGACTGTATGAAAACGGTTCTTCATTGGATGGTTACAGCACCTATCCCACCATTCATTTAGGTTCATTATACATCCCGGAACCGGGTGTTTATACCGTCAAATTATTGAACTGCCGCAGCTGGTCTAAATGCGGTGTTTCCAGCATTACGATGACTTATTCCGGTGGCGACACCATCCAGATGCCGGGTATCGCAACTGTCAACGACGCATGGTTCTCTCCTGAAGGCACACGCACTGATGGCAAAATCTCTTTCCCTGGCAGCACTATCCAAAATGGTTGGGTAAAATGGAACGTGTCATTTGCTACTGCTAGCAACTATAAGGCTATCGTCAAAGCAAGCACCACTTCCGGCCATAACTACACCGTTAAACTCTATCGAAACGAAAACGATCAGGACCCCATCACATTTGCTAATGGCGCCAACTACGACCAAACAGGCGACCCTGTTAACATCGAAATCGATCCGCAACTTGTTGAAGCTGGTGACTATATTCTCGAAGTTGTCAATAGCCTGACTAACTCCAACGCAAAACTGCTCGGCGTACAATTTGTTTATGCCGGAGGAGGAATAGTCGACCTGCCGGCCACTCTCACGCCACAAGACGCAGTACTCGAGCAAGGTGCTTACATTGATAACGACTCCATCAACTTCGCACTCTTAGAAGATGCCTACGCTAAATGGAATGTACATTCTGACGGCGGCTACTATACCTTCAAAACAAACGCTTTCAATGCATATGCATTAGGTCAAAAATACACCATTAGTATCTACAATAGTGATGAGACAGAACTGATATATTCTAAACAAAGTGTATGGAACAACACTGTCGGAGCGTTCTCATTTACCACCGACGCCATCAACCTGCCGGAAAACGACTATGTAGTTCGCATCAAAAACTATGATGGTTCCAAAGGCCGGGTAATGAACATCGAACCCGAATATGCCGGCGGAGCAATTATTACAATCCCTAACAACAATATTCCTTTGGCGGACGCCCTGCTCAGTACTCGCGCTTACCGAGACAACGATGGCCTCCACTTCACTGATGCTGACCACTATTATTGCATCGCTGACGAAAATGCCACATGGAACATTCAGGCAACAGCCGGAGTCTACACATTCACACTCAATGTGGCAGGCACTAACTATGGCATATACGAACTAACTGTTACTGATAGCCAAAACAACCAAGTATTCAAAGATTCCAAAGGCAAGAGCGGAACAGGAACAGTTTCCATCTCTTCTGTTCTTATTCCGGCTGATGGCAACTACACCATACAACTGGCGAATATTAACAACCACGCCGATGGATACTTGACCAGTCTGGCAGCAGCAAAAGAAGATGTCATTGTTTTGGACGAGTTGGCAGAAAACAACACCATGCTGGTGGAAAATCAAAACACCCCCAAGCGCATTATGCTCAAACGCACATTTAAGGGAGGTATGTTCAACACTATCTGCTTGCCGTTCTCTATAGGTTCGAACAGTACATTAGAGGATATCTTTGGCGAAGGATACGAGCTACTCCAACTCGTTGATGCCACCTTGGAGGGCTCTGTTCTTAACTTGCAGTTTGAGAATGTCAACACATTGTCACACGGCGTTCCGTATCTGATCAAACCTGCCGCTGATGTGACCAATCCTACCATCTCTAATAGAACAATCAAAGACCTGACTGTTCCGGAATACACTCGAGGTGTAGTGGACTTCGTCGGCAACTTTATCAAGGACGAGATTCCAGCAAGCGAGAACAATCTCTTCTTGGCTACAAACAACGCGCTCTACTTTCCAACCGAAGCTCTGCCTATCAAGGGTATGCGTGCATACTTCAAAGTGAACATTCCGGGAGCTGCACATGTTCTCTCACACGCACGCATCGTGACACGCGAGCAAATTGTGACTGACGTTGAACTGGTCAGCGGTCAAAGCAACAACACCGAAAAACGTATCGAAAACGGACAACTAATTATCATCAAAAATGGCGTCCGCTACAACGTAATGGGAACAAAAATCCAATAATTCATACAATCGTAAATTGTTAAATAGTAAATAATTTTGATTATGAAAAAGACATATATCATTCCTCACACAACAGCAATAACGTACATCAGCAATGCTGTTTGTCAAGTAGCTTCAGTACAAGGAAACGCCGGACTGCAATACTCCGGCGGCACAGAAGGCGGCGTTATATATGACCCCATGTAATTAACTAAAAACCTATAACAACATGAAAAAATCTATTCTAACCTTATGTAGTGCACTATTGTGTGCAACTACACTGTTTGCGGCTACCGTCAACGTATCCCCCGGTTCGGGAACGATCAAAACAGCTGTCGACAAAGCTGCTGCAGGTGATGTATTAGTCTTAACGGACGGTACCTATGCGGAGTCTTCCGTCAAACCTACCGTCGCTATTACGATCAAAGCAGCCAACGGCGCCAAACCTATCGTTACTCTTACCAGCCGCTTTGAGATCACGGCTGACTTCACGATCGAAGGAGTCAATATCCAAAGTACAGCAGAAGCTATCCGTATGGTCGATGCTTCCACTCCGTACAACGTCACCGTGCGTAATTGTGAACTAAGCGGTTGCCCAAGCAAATATATTCGCGCTTACACCACCAATGTCACCACTCCATACATCAACAAACTGACGGTGGACAACTGTATCTTCCGCATGGAGAGACCTGCTGCAGAAAACGCACCCCGCGCTATCGAAGCAAGTTATGCACATGTGCAACTCAAGAGCCTAGAGGTAAAAAACTGCACCTTTGATGGAGGAATCAAAGGAGCAGACCGGTTCATCTACCTCTACCCGACCGGCCAAGCAGATGACGTAGCGACTCCCGTACAAGGCAGTGTTGAGATTGACCACTGTACCTTCTATAATAGTACGAACACGCGCCCGGTTTATGCCGCTAATATCGACAAAACGCACATCACCAACTGTATCTTCCTTAACCCCGAACAGGTAGAAGGCGGTGTCAGCTTTGCGGTATATGGTTCTAACTCTTTTGTACACAACTGCCTTACCTTCAACGGTCCCGTCAAAGTGGGCACAGGCGGCTCACAAGCAGGTTGCGCGAACCGTAACCCGTACTTCGTAGATCCTGCTAACGGCAACTTCCAACTTTACGCCAACAGTCCCGCTGTCGGCATGGGTACAGACGGTAGCAATGTTGGTGACCCGCGCTGGGGTGTTTCCAAAGAGTCATACGATAACAGCGATGACCCCTACGTCCCGTACAAGATGCCGTACTCTATGGCTCCGACCACCAACTCGGTCAAAGTCCTTTGGCAGATGTCCGAAGAGACAGACCCCACAGAAGCAGTCGTATACTACGGAACCGATTCTACCAACCTCGATAAGCACATCACTACCAGTGATGGTTGGGTGGTATCAGACGAAGGCTACGTTCACGTAGTGACCCTCACTGGTCTGCAACCTAACACACGCTACTACTTCACCGTAGGTGCTAATGATACCCGCCGCTGCCCGAAGATCAGTTGGACCAAGACCGCGCCCGAAGCCGGCACAGCTTACCGTATCTTCTCCATCAGCGACATCCACGGCAATGCTCGCAACAACTGGGGTAACATGCAGGATTTCATCTGCAACCTCAATTGCGACATCTCGCTCATGAACGGCGACTTCGTTTCCAGCAAAGGTAATGACCGTAACTGGAACAACTACTACTTCAAACCGGGCGAAAAATTCCTCGGCCAAGTACCGTGTATGTCCTCCCCGGGTAACCACGAGACCGGTGACCCGCGTGGCTTGCGCTGGTCGTCCTTCTATGACTATTTCCACCAGTTCTCACACGAAGGTCCATCAGAAGGTGATACCATCGACCCACGTGGCGAATCGTACTTCCACTTCGTTTACGGTAACGCAGATGTAGTGGTTCTCAACCTCAACTTCGACGAATCGAGTCCTAAATTCCAAAAGGGTTGCAAACAATACCAGTGGCTTGACTCCATATTAAATACGTGCACGCGCCCGTGGATCATCGTTTGCCACCACGTAGGTATCTACACCACAGGTTACCACGGCCAGTGGTCAGAAGAACCGAAACGTGCTGCCCCACTACTGGAGAAATATGCAGCCCTCGGCAAACATATCATCTCGCTATCTGGTGATGACCACTCCTTCGAGCACCTCTACAAAGACGGCGTTCACTACGTACGCCCGGGCTGTGGACGAGACGCTAACTATGATCAACAAAAACAACTTGTTGACTACAAATACTCGCTCTTCTACAAGAAAGTATCGTGCTTCTCGACGCTGGATATGGCTGCCGATGCATCCTCTATCCATCTCACTGCTTACGATTCAGTAGGAACACCGTTCTATACCTACGACTTCCTGCTCGAAGGCAATGTGATCAATCCGTCAATCAACTTCACCGCACCTTCCGTCGAAACCGACGTCGAAGACTCTGTCATACTGCGTTGGTCGGCTTACGATCCAGCAGGAGACGCCACTATATCGCTCTACTATTCCCAAACCGCAGGAGCTACTTCCGTAGATGGCTTAACTCCGATCGCCACCAATCTGAGCAGTAAAATCGAGAAATTCACGTGGCAAACGCGTACCATTATGCCCAAAGGCAAATACTACGTCTATGCAGCCATCACCTCTGGTGGACAAACATTCATGGGCGCCAAACCCGTAGTGCTTAACCTAAAGGAAGACGTCACTCCTCCACCGGCACCGACAGGACTGATGGGATACAAGAACAACGGTAAATACCTTCTCGCGTGGCAAAACCCTACCCGTCTCATTCATATCGACAATCCGCTGACGGATTTCAACAACGGCATGGACAAAATGGTTACCGACAGTGAGGAAGGAGCCTCGATGCAAATCAGCGCTGTTGACGGAGCACTCAAATGTGACTATAGCATCACTACCGCTTGGACGACTGCCGCTGCCGAATATGCATTTGACGTTCCGGCAGACATGCATCAGACACCTATTCTGACATTCAAACTCAAAGGTAACAACACTTCCACCGCTATCCGTCTCGTATGCAAAAACATGTCCAATGGCAACGAAGACTGGTGGTACACCGAGAAGTTCACTCTTGGCAAAGGTACATGGCAGACCCTTAGCATCGACCTACGCACCCTCTCAGCCTTTGATTGGCATGCCAATACCGATGAGAAAAACCACTGCGAAGGTATCACTCGTATCTCCTTTGGTGTGTCCACCGGTAACTCCGTTTCCGGTACATTCTATCTCGACGACCTCAGCTTAGGAGGAGATGTCTATCCTGCACCCGACTACGCACAAACAGTCATCGTACGCAAAGACAACGCCTTCCCAACCTCTCCTACTGACGGTACTGAGATCTACCGCGGTACTGAGGAACATTGCGTAGATCCTACCGCTATCGTAGGACAAGTGTATTACTACGGCGCTTTTGCGGCTGATGACCGCAACAACTGGTCGGCACCCGAAGTAAGCGCACAATGGAAATCAGAGAACGTACAAGAAGGCAACGATATCGACATCGTAGAAGCAGACACAGAAACACCGCAGAAATTTATCCGAAACGGACAAATATTCCTGCGGCGTGGTGATAAGATATTCTCTATTCTCGGTCAAAAAGTGGAATAACTATTCCAACACAATCTCTCCGAAGAATTGCGGACAATGAAAATTAGGAGTTGGCAGCTGAATAGGCTGCCAACTTACGTAATGAGGGTTCTTGGTCAAGTCGGCACACTTATAGAAATTAACCAACAGAGTCTGCGGGAAAACAGGCTGCTTGTCACCAAAAATCAGCGACAGCGGAATCTCCAGCTCTACTTCCCATTCATACATTCCGTCCTTCTCCTCAAAAGCCTCGCGCGCATAAGTGCAACGACGCTTGATCATACTCATCTGAGCCGGCGTAAAAGGCACTATTCCTTCACTCTTGCCCAAACGACGCGTACCCACCATAGTACCAATACAATTGGTCTCAAAATTCATATAGTGTTTATCGCCCGGCACCTGACAGAAAAACTCTACACAAGAATCCTCCCATACAGGTCCTTGATCCTCTGTCGTCACAGCTCGTAATTGCTCCCCCTTCACTCGCCAATGCAAGTACAAGTTCTCATGATCATTACGAACCTCTACACTCGTCTGAGGAGCGTAAGGAAAACTATCCGGCCAATTGACCTTATCGACATTCAAAATCATAATTCTAACATCTTTAATCACAACCGAGCAATAATGCTTTTCATTTGCTCCTCTACTTTCTCTTGCTCTTCCAACAAACGCAATTGTGCGCGTGTACGTACCAGATTATGTTCCGGATATTGGATCTTATAATACGTATCGCCGTTCAACCAGTCGGTAAAGAATCGTACTGTCTGCATATAGCTCAACAACTTACAACCGTACGGCAGCAACGATTTCTCTATATCCGTTAAGAACGTAGCCTCTCTAAGATAGCCACGCGTATAGGCCTCAAAGATCTCCAAATCTACATGGATATTGTCCAAATCCTTATCATCCTCCTGGCCGGTATTGGCTGCCGAGCGCATAAAGTCACCAAAATCACTCAGCACAAAGCCCGGCATCACCGTATCCAGATCTACAATACAGATAGGCTTACCCTCCTCGTCAAACAAAATATTATTCACTTTGGTGTCACAGTGATTAATATGTTTGGGCAGCTTTCCTTCACGGAACAAACGCTCTGCCATACACATATCCTCACGACGCTTGTCAATCTCGGCGATTATATCTGCACAAGCGGCTTTGCGTCCTGCCACATCCGCTTTGAGAGCTTCATCCAGCTGCCACAAGCGGAACTCTATGTTATGGAAATTGGGTATCGACTCACACAACTCGTCAAACGGCAGATCGGCCAACTGACACTGGAATCGGCCAAACGCCTCACCCGTCAACTCAGCTGATGCAGGCGTCAGTTTTTCTTGCGAAATAGCATTCTCTATCAGCACATACACACGCCAATAATCGCCCTCCGGTGTCTTATAGTAGAGTTTTCCTTCTTTAGTAGGCACCAGTTCCAACACCTTACGTTCGATATCCGTCTCACCCATAGCCTCCAGTTTATGGCGAATATGAGTAGTCACTTTCTGAATATTCTGCTGCAGTCCCTCCACATTTTGGAAAATATGATGGTTGATACGCTGCAGAAAATACGACTTCTCACCCGCGTGCTTAGCAGGAACAATAAACGAATCATTAATAATGCCTATCTTCAAAGGCTTCGGTTCGCCTACCTCATTGAGGATGGCAAATTGAGATAAGATATTTTTCATAGTATCACTAAATAGTATTTTTCAATTCTTCGATAGAGGCACACGTTTTCCATCCGGCATATTGCTCTCCGGCTCTACGATTCTTCTCCAAATCATCCACATAGATAGTATGCACTGAATCAATATTGGCCTCACGTACCACATGATCAAAAATCTCCTTATTGGGTTTAGCCATATGCAAATAATGCGATGCAAAAACTGCGTCAAAATACTCACCCAATCGGTATTGTTCCCAGATTGGATCCCAATGCAGTTCATTAGAATTAGAAAGCAATACGGTCCTATAGCCTGCACGACGCAATGCTGCTATATAATCCAATCGCTCTTGTGGCAAGACATCCAGCATACTAAGCCATGCTTCACGTATCTGCTCAATAGTCGTACCCTCATAGCAGTGCTCTTGCAACGAACTTAAAAACTCCCCTGTCGATATATTACCATACTCGTAGTCATGCATCAACTGCTTGGTTGCTGCGCTAACAGCTACCACACCTTCACCTTCGTCATCTATACCCAGTATGTTGCGCACATTATCCTCACCCATCAAGCGCTTGAAATGAGCCACACAACGCGGCACATTCAATTCAATAATCACGCCTCCTAAATCAAAAACTACCGTATTGACCATATGCTGATATTTTTCTTCCATCCGGCAAAACAATATATATATGTCCGTTCTCTATAATCTTCTTGCATGCCACTTGTGAGTTCTTATACTCCGTTTCTTCCATTCCTTCCGGCATATCGCCTGGGTCTTTAGGAGCGCTTTGGCTAATGGTTATTTCGGCGCCCAGATCATTATACCCGGTCTCACTCTTCCATACGCCCACATTGGCAAAACGTACTGCATAACGCGAGTCATTCGCTATCGTTGTATGTCTATCAGGCAACCACAAATAGAGGTGATATTTTCCTTCCGCTACCGAAGCAGGAATATTCACCTGCTCTCTAATCTCGCTCCATGCTCCATTGGGCAACCAACGGCGAGGATCTGTGTTCAATGCTATCGTATACGTTTTTGCGCCACTCAACACCAAATACGCCGGGCGCGCATTGTACAACGGTGCGTATCCCACATTACGTAAATGAATGAGCACATTAGCCTTACCGCCCGGTGCAGCTTGGTCACTAAACTCAGCATCCAGCAGGTTATATCGATAGCCCATATGGATATTAAGTGTATCAAACAAGCCACTATTACGCCAACGACGTATAACCGGCATCGCATATGTCGAACCGCAGAACGACCAGTGGTATTTGCTCATTTCAGACGGAGCTTCCGTGTAGCGTTTCTCTGCCAACGCATCGTCATCGTCTATATTCGTCTCACCGCCATTAGGCACATAAAGCGTCTCCGTAGCTACGTAGTTGCGCACCTTGGGATCGTCATCATCGTTATCACTAGCGTACGTACCCATATTGCCCCAGTTGTGCAAAAAAGCATCATTATGGCATCCCATACGTGCGCGAATACTGCCAGAGAAACCTTCCTCATCCGTCAAAGGCTTAGAATCTCCCAGATACTCGGTTTTGATCATCGGATAGCGGAAGAGGATAAACATATCCTCCGGTGCGTTCTCAAACAAATATTGTATCACCTTACGGCGATTAGTGGTCACATGTTGCGTCTCATTGCCATAGTTATTAGAATAATACCATTCACCCCACACACCAACAAAGCCGGCCTCCAACACATAAATCACATCCTCGTTCTTTGCCAGATAAGGTTTCAACTGCTCCAAATGGCGCTTAACCCAATCCGGTTTGGCATCCTCTTTATCACTCTCACGCTCTGTATAGGCAAAACGTAACACACATTTTAACCCCATATCACGCAACACCTGCATGTCCTCGTCAAAACCATTCAAGATAGCATCAGGAAGGTCTTGACTTTTGAAGTTACCGAAGTTATATAGAACAACCGGCATTGTCATCTTGTCATTCTTTCCCCAATTAGAGTCTATATGATTCTTCACTCGATAGGGACTGCTCACTGTTACCTTACCATTCAACTCCTCCGTAAAACCGCGTTCCGGATTCTTAAAGATAGTAGTATTGTCTGGTGTATACGAAACCTTCACGGCTCCTGCCGTCAACACTGAAACAATTAGCAAGCTTGCCAAAAAAAGAATTTTTGTTTTCATATGCATTTTTTTTAGTTTTCGGTGCAAAGATACTGCTTTTTTTTGAAATATGCAAATGTTTTACACTTTTATTTGTATATCTCAGAATTTATTACTACCTTTGCACCCGATAAGCAATATGATACGATCATGAAAAAGATCCTTTCCTTCTTCATCCTAGCGGCTACAGCATTAAGCTGTACGGCACAACAGAAATACATCCGCTTGGCGCAAGAAATCGCCTCATCGGAAATGAAACACAACCCTGAGATGTGGACTTGTGACGGTGCCGCCAAACCCAAATGGGAATACACCCCCACCCTTATGGCACGAGCATTTTTAGAGCTCTACAATGACACTAAGGACACAACGTATCTCAACCATGTGCAACGCTTTGCAGACCTTTTTATTGACCGACAAGGCAAAATTCTTACCTACAAGAAAAGTCTGTACAATATGGACCGCATCCAAGGAGGAAACTTCTTGATCATGCTCCATACACTCAATCCGCAACCGCAGTATATAACCGCCATCGAAACACTGCGCGAGCAAGTCAAAGAGCAACCGCGCACCAGCGAAGGAGGATTCTGGCACAAGGAGGTCTACCCCCACCAAATGTGGTTGGACGGCTTATTCACCGGCACCACTTTCTACGCACGATATGCTGCCTGGAAGAATGAGGCTGAAGACTGGAGCGATATCGCCAACCAGTTTATCGTCGTAGACAAACATACACTCAAAGCCAACGGTCTCAACCATCACGGCTGGGACGAAAGCCGCCAAATGGGATGGAGCAACCCGGAGACCGGCTGTAGTCCCGAGACATGGGGACGAGCCGAGGGATGGTACGTGATGGCACTATGCGACGTACTGGAGCTCATGCCTAAAGATCAGCCCGAGCGCCCTCAACTGGTAGCCATCCTCAACCGCGTAATGGAGTCGCTCCTAAAAGTACAAGACAAGAAAACACACCTCTGGTACCAAGTGCCGGATCGCGGAGGCGAAGAAGGCAACTATCTGGAGTCAACCTGCTCGGCTATGTATTGTTTCGGCATGGCTAAAGGAGCCAGATTGGGTGTATTAGACAAAAAATATAAATGCGAGGCCAAACGCGTGATGAACGGACTCAAAAAGCACAAGATCCGTCAAAACCCGGATGGCACATGGTCGCTGATTGATTGTTGCGCTGTGGCCGGATTGGGAGGCAATCCATATCGAGACGGCACGTACACGTACTACGTACATGAACGCATACGCAAAGATGACCCCAAGGGAGTAGCCCCCTTGATTTTGGCCTGCATCGAATTAGCACGAAAATAAAACACACAATTATACCATATGTTATCTCTCGTTTTAGCTATCAGCACTCTGATCAGCACTTGGCAGTTTCGTCAAGAACCATCGGAGCAAATGCCTGATGTCGACACCACATGGCACGAAGTAACCATTCCTCACGATTGGGCTATTAGCGGACCGTTTGACCGCAAAAATGACCTACAAGAAGTTGTCGTTGTACAAAACGGTGAAAGCGAACCTACATGGAAAACCGGCCGCAGCGGTGGTCTTCCTTGGATGGGCAAAGGACACTATCGGACACGCATAGCCGTGAACAAAGATAAGTTTTACACACTCGTCTTCGACGGCGCTATGTCGCACGCCGACGTATATGTCAACGACGAGGAGATGGTCTATTGGCCATATGGATACAATACCTTTGACTGTTACATCCTTCCCCACCTCATTACCTCCGACAGCGTGGATATAGACGTCTATGTGGAGAACAAACCTCAACAGAGCCGTTGGTATCCTGGTGCAGGATTGTATCGCAATGTTCATCTGGTGGAAAGCGACCCGATACACATTCCCACCTTTGGTATTCTGATACGTACTCCGGAGGTCAATGACCGAAGTGCAACTATTACAATAGACATCGACTTGCAGAACGGTGTAGACGAGACCAATGCCCTTAGAGAAGGCGTTAACGTACGCACTGACATCTTGTTCCAAGAACAAGTAGTAGCCACCATCTGCGGTCAAATGGGGCAAACCGAGATAAAACAACCACAACTATGGAGCCCGGAGACCCCATACCTCTACACTGCCGTCACACGCGTGTACAAAGATGGTTATCTATTGGATGAAACAAAGACACGCTTTGGTATTCGAACCATTAGTTATACACCGGAGCACGGGTTCCAGCTGAATGGTCAAACCCGTAAGTTCAAAGGCGTATGTAACCACCACGACCTTGGCCCGTTAGGCGCTGCCGTTCATAAGGATGCACTGCGTCATCAAATCAAGATGCTCCAAGACATGGGTTGCGATGCCATCCGTACCAGTCACAATATGCCTGCACCGGAACTGGTTGAACTATGCGACGAGATGGGTATGATGATGATGATCGAGCCGTTCGATGTATGGAACTGGGGTAAGACCGAAAACGACTACAACAAAGAGTTTAACGACTGGTGGCAAGCCGACATCACCAACATGGTCAAACACTACCGCAATAACGCCTGTGTGATGCTATGGTCGAGCGGTAATGAGGTTTGGAATCAAGTGTTGCCGGACGGCATCGAGATCGTCACCAAACTACAAGATTTATTCCATCAACTCGACCCTACCCGACCGGTAACAAACGGCATGGATCAAGCCATGCATGTGATACACAATGGTTTTGGAGCAGCCGTCGAGATACCGGGCTTCAACTATCGTACCGGTCGCTATATCGAAGGATACGAGAACCTACCACAAAAGATGATCCTCGGTTCAGAAACAGCTTCTACGGTTTCTAGCCGTGGTGTCTATAAGACTCCCGCCGTTCTCAAAGATTTCGTCACATATGACGACTACCAGTCCAGCGGTTATGACTTGGAATACTGTCCATGGTCCGGTCTTCCGGAGCAGGATTTTCAACTACAAGACGATTACGACTGGACTTTAGGACAATTCGTATGGACCGGATTTGACTACTTGGGCGAACCTTCGCCCTACGACACAGACGCTTGGCCGAGTCATAGTAGCTATTTTGGCATTATCGATTTGGCTTCCCTGCCCAAAGATCGCTATTGGCTGTACCGCAGCCAATGGAACAAGACCTCTCCCACCTTATATGTATTGCCACACTGGAATTGGCAACAAGGCGATACGGTGCCTGTATTCTGCTACACCAGTTATCCTTCTGCCGAGTTGTTTGTCAACGGCAAGAGCTACGGCAAACTACGATTTGCCACACCAGAAGAGACCGAGCGACTGGCCAAAGGTGAAATTATTGAGGGTGTTAGCCATATGCCAAAAGTGGGAGAATTCACGCCTCCGGAATGGGGTTCAGCACCGCGACCGGAACTATTGCCACGTTACCGCCTAATGTGGTTTGACGTCCCATACAAGAAAGGCAAAATCAAAGTAGTGGCCTATGATGAGCAAGGCAAAAAAGCGGCATACCAAACAGTTCGTACGGCCGGCAAACCGCATCACATAGAAGCAGAATGGGTCAACCGGAACGAGAACCCGGACCAACTATGCTACATAACGGTCAAAGTAGTGGACAAGAAGGGCAATATCTGTCCCTTTACAGACGATCTAATCACTTATCAAGGTGAAGGATTTGTTGCGACTGCTAACGGCAACGCAGCCTGTCTAGACAGTTTTGTCAAACCTGAAATGCATGCCTTTGCAGGTCAGTGCACCTTTATCCTCCGAAAAGGAAGCAAAGGCACACTGAGCGCGAAAGGATTAAAAAGTGCTAAAATAGCACTATAAGAACTTATAGAGTGTGACTTGCGTATAGGTCTCACCCGGACGCAAGACGGGCGAAGGAAAATTGGCATGGTTGATAGCATCAGGCAGATTCTGTGCTTCAAGACACACGGCATTCTGGGGGCGGTACATCGTGCCGCCCTTACCTATGTGGTTCTCCACATAGTTACCTGTATAGACCTGAATACCTGGGCATGTGGTATAGACCTTCATCGTGCGCCCGCTTGATGCTACTACTGCCGCCAAACGTGGCATATCAGAAGGTTCACCCAACACCCAGTTATTGTCTATACCCCGACCGGGAACAAAGAACGGATCGTCTATACGGTCATCTATCTTATGTGGCTCGCGGAAATCCATGGACGTACCCTCTACGGGCACTATCTCTCCCGTTGGAGCAGCTGTCTCATCCAGGGGTGTGTAATAGTCTGCTAACACCTGCAGGCTATGGTCTCGAATAGAAGGAGAGGCTTCGCCGTTGAGATTAAAGTATGCATGATTGGTCATGGCAATGATAGTAGGTGCATCTGTTGTAGCACGATACGAGATAGACAAGGCGTTATCCTCCGTCAAGGCATACGTCACCTCTACATCTACATTGCCAGGAAAACCTTCCTCACCATCCTTCGAACGGTAACGAAGTACCACATGGTTCTCGTCATGCTCCATCACCTGCCAAACTTTTTCATTGAATCCGCTCACTCCGCCGTGCAGGCAGTTAGAGCCATTATTGACCGGCAATTGATACGTCTTACCATCCAGTACAAAGCGACCATCTTTGATACGGTTGGCATAACGACCGATGATTGCATTGAAATAGGTCTCTTGACTCCGCCACTCCTCTTCGGTATTGAATCCCAACACCACATCTGCCACTTCGCCTTTGTCGTTAGGCACCAACAGGCGTGTGAGTTTGGCTCCGTAGTCCGATACTTGTGCTTGGAGTTTGCCGTTCTTCAAGTTGTATAGCATATCAGTCTATTTTGCGGCTACCATCGCCAATTACTACATCGATAATCTTAGGTGTGATCTTGTACTTAGCTTCATATGCCTCCGTCACACGCTTAACAAACGCATCGTACAGTTCGTCTTTGACCAAATTGATGGTACAACCTCCGAATCCGCCACCCATAATGCGCGAACCGGTCACACCACACTCTTTGGCAATATCGTTGAGATAATCCAACTCCTCGCAACTCACTTCATAGTCGCGGCTCAAACCGTTATGGGTCAGATACATCTGGCGTCCTACTTCCTCATAGTCACCTTTGACCAACGCATCGCATACAGCCAGCACACGGTCTTTCTCGCCGAGCACGAAGGTGGCACGTTGGATATCCTCTGCCGAACAAGTAGACTTGACCGCTTCGAGATCTTCCCATGTGCAGTCACGCAGGGTCTCAATCTTACGATCCGGATGTAGTGCCTGAATAGCAGATGCTACGTTCTCACACGAACGGCGACGGTCGTTATATGGTGAACCGGCCAATTCATGCTTTACGCACGAGTTAACTAGCACCAGTCGGTAGCCCTTAGGCTCAAATGGGAAATACTCAAACTCACGACTACGACAGTCCAGGCGCATCAACTTGCCCTCTTTGCCGAAGACTGACGCAAACTGATCCATGATGCCGCAATTACAGCCAATATACTTATGTTCGGTAGCTTGTCCGGCCAGCACCATTTCCCAACGGGAAACAGAGCCCCCAAACAGATCGTTCAAACCATATGCGAAGCAGCTCTCCAAAGCAGCGCTGGAAGACATACCGGCACCCAGAGGTACATCACCGGCAAAGACCGTATCAAAACCACCTACTTCAACACCGCGCTCAATCAACTCGCGTGCCACGCCATAAACAAAGCGAAAACAAGTAGATTCTGGACCTTTCTCATCACGAACCTGCCACTCGGCATAAACGTCCAAATCGATTGAATAGGCACGCACCGTGTCGGTTCCGTTGGGACGAATGACTGCCATGATACCCTGCTCGACAGCACCAGGGAAGACAAAACCGCCGTTGTAGTCGGTATGCTCGCCTATAAGATTAATACGGCCAGGGGAGGCATAAACGGTGCCGGTTTGTCCGGCAAACTTGTCAGCAAAGACTTGCTGGAGAACTTCTTTTTTCATTACAGAATAGTATTAGTATTTTAATTATGGCCCCACAGGTCCCCTTGTGGAGCAACATATCCCTTGTGGAGCAACATATCCCTTGTGGAGCAACATATCCCTTGTGGAGCTAGTGGGAGTCGAAAATTGCGTCAGCAATAATCGTTCGAGCCTTATGCGAGATAAGAACCCGTGGGTGAGACTTCCAGTAGGTCCCTTGTGGAGCTAGTGGGAGTCGAACCCACGTCCAAACATGGAACAAATATGCTTTCTACACGCTTATCTTGGCCTTGATTTTCGTCCAGTAGCAAGACCCAAGCCACCAACCACCGGCTTATCTGCTTTGGTTTCGGTATCGCATCGCAGCCTGCGACACCTATTCTGTGAATTTCCGCACCGCTATACCCTTTCAGCCCACAGACTCGGCTTGGAGCGATGTCTCGTTCAGGCACCTTGTGCCCGAATAAAGTAACCTACTATACTTCGGTTAGGCAGCGAGAGCTACATTATAGTTGCCAGTTATGATTTTGAGAACGAGATTAACGAGCTTTTTCCCATTGCTCGGCGTGCTTACATACCCATCCGGCATGCTGTCAAAACCAAATAGCCCCTTTTTTCGTAGGCACTAGCCTTCAAAAATCGTGCAAAAGTAGTAAATTATTTGCATATATCAAAATTTTTGTGTACTTTTGTGGCCGTTTTTAGTAAAAAAGCTATAATTATGGCTATTGATATACGGGAAATACATTCCAAACGAGAGTTGAAACAGTTCATAGAGTTTGCTAACGAACTCTACAAGGATTGTCCGTACTACTGTCCTCCGTTATTCTTCGACGAGATGAATTGTTTTGATCCGAAGAACAACCCCGCTCTGGAAGTATGTGAATTCCAGTTATGGATGGCCTATCGTGACAACAAGCCAGTCGGCCGCATTGCCGGTATCATCAATCACAAGGCGAATGAGAAATGGGGCGTGAAGAAGGTACGTTTCGGCTGGTTTGACTTCATCGATGACATAGAAGTGAGTCACGCGTTGTTGGACACAGCTGCTGCATGGGGCAAGGCACGAGGAATGGAGTTTTTGAATGGCCCGGTCGGGTTCACTGATTTTGACCATGAGGGTCTACTACTGGAAGGATATGACTACCCTGCTGTGATGGCTTCGTTGTACAACTATCCGTACTACGTCAAGCACATTGACGCATACCAGATGACCAAGGAAGCAGACTGGTTAGAGTTTCAGGTCTATCCGCCACAAGGTTGCCCGGAGCGTTTGAAACGCATTGCCGATATTGTTAAGCAGCGCTCACATGTACGTGTTGACAAAGTCAAGAACTCCCGCGAGTTGGTTCGCAAATACGGTATTGAGTATATGGATGTAATTGATACAGCATATCAGAAACTATACAATTTCCAGCCGATGACCGACAAGCAAAAGAACTACTACAAAAACATGTATTTCCCTTTGCTTAACTTCGATTTTGTCACCATAGTAGTGAATGACAAGGACGAGATTGTGGGAGTAGGATTGGGAATGCCGGATATATCAGACGCGTTGCGAAAATGTGGAGGTCATCTATTCCCCTTGGGGTGGTACTATCTGATCAAGGCACTCAAAGCCAAACAGATGGATTCGTTCAGTTTTCTGCTTATTGCTGTCAGACCAGACTATCAAGACAAAGGAATCAACGCCTTGTTCTTTGAAGACCAGATACCTATCATCAACCAGTATGGCATCAAGCGGCTGGAGACGACTAGTATTCTGGAGACCAACACGAAGAATATAGCCAACTTTACACAGTTTGACCACAAGATACACAAGCGTCACCGCGCATATATCAAACCCTTGTAAATATGAAAGTGCGCACCGCTGAAAATAAAATCGGCGAAATGCAACGCCGTTTGGATGTATACACTGTTTCGCACCAGATGCGCAAATCTCTTGTACGAAACAAGGTATTGGCGGCAGCATGTAAGTTACAGCAGCCCTTTACAGCCTACCAACTGGTAGAAGCGGCTAACAAACTGAAAATATCGCAAGCAACAGTATATAACGTCATACAGCTACTCAATCAGGCACAAATTTTGCATAAGGTTAACAGAGACACCACTCGCGAGCATGCTCAGTACGAGATCGTAGCCGGAAGAAGTTATCGCATACAGATATGTTGCTCTCGATGTGGACGCGTTGCTACAGTCAAGAGTAGCGTACTGAACAATGCCGTCAAGGCATTCAAGTTTAACAATTTTGAGATGCAACGTTTTTCACTATTCGTGTATGGTGAATGCAAGGTATGTCGAGAAAAATTTAAACAACATTATTGATTAGATATGGACGGATTTTTGTTATACAACAGTAATATGTTTTATTGGATCCTTTTTATCGGTATCACATTAGCCAGTTGGATAGTGAGCCGCCGCGTAGAGCGTAAGTTTAAAGAGTACTCTGAAGAGGCGTTACCCATGACTGGCGCGCAAGTAGCGGAAAAGATGTTGCGCGACAATGACATCATGGATGTGCAAGTAGTGTGCACCAGTGGCTTCTTGACCGACCATTATAATCCAGCCACCAAGACGGTCAATCTATCCGAGAGCGTTTACAACGGCGCTAATGTAGCCGCGGCAGCGGTTGCAGCCCACGAATGTGGACACGCGCTACAGCACAACCATGCGTATGCACCGCTTCAGTTACGTTCCGCATTGGTACCGGTAGTTAATTTCTCCAGTCATATAATGACATGGGTGCTGTTGATCGGTATATTGTTGGTTGAGACGCTACCTCAGATATTATTAGCGGGCATTGTATTGTTCGGACTGACTACTCTATTTTCGTTCATCACACTGCCGGTAGAGGTGAACGCCAGCCAACGCGCCGTTCAATGGTTGGAGTCAGCGGGCATCACAGACCGCAACACCACCGAAATGGCTTCCGATGCCCTGCATAGTGCTGCATACACATATGTAGTAGCAGCTCTCAGTTCGCTAGCCACATTGGTATACTATATCATGATCTTCTTGGGAAGAAGAAAATAAGTCGGCTAAGCGTTTGCCGACCAAATAATAGGCCCTGTAGCTCAATTGAATAGAGTGTCAGATTCCGGTTCTGAAGGTTCTGGGTTTGAGCCCCAGCAGGGTCACAACAGGGAAAAACGCTCAGGTGTTTTTCCCTATTTTTAGGTATTGCACGGATGAAAAAAAAGCAGTAATTTTGCAGCCTGAAACGAAACAATATGTCCAAAGCCAATGTTCATATAGCAGTCGTCGGTAGTTCCCAATCGGGTAAGACCGCCTTGACGGGAGCACTACAAGCTCGCGCGCTGGAGTTGGAGATGCCGTTTGCCTTCACCGAGGTGCACAACCTGGATGACTTACACGGGCATACTTTCGACTTGGTGCTTCAGGTGGTTGATTCTACCAATCTGGAGACATCGCTTTTGCTGACCCCACATATTATTGATGAGCAAGAGAAGATCGTCATGGCCTTTGGACGCTATGACGCGCTATTGGACACAGACCATGAGTTGGATTTTCGCAAGATGCGCCAACTGATAGGTGTACCCCTGTGCCGTGTATCGGTGCGTCGTAACCAAGGGATAGACGAGTTGTTACAATTATTGGACAAGACAGCCGCCAAGCCGGCCTCTACTGCCCATCCTATCTATCACATTCGGGATCTCGGGGATGAAGCGGCTTACGTAGCATATGTACACGGTGTACTCAACCAAACCCTCCGCCATGCCAAAAACGATCAGCATCAGACACGTCTGGAACGCATCGATAAGGTGCTGACCAACAAGTGGCTCGGTTTTCCGATCATGCTGTTGATCCTATACTTGGTATTTGAGTGTACCTTCACATTAGGTGCCTATCCGCAAGAATGGATAGCCGCAGGTATAGACCTTCTATGCAACTGCTGCCATGGTGCTATGCCGGAAGCATGGTGGTCGTCACTACTAATAGACGGAGTGATACAAGGTGTAGGAGCAGTCTTGGCTTTTCTGCCCAACATCATCATTCTGTTCTTTTTCATCAGCTTGATGGAAGACTCGGGATATATGTCCCGTGAAGCATACCTGATGGACGGGATCATGCACCGTGTGGGTCTACATGGCCGCAGTTTTGTACCGATGCTGATGGGCTTCGGGTGTAATGTGCCGGCTATCATTGCGGCGCGTGATATCAAAGACCCGAAAGACAGAACACTGACGATGCTGATGGTTCCGTTTATGTCTTGTTCTGCAAGGCTACCGGTGTATATGCTATTTGTAGATACGTTCTATGCCCGTCACAAAGCATTAGTGATGCTTTCGATCTACGCGATAGGTATCTGTTTGGGCATCGTCTTTGCGTTGGTGATGAAACGTACCAAGTGGTTCAAAAAGCCGGACGAGGACTCGGTGAACGAGTTGCCGGAGTTTCGTGTGCCCTCTTGGCGCAACACGGGCGCACATATATGGGAGCGGGTAGCAGACTATCTGCAGAAGATTGCCACCGTCATTCTTTGGGCCAGCATCATCATTTGGGCATTGGAGTACTTCCCCAATCAGTCCACAGGCGATGTAGAAAGCTCCTATCTGGCCATGATAGGTAAGGCCTTGTCACCGATAATGGAGCCGCTGGGATTTGATTGGAAGATGTCGGTATGTTTGCTGACCGGACTGCCGGCCAAAGAGGCAATTGTTTCCACCCTTGCTATTCTTTACGGCGGAGATATATCCACAGCCTTTACACCGCTGACTGCGTATGCGTTTATGGTGTTTGTGTTGCTCTATTTCCCCTGCGTAGCCACAGTGATGACTCTTCGTCGCGAAGCAGGACGTAGGTGGGCATGGTGGATAGTGATACAATCACTGCTGTTAGCATGGTTAATGGCTTTTGCTATCTATCAGATCGGCAGCCTGTTCCTATAGTCAATTATCTAATAATACAGTTATGAAACGAATACTAATCATCCTTATGGCATTGTTGCCTATGCTAGGCATCTATGCCAAACAAGACAAACAGAAAGTAACTTTTTATGTCGATATCCATTGTCAGGGTTGTTGTGACAAGATCATGAAGAACATCGCCTACGAACCCGGTGTGAAGGATATTCAATGTAATTTGGAGAAGAAGACGGTGACCGTGACATACGATGCCAACAAGACCGATGTGCCGAGTTTGCAGAAAGCATTTGCCAAGATCGGCAAGCCGGCAACGACTACTCCTCCTGCAAAGAAGGATAAAAAAGAAGTTGATGCCTGTTCAGGGGCATCAACTCCACAACATTAGTCCGACAGGACTTATAGACTCCACTCAAAGCCGTCTTTCTGGTCTTTGATTTGGAAACCAAGGGCAGCCAACTGATTGCGAATGCGATCTGAGGTTGCCCAATCTTTTGCCTGTTTGGCTTCCAGGCGCATTTGCAAAAGCAGATCCACTGCTCCCTTATAGGCATTCAGCGCTTGCTCATCGCCGCCGGTCTCACCCTCTAAACGAAGGCCAAGTATGTCTATACCGAAGGTTTTCCATACGTTCTGCAGTTCTTTGAGGTCTTCTTCCGATATGGTAGCCTTGCCGTCGTGCACGGTATTGATCGCACGAGCTGAGTCAAACAGCAGGCTAATCACCACTTGCGAATTGAGGTCGTCATCCATTGCTTCAGTACAACGCTGTCGTAAGGACGGTTCTCCCTCTTCGCCTAAGAGGGCTGGAGTTGTTTGTGCTGACGGTTGCAGTTTCATCAGTCGAGCGTAAGCCTCCTGCATACGTTGAAATCCCTTTTCAGCAGCCTCTAAAGCTTCGGAGGAGAAATCAACCGTTGAGCGGTAGTGAGCTTGCAGGATGAAGAAACGAATCGTCATCGGTGAGAAGGGCTTGGTCAACAACTCGTGCTCACCTTTGAAGAACTGCTCCAAAGTGATGAAGTTGTTATAGCTCTTACCCATCTTCTTGCCATTGATGGTGATCATGTTGTTGTGCATCCAGTAGTGTACGGTCTCGTGTCCGAGAGCAGCGCAGGATTGTGCAATCTCTGCTTCGTGGTGCGGGAACATCAGATCCATACCACCGCCATGGATATCGAAGCGTTCGCCCAGGTACTTGGTTCCCATCGCTGAGCACTCCATATGCCAACCGGGGAATCCTTCGGACCACGGGCTGGGCCAATGCATGATGTGCTCCGGTGCCGCCTTTTTCCACAGTGCAAAATCGTAACTGTGTTTCTTCTCGTCTTGTCCGTCCAGTTCGCGGGTGTCGGTGACGATGTCGTTGAGGTTACGTCCCGACAGTTTGCCATATGGGTAGTCTTGGGCAAAGCGCTCTACATCCATATAGACCGATCCGTTCGACACATAGGCATAGCCATGATCCAAGATCTGCTGGACGAAAGCTATCTGCTCGATGATGTGTCCCGAAGCATGCGGTTCGATGGAGGGAGGCAGTACGTTGAGTGCTTCCATATCCCTATGATAGCGATTGGTGTAGTATTGTACTACCTCCATCGGCTCCAGTTGTTCAAGTCGCGCTTTCTTAGCTATCTTATCCTCGCCTTCGTCGGCATCGTGCTCCAAGTGTCCTACGTCAGTGATATTACGCACGTAGCGCACTTTGTATCCCAGATAGGTGAGATAACGATACAGCAAGTCGAAGGTGATAGCCGGACGGGCGTGCCCCAAATGGGCATCGCCATAGACAGTCGGACCGCAGACATACATGCCTACGTATCCTTCGTGCAGCGGCTTAAACGGCTCCTTGAAACGCGATAATGAATTATAGATATACAGCATTAGAGCAGTGTTTTCGGATCCAGATTATTCTTCTCGATATCTTTGAAATAGTTGAAAGTAGCCACCTTCAACTCGTCGCAAGCTGCCTCGTCACAAACGATGATACCATGTTGGTGCATCTGGAGCATAGATACAGTCCACATGTGGCTGATAGGCTCTTCGATAGCGTGTTGCAGAGCGCGGGCCTTGTTGTGACCATTAACCATAATGAGTACCTCTTGTGCATCCATTACGGTACCTACACCTACGGTGAGTGCGGTCTTAGGCACCTTGTTGACATCGTTCTCAAAGAAGCGACTATTGGCAATGATAGTATCAGTTGTCAACTCTTTCTTACGAGTGCGGCTTGTGAGCGACGAGCCCGGCTCGTTGAAGGCAATATGGCCATCAGGGCCTATACCACCTAGGAAGAGATGTATGCCACCGTAGTTTTTGATCTTAGCCTCATAGCGAGCACATTCTGCCACCAAGTCGGTAGCGTTTCCATTGAGGATATTAACGTTCTCTTTACGGATGTCGATATGGCTGAAGAAATTATTCCACATAAAGCTGTGATAACTCTCGGGATGGTCTTCTGCCAGGTTAACATACTCGTCCATATTGAAGGTCACCACATTACGGAAGGAGACCTTGCCTGCTTGGTTGAGTTTGATCAGCTCACGGTACATTCCGAGAGGAGACGAACCGGTAGGCAGACCCAGTACGAACGGGGTACTTTCTTTTGGGGCAAACTCATTGATTTTTTTTGCTACATAGTTCGCAGCCCACTGACTCAGTAGGTCATACGAAGGTTCAATAATTACTCGCATATTCTAAAAAATTATTTTCCACTTTCAATTTTTAATTTCCGAAACTATCATACAGTTTTTCAGTCCACTCTCTCCAGCACCATTGCGCAGCGGGCAGGAATATAGAGGCGCAGCCATCCTTTGCCGTCTTGTGCATAGAGGTCATCATGCTCGGTGAAATGTTCTACACTGTCATCATTGAGACCAAATCCGGCGTACTTGGTATCATCGGTATTGAGCACCACTTTGTACTTGCCTTCCGGCACCAGCATTCCATATCCTTCGAAGGACTTCTGTCCGTTCCAGTTGAAGACAAACAGCAAGTCTCCGCGAGAGTATGCCACCACCTGATCGCCTTCGTTATCCCACCATTTCATCACCCAAGGCAGATGTTTGCCGTATTTGTCTTTCTGGATATTCACTTTCTTGGTCAGCAGGTGTACCATGTCATGGTCAAAGCGGTTGAGGTCAGAGAAGAAATAGTTGGGGTTGTCCACCAGACTCCACTGACGGCGTGCATACTTACAACTCCAGCCGTTACCCTCACGCGGGAAATCTATCCACTCGGGGTGGCCAAACTCGTTACCCATAAAATTAAGGTATCCACCATTGATAGTAGAAGCGGTGGCCAGACGTATCATCTTGTGCAGTGCTATACCGCGGTCCACCATATAGGTCGAGTGTCCGTGTTCGAAGTGCCAATACATATCGGAATCGATTAGGCGGAAGATGATGGTCTTGTCGCCCACGAGAGCTTGGTCATGCGACTCGCAGTAGGAGATGGTCTTCTCATCCTCACGGCGGTTGGTCATCTCATAGAGTATATGACCGGCTTTCCAGTCTTCATCCTTTACCTCTTTGATATACTTGATCCAGAAATCAGGTATACCCATAGCCAGTCGGTAGTCAAAGCCCATACCTCCGTCGGCTATCGGTTGAGCCAATCCAGGCATACCGGACATATCTTCAGCGATAGTGATAGCATTGGGTTTAACCTCATGGATGAGTTTGTTGGCCAATGTGAGGTACATGATAGCATCACCGTCCTCGTTGCCATTGTAGTAGGAGTTGTAACTATTGAAGTCCTCTCCCAGTCCGTGGCTAAGGTACATCATTGATGTCACACCGTCAAAACGGAAACCGTCGAAGTCATACTCTTCCATCCAGAATCGGCAGTTAGAGAGCAGGAAGTGTAGCACTTCGTTCTTGCCATAGTTGAAGCAGAGCGAGTCCCATGCCGGATGTTCGCGACGGTAGCCATCGTGGAAATACTGGTAGGGGGTACCGTCGAAGTTACCCAGTCCCTCGAGTTCGTTCTTGACTGCATGTGAGTGGACCAAATCCATGATCACGCTGATTCCTCGTCCATGTGCATCGTCCACCAGAGCTTTGAGTTCTTCGGGTGTACCAAAGCGGCTGGAAGCGGCAAAGAAATTAGACACATGGTATCCGAAACTGCCATAGTAGGGATGCTCTTGGATAGCCATTATCTGGATGCAGTTATAACCCAGATCAGCTATACGTGGCAGCACATTGATACGGAAGTCCTCATAGGTGTTAACTTTTTCTTCTTCGGAGGACATACCTATATGGCACTCATAGATGAACAGGCCCGACTTGCGGTGTTTGGTCATCTTTTTGCTGTTGCGCCATTGGTAATCCGCATCCCATACCTGTGCAGAGAAGAGTTTGGTCTGATCGTCTTGTACTACGCGCATCGCGTAGCTGGGTATACGTTCACCCCAACCGCCGTTCCACTCCACGAGCAGCTTGAAGAGCTGACCATGCTTCATGGCGTTCTTGGGCAGTTCCACCTCCCAATTACCATTACCGACCGGCTGGAGACGATAGCGTTCGTCTTTCTCCCATCCGTTCATGTCGCCTTTGATGTAGATAGCGGTGGCATTAGGAGCCCACTCGCGCAGCACCCATCCGGTCTTAGTGCGATGGAGGCCAAAATAAAGATGTCCACTAGCCCACTCCTTGAGTTCAAGGCCGTTGGTGAGTTCAAACTCCTTTCTCATCGCATAGTCATAACGACCTTGGATTGCGTCTTCAAACGGTGCCAAATACGGATCGTTCTGCACCAGTTTCAGTTGTTTGCGGATATTAGTCATGTGTTATCTGTTCACTTTCGATTTGACAATCAGTTTACGGTACTCTTTGCCCGGTGCTATACCAGGCTGGTGTGCATCGGAGGGGAAGAAGACAGCGAAATGTCCTTTGGGCACAACGAATTTGACAGTAGCTTTGTCGCCATAGAACTCTACGTCTTTGCCTTCGTCATAATCCTGTGTCACCTCTTCGCAATCTACTTGCGATTTCCATCCCATGATCTCGTCATCGCCGAGCGGAATTTGGATGTCGAGGTAGTCTTTGTGGGCTTCCATGCGACATTTAGATTCCTCTTTGCCTTTGAAGTCAACGATGTTGACATACAGGTCTTGTCCGTCGAGATAGAGTTTGCAAGCCGGGAGTTCTTCAAGGTCGTTGTTGTTGAAAAACTCCATGAATTGTTCGAAACCGGGTACACTTTCGTAGTACCAATCTGCGTTTTCTAATTTGTCAATAATCATATCTGTGTGATTTAATTTTTCGCCACTTTATAAAATGGGCTACAAAGATACGTAAAATATTGCACATACGCAAATTTATGTGCAATTTTTTCGTTGGATTGAATGAAATTCAATACATAATGCCGGAATTTGGGGCATATTAATAGAGGATACGGTTGTGGTGTAGGCGGGTGTCGCGTGGTATTTTACGTCGCGTCTCGCGCGTAGATGAGAAGGAGAACGCGTAGTAGATACGAACACCAAAATCCAGATAGCGTTTGCTGACTGTGAGATTGGCAGCCGGATTGACAGTAACGGCCGGAACGGGATTCGACACATCAGTAATAGGTGCCACTTGAATCAGCGGATTAGTGGTTAACGGATTAGTGGATTGTCGGTTCCAGACAGCTATATCGGCAAAGGCTTGTAGGCCCAGACAGGTAATCTCGTTCAGATACCACTCATAGCCGAGCTCCATAGCCATAAGGATGTTTTGTTGCGGCAAGGTCGGGGTGACGGATTGGGTGTAGGGTGTCTCCAGTTTGCCGGTGATGAGTTGATTGGTCACATGCACATCATAGAGCGGATAGTAGGCATCAATGTCAGCCGATTGGATAGTGAAGGACGACGAGGAGACAAACGGCATCATCCAACGCGGACCGATATTAACGGTGAAGTTACCCAAATAGAGTGCTAAGAGCAGAGACAGGTCGACTTTGGTAAATCGGTCTTTTTGGATGAAAGCAGAATGGATAGTATAGTCTATCGTATTGCCCAGATAATCGGAGTTGGTATACTGATCGGTATTCGTTCCTTTGATGCCGGCTTCGCCGTATCCGACTCCTGCGCCCACAGTAAGGCCTATTCCCAATCTGTTGGCCAAACATCCATAGAGAGAATAACGCAGGTCTAATGATCCTGTGACACCTATGCTCGGTTGCACATCTCCGGCTGCTCCGACCGCAGCAGTAGGCAGATAGGTATGCCCACCGCCACGCACACCAATCGAGAGCATGGAGGTTTGTGCCGATAAGGGCGAAAGGTGAATGGCGAATGGCGAAAGGAGTGCCATTACCAACACTACTACACTATGTATGATTCTTTCTATTTTCATTGGACAACTATATACCGTAGGACAGTTCGTTGTTCGCCGTTTTGGACGACTACTTGATAGCAGCCTGCGACAGGTTGGGCTTGCAGTTCGATTCGTTCCGCATAGTCAGCAGTTAGGGTCTGCAGCAGGTGTCCGGCAACGTCGTAGACAGTGACGGTTGTCGGGAAATTAGGATCGAGCCTGAGCAGTCGTTGCTGTTCACAAGGTCGTACCATAGTAGGCTCCAGCAAAGGCGGAGCCGGTCTGGCCGAAGAGGCATAGTGAACGATGAGTGACCGCATCAGGTCAGTACACAGTACACCTGACGGACTTCCACTGACATCGACAGAAGCGTAGTAATCGCCTGTGCCCAAGAAGGACCTATCGATGGTGAGCGAATAGCCAGTTCCCATCCGTTCATCATCGGCGGACGCTCCGTCGGTCAGTTTATCCGGTGCACCACGCACACGATACCAGGTCACATCCTCTTCGCCGAAGTAATACCCCATCGTATTGATTGTCCGCACATCGAGCATGATGAGCCAGTCATAGAGTGTGACGACAGGTAGTACCGGATAGTCCCGACAGTTAGGCGCAAAGTACGCCACATAGTGGGCATCGGCAGTCACTTCGACTAGTCGCACAGCGGAGGTGTCTCCATCGTTCCAATGGTCAAAATGCCAGTCTTCGACAGAGGTGTTAGCCCGTAGTTCGATCCACGTTCCACACGGCACTTCAATGGCCCATATCGGCACAGCGAGTGCTAAGAATAATATGTATAGAAGCCTACGCTTCACAATGTTGTTTGATGCTTCGCGTTTGAGGTTGTTTGACGCTTCGCGTTTGAGGTTGTTAACTATTTCAAACCATTTCAAACCATCTCAAACGATTTCAAACCATCTCAAACGATTTCAAACCATTTCAAACCATCTCAAACCATTTCAAACCATCTCAAACGATTTCAAACCCTTTACGGTATCACCGTCACAGTTACGTCACCGTGGGTAGCGTCATCCGCGTTAACTGTTACGTTGTAGGTCTTGGTCTTGAAGACTGCGGTGAAGGTCGGCAGTACACCGTTGTACTCGAAGTCACGCGGCACGATTGCATAGTTCGGATCGGTCGGATCGGTGATGTCGCTCCAGTGGTCGAACTCCAAACAGTCGTCATCGGTGTGCGGAGTGAGGTGCAATGTCGTACCGTGAGCAACCGGGAAGTCAACACCCGGGTCGATAGATGGGTCAACAACCGTTTCGTCGGCTGCGAAAGTAGCCGTGAAACTCTTCGCTTCCTTGATGTTCGCGATCGTACGGGTCGCTTCGGTGCTACCGTCGTTCCATTGAACGAAGTGGAAACCGGCTTTCGGAGTAGCGGTGATGGTTACACTTCCGTCACAATCTACATTCTTGCTGTCACTTGCTTGAGCAAAAGCGTTTACAGCGCATACCAGGCTTGCGCAGAGCACTACGAATAATTTTTTCATAATAATTTGGTGTGTTAATTATTGTTAATATTTTAAAAAATTTCAAATATCAAATTTCAAATATCAAATTTACGGGTTCACCGTAATACTTACATCGCCCATGATGGGGTCTTCGGCTTGCACGGTGACGGTAAATGGTCCGCCTTCGCCTTCGATGGTATAGTCTTTCCAACCATCTGCGTCTTGGTATAATTCTATCGCTGCACACGGTATATGAAGGGTAATACTCGACTGCGGGTTTTTCTTGGTGAAATTTTCCGGCCAAGCCGGTATATTCTCCGTCCAATGCACATGGATATCCGTCAGCATATTATTGGCCGCCAGCATCGAGGTTCCCAAAGAGGATACCGATGCCGGTATCGATATAGACTGCAGATGGGAACAATACGAGAATCCGTATTGCCCGATTGCTGTCACGCCTTCCGGAATAGTGACTTCACTCAAACCGTGACACCCATTGAATGCCTCATTGCCTATAGAGGTAACCTGATTGAAATCAATGGACGTAATACCTGCGAAACCGTAGAAAGCATGATTCTTAATTTCCGTAACACCGTCCGGGATAGTCAAGGTTGTCACTTTGGTTCCATTCACATACAGGTCTCCGCCTCCCACATAAATAAGGTAACCATTGCGGCTGAACGGGGAAGAGTCGTATGTACCAAAATCGATGTTGCACCATGCCTCCAGATCGGAGATATAGACCGACTCCATCGCCCAACAACTGGTAAATGCATTCTGCCCCACAGAGGTGAGAGACGAAGGAACGGTCAGAGAAGTTAGATGCGAACAACCACTGAACGCATATGCTCCGATAGTCGTGACGCCATCGGAGATGATAACAGATGTAATGGATGTTCTATAATCTTTCCATGGCATATTCAATGCCGGATAATTCGCCATTGCGCCCGTTCCGCTGATGATGAGGGTACTGTCACATGCGTTTAGTGTCCATGTTAGGTTGTCGCCATCTGCGCCACATGTGCCGGAATAAATTAGATCCTCATATTGCGCCGTATAAGTTGTCACACGACCGGTTACGGGTGTGATGGTTCGATCCCAACCGGCGAAGGTATAGCACTCGCGTTCCGGCACTTCGGGCGGCACGGGTGTGGCGCCATAAGGCACATAGATATAGGCGATAACAAACTTGTCCCCATGGCTATCTATGCCTACAAAACGCACTTTAGTATATCCACCAAAATCGGACACCAGACGCAGTTGCTCCAATACATGGGTGCTACTGGCACTTAAATAAGCTTGCCTGTCATTCCCCCACTGCACATCGTGCTGAGAAGAGGTACTACTACCTGTCGAAGCCCATAATTCGCCGGTATTGGCAAAGTGAGAACCCCACGTGTTAGAACCCCATGAGAACCATCCTCCTCCCGGAATAAACACCGCACCTGCGTTTTCCATCTCCTGCCATTGTGCTGCGGTGAAGACATTGTCGGTGTAGTATTGTGTGGAGTTGGTCACCAGATTCAGTCCTACGGGAGCTTCCCAATCGTCGGGCAGCACCACCAGACCATACATCCCTTCTACCACAGCCGGAGCATTCAGCTGCTTGGCATTAGGACGCTGGTTGAACATATAATCCCATTCGGTTCTGGTAGGCGTGCGCCATAGGCCGGGGGTATTACCGCCATTGCTGATGGCATTATAGACACCCCAGTCGTAGTTGGTGCCGGCGATAGAAGTGGTTGATGGTCTGTTGGCCTTATACGGCTCGATGCCGTTATAGCCACTTGCGCCCCAACAATACATATCCTGCCAGCCCGTATAGGTGGCCGAAGCCAAGTTGTTGGAGCACTTAACGCCGTTCTCATATACATTGCCGGTACTCAAATCTCCCACCACATCGTATTGGTGCTCGGCAAAACGCCATGTGCCGGGCTTGGTAGTTCCGTCTGCGCACTCGTGCGTACCTAAAGTAGAGTTGAACTGTAGCGGTCCTCGCGAGAAATACACCACTTGAGTCGCAGACACAGAGAATGCACCCGACAGGGCTCCTTGCTGAAGAGTACCTGCTTGATCATCGTAGATCTCCGGTGGTACACCCGGACCAAACAAGGCGGTCAAGGCAGTATCGTTCGATAAATTGCTAATTTGACGTGTACTATAGATCAATCCATCGCTCCATTCTACGAAATGGCATCCTTCGGCAGGAACAGCCGTCACTGTGAACGTTGTTATACACGACAACTGCTTTTCGATTGAGGGCACCGGTGTCTCGTCGTTGTATTGTACCAGACCATAGGTAGCGTTGTTGGTAGCGATCGATACGGCGCGGTCTTCCGTTTCGCCATCTATGGTATAGTTAGCCCAACCTCCGGTGTAGAGCGTCTGCATACAGGTCGGCACATGGAGGGTGATACTCGACTGCGGAGATTTACTGGTGAAACTGGATGGCCAAACAGGTATATCCTCCGTCCACGGCACATAAATATCCGTTAGTGCCTGACAATTATACATCATCGATGACCCCAAAGACGTTACTGATACCGGAATAGACATTGACAGCATATGGGGGCAATAGGCGAAAGCGTTGTTCCCAATCGTAGTTACCCCCTCCGGAATGGTAACGTTGGTAACACCAAGACAGCAGGCAAAGGCAAAATCACCTATAGTTTTTGTCTGATTAAACTGAATGTCCGTGATACCTGCAAAGCCCAAGAAAGCATAATCCGGGATTTCTGTAATGCCGTTCGGGATGGTTAAAGTCGTGACTTTAGTTCCATTCACATACAGATTCCCGCCACCTTCAGAGTTATAGTAGTTATTACGGGCGAATGGAGATGAAGAGGATGAACCAAAACTGATGTTACACCATGCCGCTAAATTGGTGATATAAAGCGACTCCATCGCATTACAGCCATAGAAAGCGTTATTACGTATTGAGGTGACGGATGGGGGAATGGTTATGGAAGTTAGACGGGAACAGTTTAAGAAAGCACTGCTTCCAATGCTGGTAACATGATTTCCTATAGTAATAGATGTCAAATTGTTACATTCATAGAACGCATAGTCGCCAATGCTGGTAACACCGGTTCCCATGGACACAGACTTCATATTTGAACAATAATAGAAAGCATAGTTTCCAATGCTGGTGACAGAGTTGGCGATCGTGACGGATGTGATGAATCCTCTGTAAGGATACCAAGGCGCATTAGAACCGGAATAGTTCATCATATCTCCTGTTCCGGTAATGGTGAATGCTAACGTACACATATTAAGCGACCACTGTACGTTAGCCTCATTGCCTGCCGCGCCGCAGGTGCCGCTGTAAGTGTCTGCTGCAAAGGTGGCGGTGTAGGTCTTGGTGCCGGTGACCGTTACCGTACGTGTTTTTTCAGTACTATTGTCGCTCCACTTTACGAAATGGGCACAATCAGAAGGATATGCCGTCAGTGTGAGTTGGTCTCCATAGTTAAAGGCATGACTGGTATTCGCGTAAGTAGAAGTTCCCTGAGAAACAGGATCAATATATGTCATTTGCGCATATCCCATCTCACTGTTATTGGATGCCACCGTGATGGTATATTTCCGCAAGGTACTACTAAACTGCGCCGTATAGGTAGCATTGGCTGTCGCAGCCACAACCGTCGGACTCCAGCCGCTGAAGGTATAGGTATATTGCGCCGTTTGTGCTTTGGTCGGTGTCGAACCTGTATAACTCGGCTTGACGCCATGATTAACCGTCAAGGTCTGCAAGGTTGTGTTACCGTTCTTGAATGTAATTGTATAGGTGTTTATAGCAAACGTTGCCGTATAGGTCGCATTGGCTTTGATATTACTGATTGTACGTGTGGCGGATGTAACGTTATCGCTCCACTTGACGAAATGATAACCCGTCTTGGGCGTAGCCGTCAGCGTAGCCGATGCGCCATAGTTATATGTGCCGCCGCCAGTCACCGTTCCCATTGATGTATTCGCGGAGGTAGCCGTGATGGTATAGGTATTGATAGCAAACGTTGCTGTATAAGTAGCAGCTGCCGTTACCGTTATAGAACGGGAAGCATTTGTGTTGTTGTCGCTCCACTTGACGAAATGGTAGCCGGTCTTTGGCGTAGCGGTCAGATTGGCCGTCGCTCCGTGATTATACGTTCCGCCGCCGGTCACCGTACCATAGTTGGTATTATTGGAGGTAACAGTCAGCGTATACGTATTGATGGCAAAGGTTGCGGTATAAGTCGCATTGGCGGTAATGTTACTGATAGTACGTGTCGCATTGGTATTGCCGTCGCTCCACTGCACAAAATGGTAACCGGTCTTCGGCGTCGCCGTCAATGTAGCCGACGCTCCGTGGTTATACGTACCACCACCTGTCACCGTACCGTAGTTGGTGTTATTGGAACTCACCGTCAGCGTATAGGTAGCCACGACGAACGTCGCCGTGTAGGTAGTATTGGTTGTAGGAACCTTGATCGTACGTGTTGCACTGGTGTTATTGTCATTCCATTTGGAGAAGCGATAGCCGGTATTCGCCTGAGCAGATATCTGAACAGATGTTCCACTCGTTGTGGCGATCTGCACCTGTCCGTTGGTGCCCGACCACGCATTATTCGCAATTCGCACTTTTCCATACGCGCCATTATTGGCTCTCACCGTGAGGACCACCTTCGCCGCCTGCACATAGTTTATCCCTGCACTTCCGACAAGGAGTGCAAAAAGGATGATGATGCTATGGACACGACGGAGCATGTGGGCGGATCAGCTTAGAAGACAGGAAAGACTGTCGCGGATTACTTGAGCGAAGGAATAGAGCCGAATATCTCGCCTACGACTACATCGATGAGACGGATACGCTGTGAGTAGTTGCCGATACCTTTGCTGTACTTGACAGCGATGGTCGCCAGCGTCTTGCCCGACTTGATCTCAACCAAGCGGACCGTGCCGGAGATAATAGCACCGCCGGTAGAGCGTTTCATACTGAACGCCGAAGCTGCTCCGTTACCCATGTCGACTTGCGTAACGGATAGCACAAACTTATACTTGGCTTTGGAAGGGTTGACCCAGACGCAGTGGTCCTGGAGGTCTTCTTTCTCGTCCTCATCCTTGGTGGCATGGTATGCTTTCCATATCTGCGGATTGACAGTTATCTGGAGGCCGTGTTTGTTCTTCTTGTTGAAGCACTTACGTCCCGGGTATTTCTCCCACGCGGTAGCATTGACGATGTCACGCTTCACTCTGGGCCAGTCTTTGACCCAATCGGCGCCTTGGCGTTTGTTGTACGCATCGACGGAGCCGAAACTTTTATCCACTTTGTTGCCACTACCGAGTTCAACGACTTTGGCCTTAGACCAATCGATCTCAACGTACGCATATTCGCCATCGTTGTCGAGTGCCTTGAGGCTACCGGATGTCAGTTCTACGTCCGCAAAACAGAGCGAACAGATACATAGAAACAGAGAGATGAATGTCAGTTTTTTCATAACGATCGGTGTTAATATCAAATTTGGGTGCAAAGATACGACTTTTATTTGATATTTCAGTCACAAATCGTACAAATCGACTCACAAATCGTACAAAACTCAGCTTTTAGCGGTTTCGGTAACGGTATTGCAGTGGGGTGATGCCTGTTACTTCTTTGAAGATACGATAGAAAGCCTGGTTAGAAGAAAAGCCGCTCTGAGCAATGGCTTGGGCGAGTGTCTCGTGGTCATCAGGGTACTGCGGATCATCCAGAATGGTCTTGGCGTACTCTACGCGATAGCGGGCTACGTACTGAGAGAAGCTAAGTCCGGTTCGGCGGTTGATGCAGTTGGACACATAGGTACGGTTGCTACCGACAGCGGTAGCCAGATCTTGGATGGTAAGGTGCGAATCGGCGAATAGTTTGTCCTCGCGTAAAGCCGTGGCAATCTTTTGCATCAGATCGTCCGTTTCCTGGGTAGTAGCTTTGTCCTCCTCGTGATTCTCTTCCACTGAGACCGTCTCTTGAGGTAGCGTTGTATGCGCAGCCACATAGCCCAGACTAAACAGTAGGATGGACATCAGCACTGCAGGTATATAGACCAGCCAACTGCCGTCAAACAAGTCGCGTCCCAGCACGTTGAGCAAAGTGGACACGACTGCCGTGATACCGATTAGGATAAGCAAGGTGTGAGTAGGTTGCAGGATATAACTGCGGTCGTCGGTATAGGTATTATCCATGCGAGACCGGGTGGCATGCAGCAATCGGTAGCCGCAGATCCACACCCATACAACTTGGACTGCAAAGCATATACGTGCCGCCAAGAGCAGAGGAGATTGCTCCAATCCGCCAAGATGATGATTCAGAGGGAAGAACACCGCCATCAAGACGGTTGGCGCAAAAAGCAGATAATTGTCCCAAGTTAACTTTGTTCGCGTCAGCGCGCGCAGATACGTATAATAGAGCGGATAGACGCCAAGGTTAGCAAGGAGGTAGGTATAGGCCCCGAGCGTGGTCTCATGATTGGAGAAGAACAACCAGTGGTTGACATACAGCACAGTGGAGGCGATATAGAAGAGCAATATCGTATATTTGACACGCGGTTCATCCTCGCCTCTCACAGCGCGTATGGCAAAGAAGATGCACCAGAACAGGCACACCGTCATCGGCAGCGATATGATAAGTTGGTACATCATTCGGTCAGTTTGATTGTTCCATACTGGTTTATTTTTGTATTAGCTTATCTTTGGCGCTGCAAAGATACAACAAAAAAATGACATACACAAGAGTGTATGCCACTTTTCTATGATTTTTAATAGCTTTGGCCTTGGCGTTGGCATTGGCCATGTGTTCGTTGATGTTACAGGAACTTGATGTTCGCACGGCGGTTCTTAGCGCGACCTTCGCGGGTCTTGTTGTCCGCTACAGGTTCGGTCTGACCCTTAGAATCGCACTCGATCTGCGATGCATCCACACCCTGCTCTACCATGTACGCCTTGAGCGCTTTAGCACGCTTCATACCGAAGAAGCTGAGGTTCTGTGCAGCGTTACCGGTGTTGTCGGTATGACCGGTGATCTTGATGCGCATACTCGGGTCTGCTTTCATCATGTCGCACAAGCGGTCGACGATATCCTGTTCACCCTCATTGAAGGTAAGTTGATCCTGTGCCGTACCGAAGTGGACATCAAGCGTCTCTACTTGACGTTTGAAGGCCTGCTCAGCCGCCAGACGCTCCGCCTCAGCTTTCTCACGGGCCGCTTTCTCATGGGCTGCTTTCTCACGGGCTGCTTTCTCGGCAGCCTCACGAGCCAAACGCTCTTGTTCAGCTTTCTCGCGTGCCAGACGCTCTGCATCGTCGTTGACAGTCGGCAGTTGTTGCTCCTCAGCCGGTGCCTCTTGCACTTTCTTGGGCCAACCGAAATCAACGGCTATCTTCACACCTGCACGGATGAGGTTCGCCTTGCCTGTCTCATTGGAATCGAAGGTGCCGCGATAGTCGATAATTGCAGGATTGGTAGCGTTGATCATGATCATCTCGTCCGTCATGCTTTCCTTCAGGAAGTTGGTAAATCCGTAGCCGGCATAAAGACCGAAATACATTCCCCAGTTATCATTGAGCGCAACCCGGAGCCCGAGATCAGCTATGACCGAACCGCCTACCTTCGCGCGATTGTTGATCTTGGCGTTCTGGGTGGTAGTATAGGTACTGAAGCCATGCTCAGGCATGTCGCTGACAGTATAGGGTCCCAGCTCAGGGAAGACACCGGTCGTGCTGTACGAACCGCTTTTAGCGATATACTTGCCTTGAATCGGCAGATCCAGACTGAGTCCCACACCGGCGATGAATGCCGCACGGTCGCTGAGAGCCTTGCGGAAGAGCACCTCTACCGGGATAGAGAGATAACCCACGTTCTGACGCTCCACGAAGTTCGTAAAGCCGGTCGTGAGGTCATACGGCGTATTAGGGTTGGAGGGGTGCGTGAGTCCTGTAGTCACTTCATTCCAGTTATAGGTCGCGTAAGCGTTTGCCCATGAGTACTGGAGACCTACGCCAAGACCGACGGTACGGTTGAAGAAACGACCGTAATGGATTCCGGCATCAAAACCGAAGCCCAAGCCCTGCGTACCGTTAGCCGGCTTATAGAGCATCGAGTTAAGTCCTCCACCGAAGTTAACGCCGATGTAATTATCGTGCACGCTCTGCTGTGCACTGACTGAGATGGCCAGCGTCGCAACGATAATGGTAAGAAAATGTTTGTTTTTCATATCTGTAGTTCTTTAATATTTCAATTTTTAACAAAAACCTTAAAAACAATAGATTAATCAAATTAAACAAATAATTGTTTTTTGTGTTTATCTCCTTTGAATCCTTTTACCCATTAGGGTCGTGGATTAGGGATTAAAACTATCCGAAAGCTTGCTTGCGAGGAGTTTTAAGCGCTAATACGCGTCGGAAGCTATGCTTCAAAAGGATTCAAAGGGGTTTTTATTGTTTTTTTCTAACACATTATTGTTTCATAACCTTAACTACGATACCATCTACCGAGATCAAGTAGTTGCCTTGCGGATAGTTACCCATCTCGACGCTTGTCTTGTCTCCCTCGAAGGTTGCATTCATTACTTCGGCACCCATCAGGTTGACGATACGGATGTTATGGTTCCATTCGGTCGAGTTTTCGATGGTCACTGTGGTAGTAGTGACAACCGGGTTCGGGTAAGCCTTCACGACAGGAGCCGATGCCTTCTGAGTTTCGCCATAGAGCGTCTCCATGTCGGTCTGACCGCAGGTGTAGGTAGGCTCACCGTTCATCTTCGCAGAAACGAAGTACTCACCGGTCAGTTTACCATCCACGTGGTAGTAGTAGCCGTTAGCGCCCTCGATCGGTTGCCACAGCTCGGTGCTGTTTGCACGCCAGTACCATTGGATATCGGTCAGGCACTTGCAGGTATCTACCAGTGCAATCACGTTGTCGAACAGCGGACGAACATAGGTCTCCGGCAGGTTGACATGGAACGTCACGTTGAGCTGACGGCTCTCGAGCCAGTCGAAGCGGCTGTCACGGAAGTAAACGGTCATCGTGTAGTCACCCGTCGGCATATCTACCGGAATCTCAATATCGATCGTTCCGTCTTTACCTACGGTCGTTAGGTTGGTCCAATCGACGTCGGTGAAGCGGCTGTCTTCGAACTCAATCTTGTACTGATCCGGGTTACCGCTCTCCAGATGGTACTTGAGGCTGTAGCCGCTACCATCGCAATAGCCGTACGCATAGATCTCGATACCCTCTTTGACTTCAGCTTCCTCGTCTTCCGGTTTATCCTCGTTGTCCGGGATGAACGGCTCGATGATGACACCTTCGTTGGTGAAGATATCGGAGGTCGGATCGAGGTTGTAGTTATTGAGCAGAGCGGCATCGCCGGTCAGTTCGTAGAACAGGGTGATCGTCAGGTTCTCAGCTACGTCTGCACTGCTGAAGGCAGCGGTGGTGAGGTGTGCAATCGGATCGTTGAGCTTGATACCGTTGAGGATACCTTGCTCAAGTACCACTGCGTTAGCGTGACCGTCAGCGAACTTAGCAATCTGAGCCTCTGCGCCGGATACATAGACGTGTGCTTTGTTAACCGTCAGTGTACCATCAACGAAGGTGATCGCATAGTCGTATGCTTCCACACCCTTCGGCGTGATAGCGTAGGTTCCGATCGGGCTGCCCGGTGCATATACGCAGTCATAAGCCTGTGTACCGAGGATCACGCTCTCGTCATCATTACCGAACCATCCGTTGTACGAAACGGTGAATGCAGGAGCTACGTCGCCGTAGATCATCGCCGTGTCATTCGCGGTGATGGTGAGCGGAGCTTTGTTGATCGTGAAGTCAACAGTCAGCGTATCGATATAGTTACCGATGAACGCTACGATAGCCTTGTAGTCACCTACATGCGTCGGAGCGGTTTCGGACTCTGCATACGGAGTTTGGTCAGCCGCTACACCCATGAAGGTCAGTACATAGTCTTGCGCTTCTGTCAGCACAAGGGTGGTATCCTTCACTTGGATGGTCGGACGGTTAGCCTCTGCATCGTAAACGAGTTTCTCGTTATCAGCCTGTTTAGCCGTGATGTCTGCGCTCTTAGCGGACTTGCGGTTAACAGTCAGCGTACCGTTAACGAAGGTGATGGCATAGTCATGTGCATCCACACCGCTCGGGATGATGGTGTAGTCACCGATCTGGTTGCCGCGTACGTACTCACATGCGTAAGCCTGGCTTCCGGTCAGTACGGTAGCGGTGTCGTTACCTTGCCATCCTTCGTACGAAACAGTGAACTCAGGAGCGAACTCACCGAAGGTCACTTCTTTGTCATCAGCCGTGATGGTGAGCGGAGCTTTGTTGATCACGAAGTCAACTGTCAGCGTATCGGTATAGTTACCGATGAATGCTACGATAGCCGTGTACTCGCCTACATGTGCAGGAGCCGTTGCGCTCTCCGCATATTCGGTGTCACCGCGACCGATGAAGGTCAGTTTGTAATCCGTATCTTCGACGAGCGTCTTGGTCGTATCCTTCGCTTGGATAGTCGGTTTGTTAGCCGCAGCATCGTAAACGAGTTTCTCGTTATCAGCCTGTTTAGCCGTGATGTCAGCGCTCTTAGCGGACTTGCTGTTAACAGTCAGCTTACCGTTGACGAAGGTGATCGTGTAGTTAGCGGCATCTACACCACTCGGGGTGATCACATATTCGCCAACCGGATTACCCTTCACGTACTCGCATGCATAAGCGATTTCGCCGGTCAGCACTGTAGCATCGTCGTCGCCTTGCCAGCCGGCATAGGTAACGGTGTATGCAGGTACAGCGTCGCCGTAAATGACGTTCTTATTATCCGCAGTAGCGGTCAACTCTTCCTTAGCGATCGTCACAGCTATCGGATCAACAGCCGTCGAATCGAGGTGGTTGAGGTCACCCTTTACGCGGTAGTAAACACTATACGTACCGGCAGCCATAGCTTGCGGCAGTTCAGCCTTCCAGCTATCCAGCAGGGTCGGATCGAGACTGTACTCGAAGGTACCGTCCTGTGTCTGACCGGCTGCGATGAGGGTCTGGTTAGATGCGGTATAAACGAGCGTGTCGTAAGCCACCGGAGCCACGTAGGTTACAGGCACTTTGGCGATAGTAGCCATCGTCGGTTCCGGAGCGATATAGTCCGCATGTCCTTCGCGCACGAGTTTATAATAGATCGCGTATACGCCCGCGTTAGTAGCCTTCGGCAGTTCTGCGCTCCAGCTCTCCGACTCTTCCGGATAGAGACTGTACTCAATCTGACCTTCCTTAGCTACACCGGCTTTAACCAGTTCTTGTGCCAAGCCGTTGTATGCGAGCGTGTCGAAGCCTTGCGGGTTGGTGGTAATGATCGGTGTATAAACAGCCTTAACACGGAGACCTTCTTCAAGGAAGTCGCCTGCTTTGACATCCCAGCGAACGAACTCGTAACCGTTGAAGTCCGGAGCCGGATCAGGGATATTGAGCAGCGCTACTTTCTCATTCTTGAGTTCGCCGTCCTTACCCATATAGCTTACGTTATGCTCTACCTTCGCTACGAGATCTGCCCAAGCCTGCTCGGCGTTAGTGAGTTTTGCTACTACTTCGTCATCTACCAGTTCTTTCGAAGCATCGCTCAGTGCGTCGTATTTCTCGCGAGCGGTCTCGATAGCAGCTTTGATAGCCGGGTCATAAACAATCTCAGCCGGGATTGCCTCGATTGCTGCGATAGCCTCCAGCGCTGCGTATTGTGCCGCAGCGTCGTTCAGTTTCTGTACGTCAGCGGCATCGAGCGCACCCTTGGCAGCGTCGCTCAGCGCGTTATATGCGTTGAGAGCTGCTTCGATAGCTGCGCCGCTCGTCGGATACTCAACCGGAGTCGGGATTGCATCAATCAGGTCTTTTACAGCCTGTGCCGAATCCAGCGGAGTAGCAGGCGGTACACCCGGGTTGAGGGATGCAAGATCATCCTCAGCGTCGAGCAGGGTCTGATAGTTAGTTACCAACGGTTTCTGCTCAGCGTTGAGTGCGTCGTACGCAGCGCGCGCGTTATTAATAGAATCGCGCGTAGCGAGTTTGAGCTCTACCGGCAGCGGGATATTATTGATCTTAGCGATTACCTCGTTAGCCACTGCTTGGTTGAGATCCTTCAATGCTTGCTCAGCGTCGGTCAGTTTCTTTACGTCTGCGGCATCGAGCACACCCTTAGCGTTGTCGCTCAGGGCGTCGTATGCAGCACGGGCATCCTCAATCGCCTTTACGCAAGCAGCGTCCAATGTGATTTCAGTCGGAATAGCCTCAATCAGGTCTTTCACAGCCAGTGCCGAATCCAGCGGAGTAGCACCTCCTGCTGTTACTAGACGGACCATGCAACCATACGCGCGATTGGTGCCGGTACAAGCGCTTTGAGACTGATTGTAGTAAATTGTGAATACATACGAAGTATCATTATTCAACGAGGTGGAACTGCTATATTTAGCATCATTTGCTATCAATGCATATGCGCCATTGCGAGCAGGGCCAGAAGGCAGGAACACCGCACCGGCGTTCTCCATTGCGGTCCAGTCGTCGCCGGAATAGACATTCGTTGTAAAGTTGTCCGGATTAGCGGTAAAGGCCGGGCCGCTCCAATCGTTCGGAAGGAAGATATAGCCGCTCTTGTCGTTTACGGTAGCCCTACCCTTGGTATTATTTTCAATCAGATAATTCCATTCATCTTTCGTGAGTGTGCGCCAACCGGCACCCATGTTGGGTCCCCAATCGACAAAATCTCCGATATAATCGACGGCCTTATAGCTATTATTGATACCATAGTAGGTAGCGGCCGTACTCCAACCGAACAGATCCACCGTACCATTCTCAGAAACGGTTCCGTTGCCGTTAATCTTGCTATTCGCTACGGCAATACCAAGGTAATTCCATTGGTTAGCAGCGAAGCTCCAAGTCCAATGTTCACCGAGGTCTTCTGTCGTAGCCTGCAAGTTACCTTTCGCGAAGGAGATTTGGTCGCCGTCTGCGTTAATCGTGAACTTACCGTTCAGAGCATCGGCAGGCATTCCGCCGCCCGGGTTGAGAGTAGCCCAAGTAGCCTCAGCATCGAGCAGGGTCTGATAGTTGCTTACCAGCAGTTTCTGGTCATCGGTCAGGGCCTCGTATGCCGCGCGCGCGCTTTCAATAGAATCGCGCGTAGCGAGTTTGAGCTCTACCGGCGTCGGGATAGCATTGATCTTCGCCTCTACTACCGCTACATCCTTCAGGTTTGCATAGGTAGCCTCGGCAGCTGTCAGCGTTGCGTAGTTGCTTACCAACTGCTTTAACATATCGGGTGTCAACGCATCGTATGCCGCACGGGCAGCGTCGATGGCGTCCTTGCATGCTGGAGTATAAACAACCGGCGAAGGAATAGCGTTAATCAAACCTTTGACTGCATCCAACGCTTGCTGCTGCTCCGGAGTAAGCGGAGTAATCGGATCAAGGTCACCCACGAATGTCATATTGAGGGCACCGAATTTCTCCTGGTATGCAGTTAAGAGGTCAACCGGTACGTGGGCGTTAGTACCCTTTTCCGGTTTGAACTGGTTATCTGCACTATACGGAAGTGCCCACATCAGGTTCGACGGGTCGGTAGTATTGAGATAAATATCATCGACCGCCTTGCTCCAATAGAATGCATCTTCCGGAATAGTTGTTACGCTTGACGGAATAGTAACCGTCTTCGTCTCGCTCATCCAAGCGAATGCATAATCTCCAAGGTGTGTAACACCTTCTTCAATCGTAACGGACTTGATTACGATGTCGTTCGGTTTCGGATCGTACCAGTGGTTATTGTACCACGGAGCACGACTCATGTAGTTGTAATCTGCCATTGCTCCGTTGCCTTCGCCTGCATGTTTACGAACAGTCAGGGTCGTATCTTTCCAGAGGATCACATCGCAGTCGCCGCTGAGCCAGATATCCATAACGTTGTCAAATGCTGCCTCAGCAGTCGTCAGCGTAGCGCTATTGGTTACGAGATCTTTGTCACCGTCGCTCAGGGCGTCGTATGCCGTACGAGCAGCATCAATCTTCGCCTTGCACTCTGCGGTGAGAACCGCCGGATTCGGAATCTCGTTAATCAGATTCATAACCTTCTCATAAGCCGGAGTGGCCGGAGCGGCAGGGATGTCGAATGCGAGACAAGCACGAACACGGCAAGGGTTATCCACATACCCGTCAACCCACATGCCGTAGTTGAAGTAGAATATCCATGCATTATCGTTCTCGGGCGTAGATGACCAGTATTTGTCCTCATTCATATTCGTACCGCCAACGGCACTGAAGCCATCGCGCAGGGCTTCGTAGCCTCCTGCTGCGGTGATCATATTGTCCCAATCGTCCTTGGAGGGCAGTGTCCATGTGCCGTTGCTGACGGCAGGCGTATGAGCAGGTGCGGTTGTTTTTGCCGGTGCCCATTCCATCTCACCACCATCATCTGCCAGCGCGAGTGCCAGAGCTTTTCCGTTCTGTGTGTCAACATAGGCAATGACGGCAGCAGCCGTTTTGCTTGCAGCAGTTGCTTCGCTTACTGTAGCGTAGATACTACCGTCGGTGCAGAGCACCTTGCCAAGATCTGCTGCGGTGCAGTTGATAACGTCTGTCGAACCGCCGCCGGGGATAGCCTGTACATCAAAGGCATTCCACTGAGCGGCTGCGGTGTAAGCATCTACGCTTTCGGACGGCACATACAGAGGAATGTTCGACATGTCGGATGTTTTGCTGGTTATTTTATAAAACACACTCGAGCCCAGAGTAGGAGGAGTCGTTGCTTCGCAAGTGAGAGAAGTCAGACCATTGCAATAACTGAAAGCTTTATTGCCGATACTTGTTACGCCGCTTGGGATCGTGATAGAGGTGATTCCGAAGTTGGCAGCAAAACATTCTTTATCAATGGTCTTAAGAGAACTCGGGAGAGTAATCTCAGTAATCCACTTGGCATTCATGAAGGCATTCAAACCAATACGTTCAACACTGTTAGCGATCGTAACGGCTGTGAAATTCTCGTATAAATCATTAAAGGCATAGTTGCCAATAGATTTCACACCATCACCAATAACAACGGTTGTGATCTCTGATTTATTCTCTTTCCACGGAGCTACGTTAACAGGGTTTTGATCGTATTCGTAGTCGAAGTCAGTCATTTCACCTGTACCTACACCGTCATATGAGATGGTAAGCACGCCGCCATTCAATTCCCAAGTCAAACCGTCACCGCACACGTTAGCCGGAGCAGACGAACCGCCGCCATCGTGAACGGCAACCGTAAACTCTTTATTCTCAGCAGCCGTTACTTCGAGACCGTCCGAAGTTCCCGTAACCACTAATCCTGTACCTTTACCGAGATTGGATAATGGATAGAAACTACTGTTCTCTGCCTTGAATACGTAAAAGGCTCCATCTTCTAATTCGGTTACCACAGGATCATCAAATTCACTTGCCTGATAAATATCGGCACGAATCAGTGTGTACGGACCCCAAGTGTTTCTAAGGACGTTACCATTGATACCCCATGATCCATCACCTTCTGCAGGTACCTCTATCTTATCACCAACTTTGATCACATCCCCCACTGAGAGCGATGTCCAAGTCGTCGGCGTTGAACCGCCGCCGGCTTCTCCAAAATAGATTCTTACTTCTTTAATACAGATCGAAACGGAACAGGATAACGTCACCTCATTGGAATTGACATTCAAGAAGGTGATTAACTCTTCACTGGAAGAATTCGGCTCTGCACCGTTAGCACGCACATAGCTGTGTTTGTTTAAAAACCATCCAGGAACCAACTCAATCTTGGAAATAGTAGAAGATCCTGAATTACTGATAGATGCAGAATTGTCATTGTTCAAACGAAATCCATCACTGTCTCCCACATAATTTACGGAGACCGTTATAGAGCCTTGCGTATAACTGGATTGCTCAGTGTTGGTTGCAATGACGATTGGGTCATCTGTCTGTGCCGAACCGTCGCTGGTATAGAAAATCTTATCTCCGTTTGAATACCATGCGTAAAGATCTTCATATGTTATATTATGTGCCTGTGCCGCTTGATAGACTCCGTTTTTGAAGGAAAGAGCAGTCGCTGCATTATCTTCAAATGCGAAAATCAAATCTACTTTACCTGCTGGAGCAGCATCCCATGCTGTAGCTTCTTCTTCAGTAATTGCCACAAAACCGGGCATGTCTGAAGTAGATAACATAGTAGGGTTATCCGCCCACGAATCCAGAACTTGCAATTCCGTTACCTGTAATCCTGCCGCCGGTTCCGAACCACCACCATCTTCTATTGTAAATTCAATAGAGGTAATATCATCTATATGCCTGGGAGCGTCTCCTGTCAACGTAATCGATGCGGCAGGAGTTCCGGACCATGTGAATATTCCTCCATCGAAATTTTCATAATACGGGCTGATCCAGTCTCCATTGGCATTTCTCCATTCTCCAGCACCCGAGTGATAAATATCAATTTGGGCAATGTTTCCTACACTGGATGTGAACGTTAAATAACCTCCACCACTACCTTCGCCATTGCCAATTTCAATGGCACCGCCGTGATCGCCAAATACAACAAACTCCCCAGTGCTTACAGCCGTTACCGTAATGCCGTCACTGGTCCTACTGTCAGAGCCGGACGAAACGTTCATAGCCATACTGGATACTTTGGACTGATCCCACGTGATGACTTTTGCCCAGCTCATCCCTACACTTGCTACTATAGCAAGAAGTAGGATATAAAATCTCTTTATCATAGTATATATCATTTAGCAGTTTGAAGAATATACTCGTTCTTATCGCCCCTGCGGATAAGTGTGAACTTACCTACTTGTTTCTTGGGCGCACCCGAAGGTTCGTTCTCGGTATAGACAGCCTGGAGTGTGATACCCTCGCTGAGCGGGCCTTCTTTTACCTCCCATCGTACGAAGGTAAAGCCTGCTATCTCCGGTTCCTCAGGACGGTTGAAAGCCACACTCTCTTGCGCTACAGTCTGACCGAGGCTGTCGAGATACTGAACCTGCGTACTCGGGTTGATTTCCCAATTAGCGGTATAGTTCTTGTCGCCCGTCGAGCCCTTCGCTATCTGCACAGTCATTTGCGGCGTGTTGCCGTTCGAACCCGTCCAGCCGAGGAAAGTATAGCCCGCGCGTTGCGGAGCTGCCAGTTGGAAGGTAGCCGTCTCGACGTCGTAGCTCTCTACGTTGAAGCCACTACCGCCTGCGTAATCGTAGGTGATGGTATAGGTGAGTTTCTCCCAGTTAGCGGTGTAAGTCTTGTTACCCGTCGAACCCTTCGCTATCTGTACGGATGTCTGCGGCGTGTTGCCGTTCGAACCCGTCCAGCCCTTGAAGGTGTAACCATCCTTCGTCGGGTTGTTGAGCGTGATCGTGTTCGTCGCGATGGTATAACTCGTCGGGTTAGTGCTTACGCTACCGCCGTTCAGCGTATAGCCGATGGTGTAGTTCACCGCCGTCCATTTCGCATAAAGGGTCACATTGGCATTGGCGGTGTAGTTGGCACCGGCTGCATAGTTGGTACCTGTTCCGCTATTATTCGTGTTCCAACCATTGAAGGTATAACCCGTACGGGTCGGCGTGGCAGTGCTCAGTTTGAGCGTAATATCCTGTGCCTTTGTCTGACTACCCGGAGCACCGTTACCACCGTTGGCGTTGTAGCTAACGGTGTACGGAGAGCCGACCGTAGCTGCCTGCACAGTTACGTCACCTGAGTACGTCAACGCCGGGTTGCTAATGCCTTGTTTGTCCAAGGCATAAACACGGACATAATAGGTACCCGGGTTGAGGTCGGTCAAGCTCAGGTTAAAATCGAAACCGTGCATCGTACCGTGGCCCAGACTGGCCAAGTCAGGACGACTGATGTTGGCAGTTCCGGCGTTGATACCCTTTTTCGCTTTGGCCAAATCGGTCTCCGTGGCATTGTCGAACACATACACGTGGACGGTCACAGCATAACTGTCTTCAGCATCCGGATCATAAGCCCATCCCCAGACACGGAACGAACCGTTCTTGCCGGTGAGACCGTCAATCGCACCAACCGGAACTTCAACCTTATAGTCCACCTCTATCCGTTCAATCCTGTACTCACCCTCGGTGGTGCTCAATGTGACAGAAGTGCTGTTGACATCATTGACGTAAACGCTAGCATCCGATTGAGGCCTGTTGGTACTTAACGTTCCTTTCGTAGTACTGATGATCTCTCTCTCGACAGCTCTAGCCACAACAAACCTTACAGAGGTAATCGAATATCCCGCCGATACGGAAATAGTCAAATTTTTACCACCATACCTCAAGAGAGCATAATCATTGTAAACTGCCCCGCAATTCACAGTAACCGGACTCTTGACATTATTGCCTTGATTGAAGTAGGTGTAAACCACTTGGTCTGCCCGGATTTGCCCGGTCGAGGCGAGCATCATCGCCGCCAGGGCAAAGAATAGTGTAAAAAACTTTCTTTTTCTCATAATGTTAATAAATTTAGTTAATATTTTGTTGATTTATTTATTCCTCTTTCTTGTAGATCTTTGCCTTCGGGGCGATCTGCAATCCCTCTTGGTCATCCAGCGGAATCCACCACAACTCCTTAATCTCATGCCGCATATATTCGTAACGGAGGAAATGAATCATCCACTCCAAACGCATCTGGCTACTGTTTAACCAAAAGAACTCGCGCCATTGATCAACCGTCAACTCCACAATGTCAAACGTCGGGGTCTTGGCACCCAAATACCGGAATCGAACTGCTAATTTCATACGCTATATCTAAATTTTCCGACAAAATTATAAAAAAATATGCACGTACGCAATACGCACGTGCAAATAATTACGAATTGTTTCCTAAAAAACGCAAAATTTTTACGAAGTGTTTCCTAAATGGTGTTGTTTTGGGCAGCCCACCACTCGCTGGGAGTTTGACCTGTCTCGCGGAGAAAAGTGCGATAAAAAGCTTGGCGGGACGAGAAGCCACAACCATGTTCGGCGATATCCTGTGCCGTCAACTCGGGATGCTCCATCTTCAGACGCTTGGCTTCCTTGATACGCAAACGGTTGACCCATTGGTAGAAACTACAACCATACTCGCTATTGATGAACCGGCTCAGGTACGAGCGGTTGAGCGGCAGCACCTGACGCAAGTCCATCAACTGGAAATCCGGATTGAGGTACGGCTTCTCCTTTTCGATCCAAGCATCCAACGCGGCACGATAAGCGGCATTGGTGGGACTATCCATTTTCGATTCTTCCTTTTCTTCCACCGCCGTACTGCGAATCTTTGTCCATGGATCAGGACGATGCAGTACGCGCTCGGTTGTGTACGCGTAGATAAGGAGGAACAACCATTGTTGGGTGAACATACGGTTCGGCACATACCAGAAAACGATGAAATAGAACGACAAACCTACGATGGCAAGCATTGTCAGATAGCGCACTATCCATTGCACATCGATATTATCCAAGGAGGAGAAGTTATCCTCACACCATTGGCGGTATTTACGGACATGCCGGCAAAGCGTTAAGAAAAGAACCAGCGGATAGATCATAATAACGGGCAGCAGGTTCAACGGCACGAAATAATCGACGACACCCAGCACAATCATCGGCAGCAGCAACAGCACAGCACGCCACCAGTTGAGCCATCCCGGACGCAAGGCGTTTGTCGGATAGATACATTGAACAAAGGGTCATCCGGCGTACCGCCTACCGCTTTGATACCCAGTACATATCGCGCGCCCCATACCAACACATCGATACAGCCCCATACCAGCAACACAATCGCCCATGAGCGACGCAAGGTATTTTGCTCTATATGACGAAACAAGAGGAACGCTCCGAAGAAACAGACGGCGATCGTGCTGATATACTCAAACGGATTGATATAGTTCTCAAAAACCGATTCCGGTATGAACGTGGCCAACCAATAACTGAGCACCGTCAACGATAGAAGAACTAAGCCAAAAAGAACTTCCGACTTATAATTATACCATATATCACGAATAGATGTTGTCATAATCTGTACAAAATTTTCTCATTATAGTTGTTTGTTTGTCAACTTTATCATTTCGTCGTAAATAACCGATGCTTGTTTGCCATCTAAACCGACCTTTTCTGCTAATAACAGGACGTCTGCGCGTTCCGGTAATGGGTTGTCATTAACGGAAGTCGTGTGGAAATCTCC